>NZ_DAMBMM010000005.1:0-315014 GCF_032065005.1 Sphingobacterium sp.
CTTTACCGAAGGTAAAGGACCTGTACGCCAATGCGATCAATAATAATGTTGAACAAATTATGGGTTCGTATTTCTCCGAGATGCTTCGGTTAACCTCAGCATGACGCAAAAAATAAACATACTGACATTGCCCGCTTGGGTTCATTTGAAAAGTTTAAAACATTCTTTTTTATTGCACACTTTATATTCTGAACGATCAGTAAGGAATCTGTACGGTCCTCCACTCTACGACCCTGTCATTCTTTACCGAAGGTAAAGGACCTGTACGCCAATGCGATCAATAATAATGTTGAACAAATTATGGGTTCGTATTTCTCCGAGATGCTTCGGTTAACCTCAGCATGACGCAAAAAATAAACATACTGACATTGCCCGTTGGTGTTCACCTGAACAGTTGTAAATCATTCATTTTTATTGCACACTTCCGATTCTGAACGATCAGTAAGGAATATGTACGGTTCTCCATTAAAACCGCTTGTCATCCTTTACCGAAGGTAAAGGACCTGTACGCTAATGCAATCAATACTATTTTTGTACAAATAAGGGTTTGGAATATTCCTAAATGCTTTGGATGAACCTCTGCATGACACACAAAAAAACAAACTTACTGACATTGTCCGCTAGGGTTCTATCTTCAAAAATGTTTTTATTCTTCCTCAAAATTATATTTCAAGTCCCTAAAGTAATATACCTTATCCCTGATATTGATCTCTCGCAATACCCGACAAGGGTTACCTGCCGCAACCACATTATCGGGAATATCCTTGGTCACGACAGAGCCTGAACCAATAACTGTATTGCTGCCGATTTTTACCCCTGGATTAATTACGGTGTTTCCTCCGATCCAGACATTGTCACCAATTTCAATGGGTAGGGCATATTCCCAACCTTCAACCCGCAACACCGGATCTACCGGATGCCCAGCCGTAAATAAGCTCACATTCGGTGCGATCATCACATTATCCCCGATCTTTACCTTGGCACAGTCTAAAATGGTCAGGTTATAGTTGGAGTAGAAATTATCACCGATTTCAATATTGTATCCATAATCACAATAGAATGGCGGCTCAATAAAGAATCGGGATGTGGTCTTCCCAAACAATTGCTTGATGATCTGGTTTCTCCCCTTGATCTTTGTGGGGTCCATTAGATTGAACTTCTGTAATTCCACTTTTGCATGTTGCCTTTCCTTAAATAGTTCATCTCCCGAAGCGATATAAGGTTCGCCTGCGATCATCTTTTCTTTTGAGCTTTTATTCATCTGCTATACCTTGTTGATTACTGATTTAATATACAAAAATTGGCTGGCTCGAAGCAAAATTAGCGGCATAACTTGTAGGATTTTCTTTGTTGGGGATAAGATTTTGGCTAAGAATAAGCTTCGAGAGAAGCTTTACCCTGATTCGAGCCATATTCGGAAAATTCGAAATGTGTCTCGAATAAGGACAAAGTTTGAATGGGTAAATTGGCTAAAAAACTTTCTTAACAAGCCTTGCCTTTGCCCTTAAAAATTGGAGGTCTTTTAGATCGTCTGATCGAGTTCGGAATAAAGGTATGCAAAAGAGGCCTCGGATTTCTCGAGGCCTCTTCCAATATGTTGGATGAAATATTAGTTTTTGCTGATCACGAAGTTCTCTTTGGTAATCCTAACTTTCTTCAAGTTGACCAACCAATCATTAGATTCGTCGCGGTGACCTAATGCCAAGATGGTTACAGAACGTAATCCTAATTCATTAAGTCCTAGGAATTGGTCCAGTGCTTGGCTGTTAAAACCTTCCATCGGAGTGGCATCAACACGTTGTTCAGCAGCAGCGGCAATCGCGATACCGAAACCGATGTAGGCCTGGCGTGCGGCGTGTTCAAAATGCTGGTCTTTCGTCTGACTGTTAAACCTGGTCATCAAGTTGTTCTTATAGTCATTCGCGAAGCCAGCAGGCAATCCACGTTCTTGCTCCTGTTGTAAGAATACCGAATCCACGCGTTCTTGGGTGTATTCATCGTATGCTGCAAAGATCAACAGGTGTGAAGAGTCAACGATCTGCGATTGGTTATATGCCAATGGAAGGATCTGTTCTTTGATCTCTTGGTTGCTGATTTCGATCACCTTGAAAGGGTGTAATCCAGAAGAGGTAGGGGCAAGCCTAGCAGCCTCGGTTATGTAATCAATCTTCTCTTGTTCTACAGCCGCTCCTGTCATTTTTTTAGTAGCGTATCTCCATTGTAAATCTTGTAGTAAGCTCATTCTCTTGAAATTTATGATAGTATTTTACGTTAAATCAATATGGATTTGATATAGCCATCAATGGCGTCCGCTAGGACAGCCGATGGACATATGTTTTCCTTGCTGCTCAGGGCTAGCAAGTCCATGGCGACAATGCCATGCAGGATAGACCAAAGGGTCTTTAGTTTGAGGTATCGGTCAAGTTCCTTCTTTCCGCTGGCCTTGATCGCTTCATCGATCAGGGATAACATCAGGTTAGACACCCTTTTTATCTCTTCCGATTCATTGGTTTTTTCGCAGGTTGGGATTCCCAGGCCAAACATGATCTCATAATGTTTGGGGTATTTTGCAGCGAACAACCAATATCCAACCGAAAGCTGTTTGATCTTTGTTGCGATGTTTTCCTGAGGGTCTATCTCTTGATTGATGGAATCCAGTAATTGGATAAAACCTTCCTGTACAAAATAAGCAGCAATAGCCTCTTTATTTTCAAAATGCTTGTAGATCACGGGGACAGAATACTCGATGGCATCCGCAATCTTTCGGATGGAAAGTGAAGCCCAACCTTCTTTTTCGACGATTTCTCGGGAGCAGATGATGATCTGTTCTTTAAGTTCTTGCTGTTGTCTGAGTTTTCTTTCTGTAAGTCCCATGCTGCATTTAGTTAACAGTGTTAGCAAAAGTAACAATGATATTTAGATGTTGCAAACATCTATTAAAAACATACATCAAAATGACAATGAGCTTCGGGAAATAAATTCTAACTTTAAGGATGAACTTCTTAAAAAGTAAACGCAAGGTATCATTGGTCTTAGGCAGCGGAGGAGCTCGTGGACTGGTTCAAATTGGGGTAATTCGTAGTTTGGAGGAGAAAGGATATGAAATTGATGAGGTAGTAGGATGTTCGATCGGTTCTTTGATTGGGGCGGCCTATGTCGAAGGGAAAATGGGGAAACTGGAAGAATGGATGCGGTCCATTACCCGAAGGCAGGTCTTTAAACTGATGGATTTTACCAATCCAAAATTTGGGCTGCTCAAAGGCGAGCGGGTCTTTGAATCCCTGAAAGATATCTTCCCAGATAAGAACATCGAGGATATGGATATTCCATTTCGGGCCATCGCGACCGATATGGTAAGCGAAAAAGAAGTTGTGTTTGATAAAGGGAGCGTTTACAAAGCCATTCGGGCATCCATTGCCATTCCAGCTGTTTTTACCAGTATAGAAAGCGAGGACTGGAATCTGGTGGATGGAGGGGTCATCAATCCATTGCCCATCAACTATGTCAGGAGGAAGCGAAGGAACATCATTATTGCGGTCAATCTCGATGGCAAACCGGATGCTGAATACGGGCCATACAATGGTGCAAAAGGACTGAATGCCATATCCATGCTTCAGGAGTCCTATTTTATGATGCGGAGACGATTGAGCCAACTGTCGGTTGAACTGTACAAGCCCGATTATGTGATCAATATCCCCCATAATATCGCTGGGATTTGGGACTATGACAAAGCATCTTTTATGATCGAGAAAGGGAAGGAGCTTACGGACAGAGTGGTTCCTGATGTACCGATAAAAAAGAAGGAGACCAAGAAAAACAGTAAGACTCCTCAAGAAATAGAGAAAGAAAAAGAGGCCGTTTAATCGACCTCTAGCAATAATTTATTCATGTGGAGATTAAACTCCTCAGGATGTTCCAGGTTTGGAAGGTGTCCACAATCTTGCATTTCTATATATTTTGACCCCTTGATTCCTTTTGACAGTTCTTCCATGAGATTGGCAGGGGTGATCTTGTCTTCCTTTCCGCGAACCACTAAGGTGGGAATATTGATCTTTGGAAGGACTTCCGTAGTGTCCGTTCGGGCTGCCAGTGCCAGCAAGGTTGCACAGATGGATTCGATGCTGTTCCTTCGGATACTGCTCTTGATCAATTCTATAGCATCAGGGTTGGACTCTATGCTTTTTTTCGAGAACAGGTTGGCAATAAATCCAATGGCATAAGGTCTGCGACCATATTGCAGTACTGCCTGTATGGCATCAAAACGCTTCTGTTTACCTGCATTTTCATCGGGTTTGCTGTGGGTATCGGAGAGGATCAGTCCAGAAATCCGATCTGGATACAATTCATAGGCCCTTAGGGCTATATAGCCTCCCATGGAAACCCCACAGAGGACAGCTTTGTCAATTTCAAGTTTGCGCATGAATACGCCGAGGTCTTTAGCAAATACATCGATGGAAAAAAATCCATGACCTTTAGTTGTATTTCCATGTCCGCGAATATCGACTGCAATACCAGTAATGTTATCTTCTAAACTTTCGAGCTGATCTCGCCACATTTTTTTATTGAAGGGAAAACCATGTAGGAAAATGATCGTTTTTTCAGGTTGTTCGCTGGCCTTTTTGATATAATAGGAGATACTGATATCCCCAATCCGGATCTTGTTGCTTTTAATTATACGTTCCGCCATAATTTTAAATATATAAATATCAACACGATAAGCAAAATATAGTTTGAAAATGATTAAAAAAGGGAAAAAGGATTTGGAAAATCTAAAAAAGTCCCGATATTTGCGCCACCTCAAAGGACAATTTGTCCTTTAAAGAATGCGCTCATAGCTTAATTGGATAGAGCATCTGACTACGGATCAGAAGGTTAGGGGTTCGACTCCCTTTGAGCGCACTTTCTTTTATAAACACAGCCACAACATCTTCCTTTAAAAATTGAAATCCTCCACCGAAAAGGGGAAAAATAAGTCATTGAGGCTGAAAGGAATTGGTTTTAAATGTAAAAAAAAATTTTGCTGAGGATATTATTTCCTTATATTTGCATCACCAAAACAGAAAGGGCGTCAGTCGTATAGTATTGGTTGCCGCGCTCATAGCTTAATTGGATAGAGCATCTGACTACGGATCAGAAGGTTAGGGGTTCGACTCCCTTTGAGCGCACTTGGAAAGAGCCTAATTCTTATACGGGATTAGGCTTTTGTTTTTTTACATCTAAAAAAATAACAACACATTATGCTAAACCTAGTTTTATTCGGACCTCCGGGGGCAGGTAAGGGGACCCAATCGGCTAAATTGATCGATAAATATGCCTTGCACCATATTTCTACCGGAGATATGTTCAGAGGGCACATCAAAAATCAGACTCCACTGGGTAAAGAAGTGAGTCAGATCATTGCTGATGGTAATTTGGTTCCTGACTCGATTACAATTTCTATGTTGGAAGAAGAGTTGAAAAACAATCCTGAAGCTAAAGGGTTTATTTTTGATGGATTCCCACGTACAGTAGCTCAAGCAGAGGCATTGGATAAATTTTTGGAAGCGAACAATACGTCGATTACTGGAGTGATTGCATTGGATGTGGATGAAAATGAACTTACCCAGCGTATCGCTAAGCGTCAGGAGATTTCAGGACGTGCGGATGATGCAGCTGACAAATTGAAAAAACGTATCGAAGAATACTTCGGAAAGACCATTCATGTGTTGCCTTACTACGAAAACCAAGGTAAGTTGACAAAAGTGAACGGTATCGGTGAAATCGAAACGATTTTTGCCGACCTTTCAAACGTTATCGATAATTATTAATAAAAATATTCTGAATAGGGAGAGATATGGCTCAGGGGTCAAATTTTGTTGATTATGTAAAAGTATGTTGCCGTTCTGGACACGGAGGTGCCGGATCAGCCCATTTGCACCGTGATAAACACACGGCAAAAGGTGGACCTGACGGTGGTGATGGTGGTCGTGGTGGACATATTATCCTGAAAGGGTCGCATCAGCACTGGACTTTATTGCACCTGAAATTCAGAAAACATATTATTGCTGAAGCTGGTGAATCTGGGGGAAGTGCTTTGCGTACCGGTGCAAACGGAAAGGATGAAATCCTGGAGGTGCCACTGGGTACCGTTGTCAAGAATGCCGAAACTGGAGAGGTCCTATTCGAAATCACCGAAGATGGAGAAACCAAGATCTTGACGCCGGGAGGAAAAGGTGGTTTGGGTAACTGGCACTTTAAATCCTCTACCGTTCAAACACCAAGATTCGCTCAACCGGGCTTACCGGGCATAGAAGAGTGGATGATCCTAGAATTGAAGGTATTGGCAGATGTTGGTTTGGTGGGCTTCCCGAATGCAGGTAAGTCAACCCTTCTTTCTGTGGTATCGGCAGCAAAACCTGAAATTGCAGATTACCCCTTTACGACCTTAGTGCCAAATCTAGGTATCGTAAGTTACCGTGATGGGAAGTCATTTGTGATGGCAGACATCCCGGGGATTATCGAAGGGGCATCTGAAGGTAAAGGTTTAGGACACCGTTTCCTGAGACATATCGAAAGAAATTCAGTATTGCTTTTCTTGGTGCCTGCAGATACTGACCGTACTATCGCTGAAGAATACGAGATCCTTTTGAATGAATTGACCGCCTATAATCCGGAATTATTGGATAAGCCAAAGCTTTTGGCAATCAGTAAATCGGATATGCTGGATGAAGAACTGGAAAAGGAAATGGCCCTTCAAGTACCAAAAGGAATTCCTTACCTATTTATTTCTTCCGTTACCGGAAAAAATATCCAGCAACTGAAGGACATGATCTGGAAAGAAATCAATTCATAATATTAAAATATAGAAGCCATCGGAAGATGGCTTTTTTTGAACCAGGATTCAAGAGATTCGAGGATAGACCAAGATTATGGCGGACATTTCGCTGGAAATCTTTATTTTTTCTGTCATGTTGAGGAACGAAACATCTCGGAACAATCCAAACTTCCAAAAATAATTCCATCATTTATTTTGTCACATACAGTTTCTTAGCCCTCGGTTGTAACTGCGATTGGCGTACAGTTCCTTGACCGAAGGTCAAGGATGACAGGGTCGGTGGAAGGAGAATCTGTACGTAAATGTCCAAATACTGCTGTCATCCCCATCGAAGATGGAGGACCTGTACGCTTATACAAACAAAGTCATACAGCGGGCGTATGCGATACGCTCCTACCAACCCGTCGCTTAACTGTTTATTGATCTTGGTCCATCCTCCAATCTTTCAAATCCTGGTTCTTGCCCAAATCTTGGCCTATCCTCTTATCCCGTAGCCCGAGCGGAGCCGAGGGCAATCCTGGTTCAAACTCTCCCTCCAATCTCCTTTCTTTTCCTTATTTTCGCAACAATGGATTTATCATTAAAGGAATTTTTGGACCGTAAAGTGGAAGAGTTCAACCAACCGAATTTTATTCCTAATGACCCCATCAGTATTCCGCATCAATTTTCATTAAAGCAGGATATTGAAATCGTGGGATTCTTTGCGAGCATATTGGCTTGGGGACAACGGAAAACCATTATCAATAAATGTAATGAGCTTATCCAACGTATGGATGGCAGTCCCTATGATTTTATGCTCAACCATCAGGAGCATGATCTGAAAAATATGTTGGGTTTCAAGCATAGGACCTTCAACGATACCGATCTCCTTTACTTCATCAGCTTTTTCCATTACCATTACCATCATTTCAATAGCTTGGAAGATGCTTTTTTACAGATTGAGGAAGGAGAGGAGTTTACTGTGGAGCAATCCTTAAATGGTTTCAAATCCTATTTTTTCTCCTTGGCGGATTTTCCGGAAAGGACCCGTAAGCATGTGAGTTCGCCAATGCAGAAATCAAGTTGTAAGCGTTTGAATATGTTTCTGCGTTGGATGGTAAGGAAAGATGATAAGGGCGTGGATTTCGGGATCTGGAACAGGATTGATGCCAAAGACCTGATCTGTCCATGCGATGTGCATGTGGAAAGGGTAGGCCGGAAGTTCGGGTTGATCCAATCGGATAAGGTAAATTGGAAAACAGCCTTGGAACTGACCGAAAATCTGCGCTTACTGGATTCCAAGGATCCTGTTAAATATGATTTTGCCTTGTTTGGACTGGGAGTTGCAGGCGAGTTATAGGCACTTAGTAAAAGGGGATATACATTTCCTTGTGCTTACCCGCATCCTTATATTCGAATTCATCAGATATATATTCAAAGCCCATATCCAAATAAAAGGGGTATGCTATTTCTCGGGCAATGCACCATAGATAATCTCCATGCAACTGGGATTTGATATGGTCGATCGCAGCCCCTAATAATTCTTTTGCATAGCCTTTTCGTCTGGCCTCAGGGGCAGTTGCCATTCCCCGCAAACGGTAGCCTTCATGTGGAAGCTTGGGATTGTTGGTTTTGTGGACGGTCAGGACACATTGTAACTGGTTTTCATCGTCATACAGCCCTAAATGGAAGCTGTCTGGCCTTAAATCTTCGGGGTTGACACAAAGTTCCAGAGCTTTGCCTTTTTGCAATACAGCGCTTCTTAACGGCAAAGCATCATCAACTTGGATAAACCTGATCATCGATTCGATAATTTTTGGAGAATATCCACCAAGCGATTAGAATAGCCAAATTCATTGTCATACCAGCCTACTACTTTGACCAAACCACCGACAATACTGGTAAGTTCCGAATCAAAGACGCAGGAGTAGGGATTATTGATGATATCGACAGAGACGATGGGATCCTCGGTATAGTATAGTACATCCTTTAATTCACCTTCTGCAGCTTCCTTAAATTTCTGGTTGATTTCTTCCACCGTAGTTTTTTTGGCAAGGTTGCAGGTGAAGTCCGTTAGAGAGCCATTTAGGACAGGCACCCTGATTCCGGCGCCTCCAAGTTTACCATCCAGATGTTTGAATACATTGGTTATGGCTTTTGCAGCTCCGGTAGTTGTCGGTATAATGGATGCAGATGCCGCCCTAGACCTTCGGAGGTCACGATGGGGTGCATCATGGAGATTTTGATCGCCGGTCATGGAATGCACCGTTGTGATATAGCCATCTACTATTTCCCAGTTTTCATCCAAGATCTTGATCAGTGGCGCGACATTGTTGGTGGTACAGGATGCATTGGAGAAAATTGGGGTATTCCAATCAAAATCCTTATCGTTGATGCCTAATACTACGGTAGGGATCTCTTTGTCAGGGGAAGGGGCAGAGATGAGCACCTGTTTGGCTCCAGCGTCCAGATGTTTTGCTGCCAATTCTGCCTTGACAAAGAAGCCTGTGGATTCTACAACAAGGTCAATGTTTAAGTCTTTCCAAGGAAGGTCTTCTGGATTCCTCTGGTTCAAGATCACAATGGATTTGCCATCAATGATCAAATGGTTTCCGTCAAAATCTACCGTTCGATTCAATGGTCCGTGGACCGAATCGTATTTGAATAAATGTGCCAATGTTTTTGCGTCTGCAAGATCATTAATGGCTACAACCTCGATCTGGTTAAGGTTTCTGTTCAGTAGATTTCTGAGGGTATGGCGACCGATACGGCCAAAACCATTGATGGCAATTCTCATTATTTGTTAAATTCAGCGATTACTTCATTGATGTTTTTTTCACCTTCCCAATAAGTTTTCAATTGGCCATCAGGACCATAAACATAATTGGCAGGGAACATATTCGGGATATGGAATTTCTGTACGAACTCTTGGTTTCTGTCCCACAGCATTTGAACATTTGGTTTTCCGTCAAGTTCCTTACCGAAGGTAGTGAAGAACTGCGCCATTAGAGCTGGGTCATTCATGGATACATAGATCACATTGATGTCCTTGATCTTATCGTAATTCTTTGCTAAACCTTTGGTTTCATTTTGACAGTGGCTACATCCTGGATCGAACAGTACGAATACGGTATTCTTTCCAGCAGGCAGATCGGCCTTGGTATAGGAGATTCCAGATTTTACTTTATAGAAATTGAACTCAGGGATACTCAATGCTGCAGCTTTTGTTGTTTGTGGTGCAGCAGGAGCAGGGGTGCTTGATTGTGCCGTGTGCTCGTGAGCAGAGTGGTCATGGGCAGCATGGTCATGGCCGGCATGTTCATCATGTGCTTCCGTATTTTCTGTTTTCTGCGCTTGGTTATTGCATCCCACAGCTAATACACCTAAAGAAAGGCAAAGAGAGGATAGGATTAATTTATTTCTCATGTCTTGTGTTTAAGATTCAAAACTAATAAAAAATATAGAGTATGCCGGCTGTGATGATAGAATAAACATTATTTTGACATAATAAAAGGCGTATTCTGACGGAAGGATTTAGGATGGCATAAAAAAAGGCCCTGAATTTTCAGGGCCTTCTATTTTTCAGGTAGATTCCAAGTATTATGGAGTTACTACTTTAGCTTGTTTTTTGTCTTTTTCTTTTGCAGAGTCTGCTAAGTGTTTACCAGCACTTAGGTCATAAATAGCAGGAGCTGCCAAGAAGATCGAAGAGTAAGTAGCTACTACGATACCCACAAGGATAGCGAATGAGAAACCACGGATAACCTCGCCACCAAAGACGAACAATACAGCTAACACGAAGATTACAGTCAATGATGTAATTACGGTACGGCTCAATGTAGAGTTGATCGCTTTGTTGATGGTAGTTCCCATATCTTCATGGTGTGCATTTGGTTTCTTCAAGTATTCACGAAGACGGTCAAATACAACCACCGTATCGTTCACCGAGTAACCTAATACGGTTAGGATCGCTGCAACGAAGTGTTGGTCAATATCCAATGAGAACGGTACGATACCATCTAAGATCGAGAATAGACCCAATAGGATGATCGCATCGTGAACTGTTGCAATAGCTGCACCAGCTGAATATTGCCATTTGTGGAAACGAATCAAGATATATGCAGCAATTACGATAATCGATAAGATTGACGCATAGATAGCACGGTCGCGGATGTCACTTGCAATGGTTGGTCCTACTTTTTGTTGCGATAGGATTTCGTATTTGTTTCCTTGAATTTTAGAAAGTCCTTCATTCAATTTACCTAATACTTCATTGTCAGCTTCATCGCTTGTTTCTTCAATATGGTAAGAAGTAGTGATACGCAATTGGTTTTCACTACCGAAGGTCTTAACCTCTGTTGTTGTACCAAATACATTGTCTAGGTTCTCACGAACATTATCAGGAACAACGTTTTGATCATAACGTACGGTATATGTACGACCACCTTGGAAGTCAACTCCGTAAGAGAAACCTTTGAGCATGATGGCAGCAAATGAAAGGATCACCGCTATAACTGAAATTCCGTATGCAACTTTTCTTTTCTTGATGAATTGGAAGTTGGCATTTTTCAAGGTATGATTTGACCAAGGGAATGACAAAGTGATTTTCATGTCTTTGCTCAACATGTATTCGAAAATCAAACGAGTGATGAAGATCGCTGTGAACAGAGAGGTAATAATACCGATCATTAACGTCGTTGCAAAACCTTGGATAGGACCAGAACCTGTAAAGAATAGGATCAAACCTACCAAGAATGTAGTGATCTGCGAGTCAAGGATCGAAGGCATGGCATGTTTATAACCATCGGCAACAATCTGACGAGGAGATTTACCCAAAGCCTGTTCCTCACGCATACGCTCATAGATCAGTACGTTTGCATCCACCGCGGTTCCCATTGTCAATACGATACCTGCGATACCCGGCAAGGTCAGTACAGCATTCAAGGAAGCAAGAACTCCCATTAAGAAGAATACGTTGAAGATTACCGCGATATTCGCTGCGATACCAGCACGGTTGTAATAAGCGATCATGAACGCCATAACAACGATAATACCGATAACAGCTGAGTTCACACCTGAATCAATCGCTACTTGACCTAATGAAGGACCTACGATAGCTTCTTCCACGATCTTAGCAGTTGTTGGAAGCCTACCAGCTTTCAATACGTTAGCTAAATCTTTGGTGTCTTCAATAGTGAAGTTACCTGAGATCTGAGAGTTACCGTTAGGGATTTCCTCGTTTACACCAGGAGCAGAATACACGACACCATCCAATACGATAGCGATTGCATCTCTGTTTTGTGCCGCTTGAGCAGTCACACGTTTCCATTGACGAGCACCATCAGCGTTCATTTCCATAGAAACGATAGGGCTGTTTTGTTGGTCGAATCCGTCACGAGCATCGGTAATTACCTCACCCGTCATTACAGGACCGTTTTCAGCACCAGTAGTTTTGATAGCATATAGCGAAAGGAAATCCTTTGCATTGTTTTCAGGTTTTACAGCCCATAACAATTTCAAGTTACCCGGGATAATCGATTTTACCTCTGGACGAGCAAGCAAAGCATTTACTTTAGCAGTGTCTTTCAAGTTAGCATATCCTACCACAGCACCAGGAGCCAATTGTTGTTGGCCGTTTTGGCTGAAGGTAGAAGGAGATAATACGGCAAATAGAGGATTGTCTGCTAGAGCAGCTGCATTAGGTTGAGCTGAAGAGTCAGCTGTTGCAGAGTCAGTAGACTTTTGGTTAGCCCCTAATTTTGCCAATAGGTTATCTTCTTTCTTAGTGCTGTCTGCAGCTGTAGTAGCAGCAGTAGAATCAGAAGCAACAGTTGCAGCTGGTTTATTAGCTTTCAAAGTTGTTGCCAAGGTTCTGTTCACATTTTCTAATAAAGAATATACCTGAGGGTTTTGGTAAGTTTCGTAGAATTCCAATTTCGCAGAACCTTGTAAAAGCTTACGAACACGTTCTTCATCGTTTACACCAGGTAATTCGATCAAGATACGGTTGGTTCCTTGTTGGATTTGGATGTTTGGAGAAGCTACACCGAATTTATCGATACGCGTACGCAAAACTTTATAGGAGTTTTGGATGGCGTTGTCAGCTTCTTTGTCCAAGAAATTACGGACATCCGATTCAGAGCTGTTACCAGAGATTACAGCGGAGTTATCTTTTGTAGCAAAGAAAGAAGCAATCGGCGTGCTTGCACCAGTAGCTTTATATTCATTTAAAAATAAATCAATCAACGAAGTGTTGGTCGTTTTACTTTTTTTCACTGCATTTTCTAATGCTTTGTTGAAGTTTGCATCCTTAGGATTGTCTGCTAAATTGGCAATCAATTCGTTCAATGAAATTTCCATTGTAACGTTCATACCACCTTTTAGGTCCAAGCCTAGCGCAATTTCATTGGATTTTGCTTCGCGATAAGTGAATTTAGCAATACCTATATTATATACTTCCTCACCAGCAATGGAATCTAGGTAGGCTTTTTCTTTAGCCATGTCGCCTTTGGCGTATTCCGCTGCGTCTTTCTCAACTTTTCTAGTTACAAAAGTGAATGATAAGGAGTAGAGGCACGCTAAGGAAACCACTATCACCAAAAATTTAATCAGCCCTTTACTCATTGTCTAATCGTAATAAATTATGGTTTTTTATGTTTTTTTTAAGCTTAATAATATTTTACCAAGATTCGCAAAGGTATAAAAAAATTATATAATGAAAATAGTATATCAAACTTAATACGGAAAAAGTTGTTATTAAATATTGTCTTCATTTTCAATTAGAATGGAATCGTCAAATTCCTAATTTTCTGTATTATTATTGGGTTAAACATATTGGCGATAACCTAGCAATCTTTTCCACAATCTTCTGACTAATGCCTTGTTCAATTACCCTAAAATGCCCTGAATTCAGGGATGTTTTCCTTTGATCCATTTCGATAAGTTTGCAGCACTGATCGATGATCATTGACTAATAACTAACTATTAAATAAATAAACAATAATAATATGGAGAGAAATGATTTGAAATTGAACGAAGAAAAGATTCAGGACAATAAGACATTAGGTGTCGTATCCTACTTGACTTGGATTGGTTTGTTAGTGGCATTTTTGATGAACAGGGACAAGAACGATCCCTTTGTCAAGTTTCATATTCGCCAAAACCTAGGCTTGTTTATCCTTGGCCTTGTTGCTGGGGTATTGCACTATATACCTGGAGTAGGAGGGATTGTAGCTTATGTAGTCTTCACCGCACTGTTTATCTTTTGGGTAATCGGATTGATCGGAGCTATCAATGGGAAGGAAAATGCAGTTCCAGTGGTTGGACCCATGTTCCAGGAATGGTTCAAGGGTTTTTAGTGTCTAGGATTTGATCCATTAAAAAAGGCTTTTCGCTATCCGAAAAGCCTTTTTTATACATTTTAATTCAGCTTATTTCAAAGTGAATTTAAATCCTAAGCTAAAACGAGCAGCTTCGAAGTTTGATTCGTGAGAAAGGTTCCACCAAGGTTTCCAGTCAAAATGTAATGCTAAAGGAGCAGCAGGGATTTTGTACTCAAGACCAGCAGCTGGACGTACAGCAAACCAAGTCTCATCACCACCGAAACCTAACTGAGGACCAACACCTACATACCATCCTAAGCCGTTAGTACCAGCGAATTGTTGGTTGTAAGAGTAGTCAGCTCCAACTGCGGTGAAGTTATCACCGAATAAAACTTGCGCGTTACCAGCATTGTTGCCACCGAATGAATGTTTGATCTGTGGACCGAACAAAGTAGCGCCATCACCTAAGTCAATAGCTAAACCGATTGCTGTTTTATAAGGAGTCTGAGCTTTTGCTTCGTTAAAACCAAAAACTAATGCAGCTGCAGCTGCTAATGATAGTAATGTCTTTTTCATAAATATTGTGTTAATTAAACTTTAATTTATACATGATTAGCAATTAGCTTGCCAAAAATTTAACATTCCTTTAACTAATTGCTCAATTACCTGTTTTCCGGTAGTTATGCCTGAATGTCGATTTTATGTAAATAGTTATTTAGAGTTTTATTATTTTATAAATTTTCGTAAATTTGCCTCGCAAATAGGAAACCCCATTTAATATTTGCTATGCAATTAGATCCACAAAAATTCGTACAAGAAGGACTTACCTACGACGATGTATTATTAATTCCTGCATATTCAGAAATCTTACCTCGTGACGTTGACACAAGTACATTCTTAACTAAGAAAATCAAATTAAATATTCCTTTGGTATCGGCCGCTATGGACACCGTAACAGGTGCTGATCTAGCGATAGCGATTGCTCAGGCAGGCGGAATCGGTATGTTACACAAGAATATGACCATCGCGGAACAAGCTGCTGAAGTGCGCAAAGTAAAGCGTTCTGAAAGCGGAATGATCCAAGATCCGGTTACCTTATTGGAAAATGCCACGGTAGGTGATGCTTTTCAGATCATGAAAGATCATAAAATCGGTGGTATTCCGGTTATTAATTTGGAAAGCAAATTGGTTGGGATTGTTACAAACCGTGACCTTCGCTTCCAAAAAGACATGGCTCGCCCGATAAGTGAGCTGATGACCAAAACCAATTTGGTGGTTGCACCTGAAGGGACCGATTTGATCAAGGCTGAAGAGATCCTTCAGAACCATAAGATTGAAAAACTTCCTGTAGTTGATACAAACGGTGTCTTGAAAGGATTGATTACTTTTAAAGACATTCAAAAATACAAACACTATCCAAATGCAGCAAAAGATGAACATGGTCGTCTATTGGTTGGTGCAGCGGTAGGGGTTACTCCAGATACCCTAGAACGTGTTGAAGCTTTAGTTAAAGCAGGTGTTGATGTGGTTACCATTGATACTGCACACGGACATTCCCTAGGGGTTATCAATAAATTGAAAGAGGTAAAGGCTGCATATCCGAACCTACAGGTGATCGTCGGGAACATTGCAACGGGAGATGCGGCGAAAATGTTAGCAGACGCTGGTGCAGATGCGGTTAAAGTGGGTATTGGTCCCGGATCAATCTGTACAACCCGTATCATTGCTGGTGTAGGTGTTCCTCAATTGTATGCCGTTTATGAAGTTGCTAAGGCTTTAAAAGGAACTGGAGTTCCTTTGATCGCTGACGGTGGTATCAAACAGACCGGAGATATTGCGAAAGCAATTGCTGCCGGCGCAAATACCATTATGGCTGGTTCATTGTTTGCCGGTGTTGAAGAAGCACCGGGGGAAACTATCCTATTAGAAGGTAGAAAATTTAAGTCCTATCGTGGAATGGGTTCTGTAGAAGCTATGGAAAAAGGCTCTAAAGACCGTTATTTCCAAGATGTGGAAGATGATATCAAGAAATTGGTTCCAGAAGGAATCGTAGGTCGTGTACCATATAAAGGGACCTTGGCAGAAGTAGTTTACCAATATATTGGTGGATTACGTGCTTCCATGGGTTACTGTGGTGCTGCAACCATTGAAAAATTACAAGAAGCGAAGTTTGTTCGTATCACAGGTGCCGGATTGCGTGAGTCTCATCCTCATAACATCCAAATCACTAAAGAGGCACCAAACTACAACAGTAGAGGATAAGCTCGCCTCCATGGGGTATTTAAACAGGGTTATGGTTTTGCCATAACCCTGTTTTGTTTATGGCCATTCCCTTTTTGTTCATTTTGTAATATGTCTCATTTTTAGTAACTTGAGAATCCAAAATATATTTTTATTTAACAATTACATAATAACAAGCTTATGGGAAAAGGAGATAAAAAAAGTAGAAAAGGAAAGATCATCATGGGTTCATACGGTAAAAAAAGGCCTAGAGATCCATGGAAACATAAGACCACAGTAAAGTCTACAGAAGAAAAATCTAAATAGAACATATTTTCTGAAATGTAAGAAGCATCTTGAGGAAGGGTAAAACTGGAGCAAGATGCTTTTTCTTTTGTTTTGATATTGGTTAAAATTATCCTTTCCTTAAATTTTCTGCTTGTATTTTATAGAAAAATTGGGTCAATTCTTTCTATAAAATTAGCGTGATATATAGAGATTATCTATGCAATAATTCTGTAAAGCGTTGGAAGTATTCTATATTTTAGCGGACCTACCAATTGAGGGACGGATTTATGCAGGAAATTATAGACAAAATTTATAGTATAGTTTGGAGTGATGCCTTGGTGTACTTGTGCCTTTTGGCAGGGGTGTATTTTACGGTTCGCTTTAAATTTCCCCAGTTAATTTATTTGAAAGAGATGATCCGCCTTCTCTTTAAGGGCAATAGTTCTAAAAAGGGAATATCTTCTTTTCAGGCCTTTTCATTGGCCATATCGGGACGAGTAGGGACAGGAAACATTGCTGGTGTGGCTACAGCCATTGGAATGGGTGGACCGGGTGCCGTGTTCTGGATGTGGATCATTGCTTTCTTGGGAAGTTCATCGGCTATTATTGAGGCCTCTCTTGGACAATTGTATAAGGAGGAAAAGGATGGGCAATATCGCGGGGGACCGGCCTATTATATCCAAAAAGGGTTAAAGAGTAAGGTGTTTGCTTGGATATTTGCCATTGTGACCATTATCAGTACGGGTTTCTTATTGCCAAGTGTACAGAGCAATAGCATTGCCTTGGCCATGAAGTCTGCCTTTGACCTTTCACCAATGGTTATCGGGATCTTTTTAGCGCTTTTATTGGGTTTTATCATTATCGGAGGTGTAAAAAGGATCTCTAAGGTTGCCGAATATGTGGTTCCATTTATGGCCGGTGCCTACATCTTAATGGCCGTTGTCATCATCATCCTAAACATCCAACAAGTTCCGGCAGTTTTTAAATTGATCTTCCAGTCAGCCTTGAATCTGGATGCCACATTTGGCGGGATTGTGGGTTCTGCGATTTCTTGGGGGGTAAAACGAGGGATCTATAGCAATGAAGCCGGTCAAGGTACTGCGCCACATGCAGCAGCGGCTGCCGAAGTGAGCCATCCTGTAAAACAGGGTTTGGTGCAGGGTTTTTCAGTTTATGTGGATACTTTATTTGTTTGTACGGCTACGGCGTTGATGATCCTGTTTACAGGTCAATATAATGTAGCTGATTCGGCAGGCGGTTTTATTGTGCAGCACATCCCTGGTATTGAAGCAGGACCGGAGTTTACCCAATTGGCCGTTTCGCAGCACTTCCCTTCCCTAGGGGCGGGTTTCATCGCCATTGCATTGATGTTTTTTGCTTTTACAACGATTATGGCCTATTACTATATCGCCGAATGTAATGTAAGCTTTATTGGAAAAAACAGGAGCAGGACTGCCTTGATCTGGGTTTTGCGGGTGATGATACTGGGTTCGGTCTATCTAGGATGTATTTCGACAGCGAAGATGGCCTGGGATCTGGGCGATATTGGCGTAGGAATGATGGCTTGGCTAAACATGATCGCCATTATTTTGTTGCACAATAAGGTCTTGAAACTTTTCAAGGATTATAACCAACAACGAAAGGAAGGAAAAGATCCGGTATTTAATAATGCTGAAACGAAGTTTTCAGATGTGGGGATTTGGGAGAAAAATAAAAATATATAATTACCTATGGCTAAATTAATTAATCTGAACGTTTTTAAGGATTTCTTTGCGTCGAGTAACGCGGGCGGGATCATGTTGTTTCTATGTGTTATCCTATCCATGATCATTGCAAATAGTCCCTTGGCGGCAGCCCTTCAAAATCTTTTGGACCTGCCACTAGGTTTCGAAACGGAATCCATACACTTGAAATATTCGGTTCTACTGTGGATCAATGATGGTCTGATGGCCGTTTTCTTTTTATTGGTTGGTCTGGAGATCAAGCGCGAAATCGTGGAAGGTGAACTGTCTTCACCCAAAAAGGCAAGTTTGCCAATTTTGTGTGCCATAGGCGGTGCCGTTGTGCCTGCATTGATCTATTTGTCCTTTAATGCTGGACAGGAGACTGCAAGCGGTTGGGGTATTCCAATGGCTACGGACATTGCTTTTGCATTGGCAGTAATCAATCTTTTGGGAAACAGGATTCCTTCCAGTCTTAAGATATTCCTTGCTGCCTTGGCTATCGTGGATGACTTGATCGCTATCTTGGTGATCGCGTTTTTCTATTCTTCGGGAATTGAATTGACCTACCTATACTATGCAGTTGCAGGAATGGTAGTTTTGATCCTGATGAACAAATTCAATGTGCTGAATCCTTATCTGTATTTGATTCCGGGTGTGTTTATTTGGTATTTCATCCATCATTCTGGTATCCACGCTACTATTGCTGGGGTTTTGGTGGCTATGACCATTCCTACTAATGATACGGCTATTGAATCGCCATTGGAGCGTTTGGAGCATGCCTTGACCAAGCCGGTTAACTTCTTGATCATTCCACTTTTTGCTTTTGCCAATACCAATATTACCCTGGAAAAGGAAATGTTGGGCGGACTGACTTCTGGCTTAGGATTGGGGATTTCATTGGGCTTATTGGTCGGGAAACCGATCGGAATCCTATTAACTTCCTTTTTATGTACGAAGGCTAAACTAAGTTCTCTGCCTGAAGGAAGTAATTGGAAGCATATTATTGGGGTAGGGCTGTTGGCTGGTATTGGTTTTACCATGTCCATCTTTATCGCCATCCTTTCCTTCAATGATCCAGAGCATGTTTCTGAGGCTAAGCTTTCGATCTTACTGACTTCATTATTAGCTGGAGTGTTTGGCTATCTCGCCTTAAATTCCAAGAAAGAATATAAGTAATAAACAAAGGGAGGCCGATAAATGCCTCCCTTTGTTTATTGTGAATTAGTCCTGACGATTTGGATATTGCCGGTTTCCAATTTGTTTTCCAGCCATTTCTTTAATTTGCCAAGTTCCTCTGCATTTATATCCTTTTGAGCATTGTAAGTAATGATATTTTGGTAGTGGCTGCTATCGGGTGAAACCACGAACAGTTGTTTTCCTATGCTGTAGGGTGCCAATTCGGGGAATAGGATATTGATTTCCTTGATCAGGTTCTGGTCATCGAAGGTATAGGAAGAGAGTTCTTTCCTTAGATTCTGGATCGTCACATCTTTTTCTGACACATTTCTAGATTGCCTGTTGATCTCTGCCAAAATATCCCTTTTGAGGTCTGTGCTGTCCTGTCTGATCAGGAGATCGGTGTTTTCAAGATGATAAGATGCTAGCTTCATTTTGAGGTCCTTGATTTCCAAAGAGTCGAATTTCTTGTCCAGGAAGGCAAGTTCAATCTTTTTGGGTCTGCTATTGAAATAGGTGTTCTCGTAAATCAAGGTGTAGCCCTTGTTCACAAATTCATTTTGGATGAAATTATCAACGTTTTGGCTGTATTTCTTTTCCTGTAGTAGGAGGTAAGCCAAATAGAAGCTGGGTATTAGGATTACCAAGATCAGGGTACTGATGGTTCTTGTAATGCGTTTTTCCTTGGCTTCATCCACGAATTTTACCTTAGGGTATTTCAGGAATTTAACAATCAAGAAGGTTGAGATACAGATAAAGAAACAGTTGATGGTGTAAAGGTAAAGTGCTCCACCGAAATAACTGAAATTACCGATGGCGAGGCCATATCCAGCTGTACAGAGGGGCGGCATAAGGGCGGTAGCAATCGCAACCCCGGGGATAGGGTTTCCCTTTTCGACCCTGGTCAATGCTATGACGCCTGCTAAGCCACCAAAGAATGCGATGAGGACATCGTAAATGTTTGGAGCGGTACGAGCCAGTAATTCTGATTGCGCTTCCTTAAAAGGGCTTAAAAGAAAGTATACAAAGGAAACAAATAGACTGACAACCGTGGCGATAGCCAGATTCTTGATCGATTTCTTCAATAGAGTGAAGTCATAGGTCCCTAAGGCAAAGCCGGCGCCCACAATAGGGCCCATCAATGGAGAAATTAACATGGCACCAATGATGACAGCCGTGGAGTTTACATTCAGTCCAACCGAGGCAACGACAATGGCACATGCCAAAATCCATACATTGGCCCCGCGAAAAGATATGCTGGAAGTGACGTTTTCCAAAACCTTGTCCTTCGCTTCTTCTCCAAAATGTAAATTTAAAAATCTGTATAGTTTGTTCATGGCAGTGTGATTCTGCCTGCAAAAATATCGTTTAATATGAATTGAAAAAATAAAAAAGGGAGCTTTCGAGAAAAAATATCGAGGAATTATTTACTTCGTAATTAAGTCCTGAATTGATTGGGCGTGGTGCCTGTAATGCTCTTAAAAGACTTGTGGAAGCTCACAAAATTATTGAATCCAGAGTCATAGCATACTTCTTTCAGGCTAATGTTGCTGTTCCGCAATTGAAAACAGGCATGTGATATCCTGACTTCATTAATGAATTGCACCGGGGTTTTTCCTGTTTTATTCTTAAAATATCGGCAAAAAGAGTTTTCGGTCATTCCGGCAACCTTGGCCAGGTCCTGGAGCATGATTCTGTGTTTGTAGTTTTCACGAATGTAGCCCATTAAACTATTCATCCGAAATTGGTCTTCTGACTGATTGAGGATGGAATAATTAGTGCTGATCAACTCCTCTGCTAATAGGTCGGATAGCTGATTCAAGCATTCCAATAAGAGGAAAAACTTGGTCATTCCACTGGATTGGATGCATTTCTGGATCTGCAGGTCAAATAAACCTTCCTGTTCAATGGGGATGTACCTGCCTCTGCTCGTTTGATCCAGCAACTGTTTAATCTGTACCAGCTCAGGAGCTTGTAAAAACTTTTCTATGCCAAAGTCCTGAATAAAATGGACTACAATACAATCTATGGGTTCTTCAGGTTTTTCAGGATTGGATATTTCATCAAAAAGCCAATAATGGGGAATCTGGGAGGGGATGAGCACTGCAATTCCTGCATGAAAACTTTTTATCCGGTCACCAATAAAAAGAGTTCCCGATCCTTTCTTCACATACACCAGTTCCCATTCTTCGTGATAATGCCAAATGGATTGGTGCTTGGGGAAATAATCCCTTCGCATCTGGAAACTTTGATTCTCAGTTTTGGGAACGGCGAGTTGTTTGATGATCATAATGTCTAATTTATTCATAAAAATTGAATTGCAAAGGCTGTGAATGGTAAAATAGTTTATTAATTAGGTAATATAGTTCAATACTTTTTGCTGAAATATCTCGTATTTAGTTTCTCAATTATATTCCACACTATGAACAATAGGAGTAACACTATAGCTATCGTATTAATCACGTCCCTGTTTTTTTTCTGGGGATTTATCCATAACCTGGACCCTATATTGATAGCTCACCTCAGGAGTGCGTTCAGTTTGACCCATCTTCAGGCCTCTTTGGTGGATTCAGCAGTGTTTATTGCTTATTTGGTCATGGGTATTCCGGCCGGTCTGATTATGCAGAAGTATGGGTATAAGGTGGGAATTTTAGTGGGATTGATCCTTTTTGCGGTAGGGTGTTTTTTGTTTGTGCCGGCTGCCAATACGATGAGCTATATGTTCTTTCTTTCGGCTTTATTCGTGGTGGCCTGTGGAATCACGATTCTGGAAACCGCTGCAAACCCTTATATGACTGTCTTAGGAGATCCTAATACAGCCACCCAACGTCTGAATTTTGCCCAATCCTTCAATGGTTTGGCTGCTTTTGTTGCTCCGATCGTCGGAGGGAAGTTTATTCTGACGGAAGATCCTAAAACCGTTGAACAGGTTGCGGCCTTGACTGATGCGGAACGTTTGGCCTATATACAGACGGAAACTGCCGTGGTAAAAGGGCCTTATGTTATTTTGGGGATCATTATTTTGGTAGTTGCATTGATCTTTTTCTTCATCAAGTTGCCTGAAGTAAAGGAAGAAGAGGGCGAAGGAAAAGGATTTTTAAAGGCTTTGAGACATAAAAACGTGGCTTGGGCGGTCCTAGCACAGTTCTTTTATATTGGTGCACAGGTCTGTGTGTTGAGTTTTTTGATTGTATATGCCGTGGAGGTGTCAGGTATTGAAGCTAAAGATGCTAAATACTATGCAGGGGTTGCTGGCTTGATGTTTATGTTAGGAAGGTTTGTTGGTACCTTCTTTATGCGTTATATCGCTCCGGCTAAACTGTTGTTGTATTATGCCGGAATCTCAGCCTTACTGACCTTATTGTGTATTTTTGGTACAGGTGTCATCACGCTTTACAGTATGGTTGCCATAGCATTTTTTATGTCGATCATGTTTCCAACGATCTTTGCGATTGGGGTGGAAGGTACCGGTGCGGATACTAAATCTGCGTCAAGTTTGATCATTATGTCCATCGTCGGTGGGGCTTTATTGCCTCCGGTGTTAGGGTATGTGTCAGACTTGACCGGACATATGCAATACGGTTATTTTGTGGTTTTGGTTTGTTTCTTGGTGGTGGCCTTGTTCGCTACCCAAAACAAGAGCGATAAGCTAATTGTTAAACAGGGACATTGATAAATAGATTATGAGTATTAAAAGATATGCCATGGCTTTGGATCTGGTTGATGATCCGAAAATGATCGCCGAATATGAAGATCACCATAAGCGAGTTTCTGCTGAGATCAAAAAGTCGATTACCGATGCTGGCGTCACGGTAATGGATATATATCGCTTTGCTAATCGCCTGTTTATGATCATGGAGGTTGATGAGAGCTTTAGCTTTGAGCGAAAAGATAAGATGGACGCTGAGAATCCTGCTGTACAGGTTTGGGAGCAGTTGATGTGGAAATACCAGCAGTCTATCCCAGGATCTAAACCTGGAGAAAAATGGGTAATGATGGAACAAATATTTGAATTATAGTACCAAATGGAAAAAGAGAGATTGGAGTTTTTACAAATCCATCCTAAAGATAATGTCCTGGTAGCTCTTCGCGACCTGCCAGCTGGCTATTCCCTGGAATTTGAAGGGAAAGAAATCAGCCTGAAAAGGGCTGTGGCTGCCAAGCATAAGTTTACCATAGATCCTTTCCAAAAGGACGATGAGGTTTATATGTACGGCGTTTTGGTGGGGAAGGTGAATGAAGACCTGCAAAGTGGGGAGTTGCTGGATGTGAATAACCTGCGCCATGCCGCTGACGATTTTAAACTTGGCGATAGAAAATTAGAATGGCATAAGCCTGATGTATCTGCATTCTTAGGCAGGACATTCCGAGGCTACCATAGGAGCAATGGGTTGGTAGGGACGGCTAATTATTGGTTGGTTATTCCATTGGTGTTCTGTGAGAACAGGAATGTGTTGACCTTGAAGTCGGCATTGGAAGAGAAATTAGGTTACCAAGTTGAATCGAAAGATTATTCGGATGAGGTTGATGAGTTGATTTCCAGATATCAAAGTGGAGCTTCCGTAGATGATCTGATGACTGTGGACCTGAGTGCAGCGAGAGAGAACAAGTCTAAAAAGAGACTTTTTTCCAATGTAGATGGCGTGAAATTCCTGAACCATGATATGGGCTGCGGTGGAACTAGGATGGATTCGGATGCCCTATGTGGCCTATTGGCTGGATACATTACGCATCCCAATGTTGCTGGAGCGACAGTGTTGAGTCTAGGATGTCAACATGCGCAAGCTTCTATCTTGAAAGCTGAGATTGCAAAACGGGATCCTCATTTTGATAAACCGCTGTTCGTTTTTGAGCAACAGTTTGAAGGAACAGAGCAAGAGTTGATGCAGAAAGCTATCAAATCCACCTTCACTGGTTTGGTAGAGGCGAATAAATTGGAACGCAAAGAAGCAGGGTTGGATAAATTGTGCATAGGGTTGGAGTGTGGAGGGTCTGATGGTTTTTCCGGTATTTCGGCAAATCCTGCTTTAGGATACCTTTCTGATATGCTGGTAAGCCTAGGTGGCTCGGTCATCCTTTCGGAATTCCCAGAGTTGTGTGGCGTAGAACAGGAATTGAGCGATCGCTGTATTGACGAACCTACCGCAGAAAAGTTTATTCAGTTAATGCGTACATACAATGCAAAAGCAGAGGCTGATGGTTCTGGTTTCTACATGAACCCATCGCCAGGAAATATCCGGGATGGATTGATTACGGATGCGATTAAATCAGCTGGTGCCGCAAAGAAAGGAGGGACTTCTCCCGTGGCAGCAGTGGTAGATTATCCTGAATTGGCAAACGGTCCTGGTTTAAACCTGCTATGTACTCCTGGAAATGATGTAGAGAGTACGACGGCGGAAGTTGCTGCCGGAGCCAATGTGGTTTTGTTCACTACAGGGTTGGGAACTCCAACTGGAAATCCGATTACTCCAGTTATCAAGGTGGCGTCCAATACGAAAGTCTATAATAAAATGAATGATGCAATCGACCTGAACTGTGGGACTATTATCGACGGGGAAGAAAGCATTGAGGAAGCGGCACACCGCATCTTGAATTATGTCATTGCGGTTGCGAGTGGTGAAGAAACGGCAAAAGCAGTTAAGCTTGGTCAGGATGATTTTATTCCTTGGAGACGTGGAGTTTCACTTTAGTAAATAATAATAAAACCTTTAAATAGAAATAATTATGTCTAGGCTAAAAGATAAAGTAGCGATTGTGACAGGCGGAGCAAGTGGGATAGGAAAAGCCATTTCCACTTTGTTTGCCAAGGAGGGAGCAGTTGTACATATTTTGGATCTGAACCCGACCGGTGGGGAAGAAACCAAGAAGTTGATTGAAGACGAAGGCGGAAAATGTGAAGTCCATACTTGTAATGTGAGCAAGCAAGCTGAAGTACTGGATGTAGTAAAGCAGATTGGCAAGGTAGATATATTGGTGAATAACGCCGGTATAGCGCACGTAGGTAACCTAGAAGGGTGTACTGAAGAAGATATGGACCGGATTTACCAAGTGAACATAAAAGGCGCTTATAACGCCTTATTTGCGGTCGTTCCAGTGATGAAGGCTAATGGAGGTGGAGCAATCTTGAATTTGGCTTCCATTGCGACCCTTGTTGGTATTCCTGATCGCTTTGCTTATTCCATGAGTAAAGGAGCCATGTTTGCCATGAGTTTATCCGTAGCTAAGGATTACCTGAAAGATAATATCCGATCAAACTCCATTTCGCCGGCACGAGTACATACGCCATTTGTAGATGGCTTCATCGCTAAAAACTATCCTGGTAAAGAAGCCGAAATGTTTGAGAAGCTCTCAAAAACCCAACCTATCGGACGTATGGCAGAGCCGGAAGAAATTGCAAAATTAGCCTTGTTCCTTTGTTCAGATGATGCATCGTTTATTACTGGTAATGACTATGCTATCGATGGAGGTTTTGTTAAGTTGAATAATTAAAATAGACATAAGATAATAGATAAAAGACATTAGACTTTGGTGACTTGATTGTTCTTATGTCTCGTGTCTTGAGTCTATTGTCAATAAAAGTATAGAAAAATGAAATTAATCAGATACGGAGAATCAGGAAGAGAAAAGATCGGTGTGAACATCGATGGAAAGAATTATGATGTTTCGGCATTTGGCGGAGACTATAACGAGGAGTTTTTTACAGACAATGGACTAGCTCGTTTGGAGGAGTTTGTGAAAGCGAATCATGGGAAACTGATTGAGATTCCTGCAGAATCTCGATTGGGGGCTCCATTCACAAGACCATCCAAGATCGTTTGTATTGGCTTGAACTATAAAGACCATGCGGAAGAAACTGGTGCTAAGATACCAGCAGAGCCGATTATCTTTATGAAGTCCACTACTGCATTGGTAGGTCCTAATGACCAAGTGATGATTCCGAAGAATTCAATCAAGACCGATTGGGAGGTTGAGTTCTGCATTGTTATCGGAAAGAAAGCATCTTACGTCGAAGAATCTAAAGCCTTGGACTATGTTGCTGGCTATGTTCTTCACAATGATGTTTCAGAGCGTGAATACCAATTGGAGCGTGGCGGAACATGGGATAAAGGGAAAGGTTGTGACACCTTCGCGCCTATGGGCCCATTTATGACCACTACTGATGAAATTCCTGATATCAACAATGTAAAGCTTTGGTTGAAAGTGAATGGCAAGACCTATCAAAACGGAAATACCGCCAACCTGATCTTCAATGTGCCATTTGTAGTTTCCTATGTCTCTCAGTTCATGACCCTGTTACCAGGGGATGTGATCTCGACAGGAACACCTGCCGGTGTTGGCTTGGGCTTTGATCCTCCAATTTACCTGAAAGAAGGTGATGTGGTTGAATTAGGGGCAGATTACCTTGGCGAGCAACGTCAGGAAGTAATCGCTTTCCGCAAAAATTAAAAGAGACCATGAGAATAGATACTCATCAACATTTTTGGTTATTTGATCCCGTAAAGGACGCTTGGATTACGGATGAAATGTCGGTAATTCAACGGAATTTCCTTCCCAATGATATTTCTGGGACCCTAAAGCAATTGGATTTTGATGGTGTTGTAGCTGTTCAGGCAGACCAATCCTTTCGGGAGACAGCGTTTTTGCTGGAGTTATCCCAAGTCTATGCCTTGATCAAGGGTATCGTTGGATGGGTGGATCTCAGGTCTGAAAATGTAGAAGAGCATCTCCAAAACTTCTCAAAACATCAGGTCATCAAAGGATTCAGGCACATCGTTGAAGCTGAGGATGACCCTGACTTTCTCCATAGGGATGAATTCTTGCGCGGTATGGCCGCATTGACCAAATATAAATACACCTATGACCTTCTGTTGCGCCCAAGGCATTACCAAAGTTCCTTAAAATGCGTGGCGGCCAATCCGGATCAAGCTTTTGTTTTGGACCATATTGCAAAACCGCCAATCAAATCCCAGGAATTTACGGAATGGGCGAGCTATATCGAACAATTGGCTTCCTATCCGAATGTTCATTGTAAGATTTCAGGACTAGGCACAGAAGCAGATTGGAAACATTGGAAGTTGGATCACTTTACGGAGTACCTGGACCATGTCATTCAATGCTTTGGTAAGGAAAGATTGATGTTCGGGTCTGATTGGCCGGTGTGCTTGTTGGCCGGTAGTTATGAGGATGCGCTTAAGATTGTTGAGCATCGGTTAGGTGATTTTTCGGAACAGGAGTTGAAAGGCTTCTGGGGAGATAATGCAGTGAAGTTCTACGGTTTAAAATAGTTTATATGAACTTAAATTTAAAAGATAAAGTGGTCTTGGTTACCGGTGGTGCCAAAGGAATTGGAAAGGGAATTGTTGAGCTATTAGCTGAAGAAGGAGCGATTCCGGTAATTATTGGGAGAAAGGAAAAAGACAACCTTGCCGTAGAGGAGGAGTTAGCTACAAAAGGCTTTAGATCCTTCGCGGTCCAGGCTGAATTAACAAATCCAGAAGACTGTAATAAGGCCGTTGATGCAGTAATAGCTAAGTGGGGCAGGATAGATGGATTGGTGAATAATGCAGGCTTGAATGATGGTGTAAGCCTAGAAACTGGCGATTATGACTCTTTTGTAAAGTCCCTGCACAATAGTTTGGTCCATTACTACCTGATGGCGCATCATTGTCTCCCAGAATTGAAGAAAAGCAAAGGGAGTATATTGAACATTACTTCTAAAACTGCTGAAACTGGACAAGGGGGGACATCCGGTTATGCAGCTTCCAATGGTGGAAGAAATGCTTTGACAAGGGAATGGGCAGTCGAATTGCTGCCGTATTCCATTCGGGTCAATGCTATTGTCGTTGCAGAAAGCATGACACCGCAATATGAAAGCTGGATAAAAACCATTCCTAATCCAGAAGAAACATTGAAAAAAATTACGAGCAGGATTCCGCTTGAAAACCGGATGACTACCGTGGAAGAAATTGCCAATATGGCTGTATTCTTACTTTCGGATCGATCAAGCCATACCACAGGTCAGTTAATCCATGTGGATGGGGGCTATGTGCACCTAGATAGGGCTTTGATCAATGACTAAGTATAACAAGATATATTTGTAATCAACCTTTAGTAAACTCAATTGAGCTGCTTTCATTAAGCAGCTCTTTTTTATACCTTTCCTCCAATATAAATTGTTACAAACGATTTACTTCATTCAAAATCTTGTTCTATCTAAAACAACTCCAGTTTTTGAAGTAAAATCCCATTTCTAACCTTTAGTTCTTATCAGATTCGGACTTAAAATTTTTAGATTTTATTTTGATATTAAACGTTTAAGCATTAACATTGTGTAATTATAAACTGAAAAGTTCCGCATTTGTTTTATTTGAATTGTCTTGAGCAGTCTTCTTTTATGCTTAAGATGCTTAAACGATTAAAGCAATAGCCAGAATCCTTAACTAACCGAGAGATTTGGTAGCTCTTTTCAAAAATAGAATGTGATTTCCAATTGAACATTTGAATAATCAACTAATAAATAAATCATGAAAATTAAATTGTTATTAGCTTCCTTATTACTCTGTGGCATGTCCTATGCCCAGCAAAAGCAGCCATTTAATGGAATAGATATGAGTTTGGGAAACCTTTCCAAACTTTCCAATGCCAAAACCAGGTCAATTAGTCCAGAAAACTTTACAGGTGCCAAGGGGAAAGGAGGAATGGCAGATCCAGCGAAACAGGCTGGTCAAAAGAATGTTGCCAATGCTTCGCATGCTTCTAGGGAGCTAGGAGTGGGTTGGAAGGTAAATCCCTATATCACGATTGCACCTGGCGAGACCTTCACCATGGCCGAAATCAATGAATCAGGGGTAATTCAGCACATGTGGATGACTCCAACAGGAAATTGGAACCACACGATTTTCAGAATTTATTGGGATGGCGAGTCAACTCCTTCGGTGGAATCTCCTGTAGGACCATTCTTTGGAATGGCTTGGCATCGTTTCGCACCATTGAATTCATTGGCGATGACCGTTAATCCAGGAAGTGCATTCAATTCCTATTGGAAGATGCCATTTCGGAAAAGTGCCAAGATTACTATGGAAAATATTTCCAGCGAACCCATGAACCTGTATTACCAGATAGACTATGCCGTAACCGAGGTTCCTGAAGATGAAGGGTATTTCCATGCCCAATACCGTCGGTCAAATCCAACCCAAGGCTCTTTACACACTATAATCGATGGAATCAAAGGAAAAGGACAGTACGTAGGAACATATTTAGGGGTAGGGGTCAACAACATAGGTTGGTGGGGAGAAGGTGAGATCAAATTCTTTATGGATGGTGATAAGGATTATGCAACGATTGTTGGAACAGGTCTGGAGGATTATTTCTGTGGTTCCTACAACTTCGAAAACAAGGCCACAAGGCAATATCAAGAATATTCCACCCCATACGCTGGCTTGCACCAAGTAATTCGTCCTGACGGCGTATATGAGTCCCAGGCGCGCTTTGGAATGTACCGTTGGCATATCATGGATCCCGTGAGGTTCGATGGGGACCTAAAAGTGACCATTCAAGATTTAGGATGGCGTTCGGAAGGGAGATACCTACCGCAGAAGTCCGATATGATCTCTGTTGCCTATTGGTACCAATCCGAACCCCATAACAAATTTCCAAATCTACCATCCAAAAACGATCTAGAAGTAAACTAAATTTCTATGAAAAAAACATGGCTACATGCATTTATTGGAGTTTCGGCAGTTTTGTTGGCCAGCTCCTGCCAAGAAACCAAAAAACAAGAATCATCAATCCAGGATACCGTGAGCACCAACTATAATGAAGGGCAATTTGGCTACGACCTGCAATTCCTGCAGAAGTATGATAGCATTTTGATTTTGAGCAATGAAAGTGGACTAGGGCAGATCTTGGTCTCCCCAAAATATCAGGGCAAGGTATTTACCTCAACCGCAGATGGGCCTGACGGTAAAAGTTTTGGCTGGGTAAATTACAAAGCCTTCTCTGCGCCGGTTGATCCCCATATGAATGCCTACGGTGGGGAAGACCGCCTCTGGTTAGGTCCAGAAGGAGGCCCATTTTCCCTATACTTCGAAAAAGGAAGTGAAATGGTCTATGATAACTGGAAAACACCAACTGCCATCGACACGGAGGCTTGGACCCTGCTCTCCGCAACTGGAAATTCAGCCAGCATGGAGAAAACTGCGGAATTGAAAAATTATGCAGGCACCGTGCTCAGCATGAAGCTTAACAGGGATATCAAGATGTTGAGCAATTCACAGATCGAAACCGATCTAGGTATTCAACTATCCGATCAGGTAAAAACGGTAGGATTTAGCAGCATCAACAGCATCAGCAATACTGGAAAAGAGGCTTGGACCAAAGAAACTGGAGCACCATGTCTTTGGAGCCTGGATATGTTTATGCCGACTGACAGCACCGTTATTCTTGTCCCTTATGAGGAGTCTGCGAAAGGAAAGGTCGCCACGACCGATTATTTTGGAGAAATCGATAAGGATAGAATCAGCTATAAAGCAGGAATACTCTATTTCAAGGCAGATGGAAAGTCAAGAGGCAAATTGGGACTGTCGCCTTCTCGAGCAAAAAACATTGCCGGAAGTTACGATCTAGCCAATGGAATCCTGACCGTAACCAAATTCAGCATCGACTCAAGCAAGGTCTATTTGAACCAGGAATGGACCACCAAAAAGGATCCTTTCTTAGGAGATGCCGTCAATGCCTATAACGATGGACCATTGGAAGATGGAAGCCAAATGGGACCTTTCTACGAAATCGAAAGTGTTTCACCCGCTGCTTTCCTGAAACCTTCAGAAAAGCTGGAGCATACCCATAATGTATATCATTTTGTTGGAGATAAATCACAAATTGCTAATCTGTTAAAGAAGTTATTTAATATAACCGTTGAAGATATTCAAACTGCTTTCTAAACCCCTAGACCATGAACAAATATCCAAAAATCGGGATTAGACCCATTATCGATGGCCGCTGGGGCGGCATACGGGAATCCCTGGAAGATACCACTATGAACATGGCCAAGGCTGTGGCAAAATTATATGAAGCTGAACTGAAATATCCCGATGGCAGCCCTGTACAATGCGTCATTGCAGATAGCTGTATCGGTGGGGTCAAGGAGGCCGCGGATTGCCAGGAAAAGTTTGATCTGGAACAAGTCGGTGTTTCCTTATCGGTAACCCCTTGTTGGTGTTATGGGTCAGAGACCATGGATATGGATCCGATCCGGCCTAAAGCCATCTGGGGCTTCAATGGTACAGAAAGACCAGGTGCCGTGTATTTAGCGGCTACCGTTGCTGCCCATAATCAAAAAGGCCTCCCTGTATTCAGCATTTATGGACATGATGTCCAAGATATGGGAGATACCAAGGTCCCAAACGATGTGAAGGACAAATTACTTTCCTTCGCCAAATCCGGCCTTGCTGTGGCCATGTTGCGCGGTAAGAGCTACCTAGCTATCGGCTCTGTTTCGATGGGCATTGTAGGTTCCATCGTAAATGCTGAATTCTTTCAGGAATATCTAGGCATGCGTAATGAATATGTAGACTCTTCAGAGGTACTACGGCGCATACAATTATGTATATATGATGAAGAAGAATTCAAAAAAGCATTGGAATGGACCAAAAAGCATTGTAAGGAAGGTGCTGATTTCAACCAAAAGCATAAGGTAAAAAACAGAAAAGAGAAGGATGAAGACTGGGAGTTTGTGGTAAAGATGACCTTGATCATCCGTGACCTTATGATCGGAAATCCTAAATTGAAGGAAATGGGCCATGCCGAGGAAGCTATGGGCCACAATGCCTTTATTTCTGGCTTCCAAGGCCAAAGGCAATGGACCGATTTCTTGCCGAATGGTGATTTTCCTGAGGCTATATTGAACTCCTCATTCGATTGGAACGGTATCCGTAGCCCTTTAATGGTCGCTACGGAGAATGACTCATTAAATGGCGTGTCCATGGCCTTCAATTACCTCTTGACCAATACGGCGCAAATATTTGCCGATGTTAGGACATATTGGTCGCCAGAGGCCGTAAAAAGAGTAAGTGGATGGAAACCTACGGGTGCCGCCAAAGACGGATTTATCCATTTGATTAACTCTGGTTCCGCTACCCTGGACGGTACTGGGCAACAATCCAGCAATGGAAAACCAGTCATGAAACCATTTTGGGAAATCTCCGATAAAGAAGCAATAGCCTGTTTAAAGGCGACAACCTGGTATCCTGCAAACCGTGATTATTTTAGGGGTGGGGGTTATTCCTCCAACTTCCTGAGTAAGGGTGGAATGCCAGTGACCATGTGCAGAATTAATTTAATAAAAGGTTTAGGACCAACGATACAAATAGCTGAAGGTTATACGGTTGATATACCAGAAAAAGTACATAAGGTTTTGGACGAACGTACCGATAAAACCTGGCCAACCACTTGGTTTGTACCTGAATTGACTGGGGAAGGTGCCTTCTCCGATGTCTATTCTGTTATGGCCAATTGGGGTTCCAACCATGGGGCAATCAGTTATGGCCACATCGGGCACGATCTGATCACGATGGCAGCCATGCTTCGGATTCCAGTCTGTATGCACAATGTTCCTGCAAACCGTCTGTTTAGACCTGCAACTTGGGCAGCCTTTGGTATGGACCCAGAAGGAGCAGACTATCGGGCATGTGAGGTATTTGGACCACTTTATAGATAGCAACATGAGCAACCACAAGAAATCATTGTTTCGGGATGATGAAGGGAACTATCTATTGGTTCCATTCCTATTCATCTGCAGTCTATTCCTATTATGGGGCTTCGCACATGGATTTTTGGATGTTTTGGATAAACATTTCCAGGATCTATTGCATGTGTCCAAGGCGCAGTCGGGCTTTGTGCAGTTCTCCTTGTACATCGGATATTTGGCAATGGCCATCCCGGCAGGCCTTTTTATCAAGAAATTTGGTTACCAGAAAGGCATCATATTCGGATTGGCGCTCTTTGCCATAGGTGCTTTTATGTTCTATCCGGCAGCCAAACTTGCCGCATTTATCCCGTTTTTGGCCGCTTTGTTCGTGATTGCCTGTGGATTGGCATTCCTGGAAACTGCTGCCAATCCCTATTCCATTGTCCTGGGTTCTAAAGATGGAGCTGCTAGACGCATCAATATTTCCCAATCCTTCAATGGTCTGGGCTGGATATTGGGACCCTTGATCGGTGGATTGATGATCTTTGGAACGGAAGCCGAAGGCGAACATGATAAATTTGACTCCTTGGTGCAGCCCTATATTGGTATAGGCTGTGTCGTGGTATTGGTTGCTATTGTCTTCCTGATCATTAAACTCCCCGAAATCAAGGAGAAGAAAGAGGCTGGGGAATACGAGGAAAATCCGCCCATGCGGAACCTGCTGAAGCATCCGGTATTCATCTTCGCTGTTATTGCCCAATTCTTATATGTTGCAGCCCAGACAGGAACAAACTCATTTTTCATCAATTATGTGATCGATGCCATTCACGATTTGAAAACCCCGATTTCTAATATTATGGGCAATCTAGGTTCATTCGGTGAATTCTTTATGCCTAAAAACGACGAACAGGCCGCTTCACTGATCCTTGCCTTTGGTGGGATGGGAGCTTTTTGGATAGGTCGGCTTACAGGTTCTTATTTGATGAAGTTTATCGCACCTCATCGTCTTTTGGGTTTTTACGCAATCATGAATGTCATCTTAAATATTTTGGTGTTCATGAACCTTGGTTGGGTTTCCGTGTTTGCACTGTTCCTGACCTACTTTTTCATGTCCATCATGTTCCCGACCATTTTCGCACTGGGGATCAACAATTTGGGTACACTCACCAAAAAAGGGTCTTCTTTTTTGGTCATGGCCGTTGCCGGTGGTGCATTCTGTCCCCCTTTGATGGGCCTGATCGCCGATCATAGTTCAATGGCCACAGGGTTCATTATTCCAGTAATGTGCTATATAGTGATTGCCGTGTTTGCTATTTGGGGGGTAGGTAAAGTGGAAGGTAAATTAGATATGTCAAATCCTGTTCATTAATAGAAGGTTAAATGAAACAATCATATGTTATTGGGGTTGATTTTGGGACTGATTCAGCTAGGGCTCTGCTGGTCGATGCTTCTAATGGTGAAGTGCTTGGATCTGCAACATCCAGCTTTAGGAGGTGGAAAGAAGGACTGTATTGCGACCCTAAAAAAAGTCAATTCCGTCAACATCCCTTGGATTATATCGAAAGCCTTGAAGTTTGTTTGAATGGCTGTTTGGCAAATGTCCATGATGAAATCAAAGCTAATATAGTGGCCATATCCATCGATGCTACGGGATCCACTCCAGTAGCCATAGATAGCAGTGGTCAACCCTTAGCCCTGACCTCGGAATTTTCCGAAAATCCAAATGCCATGTTTTTTCTGTGGAAAGACCATAGCTCCATCAAGGAAGTGGAAGAAATCAATCGAAAAGCTCAAGACTTTGAAGTCAATTACCTCAGCTATTGTGGCGGAGCCTATTCATCGGAATGGTTTTGGTCAAAATTGCTCCACTTAGCTAGGACTGACGAAGAAGTTTACAACGCTACCCATTCCTGGCTGGAGCAGAGCGATTGGTTGCCCTATCTTTTGACAGGTCAACAAGATGCACAAAAAATAAAGAGGAACGTGTGTGCAGCCGGGCATAAGGCTTTATGGGCTAGAGAATTAGGGGGATATCCTCCGCTGGAATTCTTTAACCATTTAGACCCTAAATTGGAAAGGATATACCAATCCATCAATAAAGAGGTATTTACCGCTGATGAGATTGTTGGAGTTCTATCCGCAGATTGGGCAGATAAACTAGGGTTAAAGAATAGCGTTCTGATCTGCGTAGGAGCGATCGATGCACATGTGGGAGCCATAGGAGCACAAATCCAACCTGGATATATGTGCAAGGTCATGGGGACATCCACCTGCGATATGATGGTCATTGATAGAGAAGAATTACAAGATCGATTGGTCCAAGGAATCTGTGGACAGGTTCAAGGGTCAATCGTACCACACTATATAGGGCTGGAGGCCGGGCAATCCGCTTTTGGCGATGTCTACAATTGGTTGAAAAACTTGCTGTTGTGGCCAATCACGAATAGTATGAAAAAAACTGCATTTCTGGGTAGTCAAGCCATTTCAGATTTAAGGGATGAACTTGAGCAAAATTTACTTTCGGAACTTTCCGAATTGGCCAAACAACAGCCTATCCAAGAAGATGATGAGCTGGCCTTGGATTGGTTCAATGGAAGGAGAACCCCAGATGTAAACCCTTCACTGACTGCCGCCTTGTTCCATTTGGACTTGGGGACCAATCCTGTCCATATCTTTCAGGCATTGGTCGAAGCTACCTGTTTTGGCTCCCGAGCTATTGTTGAACATGTAGAACGCCAAGGGGTTGCTATTCAAGGTGTCATTGGAATTGGGGGCATAGCCAAAAAATCGGATTATGTGATGCAGACGCTGGCAGATGTCCTTCAAAGACCAATTATGGTCCATCGGTCAGATGAAACCTGTGCTATGGGAGCTAGTATGCTGGCTGCAACTGCAGCAAAAATCTATCCTTCCTTGACGGAGGCCATGGATAACATGGGAGCCGGATTTGAAAAAGAATATTCGCCCAATCCTGAAAAGAAGGAAGTTTTTGACAAACGCTATGCAAAGTATTTGACTTATGGTTCCATGGTAAATACCATACAATAATTGAAATGAGAATTCACTTGATTTACATATTTGTTGGTTTGTTAACTTGGCTGAATGCTATGGATTCTTCCATAGCGTATGGCCAAGGGATTCCAAAATTGCTCCAGCCATACATAGCCAATCTGGAGTATTCCAAGATTGAAAATCAAAATCCTGAAATCAAGTTTAAAAAAATCGATAAACATACCTTTAGGGTTGAATTTAATTGGATAATAAAGGCCGACACCAGCTTAGATAGGCTCTATGTCGCTGTAAAGCCTGCTTTTAAGCCCAGTTTTCATTGGTCCCCTCATCTGACACCTACAGATAACCATATCATCGCCCAACATGTTTTTCGCTCAGCGGCTTTGATTGTTCAGGACAGCCAAAAGTCTTTGGCCATCATTCCGGATGTGTCGCTGTTAACATCAGAAGCTGCTGTTCCTAGCTATCTGGATCTTAATGCCGATAAGAATCTCTTGACCTTTGGCCAGGCAAATTCTAAGATTACCGATCATGTACTTTATGAAAAAGAAGAAAAAACAGATTTTCCAGCAGGAACCTATCGTTTGGCTTTTTTCGTAAAATTCTCTTCAGATCCAGCTAGCATTGAAAACCCTTTTGCCAGTATAAATCAGTTTATGTGGCAGCATTGGAGCAAGAAACTGTACCAAAATGGGGAGCCCTTCGTAAATAATAATCTCGATGCTTATGTAGACTATACCTACCAATGGGCTTTTAAATATTGGCGTGACGCTGTATGGCAGGAATTTGACCTGAATGGCAAAAGGGTTGGAGCTCCAACCTTTATTGTCAATGTTACTCAAAGCCCTAATTATCCAGGCGAAGTCAACGAAAGAGAGTTTAGGTCCATTTGGAACCAAGCTTGGTTCAATTCTTTACGCTCGGCTTCTGGATTATTTCGCTATGCAAAGCGGAAAAATATAGATTCGCTGTTGCATTATGCGAATATGACCAAGGAATTGGCTCTTTCCTTTCCTCAGAGAAATGGTTTTTTCCCGGGATTGATCGCCACAGAAATGAAGGAAGTAGAAGTCGAAGGAAAAAAATATTGGCGTTCGGCAGGGTGGGATACCTACTTTTTCGGCAACTCCAACCGTAACCCTTTTACCTGGAATGCAAAAGAGTCTCCTTACCATATTTTGGATATGAGCTATACGGCTCTATTGATGCTGGATTGGTATTCTGAATTGGAAAAAGATCCCCGTTTATTGGATTATGCCATTCGTTATGCTGATGCATTGATTAGCATACAACGCCCAGATGGTTATTTTCCAGCTTGGCTAGATTTAAACCAGCAGAAAGATATGGAGCTGCTGAGCAAATCTCCAGAATCTGCCATGTCCGTAAGTTTTTTACTGAGATTATACCAGGTCAGCAAGGATGAAAAATATAAGGCATCCGCCCTCAAAGCCCTTGATGTAATCGTAAAGGAAATTGTTCCCGTCGGACGCTGGGAAGATTTTGAAACCTACTGGTCCTGTAGCCGATTCGGACATGACAGTTTAGTGGATCGGAAAATTGCAAGAAACAATATGTACAAGCAAAATACCCTGAGCATGTACTATACGGCCCAGGCTGCTATGGAAGCTTATAAGGTTACAGCAGACCACTCCTATTTGCAAAAAGGAAAAAGGGTGCTGGATGAACTGCTGATGTGGCAAGCTGTTTGGCAACCATCCTTTATCTATATACATGCGCTGGGCGGTTTTGGAGTCATGAATGCCGATGCGGAATGGAATGATTCCAGGCAGAGCTTATTTGCTGAACTGATCATGCAATATGGAAAAGAATTAGGTCGGAAAGATTATATGCAAAGGGGTCTTGCTGCCTTAAAAGCATCCTTTGTCATGATGTATGCTCCCGAGAACCTAGAGACCAAGGAGCAATGGCAAAAACGCTGGCCATTTCTGGGAAAACAGGATTATGGCTTTATGATGGAAAACTATGGGCATGATGGCCACACCGATTCCAACGGGATTGGAATTGGGGAATTTACCATCTATGATTGGGGGAACGGAGCAGCCTCGGAAGCAGTGAATCGGATCATCGATCATTGGGGTGAAAGTGTCTTTGCAAAATGGTAATGCAAGATTAATTATGAATTAATAATAATATATTTACAAAATGGTAAAAAAGGTATCATTAAAGGATATTGCTCAGAAAATTGGTGTTTCTACCGCATTAGTTTCTTATGTATTAAGCGGTAATGAAGAAAAGGGCCGAGTAGGGAAGGATACTGCAGAAAAGATCAGACAGGCTGCCAAAGAACTGAATTATCAACCCAACCATATCGCCAAGAGTTTAAAAACGGGTAAAACCAATACCATAGGACTGATCGTTGCAGATATTTCAAATCCTTTCTTTGCGTCTATCGCAAGAGGAATAGAAGATGAGTCTGGACATTTTGGTCTGACCACCATAATCGGTAGTTCGGATGAAAGTACGGAGAAATTGAAAAATTTAGTCGATGTTTTTATAAAAAGGCAAGTCGATGGATTTATCATCTCTCCACCGGACCACTCCGAAGAAACCATTGAATATATCATTTCCTTGGGGATTCCCATCTGTTTGATCGATAGGCATTTTGACCATGTCAATTCCAGCTATGTCATCACGGATAATAAGGAGTCCATGCAGACTGCAGTGAGCCATCTCATTGAAATGGGGTACAAGAACCTGGCTTTTGTGGCCTACAAGAGTAGCCTACAGCATATGAAAGACCGTGAACAAGGTTTCTTGGATGCCAGCTCTGCCATCCAATCCAAATTGTATAAAATTAATTTCAGTAAGCAGCAGCAAGAATTGGGGCAAGTCCTCGAGGAGATTTTGAACGATAAGAAAGCTGATGCCATCGTTTTTGCCACCAATACCCTTTCGGTTGCGGGATTAAAATACCTCACCCAAAAAGAGATCCAGATCCCAAAGGACTTAAATGTAATGTGCTTTGACTTTAGTGAGGTATATGATTTCTTTTATCATCCCATTATCCATGTAAAGCAGCCTATTGAGCAGTTGGCAAAGGAAAGCGTCATTGCCCTGACCCAACAGATGAAAGATAATACGATTCAGAAAAAGGTGTTGAATTCTGAATTGGTTGCCAAGACGAGGGCCTAATGATTTATTGAAATAATTTCCAGACCATCAAGCCACAGTAAACTGCAGCCAATCCAAGAACAACGCTAAGGCCAATGTATAGGAAGGCTTGCGAGGTCTGTTGGTTTTGGATAAGATTGATGTTTTCGGCAGCAAAGGTGGAGAAGGTCGTGTAACCACCACAAAAGCCTGTTATCAGCAACAGTTTCCATTCATTGCTCAAACCCTGGTTTTTGGCAAAATAACCCAGTAATAGGCCAATCAACAGACAGCCTAAGAGGTTCACGATTAAAGTGCCAAGGGGAATCTGGCTGGGGTAATTTTTGCTGATAAATTGTCCGCTGAAATACCTTAGTACACTTCCGACAGCTCCACCTGCAGCAATAATGAATGCCTCTCTGATCATGAATAATAACTAATTTTGATTTATTTTTTTTCGAATTTAATGAATTCCTTTACAAGTTACGAATGGATTGAATCTCAATAAAACCCAGCGAAAGGTATGAAAATGAATGAAATATGATTGATGTCAGAAAATTATTGGGGAAATTATCTTATAAAATTTCAAAAAATACCCTGCGATTGTAAAAAAATGATATTTTTGTTATAACTAAATTATGAATATCATTATCCCCAAACAACAATAACCGGTTGGATTGGGACAAAAATTAGGAATGTATGGAAGCTTTAAAGACTATGGAAGCAAGGTATCCAATTGAGTTTACTGTGCCTGCTTTTGGAGCTGGTTCGTTTTATATTCAAGAAGACCTGAGGGAGGAATTCTATACCCACTATCATAGACATAAGGAAATTCAAATTTCCTATATCTTAAAAGGTAGGGGTTCGGTCGTTATCGGAAACTTAATACAGCCTTTTTTTGAAAATGAAATCTATATCCTAAAGGCCAACGACCCCCATATCTTTATTAAAGAAGGTGCTGAAAATGACCAGATCCATGTCGTCCATATTTTTGTCGCCTTTGACAAGATGCAGTCCTTCTTCAATATGCAGGAGCTGCATCGGATCAGGGATATCTTTACAACCCTGGATTCCAGTAAAAAGCTGTTGCAGAAATATAGCCTACCGGTGAGGAGCATCTTTCAATCATTACTGCGCGAGGAGGGTCTACCAAAACTCATGCGCGTATTGGAGGTCTTCGAGTACCTGATCGCCAATGAAAAGGAAATGATCTCCCTGTATTCCGGACTTCCTGAATCAAACTTCAATGATAAAGTCGGTGTCCGTATCAATGAAGTCCTGCGATATTCCCTAGAAAACTATAACCGGGAAATCAGTATCGATGCGGTTGCCAAACTCATCCACATGACCCCATCCGCATTCTGTAAGTATTTTAAAAAGCATACCATGAAAACCTATGTAACCTTTTTAAATGAAATCCGAATCGAAAAAGCCTGCCAATTGCTCATCAACAAGTCCACAGAAAATATTTCCGAAGTCGCCTACCAATGCGGTTTCAATACCGTCGTCCATTTTAACCGAGTCTTCAAACATATCCTGCATAGTTCACCCTCTGAGTTTATCCATCGTCATGCAGTGAATAATATGGCGAATTAAGGAGGAGAATTGAGATGGGAGATATGAGATGTGAGACAGTGAATTTTCTGAAAGGGTAGTTTTTTTAGTCATTCTGAGGTTTATCCGAAGAATCTCGGAGTAATACAAACAAAGATTGGGTTGATGTACAAGTCCTCCATCTTCGATGGAGAATGAAGGGAACTGTTGGAGGAGAACCGTACAGATTCCTCACTGATTGTTCAGAATCAAAATATGCTAAAGAGGGATTCAGAGTGAAGCGAAGGATCTATTTTTGTTTTTTTTCTTAGGGTTGGAGTCATTCCGAAATCGTAAGATGAGGAAACTATTTTTTGGCGATTAATTCCTGTTTTAGAGGATTTATAGAAAAATATTTCACCCACGCTGTGGGTTGGCCATTACACACATCCAATTTCTACAAAGATTCCACCCCCGCTAGGGGTTATCTGTCCCAAAGATATCCTTTGACCTATTCCTGGCCCATCCTGTCCCAGAGCAGCATAGAAAGGCATTCTAGTTCAACAGCGGGCGTTTTCAAAACGCCCCTACAGTATTGGGGACTTTCCAACGATATAATGACAAGATAATCTTGGTCTATCCGGTGGGTGAGCATTCTAAGATAAAAGCAAATAATTATGCTGATAATTTTAGAAATGGTTCATCTCTTTTTACCACTGCGAATATTCTCAATATAATTTTGTTTGCAATAGCGTTGATTACAGATAGTTTATGTTTTCCTTCCTCCGTTTTCCTTTTATAATAGTTTTTGAGCTGTGGGTCATGTTGTAACGCCGATGAAGCTGCCTTGAACAGGATTGCCTTCATGTTTTTGTCGCTGATGGGACTGGTGCTGGCCCTTTTTCTTACGCTGCTTCCGGATCGATATTCAAACGGGGCAAGACCGCTGTGGCAGGCAAATTTTCTGGGGTCATCAAACTTGCTGAAGTTCTCGGTCTCCACGATACATTTGATTGCAGTAAGTGGTCCCACGCCAATTACCTTTGTGATCTTGCGATAAGAATCGCTGAGTTGGACATTTCCCCGGATGATCTCCAGCATCTGCTTTTCAAGCTTAGCAATTACCTTTTGATGTGCATCGATTAGTTTTTGATTTTCTTTGAGTTCCTTTGCCAGGGAAATATCAGCTGCAACCAACTTAAATGCCTTCAGGCTGTTTTTTTGCTGTACCATAATCTTGACTTGACCATCCCGCATGGCCATAAGGATTTTAAGTCTGCGGATTTCACGGCTGGCCAGGGTGAAGGGCTTTAGGTCAAACCTATTGGCCAGTGCGTATTTGGCAATCCGTAAAGCATCAACAGCATCGTTTTTACCACGTACCAATCCACTGGAAAGTTTCATCTCAAGAGGATTGATGACTGAGAATCTCATCGATGCAGAACTAAATTCCGTCATCAGCAAATAACCATAGAGACCCGTATGTTCCATGCACATATGCGGCTCATAGTCGGTATACTTCTTTACCATGGTCAAAAAGGACTTGATCCCTTTCTTGCTATTGAAATGGATACCTGATGGGATCACTGTTTCACCTGTTTCAGATATACCGTAGAAGTCAAAAACATCTTTTGATATATCGATGCCAATAAATAACTTTTTCATAATTTTACAATTAGGTAAGAGTCTGGAAACCTCAGGGTCAATGCTATCGCTATTAATAAGTCTTAAAACTTGGCATTCTAAATGGCACCAAAACCCAAGAAGAATTGAGGACTAATGCTCACGATAAGTCATGAACTTACGAGTCGAACTAGTTCACCTCAATTCTTCAGGTTTTCAGATATATAAATTTAATATAAATCTCTATTACAAATCTAATAGCCTGTCGAACCCCCATTCTGTACCCAGAGCGGCATAGAAGGACGTTCTAGTTCAACAGCGGGCGTTTTCAAAACGCCCCTACAGTATGAGGGTATTCCAACGACATAATGACAAGATGATCTTGGTCTATCCTCTCATCCTTTCCATCCTGGTTCCTGCCCAGCTCTTGGTCTATCCTCACATCCATTTAATCCTGGTTCATATCCAGTTCTTGGTCTATCCTCTCATCCTTTCCATCCTGGTTCAAAAGATGCACTTCCCCAAATTTGGAATTTGGCTCAAAATTTGTTATATTACTAGCAAACAATAAAAGAAAGGTAAATAATATGATTAAAAAAGAAAGAAGTAAAAAAGAAAAAATGATCCAGAACCCATTCTCATTCTATGTAACGAATGTAGGGTTTATCGGAAACCAACCAAGCCCACAAAATAGAAGTGTTAACAAGAAAAGTTAACCCTTCTACAAAACCAAAACAGATTAAATTTAGACGTGCTTTTTGAGAAAAAAGCATTTTGTGTTTCTAGAGGGGCCGTTCACCTCACCCAAAATCCCCAATCCTTCAAAAGAATTAAAAATTGAAACTTGCCGTCCTTTTAGGATTGTCGAGTTTGGTGCTTTTTTTTACATTGTTGACCTTGATATGCATGATGTTCGACTGATTCTTGAAATCCTGGAAAAGGAGTTGATTGACAATGTCCAGTTTGCTGATGGAGGTAACATTGCTGACTTCAAAATAGCACCAAGCTACATCCTCCTCAATCTCATAGCCAACATATTGTAAGTTTCGAGGTTGATTATTGATATTGATCTTGAAATTTTGCCGGATGTATTTCGAAATGGCGGAGTCTGCAGCGGCTTTGTTTTTGGGATGGATTACATCGATATGTTGGCCTAATTGGCTTTTCAAGGCTACTTCCAGGTCATCATAAAACAGCCTGCAGGAGACCTCAATGCGTTTTTTGCTGGGGTTGAAATCAACTGAACTGATGCTGACATAAAAAGGGTGCGCAAAAGCAATCAATGCCGTAAACATTCCAACAAGCAGCAATCCTAATCTTAATTTCTTCCAATCCATTCTTTTGATTTTTTGCAACAATTATGTGCAAATCTGCTTAAAATTAGTAAATCCGTTTGTCTATGTTAAAATAATATTAATTTTGCTATGTTATTATTACAAGACCTAATTAATGAGCGATTTCTCTATCTATTTTCAGCTTGGTTGGCAGCATATCTTGGACCTGACGGGTTATGACCATATTCTGTTTGTTCTCGTTTTATGTTGCAGTTATACGCTAAAAGATTGGAAGAAAATTCTTTGGCTGGTAACCGCATTTACGGTCGGCCATTCCATCACCTTGGCATTGGCAGCTTTTAAGATCGTAAGGGTAGATACCGCTTGGGTGGAATTCTTGATTCCGGTGACCATTTTGGCCACCGCATTCTATAATTTGCCCAAAAGAAGAAAGCAGCGAAGTCCATATGTACTTTATGCGATGACCTTATTCTTTGGGCTGATCCACGGTCTTGGATTTTCAAATTACCTGCAATCGTTGTTGGGACAGGAAGCTAATATTGTACTTCCACTGCTGTCCTTCAATATAGGTTTAGAGTTTGGACAACTTATCATTGTCTTTTTTGTTATTCTGCTGTCGGAGTTGATGCTCAAGATTTTTGCAGTTAGCAACCGTGATTGGAGCTTCTTCCTCTCATCGGCTGTCATTGGAATCTCCTTTATTATGGCACTTGAACGTATTCCTTTATGAAATTAAATTCATCAATAATCAAAACCATTTGCCTTGCCCTTTTAGGCTCGGCAAGCATATATGCTGCCCAAGCACAGATGCAGCACAACCCAGGTTCCAACCATGGGAATAAGTTTGAGCAACTGGGTAACCTGTTGACGGATCCAAATATCTTTCGAACGGCATCTGGTGCACCAGGGGCAATGTATTGGCAACAGAAAGCCGATTATGTCATTGATGTGGAAGTTGATGATGTCAATCGCGTGCTGAAAGGATCTGAAACCATTACCTATACCAACAATTCGCCAGATCCATTGACCTACCTATGGATTCAACTGGATGAAAACGAACATGCTGACAATGCCGAAAGTAAACGGTTTGACCAAAGTAGCTTAAGGGAGAAAATGTCCATTGGCGAACTGAAATCATTGGTTCCTGAGAAAAAAGGTTTTGGTGTCAATATCCATAAGGTGACCGATGGAGCCAATAAGGCGCTAAAATATACCATCAACTATACCATGATGCGTATTGATCTTCCTACAGCATTGAAGCCTGGCGCTAAATTCGTGTTGAAGATTGATTGGGATTATAAGATCTCTGATCGTATGGTCGAAGGTGGTCGTGGTGGGTTTGAGCATTTTGCAAAAGATGATAATAACCTATACACCATTGCGCAATGGTTTCCACGTATGGCGGTCTATTCCGATTTTCAGGGATGGCAAAATAAACAGTTTACCGGAAGAGGGGAATTTGCCCTGGTTTTTGGTGACTATAAAGTAAATATCACGGTTCCAGCGGACCATGTGGTAGGAGCGACCGGCGAATGCCAAAACTATGCTCAGGTATTGACCTCGGCGCAATTGGCTAGATGGAAGCAGGCTCAGCAATCGAAGGAACCCGTTGAGATTGTTACTTTGGAGGAAGCTAACAAAGCCATTCAACAGAAATCAAATGCCAAGAAAACTTGGGTATATGAAGCCAAGAACGTTCGCGATTTTGCCTTCGTTACCTCTCGTCGCCTGATCTGGGATGCTTTGCGCGTAAATGAAGGTATTCCGGGAAACCAGCCGATGGCCATGTCCTATTATGGTCCTGAGGCTTACCCATTGTACCGTAAATATTCCACCAAAGTTGTTGCCCATACCTTAAAGACATATTCTAAATTCTCTATCCCGTATCCTTATCCAGTAGCTATCTCTGTGGAAGCTGCAAATGGTATGGAATATCCTATGATCTGTTTCAACTATGGCCGTGCCGATGAGGATGGTACCTATACGGAGGCCGTAAAATATGGCATGATCGGAGTGATTATCCACGAAGTTGGACATAACTTCTTTCCGATGATCGTCAATTCGGATGAGCGTCAATGGACTTGGATGGACGAAGGATTGAATACGTTCCTTCAGTATTTGACCGAACAAGAATGGGACAAGGATTTTCCTTCCCGTCGTGGACCAGCCTACAAGATCGTGGATTACATGAAGCTTCCAAAAGATCAGTTGGAACCTATCATGACCAATTCAGAAAATATCGTTCAATTTGGACCGAATGCATACGCTAAACCAGCGACAGCTCTAAATATCTTGAGAGAAACAGTAATGGGGCGTGAGCTCTTTGACTATGCCTTTAAGGAATATGCAAGACGATGGGAGTTCAAACACCCTACACCAGCCGACTTCTTCCGTACCATGGAAGACGCCTCTGCTGTAGATCTTGATTGGTTCTGGAGAGGATGGTTCTTTGGAACTGATCCGGTTGAGATTTCCTTAGATAATGTGACGCAATACAGAATGAGTGGATCAGATCCTAAGAAAACGCAACAGGAGAAAAAAGAAGCATTTGAAAAAGACCTGAACAGTATTACGCGTCAGCGAAATATGGAAGAGAATATGGCTTTCTTAGTCGATAAGGATACCTCTCTTCAAGATTTCTATAATAAATGGGATCGTTTTGCCGTGAATCCAGCAGATGAGGCTAGCTACCAAGATTTCTACAATAAGCTAACCGATAAGGAAAAAGATATCTTCAATGGTAAGACTACCTTCTATGAGTTGAACTTCAAGAACAATGGTGGATTGGTCATGCCATTGATTATCGAATGGACCTTTACCGATGGAAGCAAAGAGATCGATCAAGTCCCTGCTTATATCTGGAGAATGGATGAAAATGAAGCAACGAAAGTATTTGCAAAGAGCAAGCAAGTTGCCTCCATTCAATTGGATCCGTACCGTGAAACTGCGGATATAGATGAGTCAAACAATGCATGGCCTCGAACTTCTCAACCTTCCAGGTTTGAGTTGTACCAGCAGAATGGACGAGCAGCTCGCGGTCAATCGGCCGAGAGCAACCCGATGAAAGAAGCTAAAAAACAAAATAATAGATAGGTAATACTAAACCAAAAATATAAAGGGCAGCTCAAATTTTGAGCTGCCCTTGTGTTATATCTAACAATTTTTTGGCTATAATATCCTAGTTTTGGTTTGGACTTATTCGAGACAGATTCCGAATTTTCCGAATATGGCTCGAATAAGGGTAAAGCTTGGTCAAGAGCTTGCGGTCTAAGAACGCTTGGTCAGGGAAAATTTCGGATGAAAGATAAGTGGGTTTAGATATCCTAAAACTATGGTCTGTCTGATTTCAGCCTGCTGAAGACCAGAAGGTCCCTAAATTGGAAATTGCCCATCCATTCGCCATTCCTTTTGGTTCCTTCGAGCTTAAAGCCTAGTCTTTTTGGGATATTGATGCTTTTTTCATTGCCTATGGCGCAGCAGATCTGTATGCGTTCTAATTTAAGTTCTTCAAAAAGCTCCTGGATCAGGGCTTCCACCGAACGGGTCATGATCCCCTGATTTTGGAAGTCTTGGGATAGCCAATAGCCAATTTCTGTGTTCTTGTTCAATAAATCGGTCTCCTTGGTGCCGATCAAGCCAATCATACGGTCATCGAAACAAATCTTATAGACATAATCCTTTTTGAGCTTTCGGCTGAGCATCGCCATTTCAACAAATCCCTTGCTGTCCTCCACTCTGTTGGTAAATTGGACGAAAGGTAGCCATTGTCCAAGATACTCCCTTTGGCTATTGATGATGTTGTACATGCGAATGGCATCGCTCTCGACGATTGCTTTCAAGCTGATTTGAGGATCTATTTCGATGATTCTTTTCATGTTTGGGTCTTAGTCAGTATTTCTCTCAGTGCTGCGGAAACTCGTTCTTGGTCTTGTTCGGAATTGAGATCAAGACCGCAGAATGTGCTTCCGTTTGTTTTGGCGTGAAGGGCTAGGTAATATAAGCCTGCAGTTTGCAGGGCAAGGATAGCGCAGGTGTCGACATCGGAATTGGGGTGGCTCTTCTCGTATTTACGGATGAGCTCTGCGCCAATTTCTTCACGGCTATCCGCTAGTTTACGCAGGATTTCCTTGTTTTCAGAAAGCTCCCACTGCAAGATTCGCTGTAGGATCTCGTCGTTAAGAACAGCATTGAACTGTCCTTGCAAGAGCGCAAACATCTCATCATCCTGAATGATCTCCTGGCTCAATAATTTGGAAATAGTGGATTTGGCCTTGGTTTTCCAATAATCCCTTTTTTCGATATATAGCTCGACCAAATTGTCCAAATTATCAAAATAGGTATAGATCAATTTACGGTCGACTTTTGCTTCTGTGGCAATATTTGCAATGGTCAATCCAGGGTAACCATGTTTTTTTAAAACCTTTCCGACGGCATTGACGATTCTGTTCATCGTTCTTGCCTTTTCACGTACGGGTCCAGAGGTGATTTTTCTGGACTTCTGCTCAGGATTCGGAGCTTTTTTCATATCTGTTTAAAATAGTAGGATAAATTTAAGCATTATTCACAGCATAGGGAATAAAGTGAGTAATATCATTATTTATCAGGTTGCTTCTGCGGCTCTGTATCTTCCCTTATGATTTGGGCTTTGGCATATTGATTTAACGCTTTGTAGTGCCTATAAAGTATTCTCTTTTCTAGGCTTTTTGGTGCCAATACCTTAATACATTCCCCAAATCCCAATATCTCTCGCTCCAGCTCCAGGTTCAGTACCACGTCTATACGTATGGTAATGGAACCATCGTCATGTCTTTTTTGGATCTGTTGGGAGCTGTGCAACGGTTTGGTCTCTACATAGGGGGCATTGGCAGCATTTACCTGTAGGATGACCTTCTGGCCACGTTCCTTGGCAGATTTGGTTACGCCTATGGTATCTGAAAAGTATCGATCGAAATCAATACCTTCATAAGGTTGAAACCCATTTTTGGCCATCATGTCAATTTCAGCCATCCGGTCCAGTGCCAACGTAGTTAGGCTTGAATGGTGCTTTTTACAACAGATAAGAAACCATCGGTTTCTATATTCCTTTAATAGATAGGGGCTGTATACCTCAACGGTTGGCTGTTTGGACTTGAAGGATTTGTATTTGATTAAAACTGGGTTTTCGTCCTTGATGGCTTGATAGAGTGGGGTAATCCATTTCAATCCCTTTAATAAAGGGTTGGCTTCAAGCTGTACAATGGACTTGCCTTCTCCCTTTGAAGCGTACATCTGGCTCTCTAAACGGATGATCATATCGCTCATTTCCTCAAAAAAGGTAAAGCCATTCAAATGTTTCAGGACATCGACGGCTTCTTTCATTTTTTCCATGTCCATGGAGGAAATTGGGGAGTTGCTAATGCTGTAATTCGGGTCTTCGTAGCTATAATATCGACGGTCCTTGACAACAATTGGAGCATTATAACCGAGCTTATTGCTTCGCATCAACTGTATATCGCCTTGTATTGTCCTTTTACTGACGCCACTATTGATTCCTTCCAGCTCATAAAGCGCATCCGAAACCTTTTCTATCAAGTCCTCCAAAGTCCATTTCCTATGGGTTTGTTGAAGACATTGGTCGATGATTTTGTATCGGATAAGAGCAAGTTTGTTTGTAGACATGGATTTCCTTTCCTTTTTGGATAAAATAAAGATAGATAATTTGACATTATTACGCAAAGTATTTGCGTAGTAATGTCTTTTTGTAAATATGTTATAAAAATGTTGTTAAATTAATTAATTGATACACAGTGTAATAAATGTATAATGTTAAAATAATATGGATAAAATTTTACTACGCATAAGTGATGCGTAGTGCTGTATGCACCTTTGTAATGTCGGGTATGACAAATGTTCTTTGATTAAACAAGCGATAAGCTTTTTATACGATATATGTCCGAAAGGATATATAATCTGTAGAGATCAAATCGTAATCCTGGTGTCCTGTTTCTGTATAGCAGGCTAGTGCTTTTCCGGTAGGATGGAGTATACTGATTATGAGATGGGTCTATAGATTAATTGTTTGCTGTGCAGGTTCGAATCCTGCTCCTGGTTTCCAGGATAATTCAAATGGCTAGAATAACAAACCCATGGTTGAAATAGGACCATAAACATCCTCACACGATGCATTTTCGTGGTAAAACACGATGGACGAGTTTAGGTCTTCTCTAAAAAGATCAAAAGCTTATTGCCAATGGTTCGGTTAAAGGCATGTTCATGCCAATAACAGTTGGAAAGGATCTTTGCAACTTTTTGCTAGACCTAGACCAAAGGCGAATTGTTCTTGAACTACTGGAAGACCTGTTCTTCCACTATGGGAAAGGCAAGGTCACTGGATGGTCTAGGACTACCCTAGAGTTCCGTTCTGGACCGATGAACGATTGGCGGTAGCTTTTTAGGATTAAATGAATGAGTGAAATAATTAAATAGAAAAACAATGAAAAAGGTATTAATTAACAGAAACGAAGTAGGATTGATCATCAAAAACAATGCTGTGAAAAGGATTGTGACTGAAGGAAAATACTGGTTAGGCTTTGGGGAATCCCTAGAGCGCCATGATATGGCGAAACCATTTCAGGTTGCTCAACATCTAGATGTTTTGTTGACTGTACCTGGATTTGATGAATTGGTTGAAATCGTTGAGGTCTTGGACAATGAAATCGCTTTGATGTTCAAGAACAAGAACCTTGTGGGCTTGTTGAATGCGGGAAGACATGTCTTCTGGAAAGGTTTGGAGGATTTGGAATTCCAAATTGAGAATATGGATACCTTGGAGGTGCCTTCTTCCATCAACAAGGCTTATTTAAGGAAAGACTTGTTCAAACCTTATGTGAGCAGATATCAGATTGAAGAATTTCAAGGAGCATTGCTTTTTGTGAATGGTAAATTTGAAAGAGAATTGTTGGCTGGTGAATACTTTTTTTGGAAAAACGCTGATGCCATTCAGGTGGCCATCGTGGACAAAAGAGCAATGTATATGGAGATTCCAGGTCAGGAAATCTTGACTAAGGACAAAGTGCAGATCCGATTGAATATCGGTTTCCAATATCAAGTCAAAGATATCAAGATGGCCTTGTTGGAAAACCAATCCTATGATAATCATTTATATGTTTTGATGCAGATGATCGTGAGAACGTATGTGTCTGACCAAACATTCGATGGATTATTGGAAAATAAGGATGCGATCGCTAAGGTGATCTTGGAAGAAGCAAAGAGGTCGGTTCAGCGATTGGGAATTGAATTGATTTCAATGGGTATCAAGGATATTATCCTTCCGGGAGAAATCAAGGATATCATGAACCAAGTGTTGGTCGCTGAGAAGAAAGCTCAGGCGAATATCATTACCAGAAGGGAAGAAACGGCCTCGACAAGGAGCTTGCTGAATACCGCGAAGCTTTTGGAAGAGAATGCGATGTTGTTCCGGTTGAAGGAAATGGAATACGTGGAGAAGATTGCGGACAAGATCAATACGATTTCTGTTTCTGGAAACGGTCAGATCGTGGATCAATTGAAACAATTGTTCTTAAATAAATAGGAAGCCCTGCAGGGCAATAAGGCCCTGCAGATTTATTAAATGGTCATTATTTGTTAAATTAATAAAAGATGGAAAATAAGAGAATTAATGGCAATGATTTGATTGCCTTAGGATATAAAGAGAATTTGGCGATTGGGGTTGCTTTGAAGATCAATAAGAAGCGATTGGGTTTTAGCAAAGAGGAAATGTTGACGAAATTTAAAGCTGTTTTGGATGATCCAAAGGCTTTTGCTGATGATCCCTTGTTTTCACCGCTATCATTCGCCTTGTTGAACATTGAGGAATTGGAAAAATACAATATCCCCTTGAAGTCTGTAGAGCTGCCATTTGAGTTGTATGGCGCTGAGCAGATTGAGGATGGGGCAAAGAACCAAATGAAGACGGCGATGAAACTGCCTGTAACGGTTGCCGGTGCATTGATGCCTGATGCACACCAAGGCTATGGATTGCCTATTGGTGGGGTATTGGGTACGAAAAATGCAATCATTCCTTATGGTGTTGGGGTCGATATCGGTTGCCGTATGGCGCTTTCCATATTTGACCTTCCGGCCAGTTATGTGGATACCCATCGGGACGAGCTGAAAAAGATCTTGATGAAAACTACGCGCTTTGGTGCGGGAAACGGATTCTTGAAAGATGAACGCATTGACCATGAAGTGTTGGAGAACGATCAGTTTGATGCCAATCCTTTTGTGAAGCAATTAAAAGATAAGGCTTGGACCCAGTTGGGTTCTTCAGGTGGTGGAAACCATTTTGTGGAATTTGGTATCATGGAATTTAATGAAGAGGATAAAGAATTAGGGGTTCCTCAAGGGCAATATTTGGCTTTATTGACGCATTCTGGCTCTCGTGGATTGGGGGCAATGATCGCCAATCACTATACCAAAATGGCTATGCAGTTCTGTCAATTACCGCATGAGGCCAAGCATTTGGCTTATTTCGACTTGGATTCTGCTGAAGGTCAAGAGTATTGGTTGGCCATGAACCTAGCGGGGGATTATGCCTCTGCCTGCCACGAAGTAATCCATGAAAAGGTGCTCACTGAATTGGGTGCTGAGCGATTGACGAAGGTGGAAAACCATCATAACTTTGCTTGGAAAGAGATGTGGAAAGGTGAGGAGCTGATCGTGCACCGTAAAGGTGCAACTCCGGCGGCAAAAGGGGTGATGGGGATCATTCCGGGATCGATGGCTGCACCAGGATTCTTGGTACGTGGTAAAGGAGCTGAAGAAGCGATCAATTCGGCTTCGCATGGCGCAGGACGATTGATGAGCCGCACCCAAGCGATAAAGACCTTGTCCCGAATTGAGCTTAAACAGCGTTTAGAAGATCTAGGGATAACCCTGATCGGAGCTGATTTGGATGAAGCGCCAATGGCCTATAAGAATATCCATGAGGTCATGGATGCCCAAAGGGAATTAGTGGATGTGGTTGCATCCTTCCACCCAAAGGTGGTCCGCATGGCTGATGATGGTTCTAGGGAAGATTAAGCTAAGAGGTTTTGGATTGTTGTTCGGTCCTTTGACTTTAATAATGCCTTTTTATAAATAGGGATAAGGTTAGGCAGGGTTGTTACCTGCCATCTTATCCTTTAGTAATTGTCACACTAATTACTATCTTTAATATCTTATCTGGTTGAAATTCCAGTTTTTGCTATCGATGATGGTCAACTGGTTTGTTGGGACATTGAGGCCTAGAATAACTTTCAAGGTCAACATGGCCATCATGGTTCCAGTGATTCCCGCCAAAGCTCCCAGGACCCCAAATTGGTCACAGTTCTGTACATCCTCCGGATTAGGGGGGCTTGGAAATATATCCCTTAGGTTCTTGCTGCCCTCATAATTGAAGACAGCTACTTGGCCTTCAAAGGAAAATATGCTTCCATAAACGAGTGTTTTTCCCATTTTGATACATTGGTCATTAACTAGGTATCTTGTTTCAAAATTATCTGAACCATCAACGATGATGTCGTATCCTGAAAATACAGCTTCAATGTTTTCCTTATTAAGTTTCTGGTTGATGGGCTCGAAAGAAATTCCTGAATTGAATTGGCTTACAAAAGATTGTGCACTTTCGACCTTTGGCTTTCCAATAAAGCTTTCTTGATGTATTACCTGTCGGTTTAAGTTGTGGATTTCAACTATATCAAAGTCGATACTAGCCAATTTCCCAACGCCTGCCGCCGCTAGGTATTGAATGACAGGAGATCCTAAGCCGCCAGCTCCAATCACCAGAACCCTTGCGTTTCCAATCTTTCGCTGGCCTTCAATGGATACTTCTTCCATAAAGATCTGTCGGCTATAGCGGCTGAATTCCTTATCCATGGTTGCTGTTTGAGTTGCTGAAATGCTCAGAAAAACAGGAATCCCAATCTTTCATGATAGGGTCGTAGCCCTTGGCCTTTATTCTGTTCTTTATTTCTTCCATACTGCGTTCATCGGAAATCTCAAACTGCTCCAGGGATTGCGGGTCAACGACATATCCACCAGGATTGGTTTTTGAGGCAGCGCTCATGCTTGTTGCTCCCAATGCGATGATATGGTTCCTGAAGTTTTCACTTTCTCGCGTGGAAATTGAAATCTCCAGGTCTGGGTTCCAGATCCTATAGGCACAGATCAATTGCAACAGGTGACGGTCCTCCATAATGAAGTTGGGTTCAATTATGCCCTCTGCTGGCCGCAGTCGTGGAAATGAAACGGAATATTTGGTTTTCCAATATCGCTGTTGTAGGTAATTTAGGTGAACCGCATTGAAGAAACTGTCTATCCGCCAATCCTCTAGGCCTAACAGTACACCTAGACCTATTTTATGGATTCCGGCAGAGCCTATGCGGTCTGGTGTTTCTAATCGGAAATTGAAATTGGACTTTTTGCCTTTCGGATGGTATATTTTATAGACTTCTTCGTGATAGGTTTCTTGATAGACCAGCACTGAATGTACCCCTGCCTGATGGAGCATGGCATACTCTTCCTGGGAGAGTGGCTGTACTTCAATGGAGATGTTTGAAAAAAAAGGTTTCAACAGACTGATGGCGTTCAGGAAATATTGGATTTCTACTGTCTTGTTGGCTTCTCCCGAAACCAATAGGACATGATTGATCCCCATCTCTTTTAAAGCCATGGCCTCCAAGATAATTTCAGCATTGCTCAAGGTCCTTCGTTTTATTTTGTTGTCCATGCTGAAGCCACAATAGGTACAGATGTTCTGGCATTCATTGCTCAGGTACAAAGGGGCATACAGCTGTATGGTCTTGCCAAAACGCTGCTGGGTCAACTGGTTGCTTAGTTGTGCCATTGGTTCTAAAAAAGGTTCCGCAGCAGGTGATATAAGGTTCAGAAAGTCCATAATAGACTTCTTAGGCCTATTCAGGGATGCTTCAACATCTGAGGTTTTGCAGTTCTGTAATTTATTTTGGATCTCTTTCCAGTCGTATTGGTTTAAGGTTTCTTTGATGTCCATCCTGTTATTGATCCATTAAAAAACTAGTTAGTGGAGAAGATGGATTGGCATTAAAGCTTTTACTTGCTAATCCAGATTCATAGGCCATCCTTCCTGAAATCACGGCCAGCTTGAAAGCTTCGGCCATTTTAATAGGATCTGAGGCTGTGGCAATTGCAGTGTTCACCAATACGGCATCTGCTCCAATTTCCATGGCTTGGGCAGCATCAGATGGGGTGCCAATGCCCGCATCGACTACTACCGGTACCTGGCTCTGTTCAATGATGATCTCCAAAAAGTCTATGGTCTTTAAGCCTTTGTTGCTTCCTATTGGAGAACCTAATGGCATAACAACTGCCGTCCCGGCATCCTCCAGTTTTTTACATAAAACAGGGTCAGCATGAATATAGGGCATGATGATAAAACCCTGTTTGGCTAGCGCTTCGGTAGCTATTAACGTTTCAATGGGATCAGGCATCAAATATCGAGGGTCAGGATGGATTTCCAATTTGATCCAATTGGTTTCAAACGCTTCCCTTGCAAGTTGGGCTGCAAAAATTGCTTCTTTTGCATTCCTTGCCCCCGACGTATTGGGAAGCAAGCCCACATTGGGTAATGACAAGGAATTCAGCAAGGTATCCTCCTCGGATTGGTGATCCACTCTCTTTAATGCTAAGGTGACCAATTCGGTTTGAGAAACTAAAATAGCTTCCTCCATCTGGGAAAGGTTTCCAAATTTTCCAGAACCTAAGAAAAGTCTGGATTGAAATGATTTATCGGCTATTTTTAACATAATCTTCTATGTAAAATTGATTCATTCTTGATGTTGCAGAAGGGTCATTTTGAATCAGGCTTGATACAGCCACGCCATAAATACCTGCTTGCAACAATTCGGTTAAGTCCTGATCTATTATCCCTCCAATGGCATAAATTGGAGGGAATTGTATATTTTCATTTTTTAGTCTTTGGATGATTTCCTGGTATCCTGAAAACCCTAGAACCGGACTGAGTTTCTGTTTGGTTGAGGTGAACCTTAATGGTCCAAGACCAATGTAATCGCATTCTTCCCTGCTTCTTTGAAGTACATCATGGAAGCTGTTAGCTGTTCCACCAATAATTTTTTCAGTGCCTAAGACAGCTCTTGCACTTAAAATAGATTCATCCTGCAAACCTAAATGGATTCCATCTGCATCCAGTTCCTTGGCTAAATGCAAATGGTCGTTGATGATAAAGGTTGCTTGATAGAGTTCACAGAGCTTTCGGCCCAATTCTGCGAGCTGATGAAGTTCCTTTTCTGTACCATATTTCCACCTGAGTTGTAGCCACATGATTCCTGAATCCAGGGCATTCCTGATATTTCTTTCCTGATCTGAAAAGGTTCTTCCATCGGATATGTATTGGATTCGACTTAAGTTTGTTTTCATTGTTGATCTGCTTTCCATAATGCTAGTTTTTCATTGCAGGAGATCAAATAATTAGTTGGATCGATCTGATTCCAAATAGAGCCCAGCAAAGCAATTCCGTCCGAACCTTTGTCTAAAACTCTTTCCATGTTTTGATATTCAATTCCTCCTAGTCCAATCAAATCGACATCCGCATTGTCCTTTAATCCTATATCTTCAAAAACATTGTTGGAAACGCCGTGTCCAGGCTTTGAGATACTCTGAAAAATAGGACTAAGAAAGGCGTAAGACCAAGTCTTGTTCAATTCATTGAATTCTTGAATAGAATGCGTGGAAGTCGATAAAATGTAATTTCCATTATACTCCAATTGCTTTCCTCTTATCCGATCATAACTATTGAAATGCAGACGCTCAATGTCTGCAAATTCAGTCGCTAGGTGATGGTGGGAGTGGAGTACGATTTTCTTTCTTTGACAAACATCAATATTGTCCAAATACTCCAAAGCAAGCTCATCTGACGAGGCATATTTCCTGAAATGAAATAGCTCTAATCCATTATTTAACATGTTGTTGACATGCAATGGTTCGTTAGGATAATTGCTGTTTGGAGAAACGACTATGATCATAGATATATTTCTTTTCCGCTTTCAATAAATTCCTTCGATTTTTCCAACATCCCTTCTTCGGTTGCCTCCCTAATCTCTTGTGTTATTTTCATGGAACAGAATTTAGGACCGCACATCGAACAGAAGTGAGCCACCTTTGCTGCATCTGCAGGTAAGGTTTCGTCATGAAACTCTCTAGCGGTATCAGGGTCTAGTGAAAGGTTAAATTGATCCTCCCATCTGAATTCAAATCTTGCTTTGCTCAATGCATTGTCTCTGTATTGGGCACCAGGATGTCCTTTGGCTAAATCTGCAGCATGGGCAGCAAGTTTATAGGTGATTACACCGTCCTTAACGTCTTTTTTATTGGGAAGGCCTAAGTGTTCTTTTGGTGTTACGTAGCACAGCATAGCACATCCATACCAACCGATCATTGCAGCTCCAATAGCAGAAGTGATATGGTCATAGCCGGGTGCAATATCCGTTGTCAATGGACCTAAGGTATAAAACGGAGCCTCATCACATTCTTCCAATTGCTTTTCCATGTTCTCTTTGATCATGTGCATAGGAACGTGTCCCGGTCCTTCTATCATCACCTGGACGTCATGCTTCCAAGCTATTTTAGTCAATTCTCCTAAGGTTTCCAATTCTGCAAATTGAGCCTCATCGTTGGCATCGGCAATAGAGCCTGGTCTTAATCCATCACCTAAAGAGAAGGCAACATCGTACTTTTTCATGATTTCGCATATCTCCTCAAAATGCGTATACAGAAAGTTCTCTTTATGATGGTATAGGCACCACTTAGCCATGATTGAACCACCTCTAGAAACAATTCCTGTTACCCTTTTCGCCGTTAAATGGATGTATCTCAACAGGACACCTGCATGTATCGTAAAGTAAGAAACGCCCTGTTCTGCTTGCTCAATGAGGGTATCCTTGAAAATCTCCCAAGTCAGATCTTCGGGTACACCTTTAACTTTTTCTAAAGCCTGATAGATAGGAACTGTACCTATTGGAACTGGAGAATTTCGGATAATCCACTCGCGGGTTTCATGGATGTTCTTTCCGGTAGAGAGGTCCATGATCGTGTCTGCACCCCATCGGCATGCCCAGACTGCCTTTTCCACTTCCTCTTCGATACTGGAACTTACAGCGCTGTTTCCGATATTGGCGTTGATCTTCACCAAGAAATTGCGGCCAATGATCATAGGTTCGCTTTCCGGATGGTTAATATTGTTTGGAATGATTGCCCTACCGGCTGCGATTTCATCCCGCACAAATTCAGGACTTATCCGTTTTGGCGTATTGGCACCAAAGCTTTCACCTTTATGTTGTTCAGCCATTCCTTTCGTAGCGGCCTGTAATTGTTCAATTCTTTGGTTCTCACGAATGGCGACATATTCCATTTCCGCAGTGATGATCCCTTTCTTTGCATAGTGCAGCTGGGTCACATTTTGACCATATACTGCTCTTTTCGGTTTATGATTGTAAGAAAATCGTAATTCATCCAAGCTTGGATCATGGAGTCTTTTTTGTCCGTACTCGGAACTGATACCATCCAGAATCTCGACGTCATTGCGGTCTAAAATCCATTGTTCCCTGATCCTATCCAAGCCTTTCCGGATGTCGATTTCAGCATTCACATCGGTATAAGGACCAGAAGTATCATAAATCGTAACGGGAGGGTTGATTTCAAAACCGCCCTTGCTCAACTTGGTTGGGCTCAGGGATATTTCACGCATTGCAACTTGGATAGGGTGCAGGTTGCCTGGAATATAAACCTTTTTGGAATTTGGAAAAGCATTGGTTGTAATCTTTTGTTCTGTCATTTCTTCAAATATTTAAGGGTTATCCGCCTTGAGTTGCGGTTATGATTAGGATAGAATCAGTATCAGCCAATAGGGTATCCGACCATCTGTCTCTTGGGATGACTTGGTTATTGAGGGCAACAGCAACACCTTTGGTTTTGCCTTTAAGCTCCAAATCCATTAATTCCTCCAAATTAAATGGATATCTCTTGTACTGTTTTGTCTGATTATTGATAATAAGTAACATTCCTGAATAGTTATTTAAGCATTAATGCTTTAGGAATGTCTACTTTAGGTACAGGACGCACCCATGAATGACATTTTACTTTTCCCTACGCTAGTATGATCTAGATCAGGTTATAAGGGTAAAATCTCAGCCTGCAATTAATGCAGACACCCCTAAAGCGTTGGCAAGTTAGCTAAATGAGTTAACTAAAAGAAATTATTTGTGATTATAATACAATTTACAGGATTCTTCTTTACCGAGAAGAAACACCAAACAGTCCCAAGAACTACTTTAGGATCAATCTTTCAGCAGGGGACTTCTCTTTAAATTCTTTGTAATATTTCTTGACATATACATGCAGGTCATAGCTGGTCCAATATTGGGCTGTTTCGAAATCAGGTCTATATTCCACCATAAACTGTTCCAGCTCATCATCGTCCATTGGGATAATATCGCTAATGCTTGCTTTGTTGAAGATTTGGTCCACTTCCATATTTTTGATTTCTTGCTGCATAAAAGCACTGAACCTTCTTGCGTTTCTACCAGATTTACTGAATTTTTCGTAGAAGTAAGTAACGGTTGGCATACCAATGGGTAGAAGCAGGTACCAAGGCGGTTCACCGGAGTAGTATAATCCACCCTTAACGTTAATATCTTTTTTCATGCTTTCCAGTTCCTTTAACTTAGCGGCTTTGGTATTCCCCATGACAACGATCTCTTCTAATACGATGGATTTTTTCTGTAGGTAGACATGGTAATTTAGATCTTCAGCCAAGATACTGAGGCGGTTCCAATGTGGATGGACAAAGGTTATGCTATCATTTGGGCGGGCATCGATACCAAAGGAACCATCAAAATCTGACCGAAGCGTTTGTTTTGTTCTCTGGTTAATGACATCCACATTTTTGATCAGCAGACTGCTGTCGCTGGAGTACACTGTGCCGGTATATCTCTTTTGAGCTTGGGAAAATGCCACCAAACTATAAAGGAACAAAAGAAAGGAAATAATAATTGGTTTTAATGCCATAGCTTTAAAATTAAGCTTTCATTTTCTTTAGATGAAAATAATTCATCCAGTCTAATTTACTAAATCTAAAAGCTTAGAATCAAAGCAATAACTATATTTAACATATTGGTTAAGAAAATTAAATACAGGAAATCCATAGGGAATTAATTATTCTCATTTCGCCAGTTTAATTAAAATGAAAGGCTATTTTTGGATTCAATTCTAAAAAGAGCGATTGACCATGTTTACCAAAATCCGAAACACCAATATTGCGGTTGCTGCTGCCATCTTATCCATCATCTGTGTACAAGGGGGAGCATCGTTCGCGAAGCAGTTGTTTCCATCCATCGGTCCCATCGCGACAACAACCCTGAGGATTGGCTTATCGGCCATCCTGCTATATGCGATCAATAGGCCGAAGCTGCATACCTTCAACAAGCAACAGTGGCTGTACTGTGGGCTTTACGGAATCGGCATTGCTGTCATGAACCTCATTTTTTACATGGCCATCCAAAGAATCCCATTGGGCTTAGGGGTCACCATCGAATTTGTAGGGCCTCTGTTCTTGGCCTTTGTCCTGTCTAAAAAGTGGACAGACGTCATCTGGGCAGTATTGGCATTGACTGGGATTTTACTGATCGTTCCTTGGAAGAGCAATGGCATCGATCCGATAGGATTGGGGTTAGCCTTAATGGCAGGGGTCTTCTGGGCAGTATATATCCTGATGGGGGCCAAGCTATCCAAAGTTATGGAGGGCAAACAGGCCGTTACTACCGGAATGATGATCGCTACGGTCTTTATTGTTCCATTCGCCTTAATGGATGGAGCGATATTGAACATCAATATGGGCCAATTTTCCATAGGGCTTCTGGTGGCCATATTATCTTCGGCATTGCCATTTTCATTAGACATGATGGCTTTAGGAAGACTGCCCGCCAAAACATTTAGCATCTTGACCAGTCTGCAACCTGCATTCGGAGCACTCTCTGGATTGATCTTTTTACAAGAATACCTCAGTATCCATCAATGGATTTCCGTCTTATGTGTGGTATTGGCAAGTATTGGGACGACAGTTTTTTCTCGAAAACAGGAAAAGCATGAACTATAAATAAAAAATTCCAACAAATAATCTCATGAAATGTTCAACAGGTATAAACAAATTTTCAGTATTATGCCCAGAGAGAAAACACCCCAGATAAAAAAGCCAAAAACTTATGATGCATTGGTAGATAAGGGGATGAGTAAAGAAAAAGCTGCCCGTATTTCAAATGCACAGGCTGCCGGTACCATCGACCATAAATCTAAAAAGCTGGAAGAAAGATCAAAATCTGATTTATTGGCAGAAGCCAAAGAAATCGGTATAAAAAATCGTCACAGCATGAATAAGGGACAGCTTATCAAAGAAATCAGAGGACATTAACAGTCCTCTTTTTTTATCCTCCCAAATTAACTACCCGATTGAGGGAATCTAAGCTTGCGGTACATTTTTCATTAGCTTTCGTGCCGATGACTTGACTATCGCTCTCTTCGATTTCATAGCCTTTGCTCTTCAGGTAATGGATCAACGTATTTCTATGATCGACTTCAAAGTTTGAGATCACCTGCGGGAAAGTTGTGAATATTCTGTAATGATTATCTTTTCTGTTCTGTTGGATTTTCTCTGATTTTACGGTCATCAGCATGACCCCGCTGCCATAATCCGCTAGGTAATAGGCATCGGCGTCAAACATTCCGACTGCGATTAGGCCCAATCGATGTAAGTCATCCTGTTTGATCGAATACTCGGGGGTTCTCAATTGATCTATTTTATTTTTCACACCAAATGCTTTCAGACCTTTCGCATCAGTTAGGAGGTTTTCAGGTAAGTTTGATTGACTATTTGCCCATGACCAAAGCCAAGTGTTTACAGAATACGAAAAGCTCCCAATAATCTGTAATGGAAACTCAAGGCCATCACCAAAAGTGATTGTCCCACGTGTCAAATCCGCATCCCAGCTCTTGTCTTCAATTAATTCCGAAAAGTCGACTTGCTTTTCAAATCCATAAGCTGCATAACTCTCAAATAATTCTTTCTCTGTTTTTATTGGCTCAATTTTAGGGCTTTCTTTGCTGGTTGGTTGTTCTGATTTTTCATTTTCTTGTTTAGGTGTAGGTTTTCCAAATAACCTATTTAAAAATCCCATAATATATAACTTTACTGTGTTAGTTTCTTTTGATGATTTAAGTTAATAAAGGCTGGTTGAAATCCATAATTAGTCAGGGCTAATGTTATAGGAAATTCATTTTTCGTAGTGTTATATCTACTGTTTGTAGGAGAAAATACTTATCTACGTAAATTGACGAATATTAATTTTACCTCAATTAAAGTGAAGCTAGGTTTTATTTTAGCTTATTAAAAGTCGTGTGGTTAAATATTTGCTTAAATTCTGAGCTTATTCAGTAGGGCTTTCAAAAGAGGGGATCTTTTTGATATTGTAAAAATATCATATATAAATGGTTATGTAACAGGTTGTTAGTATAAAAACATCCAAATTGTTACTGTTGTGTCTGTTCAAACAGTTGTTTCGCTTAACAAAATAATCTTTCATTCTTGTGATTATTAGTGTTTTGTGCTGAAAAGTAATTGTTTTATTGGCTATTTTTGACCATTATTATTTTTACCTGTGAAACCATTATTACTCTTTATCGGGATACTTCTTATAGTATCCTGTAAAAACCAAATTATATCTACTCAAGAATCAGAAAAGAATCCGTATTACGAACAGGCATACGAGTTCTTGGACAAAAATGAGTTTGATAGTGCTTTTGTCTATTTTGAGAAAGCAAAATCGTTGTTCTTGGAAAAGAATGACAGTGTCGGTGTGGCCGAAAGCTATATCAATATGGCCGTTACCCAATCTGATTTTGGTGATTATTATGGTTCCCAGGAAACCTCCACCAAAGCCATTGAATATCTTAACCTGAACGATACCTCCCAATATGGTTTGTTGGGAATGGTCTACAATAATTTAAGTAATGTATATACTTCCTTAAAGGATACTGAAAAATCGATTGAAGCCAATCAATTAGCCATACGGTATGCCGCAAACCCTGCCAATAAAAAGGTTTATGAAAATAACTTGGCATCCACCTATATAGCGAATAGGGAATATCAAAAAGCCATTGAAATCTTAAAAAAACTGCTTTCTAGTACAGATTCAAATTCCATCGATTATGCTCGTTTCTTAACGAATTATGCAAGGGCCAAAGGTCATCTCGATACGAATTACAGGTTATTGCCCGTATTGAGGAAAGCTATGCTGATCCGTCAGAAGATGAAAGACCCTTGGGGGCTCAATTCGAGTTATACCCATATGGCCAATTATTATAAGGAAAGGAACAAGGATTCAGCGCTGTATTATTCCAAGCAGCAATACGAGGCGGCTAAGGCTATCAAAAATCCGGATGCCCAAATGGATGCCCTGCAACGGATATTGGAACTCTCTGTTCTGGAAAGAAACCAACCTCTACTTGAAAGATACCATAAGATACAGGACAGCGTCGAAATTGCACGGATGAATGCAAAAAATCAATTTGCACTAATCCGCTACGAGGTGGAAAAGAGTAAAACCAATAACCTCAAGCTCAGCAATGAAGTTGCGGAAAAACAATATAGATTGAACCTGATGCGGGTATTCATCGTTGGTCTGTTGATTGTGGCTGCACTGACGTCATTCTATTTCTTGAATTGGCATAAAAGAAGGAAGCAGCGAATGGAATTGGAAGCTGAAAATAGGGTAAAGGAAAGTCAGCTGAAAACTTCCAGAAAAGTCCATGATGTCGTTGCGAATGGGATTTATCGGGTAATGGCTGAATTAGAGAATCGAGATGATATCAACCGAGAGGAGCTATTGGACCGGTTGGAAATCCTATATGACAAGTCCAGGGATATATCCTACGAAGTTGAAGACCTCGGGATGGATGATGTTCAGTTCCACCTGACCATCTCCGAATTGCTGAAATCATTTTCAAATGAGGAACGTACCGTCCTGATTGCAGGAAACGAAGAAGCTATTTGGGAAAAATTTAATGCTGTTCAAAAGGACAACCTAGAGCAGGTCTTGCAGGAACTGATGGTCAATATGCAGAAACATAGTAAAGCGCAGGAAGTCATCGTCCGATTTGACGACGATGGAAATAACCTTCATGTCTATTATAAAGATGATGGCATTGGACTTTCGGATTCCTTAAAATATGGCAATGGATTTAAGAATACGGAAAACCGTATAAATCTATTGAAAGGGACCCTTACTTTTGAGAAAAATAATAATAGAGGTTTAGGAATTCACATTTCCATCCCTATTCAAAAATAGGATGTTATGTTTAAAAAAGTATTGATTGCTGAAGATCATGAGGTGGCCAACCTTTCTGTCCATAAGACGGTACAGGAAATGGGAGTCACTGACACCAAATATGTCTATTACTGCGATGATGCGCTCAGTTGGATCAAAAAAGCAGTTCGCGAGGGAGAGCCGTATGACCTCCTGATCACCGACTTGGTTTTCGAAGATGATATCGTTCCACAAAAGATTTCCCATGGAAAGGACTTGATAAAAGCCGCAAAAGAAGTACAACCCGACCTGAAGGTGATTGTATTTTCTTCCATTGATCGGATCAGCCTGATCGAGGATCTCTTTAGAAATTACCAGATCGACGCCTATGTCAGGAAGGCAAGGCATGATGGGCAACATTTTAGAGAAGCGCTGAAAGCGGTGGCCAGCAACAAAATTTATCAGTCACCCGATATCCGCTTGGCCCTAAGGTCTAAGAATTCGCATGAATTTACCAATATGGATATCCAGATTATCTCATCCCTGTCCCAAGGAGTCCTTCAAAAGAACATCCCTCAAATCTTGCAGGAAAAGAATATCAAACCTTCCGGGTTGAGTAGTATCGAGAAACGATTGAACCTGATGAAAGAGGTATTGGGCTTTACCAAGAATGAACAACTGGTATTGTATTGCAAGGATAAGGGATTAATATAAAATTAATGATTGCTTTACGGAAAACCGTATGGTAATGCTAAGTAGGGAAAGTATCTTTGCTTACTGATTTGACCAACCCATATTAACCAAAATAAATATAAATGGCTTCTAATTATTTAGAGGCCATTTTTTATGCTCTTTCTTGCCAATCTTGTTAAATAATGTTAATCCATGGGTATAAATATACATTTAGGCATTTGCTTTGCGTTAATAATAGCAAACAGAGTAAAAAAGTAAAAGAGTAAATAATTTCATAATTTAGGTTAATAATTGGTTAGTTAAAAAAAACCTGAGCTTCCCCGGCTCAGGTTTTTTAGTTTTTGTTTATGATGGATATGATCCCATTGCCCATTCCCAAAATTTGCCAAATGACTAGGTCAAATCAAAATTTACGGCAAACTTCAATAATTCTGCAAAGGATTTATTTTCCAGTTTCTTGCAAATATTTTTTCGGTGTGTGGATACGGTATGGGAGGATAGAAAGAGTTGGTCTGAGATTTCTGATGTTGAGAAACCGTTTGCCAGCATTCGAATTATCTCTTTTTCCCTTTTGGTCAGTTGTGCATATTTTTTATAATGGGCATGCACATATTCGTTTTGGTCCAAGGTCTTATTGACACGTTGGATGATATGGTCTAATCCATCAATAGGAGCAGAAATCAAGATCAACTTAGTCTCGGTTTGAATTTCAGCAAGTTTACAACTGGTAAAACACCATTGGTACTGTTGGTCAGCATACCTTTTTACCCTTTGGAAAAAATTGTAGGTTTTGTCAGCCTCCCCATTGATAATATACTGCTGTAAACCGACAAAAAAGCTGAATATTTCCTCTTTAACAAAGAAATGGTCGTAATAATCCATACCCATGGCAGGGATTTCCTCAGGATATACCCCTAAATAGCTGGTCCCCCAATGGTTCATATAGCTGCAGCCATTAGGTGAATTTCCGCTCAGATCATGGATCATGAGGCTCGCCGGTAAGATATCGCCTAAGTCAGGAATGGTGAAATTCCCCATATTAAGACCATTCGAGATTTCAAATAATTGGGCATCAAGGGTTATCATAATAATTAATAGGTGGTTTGGAAATTAATTATCGCTTATCCTAAAATAGTGAACAATGTTTAAACACTAAAATAAATTTTTCAAATCCACTGATTGAATTGCAATAAATAATTCTATTATAGAACCTTTTATCCGTTTTAAAATGTCCGCTAAGTATTTTGTGTTGTTTTAAATAACTGTTAATCAAGATGATGCGCGCTTAATCCGCGAAGTTAACTAACACGAATTTTTTATTTAGAAATAATAAAAAAAGGCAAAAATACCTTTGCTCCAGCAGTAGTAATATTTATGTTCGTAACAGTTTAATCTTTTTAAAAAAATAAGACTCCAACTGTAAAATAGAATCATGAAAAAGCTAACTATCCTTCTCTTTATTATTTTCAATTGTCTGGCCGCATCGGCGCAAAGAGGTAAAATCAGCAATAATTTTTTTGGTCACCTTGAATTCAACTCCCTTGATGGAAGGTATAAGGCTACCCTTGAAAAGAATATCTTCAATGGATTGGAATTTTATGACAGTTCAAGCAATAGAATCACCTTTGATGAAAAGTACCTATCCAAGCATTTTCCAGGTATCATGCGAGATAATGAAGGGAAAACCAATTTTCTACGAAATCTGGTTCGTAAATATTCAAGTGATAAAAATTATAGATTATCTCATGTCATCGATATGTTTGGCAAAGAGAAGATTGAAGACAATCGGGGCTATTCTTCCGAGAAGGGAAAGGATTTTTTTGGACACGAATATCATGAAGAATCGGGGAAGTTTGGTACTGCTAGCATCAAACGTAACCTGCAAGGCGTTCTTGAATATGATCTAAATGACTTTTCAGCCAGCTTAGGCAAAGATTTCCATAAGCAATGGGTATATGAAGATTCTCAAAAAAACAGGATCGAATTCAATCCTAGTTCTTGGGAAAAAATGATCAAAAGGTTCAAGTCCGATAAAGAAATCATGTTCTTCTTAATCGAACAATTGACTGATTTCTATGACGAAGATGACAACTCTTATCATGACGATTATTGATGCTCCCTTAGCGGTTCATTATAAATTCCACAGCAGCTTCTTCATCAATTTTTAAGCAATATAAGCCAGCAGCATCGGGCTGGTCATCCTCATGTGCAGAACTGCTGATAAATAATTCATCCATATTTGGCCCTCCAAAAGTACAGGAAGTTGGATTTTTGGAAGGCAATGGGATATAATCGATGACCTCTAACCTTGCAAGATCAAATATGATGATCCGGTTTCCGCCCCAATTTGCTACATAGAGTTTCCTGCTCTTGGAGAGGCACATCCCGTCCAGAGAACCTGGTCCATCATATTGAAAGATCAGGGTTTCATCCTCCAGCTTTCCATCATTGTATTTGAACCTTCTGACCGAGTTTAGTTCGGAATCGATGAAATAGAAAAATTTGTCCTCAAACACAATCCCATTTGAAATAATGACCCCATCCAATAAGGGCTTTGCCTCGTCCTGTTTCAGTTCATATAAGGTTGCGTCGGGTATCAATGGACCATTGTCACCATTGTTGAGATTGTTCATGCTACCGATTAACCAAGTGCCCCAAGGGCTTACCGCGCCATCATTATACCGGTAATTTGACCTATGCTCAGGCTGTGTGATGAACGTCTTACTCCCTGTTTTCCATTCCAGTTCATACAGGCCGCTTTCAAGAGATATTAAGATTTTGTCCAAATCAGGAGTCAATGCCACACAACTTACATATTCGTTGAATACCTGTTTTTCAATATTCTGGGTTTGGTAATCATAGATGTAAAGTTTTTTGTCCATGATATCCACAAAGAAAAGTTTCTGGATCCTAAAATCCCAAACCGGTCCTTCGCCTAATTTTAATGTTTCTTTATAAATTCTTTTAAGGGCCATATTCCATGGTTTTGGTAGATTGCTATAAATCCTGAAATTGTTTCATTTTCTATAGCGGATTTCTTGGTCATTATCAGCAATATAAGTTATTTTTAGGTTTAATTTAAACCTACATGAGATTTTTAGAGAAACTGGACGCAGGGCAAACGGTGATCGGACCATTTTCAAAAACTTCAGATCCGTCCATGATTGAAGCCATGGGATTTGCAGGCTTTGACTTTATCATCATCGATTTGGAACATGGTCCCAATAGCATTTTAAATGCGCAGAACCTCGTGAGGGCCGCGCAGATCACAGGAGCCTTTCCTATTATCCGGGTTCCCGAAAATGCGGCATCGGCTATCGGTAAAGCATTGGATATCGGTGCCATGGGGGTACAGGTCCCTCAGATCAGTAATGCCGAACAGGCCAAGTTGGCTGTTGAGTATGCTAAATTTGGACCGATAGGTATGCGGGGTGTATGTAGGTTTGTCCGAGCTGCCGAATTCTCAAACAAAGATAGGTTTGCGTATTTTTCAGAGGCCAATAAGAATTACCTGATCTTGCAATTGGAAGGAGAAGAGGCTATCAGGAATATTGAGGAAATCATTCAAGTGGAGCATGTCAACATTATTTTTCTAGGGCCTTATGACCTATCCCAAGCCTTAGGCGTGCCTGGACAGATTAATCATCCCACGGTTATAGAGAAAATAGAATATATCGTCTCGCTTTGCCAAGAAAACTCGAAAAAAACTGGAATCTTTACGGATAATCTTAAAGATGCAAGAAAGTGGAGGGACTTAGGGATTGATTACATTTCATATGCTGTTGATGTAGGTATCATACAGGAGGCTTCGAAGACCATAATCAGAGAAATCCTAAAATAGATTTAATCTGAAAATTTTCTGGGTTTTTATTTGACCTTATTCGAGACATATTCGGAAGCGATCCATAATGTTTCGAATAATTTCAAGTCCATTATCGAATGTCTCTCGAATATGCCTCGAATGAAACCCCTATTTTACTTAGTTTTTTTGTGCTCTTGTTTTGTGAAAATAACCTACATGTATAAACATATTGATATTTTTCTTTGATATGTAGGTACAATGTTTTAATATTGTGCTGTAGACCAATTGAAATTAAAGAATTTTTAGATCGCAAATAGATATGTTGGAAGATTTGTCAACCAAGGAAAGCACTTCAATCATTCGAAGGACCAAACAAGCAGTGATGCCATCCGTGATTTCAAAGGAATTTAGGGATGGATATAGCATTTATCCTTCGTTTTCCATTGCCGAAGGATTGATTTCTTCGGGATATTCCTCTTTAGCAGACTGGATGATTTCCAAGAAAACGGTTTGTGTAGATGGTTATGTGGCGGTTGATTGGGTTGGGATCAAGGCAGCTTTGGAAAAAGAATTTGCTAAGAGATCCGTACGTGTAAATTGGATTGAAACAAAGGATTTCTTAAAGCCCGAAGGAGAGATCGATAAAATGGTAGCCCCTTATATGGGGAATGAAGACTCGGTATGGGGGAAGGTTTGTGACCTTAGCCTAAATGATTTCTTTGACATGGAGGGATTAAAGAAGCTGGAAGCCAATCAGGAATTCGAAGTGAATATAGCCTGGGGGATTGGAGCCAGTTTAGTTAACTCTCTTAATTCCATAGCCTATTTTGATATTCCAAAAAATGAACTGCTTTTCCGGGTAAGGGGAAAGTCTGCCTATAATATAGGATCCAAGACGAGGTTCAATATGAAGGAAACGTATAAGCGTTTATATTTTGTAGACTGGATCGTATTGAATGCCCATAAAAAAGCGATCCTTTCAAAGGTCGATCTTCTTGCGGACTGCCAATGGCTTGATACCATTAATTGGATCCAGGGCGAAGATTTGAGAAATTCCTTGTCTGAAATGAGCAAAACGGTCTTCAGGCCTAGACCCTGGTTTGATCCTGGTGTATGGGGCGGTCAATGGATGAAAGCTCATTTTCAGGAATTGGCCCAAGATGAGGTAAATTATGCTTGGTCATTTGAAATTATTGCACCTGAGAATGGATTGGTTTTAGAAAGTTCGGGGCAGTTGTTGGAGGTCAGTTTTGATACATTGATGTTCCAGGAGTCTAAAAATATATTAGGTTCAGGTCATCCACGGTTTGGTGATTATTTCCCGATCCGCTTTGATTTTCTGGACACTTTTGATGGTGGAAACCTTTCTGTACAATGCCATCCAGCATTGGATTATATACAGGAAAATTTTGGTGAGCAGTTTACACAGGATGAAACCTATTACATCATGGATTGCAAAGAAGATGCAAAGGTGTATTTGGGATTTCAAGAAGACATTGAACCAAACAGATTTAGAAAGGCATTAGAGGAAAGTGTAGTGGAGGAGAAGGAATTGGAGGTTACCGAATTTGTCCAGGAATTTAAGTCCGAGAAGCATAAGCTGTATCTAATTCCAAATCAAACGGTACACAGCGCTGGAAGGAATAATTTGGTTTTAGAGATTTCAGCTACACCTTATATCTATACATTTAAGATGTACGATTGGCTTCAGCGGGACAAGGATGGGAAGCCTAGACCCATCAATATTGAGCATGGGTTCAGGAACCTGGATTTTTCAAGAAAAGGAGACCTGGTTGAACGGGAACATATCTCCAAACCCTATGTTTTTGAGGAACGTAATGGGGCCAAAATCATCCAATATCCAACCCATCCTGAGCATTATTATGCTATACAAAGATTAGATATCAAGGATCAGGTCCAAGTGCAGACAGCGGATAAAGTGCATGTCCTGATGCTTGTGGAAGGCAGTAAAATTGAATTGGAGGACAGCGCAGGAAATCGACAAACATTCCATTATGCAGAAACATTCATTGTGCCGGCCGCTGCAGAACAGTATAAAATTAAGAATCTAGGGGAAGGGGAAGCTAAGGTTATTCTCTCTTACTTGAAATAATCAAAACAATAACCAATACCAAAATCATGATTATGCAGCATTTTCGAAAGATATTATTTTCTGCGGCTTTATTTCTGGCAACTCCTTCGAGTATTTTTAGCCAAGAGAATACGATTTGGGAATTAGGAAAAGCAGATCATTCGAGTCAAGAATTTGCCTTAAGTCCACATGGGTTCAAGGATTTTTTGGCGCATGATTTTGGTTATGAAGATAACTATTTTGTGGTAGGTCAACATGTCCTTAACCAAGATTTCCCTTATGTTTTACCGGGTCCTGCGAACGGATGGGGCGGCACTGGTGGGACTTCTGGTATCCGGACCCATTTTCTGAACCTGTACTATCAATTGAATACCATAGACCCAAATGCTAAATATGTATTGGAATTGGATTTCGTGAATTCTGAAGGGAAGGCCAAACCAACTTTGCAGGTGGGTATCAATGGGCATCTTTTCAACCATGATCTAAAGAATGGTACTGGCGAAAGTAATCCTGTTGCAGGTCAATTTGGGACTGAAAAAATCAGGATCGATATCAAGCCAGGCATCCTGAAAAGAGGTTTCAATCAGATTTACCTCACCAGTTTAAAAGGAGGTTGGATTGAATTTGATTCCTTTAGGTTAATGGGACCATCGGATACGAAACTCGTTGCTGATTACAGTACAGTTATTAAGGGCCTTGAAACGGCTGATTTTGAACTGCAAAATGATAAAGAAAGGATCCAAAATTTACTGCTAGAAGTCCTGCGATTAAAAGACAACCAAACCGTAAAGGTATTGGTCGATGGTAGGACTGTTTATCAAAAGTCCATGGATCAAGGTCTGTCCAGGATCGAGATCCCTTTGCAAGCCGTGAAAAAAAGTAAGACCAGTGCTGTTGAGGTATATGTTAATGATCAATTGCTCAGCAAAGAGCAGGTGATTCGGAGTCCGAAACCCTTGGGTTCATTAGCAAATTATGTCAATACCATGATCGGTGCATCCCATTCCCGTTGGATGATTGCTCCAGGGCCATGGATGCCCTTCAGCATGGTAAAATTGAGTCCTGACAACCAGAATGTAGGATGGCAGGCTGGTTACGAACCATCCATTGAATCCATTGCAATGTTCAGCCATATCCATGAATGGACAATGGCCGGGCTAGGCACCTTTCCAACATCGGGGCCTTTGCAGATCCAGGTTGGTGATCAATATGATCCAGATTCAGGCTATCGCTCCAGGATCGATAAGACCACGGAAAAAGCACCATTAGGTTCTTATCACGTGAAATTGACCGATTACGATATTGACGTCGATCTTACCCAAACCACAAGGGCCAGTTTCCAACGCTATACCTTCAATCAGTCTGAAAAAGGTCGGGTTATGATTGATCTTAAAGTCAATGGCGAATACCCTTATACCATCAAGGACTATCAATTAAAAAAGGTCTCAGACTATAAGATCATCGGATATTCGGATCAATTATCGGAAAATGTTTGGTCCACAGATGCAAAACAGGATTATAAGGTCCATTTCGTAATGGAGTTTGACCGAGCCATTGTTGATTTTGGAACTTGGGAGTCAGATCGCATCCAGAAAGGGCAGAGTTCATCGGGGAAAGAAGTGAAAGAGGCGGGAATGTTCGTGGAGTTTGATGTCCGAAAAGAAAAGACTGTACAATTGCGGACAGGCATATCCTACGTCAGTATTGAAAATGCGCAAGAAAATTTAGACAAAGAGATTTCAGGAGCATTTGGTTGGTCATTTGAAAAGGTTAGGGACAATCAATTAAGGACCTGGAACACATTGTTGGAAAGGCTGAAAGTGAAAAGTGATGATTACTTTGAAAAGGAGAAATTCTATAGCAATATGTATAGATCCTTAAGCCGGAACACCTTCAGCGATGTGAATGGCGAATGGCGTGATTCGCAGGAAAAGGTTCGTCAATTCAGCAATCCTCAGGATTTGGCTTTGGGTTGTGATGCTTTTTGGAATACCTTCTGGAATTTGAATCAGTTTTGGAACCTGGTTACTCCGGAATGGAGCAACAAATGGGTGAAATCACAGCTTGCTATGTATGAGGCCGATGGTTGGTTGGCCAAGGGACCCGCTGGAATGGAATATATTCCAGTCATGGTTGCCGAGCATGAGATTCCGTTGATCGTTTCGGCCTATCAAATGGGAATTCGGGAATATGATGTAGATAAAGCTTTTGAAGCCGTTAAAAAAATGCAGACCACGATGCCTTCGAAATTTGCAGGAGGATTTGCAGGGAATAGGGACCTCGAGGTCTATTTAAAATATAAATACGTTCCATCTGATTTGGGAAGGTTCTCCAATACCTTGGAATATAGCTTTGATGATTGGACGGTGGGTCAGTTTGCCAAATCCTTAGGGAAGGAAAAGGACTACGTCTATTTCAATGATCGCGGCAATTGGTGGAAAAATGCCATTGACGTGGAAAGTGGTTATGCGAGGATGAAAGATTCTAAGGGGGAATGGTTAAAAGATTTTGATCCGTTCAAATCAGGTGCAAACCATCATTATGTGGAGGGTAATGCTTGGCAATTGACGTTTTTCGTTCCTCAGGATATTCCTGGATTGGCCAACTGGATCGGTGCAGATGTGTTTTCAGAACGGCTGGAATGGGGATTTGAGGAGAGTGTAAAATGGCGATATAATGGACCCAACGATCAGTATTGGGATTATCCGGTAGTGCAGGGTAATCAGCAGTCGATGCATTTTGCCTATTTATTCAATTATTTGAATAAACCTTGGTTGACACAGAGGTGGAGCCGTTCCATTGCAGAACGGTATTATGGCAGAGGGATATCAAATGCCTATTTAGGCGATGAAGATCAAGGGCAGATGAGTGCTTGGTATATCATGACGGCGATTGGTCTCTTTCAGATGGATGGTGGTACTCGTAGCCAACCGGTCTATGAGATCGGAAGTCCTATGTTTGAAGAAATTCAGATTGACCTTGGAGAACAGTATGGAAGGGGCAAGAAGTTTGTCATCAAGGCCAAGAACAATAGTAAAGCGAATGTGTACATTCAAAATGCTACGCTGAATGGAAAGAAACTGAACAGCTTTTATTTCAGTGCAGCGGAGTTGTTGAAGGGCGGCGAGTTGATATTAGAGATGGGTGCAGAACCAAATAAAAATTGGGGTGTATCGAGATAAGGATTGATTGCAAAATAAAAAACTATTATAAACTATAATTCCGGCATGTGAATATTTCCAACAAGCAATTGGCCTTTGTGGCCTTGATAGCCTCATTAGGCGGTTTTATTTTTGGCTTTGATATGGCTGTGGTATCGGGGGTTTTGCCCTTGGTGAAAATGCAGTTTAGCCTTGACAGCTTTTTGGAAGGCTGGTTTGTGTCATCCGCGCTATTAGGCTGTATCCTCGGGGTCATGATTTCGGGACATCTATCTGATAAATATGGACGGAAAAGCAGCATGCAGTTTGCCGCTGTAATATTTGTCATCGCCACTTTTGCCTGTATTTTTTTGGAGTCCTTTTCCTTGATTATCCTGACCAGGATCTTTACGGGAATTGGGATAGGCATTGCCTCGAATGTTGTGCCTCTATATCTGTCGGAAATTGCACCTGTTAAAGATCGTGGAAAACTGGTCACCTTTTACCAATTGGCATTGACCTTTGGCATTGTACTGGCTTATGTGTCGAATGCCTTGATCATTAAAGATCAGGATGTTTTGGCGCAATTCACTGCACAAGCTTTCTTTCAGCATGTATTTGTCGAAGAGGAGTGGCGAGCCATGATCGGTATGTCCCTGATACCCTCTTTGGCTTTTTTTATTGGATTGATGTTTGTGCCCGAAAGTCCGAGTTGGTCCAAAAACAATGATGGAATGGCCAATTCAGGATATGCAGAGGTCTGGAAACCAATCTATAGGAAAGCACTTATCATTGGTCTGTTTTTACCTATATTTTCCCAGTTCTGTGGGATCAATGTAATCATCTATTACGGTCCTACCATATTGAAAACTTTAGGGTTTAGTTTAGATAATTCCCTTTATGGCCAGATTATCATAGGTGTTGCCAATATGTTGTTTACCCTGATTGCCATCTGGAAGGTGGATAGTTTGGGCAGAAGGCCACTTTATTTGATCGGGACATTGGGCGGAGCTGTATCCCTGTTTCTGACCAGTGTATTGTTTTATCTGGATCTGGCAGATAGTTGGCTGCTGGTGATTTCAGTGGTCTGTTTCCTGGCATTCTTTGCTTTTTCCATAGGGCCCTTGAAATTTGTGGTGGCTTCTGAAATCTTTCCTGCCCATATCCGCGCCAAGGCTATGGGTTTGAGTATTTTAGCCATGTGGGTATCTGACTTTTTAATGGGACAGGTAACCCCCTTTCTATTGGAGGATATCGGCGTTGCTGGGACCTTTATTCTACTGGGCTTGGTTTGTCTGATTGGGTTTGTGTTTGTCCTTAAATATCTTCCAGAAACCAAAGGTAAGAGCAGTGAAGAAATCCAATTCCTATTAAATCAAAACTAAGATGAAAAGATTGTTCAGCTATTTAACATTTGCCATTCTAAGCCTAGGTCTTCCTGCTATGGCCCAACAGCCAATTCAATCGGTGGATCTCTTTATTGGCACTGCCCATGCGCGATGGTTTCATTTTGCTCCTGGTGCCATGCCCTTTGGTATGGCCAAGCCCGCACCGTCGACCAATGGGAGTTTGGGCAATAAAAGTGGATGGGAGGCGACAGGTTATGACTTCCGCGACCATAGCATAGAGAGTTTCCCTAATTTCCATGAATTCCAGATCGGTGGGATTTCGTTAATGGCGAGCAAAGGCAAATTGAAAACTATCCCCGGCAATCTGGATGATCCCCAAACGGGCTATCGTTCAACTTTTGACCGTAAAGATGAACTGGCAGAACCAGGTTATTACCGCGTATTGTTAAAGGATTATGGCATTAAAGCGGAATTGACAGCCACCGAAAGGGTCGCGTTCCATCGCTATACCTTTCCTAAAAGTGATGAATCCCACATCATTTTTGATATTGGCAATATCATGGGAGAGAGCGGAAAGGTGAAGGGAGCGGAGGTGAAAATAAACCCTGATGGTTCCATTGAAGGATATGCGATTACAGCACCATTTTATGTAGAGAAATATCAGGCTGGTTCCGATATCAGGATGTATTTCTATGCAGAGATCAACAAAGAAGCGAAGAAACACGGCGTATTCCGGGGAGAAAAGCAGTTTGAGGGACTCGATCAGATTTCAGGGATTTCCTCGGGCGCTTATTTAACCTTTACGACTGCTGATGAGGAAGGTATCGAAGTCAAGTTAGGCCTTTCCTATACCTCAGTGGCTGAGGCCAAGGCAAATTTGAATGCAGAAGCCAGTGATTTGGATTTTGATGCTGCCAAAGAACGGAATCAATCACAATGGAATGCCATGTTGGGAAGGATTCAGGTGAAGGGAGGAAAAGAAACAGATCGCAAAAAGTTTTATACCGGCCTTTACCATGCTCTGTTGGGCAGGGGATTGGCAAGTGATGTTTCAGGAGCCTATCCAAAAAATGATGGGACGGTTGGGTATATTGAAAAGGACCAAACAGGAAAGCCAAAATACCAGCATTATAATACCGATGCGGTATGGGGAGCTTTTTGGAATTTGACACAACTATGGACCATCGCCTATCCTGAATATTTATCTGATTTTGTGAATTCGCAATTGTTGGTCTACAAAGATTCAGGATGGTTGGCCGATGGAATAGCCAATAGCAGATATGTTTCTGGCGTTGGGACCAATTTTGTAAGCCTCGTTATAGCCAGTGCCTATATGCAAGGAATACGGGATTTTGATGTGCAATTGGGGTATGAAGCAGCATTGAAAAATGAAATAGATGGAAAGGGAAGGCCGCGGGGAGCAGGAAAATTGGATGTGGATCAATTTGTTGCGAAGGGATTTGTGCCCCATATTGATAAATCTGATAATGAAATACATGAATCTTGGATGTTTTCAGCTTCCCATACCTTGGAATATTCTTTCAGTTCCTATGCTGTTGCCCAATTTGCCCAAGCATTGGGCAAGAAGCAGGACTATGCACAGCTTTCCGGATTATCACAGGGCTGGAAGCATCTTTTTGACCCCCAATTGAAATTGATACGACCAAAACTTGCCAATGGGGATTTTATTGCTGATTTTAAACCTAGTCAAGCATGGCGGGGTTTTCAGGAAGGAAATTCCTATCAATATACATTTTATGTGCCGCATGATCCTAAAGGGCTGATACAAGCTATAGGTAAAACAGCGTTCAACGCTAGGTTGGACAGCATTTTTGTGCAATCGGAAGCACTTGGTTTTTCGGGAGGTAAGAATATTGATGCCTTTTCAGGACTGGAAGGGCTATACAACCAAGGGAATCAGCCGAATCTACATGTATCCTGGTTGTTTAACTTTTCGGGGAAGCCTTCATTGACCCAAAAATGGGTTCAGGAAATCTGTAATAAATTCTATGGTAATGAGGGTATTCATGGATATGGATATGGGCAGGATGAGGATCAAGGGCAGTTAGGCGCATGGTATGTCATGGCAGCCATGGGCATATTTGATGTGGCTGGACTAACGGATGCCGATGCAAAAATGGGGCTATCGACGCCACTCTTTGACGAGATCAAGATTCAATTGAACCCTAAATATTATGCTGGCGAAGACTTTGTCATTAAAAAGGAGAACCCTGGTTCAGAGGGTACCTATATTGAACAGATTAATCTGAATGGCAAGATTGTACATGAACCATTTATCCCAATAAATTCAATTAAGGCAGGAGGGATACTGAAATTAAAAACTGGGAATCGTCCCAAAGATAGATACTAAGCTATGGGCATGAAAAATCAGGGATTAAGACCCTGATTTTTCTAATAGCTGTATGGCGTCATATAACACCCCGGCTTCGCCCCTAAAGGTTCCGGACCCTTCCGGTTTGTTGTCTTTCGTGTACCATTCGTAAAACCCTTTGTTTTTGATTACCCGGTTCAGCATAGGTTTCAGTTGTTCCTTTGCCTCTGTTACAAATCCATTCCTGATCAATTGCTGAACCATCCGACCTCCAAACCAGGTCCAATCTCCTCCATTTTGATAGCCATAAGGATACATGCCTTTATTTTTAAAGAAGCCTTCAGGATAGGTAGGATAAATCGTAAGCCCTATGGTTGCAGCTCCAGATTCTTTAACATTGGCAATCATTTTATCCAAGGAGGTTTTGATCTGTTCTTTGCTCAACAGATTGGCTTCAATTGCTATTGCAGTTCCTCCATGGTAGAAGATTTTATTTTCATCGAAATCAGCAGGAAAGGGCGACCCATTCAGGTAGATATGCGGAATAAATTTTTGATTCTTTTCATCCCAAAGATGTTTCATGGTATTGCTAGCAATATCTTTTCTGATGGTTTCCCATTTTGATTTGTTTTCAGAGGCTAACTCCATGAAATTATCGAGGGCGATCAAGAACATGGCATTATCATAGATGTCAATGGCGAGATGGGAATTCTCATCCAAATGTACTCCCCAATCATGTTCAGGCTGGACATCGCCCCAATCCACCGTTGTTGCTCCCCAAAGCAGTCCATGTGCATTGTCAAAACGTTTGTCCATTAAGAATTGAAGTGCTTGCTCCATTCGTTGAACGACAGTAAACTGACCTACCATGGTCTTTAAGAAATCCCGATCATCTGAAACCTGGATATATTTATAGACTGCTTGTACAAGGGATGCCTCTTGGTCAGTCTCCACCGTGTTTTTATGGGCAGCCAATAAGGGTTCTAACTCCGACAGGATGCTGTAATAATCACTGGGTTTACCATTCAGGCTTTCTTTTGTCACGAAGCCATCTGGGATATTTCCATCCTCAGCTTGAAGACCAAAAAAGGCCAATAGGTTTTTCTTGATTTGATCGGCAGGTTGAACTTCGTAGGCAAGTCGGATAAAAGTATTGTAATCACGGATCCAAACCTCTTGGTATCCATCACCAGCGTTAAAACCAGACTTAACAATGTCTTTTGCCATGTCTTTGACGATAGTATAATTGCTGTCGGAAATCATTGAATCCTGAAGGGCAGAATTTAGATTGTTATTGTTGCTTGTATGGTTGTTGCAGGCTGTTAGAGCTAGGCCGAATGCAACATAAAATAGATAACTTTTCATTGTTTTATTGGTTATAACCTCGAAAATCGATAATATTAGGTCACATGAAGTATGTGTATACAAACATACATAATTTGCTATTTAAAAAAGAATTATCTTACTTTAAGTCACAATCAAAAAAGTATGAATCTGAAGATAGACCATAATAGCCCCATTCCCCTGCACGTACAGGTGGAAACTTTGCTTCGAGATTTAATCAAACAGCCTGAGTACCAGGATGGCAAGTATTTGCCCAATGAGATAGACTTGGCGAAGAAATTGTCGATTTCCAGGTCTACCTTGCGATTGGTGATCAATAAGTTGGTGTATGAAGAACTTTTGGTTAGGAAGAAAGGTGTAGGGACGAAAGTTACGCAACAGAAATTCAGTTCCAAATCCAAGAATTGGTTGAGTTTTTCGCAGGAGATGAAGAACAGAGGGCTGGAGGTGAAGAATTTTGAGCTCCATGTGCGTTGGGTGGTTCCGGAACCCGCTGTTGCAAAGTTTTTTGAAATTCCGGAAGATCAGAAGGTCCTGAAGCTGGAAAGGTTGCGAGGCAAGCCCGGTGATCCATTTGTCTATTTCATTTCATATTTTCATCCGAGGGTCGGGTTGACGGGGGAGGAAGACTTCAAATTGCCCTTGTATGATATCTTGCAGCAGCAATGCAATATCATTGCGGATCTTTCCCAAGAGGAGATTGATGCCAAAGCTGCCAATAAATTTATTTCGGAGAAGTTGGAGATTGCCATTGGAGAGCCTATTCTTTCGAGGAAACGTTTTGTATATGATCAATCGGGAAAACCCATTGAGTATAACTTAGGCTATTACAGGGCAGAGAGTTTTACCTATAAAGTAGAAAGTAGAAGGGGGGAGGCCTAATTAGGTTGGGGCAGGAGTATGCAAAGATTAGCAAATCTCGCTAATTTTTTGTATCTTTGTATTCATTCATAAAGGCCCCTATCTTAATCCTCAGCCAATCCAGGTTATTTAAAGAGATACCCCTTTCATTTTTTAACTTAATTATTTTTAATGTCAAGAAACCAACTCACATTCAAGAAAAAAGAACTAGCAAAAAGAAAACAGCAAAAACTTCAAGAAAAGCAAGAGCGTAGAGAACAGAACAAGTCTCAAAACAACAAAGGCAAGTCATTGGAAGAAATGTATGCCTATGTTGATGAATTTGGAAACATCGTTGATACACCTCCAACTGAAACCTATAAGTTTAAACCTGAAGACTTAGAGAGACCGAAAGATCCTGAGGATGAATTCCTATTGGGACGTGTTTCTTATTATAATGAAACAGGTCATTATGGATTTATCCGCGACAATGAGACTAGAGAAACTGTTTATTTTAACGATACCCTTGCAGGCAAGATTCTTTCTTTGCATCAAAATGTGAGGTATAAGTACACCAGAACCAGACAGGGAAACCAAATTTCAGAAGTGGAATTGGTATAGTCGGGTCGTACTTGAAAATATATCGACTAATGCTAAGCCATTAGTTTTGCACAACAAAAAAAAGCAGCCCTTGGGCTGCTTTTTTTTGTTGTGCAACATGCACGGTAGAGCTGGATTATCTAACTACACGTACATTGATTGCATTAATTCCTTTAGGACCACTTTCAGTGTCAAACGTAACATTGTCATTTTCTCTGATTTCGTGTACTAAACCTGTTGAATGTACGAATACATCTTTTCCTCCTTCGTTTGGAGTGATAAAACCGAATCCTTTAGTTACGTTAAAGAATTTTACTTTTCCTTCTTGCATGGTATTATTATTTACTTACTTAATTATTTAATTCGTTTCTAGTTGGAAGCCAATCAGTTTTTGGATTCCATGTAATGCTTTCTTCTCTTCTTCACTGCAGAAAGAATAAGCATGGCCAGCATTTCCGGCCCTTCCCGTTCTTCCAATCCTGTGTACATAGGTTTCGGATTCAGTGGGTAGATCATAATTGATGACCTGTGGTAATTTATGGATATCAATACCACGGGCAGCAATATCTGTTGCGATCAAAATCTTGGACCTTCCTGTCTTAAAAGATTCCAAGGCATTCTGTCTTGCATTCTGTGATTTATTTCCATGAATGGCATCTGCCTGGAATCCTCTTTTATTAAGTTGCTTTGCCAATCGGTCTGCAGCATGTTTTGTACGGATAAAGACCAAGGTTTGCAGGTTCTTATCTCTGTTCAATAGATCGACCAAAAGGTCAGTTTTCTGTTTTTTCTCAATGAAGAAAACAGATTGATTGACATTTTCAGATGCTTTTACAACGGGGTTGATATTTACTTCTGCTGGGTTTTTTAAGATCGTATTGGCAAACTTCCTGATTTCAGGAGGCATGGTAGCAGAAAAGAACAGGGTCTGTCTTTTCTCTGGTACATATTTAAGGATCTTCTTGATGTCATGGATAAATCCCATATCCAACATGGTATCAGCTTCGTCCAATACTAGGGTAGCAATGCTGTTCAATGTTAAATATTTCTGATTGATTAGGTCCAATAACCTGCCTGGTGTTGCGATCAATATATCTACAGGCTGTTGAAGCGATCTAATATTTCTGGAGATTGGGACACCACCAAATACGACCAAATGCCTTAGGCCAAGATGTTTGTTCAGTTCAGCAAAGGTTTTATCAATCTGAATGGCTAACTCGCGAGTTGGTGCCAAGATCAAGGCTTTTGGAGCTTTTGAATTCGATTTTTGCTGCGCACAGTTTTGAAGGATTGGGATGCTAAAAGCTGCTGTTTTCCCGGTTCCGGTCTGTGCACATCCGATGATGTCTTTTCCCTTTAAAATGTGGGGGATAGCTTCAATCTGTATATCCGTAGGAGTCTTGTAGCCAAGACCTTCGAGTGCTTTTATGATTGGAGCGATTAGCTCCATATTGTTGAAATTCATTGATGTTTTTAAAATTTGTCTTCTAAAAATTTGTTTTTACGAAATGCTCTTCGTTAGAACAAACTGCTTACACACATAAAATATGTCAATTAATATTAAAATGAAATCTGAAGAAGCAGTGACAAAGTTTATTAAGGAGGGTTTACAAAGTCAATGATATTATAGAATAAATTCCAATATTATTACAAAATTACTAAAATATTTCGATAATATTTTTCTTTTTTATTAATGGGACGAATTATAGGTCCTAAACGGACATGAGTTTAATGACCTTGACATGCGATTTAAAGGCAGACCAGAAGGAATTATATTCGTTGTATTTTATTTCATAATCCTTGCAAGCCTGTCTAACGATCTTATTTAATGCCGGATAATGGATGTGGCTGATCTTTGGGAAAAGGTGATGCTCCACCTGGAAGTTCAGGCCACCCAAAAGCCATGTTAACATTTTGTTCTTGGTGGAGAAGTTTGCAGTGGATTGGATTTGGTGAATCATCCATTCCTCTTCAATTTTAGGTTGGTCACCAGATTTAAACTCTGTTTCTGAAACCACATGGGCCAATTGAAATACCGTCGCTAAACAGATTCCGCATACCGCGCCTGCTATCAAAATACCAACTATGGTCGGGATCCATCCCACATAAATAATCGGGATGACAATAAAAATCAAGGCGTGAATAAGCTTACTGATCCAGAAGATTACTTTTTCCTTCAATGGAAAGTGGAATGTTCTTTCTGAACTGCCCATTTTTTGCCTGAAGTATTTTTCATAATCCTGATAGAATATCCATGCTAAATAAGAAATTCCATAAAGAAAAATGAAATAAATAGGCTGGAAACGGTGGTGTTTCTTTAGTTGCTGATCTTGATGGATACGCATAAACTTCACTTCGATATCGGGATCTTCACCATCGATATTGGTGTAGGTATGATGGGCGATATTGTGTTTTTGCTTCCAGAAGAATATGTTCCCTCCCAAAAGATTTAAGGAATAAGAAAGGATATTATTGACATGCTTGTTCTCAGAAAACGAATTATGGCCAGCATCATGCATAATATTGAATCCAATAGCTGCAAGGTTGACACCAAATATCATACATAACAGGACACTGATTGCCCAATGCGGTTGTACAAAAACTAATATACTGTATATTAAAACAAAGGAAGCCATCAAGATTATGGCTTTACTGTACAATTTACTGTTTCCAGTCTTTTTTTGTATGGTGTTATTAAAATATTCGTTGATATTATTTTTTAATGATTTTGAGAATAAGCTGTTTAAGTTGTTGAACTTTATGGTTGATTTCATATAATTATTACCCACTTCCACTTTGTCGACCAGCCCGACAAGAATGTTGTATTTGTGCAAACTTACAATTAATATGGCAAATGATTGTTTAACTTAAGTTAAAAAACTCTAATTTTTTATTGGGCCTTCATTCAAACTTTGCTTTCTGATTTCTTCGATTTCCTCCACAGTTTTTACCAAGTCTGGACCTAATAATCGGTAGCCGTTCTCTTCAATCAAGAAATTATCTTCAATTCGGATTCCGGAAAAATTACGGTAATCTTCTAGGAGATCATAATTGATGAACTCATGGTTTCTCTTTTCTGCCTTCCACATATCGATCAAGTCAGGAATAATGTATATGCCGGGTTCTACGGTCAAGACAAAGCCTGCTTCCAGTTCTTTTCCTAGGCGTAAAGACTTGAGTCCAAATGTGTTTTTGTCCTTAGGCTCTGCTTCGGTATATCCCACATACTGTTCACCTAGGTCTTCCATATCATGGACATCTAAACCCATCATATGGCCTAAGCCACATTGAAAGAACATGGTATGGGCATGGTTAGCAACGGCGTCTTCAGCATTCCCCTTCATCAATCCAACTGCGGTCAAGCCCTCTACCAAAGATTTGGCAGCTTTTAAGTGGATATCCTTGAATTTAACCCCCGGTCTCATCATGTCTCTAGCGTCCGTAAAGGATTTTAAGACCACATTGTAAAGGTCTTTCTGTCTTTCTGTGAAAGTTGCGGATACAGGGAAAGTCCTGGTTAAGTCACCCGCATAACCCATTGAGGTTTCAGCGCCTGAGTCGTTTAAGACCAAATCGCCGTTTTTAAAGCTGTTCTCACGGTATTGGTTATGGAGGATTTCGCCATGTACCGTCACGATCGGTGGATAGGCAAATGTAAAGTTTTGGTCTGCAGCATATTTTTGGATTGCATTCACCAATTCATATTCTTTCATTCCCGGTTTTGAAATCTTCATGGCAAGGAGATGCATTTCCGTAGAAACACGAAGAGCCTCTTCAATCTGTTCGATTTCCTGTGGTTCCTTGATCGATCTTTGCTTTACGACGGCCTTGATCAGTTTTTCAGATGGCAGTAGTTCATCTAAATGTCTATCCAATAGCCTGCTCAATAGGATTTTGTTGTAAGATTGATATGGAGGCAAAAAATGGATGGGGCGGTTATTGAACTTAGCTTTCTGAAGGTAGTTCTCCAGTTCTTTGAAAGGCATGGTTTCAGAAACTCCTGCTTTCAGGCTTTTATCCTTTAAGGTTTCTTGTCTGCCGGTCCAAACCAATGCATCCATGTCCAATTCATCGCCAAAGATTATTTCCCGGTTTTCATCAATGTCGATGATTCCAGCAATAAATGGGGCTTGGATTCCGAAATAATATAAAAAACTGCTGTCTTGGCGGAATGGGTAAGTGTTATGTTCGAAATTGATGGGATTTTCAATATTTCCTAATAAAACGATCACTCCATGGGAAACCTCATTCTTCAATTGGTTTCTTCTATTTTGATAGGTACTTGACGAAAACATTGCTCTTAAATTTTATAACGAAATTAAACAAAAACTGTGGAACCGTCTTTAGGAACCACAGTATTTATAGGAATAAGTTGTTACCGGTTGATTAAGCTGCTTAATCTTTGCTTAGTTGAATTTGTGTAACGCGATTTGGAATGACGTATCTACCCAAAGCATCTTTTTCAAAGCCTTTTAATGTATAACCACTTTCGAAATTAAACCTGAGGAGGTTATTCTCCAGGATTTCTGAATTGGGGATCAGGGTCAATGTAACCGTTTTGTTTTTCTCATTATAGGAAAGTTGATCCAGCTCCCCCGCATCGAGTTCAATCCATAGTTTTTCTGGAGCTAGGAAGATTCGGTTTCTTGCTGCAGTTTTGATTTTAACATCGATGTTTTCTTTATCCTTGACCAGGTTTCCGGAGAAGGCCAACCAATCAAATTCGGGATGCTTGAGGATATATGTTCCTGAATTTACGGCATAGCCATAAAATCCTGAACCATAATCCCCTGTAATACCGTCGATTTCTAGGGTGGATGGATAGGAGTGGAATGCTGCTGGTCCGAAACCTTCTTGGGTAACATTTGCCAAAGCTCCCATCATGCCCGCATGACCTACGCGCAGTAGGTAGAAGTCATCGGGATGGTCTCTGTATTCAGTGAGAACGGGTATGGAATTAAGAGCAGAGCCGTAGTGGTGCAGCTGTCTTTCGATTCTGGAGAGTTTTCCGCCGTATACAAAGTCCCAATAACGGCGAGCGCTGCCATTGTAGCCCCAATGTGGAACCGTCGGCATATAGGCTAATATGGCGTTGAGGGTCACCTGTGCTTTTTCATCGAAGCCAAAGTACCTGGACCAGAGGTAAACTTCTTCTTGGCCGGTGGAGTCCCATGGCATTTCGCTGCCAAATGGGTAATTTAAGGTTTTCCAATGCTCGGCACGTTTTCTCATTTCGGATTCCAATTTATTTGCAGAATCCGTTAAGCCTTCTCTTTTTAAGTCATTCAGGATCAGTAGAAAAATACTGCCTTCCATCTGTCCGAATTGAGCATAATGTGGGGCTTTTTCAACCATGGCAATTGCCGTATGGAATGCCCGGTCGAGGTATACATCCCAAGGCTCTTCAGCAACTAGCTGGTTGTAATTCCTAGCGAGACGGTACATGACCCAGTGGGCTGCCGCTACATGGGGATAATTATAGGACCGACCTATATTGTCGGCTTCTTTCTTAGGCCAAGCGGACCATGTTTTCCAGTTGATATCTTCACTATAGGTACCTTTTGGTAGGGAATCTGGCTCATAATAGAAAAGACTCTTGACTACGCCATATTTATCTTTTCCCTCTTTGTGTTGGATTCGGCCATACATTGTTTCATTGACAAAACGCTTAAGTTTTTCAATTTCAGCTTTGTTTGGCAGCATAACCTGTTTCATCATGGCTGCCAGCCAGCTGGCAGCACCAGCTTCATCACTCAAGCCTGCATACCAGGCCCTTTGCTCTTGGGTAACAGGTTTTCTTTCTTCAATATCGTATGTAATTACCGAAGGCGATCTTTTAAATGGATCATTGGGATCCTCAAACCATTGTTCATTGGTCAAGAAATTCCCTAAGTCCTTGACTACTTCCTGCTCAGGTTTGATGACCTTATACTGAATGGTTTGTTCGATTCCATCTTGATAGGTAATCTGTAGTCTTGCCCTTCCCCAGGTATTTCCTGATACCTCAAATTGATTCCAATTATCCTTGGTCTTTTTCAAGGTTTTTATGCTTAAGGCATCTTTTGGAAAAACCCCGATGTTCTTGATCTCCTTATTATGCTTGATGAATAATTTGCTTGGGTTGTCCATTGGAACGACATAACCTGGAGCTGCAATGGCTACAGGTCTATTATTGGCCAATAGGGTAGATTCAATTTCTTTGATGCTCGGTGCGAGAACAAATTTCAACGAGAAGTTTTTGGTCTCACCTGGTTTCAAAATAGATGACGTAGGTTGGTTCCAAGGATTGACATTTTTCCATTCTGTTTCTGCATAAGCTTTGCTATAGATCAGCCATTCATGAAAGCCTTCAAAGGTGATGCTTCTGGGGGTTGGATCTGTATTTAAAGGGTTGTAAGCTTCAAATCCCGCATTTTCACTGGGCAAGACCAATAGGCTAGGTCCATTTCCATGCAGTCGGTTTACCTGCATATATCCAGCATCCTTTCCGATGTAAGGGTCGAAGAAGACATTTTTAGCATGGGCTTCGTCTAAACTTTTCCAATCCATGTTGTTGTTGAACGGTAAGGGAATTCCAAGGCCGCCAATCTCAATGGATTTGTTTGAATTATTGATGATCTGGAAGGTAAGTTGCAGGTGTCCATTTATGTCTTCCCATTTTCGGATTACCTTCAAAGGTATGTCTTGCAAGGTAGGGCTCAAATCAGCCATGGCTAAGGCATGGCCCTCAGGCTTTAATGCAAGTACTTTTTGACGGTTATTTGCAGAGGAGAAGGACTGCCATTCCTGGCTGCCGACATCACGAATTTTGAGATTGATGTCCCCGATATGGAAGAAACCATTGCGATCTCTTCTGTTTAAGAGTTCAGTTGCTGTGTAGTCAAAGCTAGTATCTGCATCGACCAGTTTGATTGATGATGCGGTCTGGGAACTGTTTAAAAGCTGCAGGTTAAGCTCTTTCAAAGGAAAGGTTTTCTTGCCTTGGTCAATGCCAAGGGTAGGAGGTTCAGCAGCTACTTTTTTCCAAACTGGATGTTCATTCTGTTGAGCATGAGCCGGTTGGGGCATGTTAGGTGTCAAAGCCAATAAAAGGAGATAATAGAAATTTTTAATTTTCATCATTTCTGTTGAAGTCTTAAAATATTAATAGAAAGCCAATTATTCGAATTCTAAAAATGAATGGAAGGAAAAATTTAATTGTATTAAGTAAAATAATTAGATTAGTGGAAGCAAAATTACAGTTTGGAAGAAATTATATGGTGTGATTTCCATTTTATCTAACAAAACTGGTTTTCTAAGCATTGATCCAAAGTCACACTTAATACACACGATTAAGTTTTTCCTGTTTGTTTGTTACAAATATGGTTTTAATAATTGTTTTAAGATTGCCGGATTTTAGCCTAGTATGGCCAATTCTTAGCCATTCCTGTTAAATATTTTGCTGAATGACCTCTTTATAACTATATTTAGTGTTAGATTGACATTTATAAACTTTTTAAATTATGAAACCAATACAATATAATGTACCGGTTCCTAAGGATAGGACGGTATTTGTGCAGGAAGACATATTAGATAAGTTTTATCCGTATATGCATCGTCATGTTGAGTATCAGATTATTATGATTGTAGCTGGTAGCGGTCAACTGTTGGTTGATGACAATCTTCATAATTTTCAACAGGGTGACATCTTTTTGGTTGGTTCCAATCAAGCTCATGTTTTCAAGAATGACCAAAGTTCGGAAGGGATAAGGTCTGTTTCCGTATTTTTCAACCTAGAGGGCGCCTTGCTTAATTTGTTGAATTTGCCTGAGTTGAGCGTATTAATGGAATTCATCAGCAATAACTGTAGAGGTTTTCAGGTTCCGAAACAACATTTGGCTCCGATACGGAGAAGAATCGAGGTTTTGAAGCGATCTGATAGGATGGACCAATTGGTGAACTTCTTTTATCTGTTAAAATCGTTGAACATGGTCTCTGCTGATTTGACACCTCTTTCAGGGGTTTCTCATTATGAAACTGATGCCTTTGGCGGTTTCAAGATCAATTCTTTATGTAGGTATATTGAGGAGAATTTTAAAGAGAATATTTCATTATGTGATGTGGCAGAAAAGGCAAACTTAACTCCGCAGGCATTCTGTAGATATTTTAAGAAATGCACGGGAAAGACATTTGTATCCTATCTAAATGAAATCTGGGTTCGTGAAGCCTGTCGCTTATTAGGTAATGATAAGTATGACTGTGTTTCCATTATTGCCTACAGCAGTGGATTTAACAGCATCACCAATTTCAATCGAGTATTTCGGAGTGTTATCGGCACCTCACCAAAGGAATACGCATTAAACTACAAGAACTTTTTATATCAATAAATAGAAAAGGTTAAAATTCAGTAAACAAATATTAAAAGGCGGTTAGGCGAGGAGCTATTAAGTGGCTAGTTTTGGTTATACAATTATAATTTAAAACAAGAAAACTTACTATGGCTCAATTAAATTGGAAAGGAATTTATCCTGCTGTTTTGACTCCATTTAAGGAGAATGGAGAAATTGATTTTGAAATGTTTGCCAAAAACACGGAGGCGCAGATTTCTGCGGGTGTACATGGGATCATTATTGCGGGAACTCTGGGAGATGCTGCTGTATTGGACAATGATGAGAAATTCGAATTGCTCTCTTATGCGAAAAAAGTTGTTGCTGGAAGAATTCCACTAATTCTGAATATTGCGGAAAATACAACCAAAAATGCCGTTGACTTTGCAAAAAAAGCAAAGGAACTTGGCGCGGATGGTTTGATGTTACTACCTCCGATGCGCTATAAAGCAGATGACCGTGAGGTGGTAGAATATTTTAAGGCTGTTGCCAGCGCGACTGACCTTCCTATCTTAATTTACAACAACCCTGTTGATTATGCGACCTATGTTTCCTTGAGCATGTTTGAAGAATTGAAGGATTACCCAAGTATTCAAGCGGTGAAAGAATCAACCAGAGACCTGTCAAACATTACCAGAATGAAGAATAAGTTTGGCAATCGCTTTAAGGTTCTGGGTGGTGTGGATACCATTTCCTTGGAAACAGTACTGCTTGGTGCCGATGGGTTGGTTGCAGGATTGGTTGATGCTTTTCCGAGAGAAACCATGGCGATGTACAATCATGCCCTGAATGGTGAAGTTGAAAAAGCCATTGAAATCTATAGATGGTTTATGCCATTATTGGAGTTGGATATCCATCCAAAACTTATCCAGTACATTAAATTAGCTGCTACAGCTGAAGGAATCTGTACACCGCATGTTCGTGCGCCAAGGTTGCCTTTGGTAGGTGAGGAAGCGACAAGAATAAACAAAATAATTGCTGATGGCATTGCAAGTCGTCCGGTTTTGAATTAAATCGGAGGATGTGCAGTCTTTGGAACATAAAGTTGGTCTTACAGCTTTATGTTCCTTTAATAGTAAACCCAATTGAATATGAACCAAAAAAAAGAATACTTAGATCAATGTGTAGACCTGGCTGCTGAGGCGTATCAATTTTTAAAGTCCACTACGGTTAGGGATCGAGCCAAGTTTATGCATGCTGTAGCAGATCGAATTGAAAGTCTAGGGACGGAATTGATCGAGACAGCAAATCAGGAGACCTCATTACCTTTTCCTCGTTTGGAGGGCGAGAAGGCAAGGACCATCTGGCAATGGCGGAGTTATGCAAATGCGATTTCCAATGGCCTGTACAGTGAGGCGAGGATTGACTTAGCAAATCCAGAAAAAGGAAAGAATGATATTCGCAAATACAATCTAGGCATAGGGCCAGTGGTTGTATTTGGGGCTAGCAACTTTCCTTTTGCTTTTTCAACCGCAGGTGGAGATACCGCAAGTGCCCTAGCTGCAGGATGCCCAGTGATTGTAAAAGGTCATTCGGGGCACGAGAAAACCTCTACGATGATGGCCAAGGCAATCTCGGAAGTCGTAAAGGAATTTGGATGGCCTGAGGGGGTCTTCAACCATATCCTTGGCAATGAAGTTGAAGGTGCTAAAGAGAAGATCGGTGCTTATTTGGTTGCTCAGCAAGGTATTAAAGCGGTAGGTTTTACTGGTTCCTATTGGGGAGGAAAAGCCCTGTTTGATATTGCAAACCAGAGGGAAGAACCGATTCCTGTCTTTGCGGAAATGGGAAGCATCAATCCAATATTTGCCTTCGGGAATATATTGGAAGAGAAAGCAGAAGCTTTGGCAAAGGAATACGCTTCATCCTTAACCTTAGGAGTAGGCCAGTTTTGTACCAATCCTGGGTTGTTCATTGCGGTGAAAGGGGAGGCTTTTGAGCAATTTAAATCTAGTTTGCATGATGCGATTGCGGCGATCAATTCTGCCCATATGCTGAACCAAGGGATCTATTCACATTTTGAGAAAAACAAGGATCTATTGAGCAATCAAGCTGAGGTTGCTATACTTTCCGAGTCGAATTCTATTGCTGAATCTGGCCAGGGTCGACCAAGGGTAGCCTTGACCTCTGCAGCAAATTTCTTGACCAATGAAGTTTTGGCTGAGGAAGTTTTCGGTCCGTTTGGATTATTGATAGAAGCTGATTCTATATCAGAAGTAGAGAAAATCGCAAGAAACCTAAAAGGACAACTGACGATAACTATTGCTGGAACGGAGAAAGATGCAGAAGAAAATAAGACGATATTAAACATCATAAAAGATAAGGCCGGAAGGCTATTGTTCAATGGAATGCCAACCGGGGTTGAGGTTGTGTATGCGATGCAACATGGCGGGCCTTTTCCTTCGAGTACAGATCCAAGGTTTACCTCGGTAGGACCTGATTCCATTAAGCGGTTTTTACGCCCATTGGCGTTTCAGAACTGGCCAGATCAGTTTCTTCCAGCTGAACTGAAAAATGGCAATCCCCTTGCGATCAATCGCCTAGTGGATGGTACGAGTACGAAGGATTCCATAAATGCAAACCAATAAATAGATGAAGAAAACATTTTTTTGTATTGATTCCCATACCTGTGGTTGCCCAGTGCGCTTAGTGGCTGGAGGTGGTCCATATCTGAACGGGAATTCCATGATGGAACGCAGGCTCCATTTTATGGAGGAGTATGATTGGATCAGAAAAGGGTTGATGTTTGAGCCTAGAGGCCATGATATGATGAGTGGTAGCATTCTGTATCCACCCATTGATCCTAATAATGATACGGGTGTACTCTATATAGAAACCAGTGGTTGCTTGCCAATGTGTGGCCATGGTACCATTGGAACTGTGACCATTGCCATAGAGGAAGGATTGGTGATTCCGAAAGTACCAGGTAAACTCCGACTGGAAACACCTGCAGGATTGATCTTGATCGATTATTTGCAGGAAGGCTCAAAGGTCAAGACAGTAAAGTTGACCAATGTGAAATCCTTTTTATATAAATCAGAATTGACTGTAGACTGTCCTGATTTAGGTGAAATTGTTGCTGATGTTGCTTATGGAGGGAATTTTTATGCGATTGTAGATCCGCAGAAGAACTTTAGGGATATCTGCGATTTCTCCGCAAGCCAATTGATCCATTATGGAAAGTTGATCCGTTCCCTGTTGAATGAGAAGTATGAATTTATCCATCCTGAGGATGAAAATATTTTTGGTTTGAGCCACATTCAATGGACCGGGAAACCGACCAAGGAGAACTCCACAGGTAGAAATGCGGTATTGGTAGGCGAGAATGCCCTCGATCGCTCACCTTGTGGAACAGGGACTTCAGCTCGCATGGCGCAATGGTATGCAAAAGGAAAATTAAAGCCAGGAGATGAATTTGTCCATGAAAGTTATATAGGCTCGCAGTTTATTGGGCGGATTGAGGAAGAGACCCAATTGGCGGGTCAGGATGCCATCGTTCCATCAGTAGAAGGATGGGCAATCATTACGGGATATAGTCAGATTATCATAGATGATATGGACCCGTATAAAGAAGGATTTCAAGTTATGTAATTCACGATAACCATAGAATAAAGTGTCAAAAAACCATAAAGGAAATGTAGTTATTATCGGGGCTGGGATTGCAGGTCTATCCACAGCCTATTATTTATTAAAAGATGGTTGGCAAGTCACTGTCCTGGAGAAGGACAATGGCAAGAATAATTGTTCCTATGGCAATGCGGGCATGATCGTTCCTAGTCATTTTACACCTTTGGCAGCACCGGGAATGGTAGCCCAAGGAGTAAAATGGATGCTGAACAGTAAGAGCCCGTTTTATGTTAGGCCATCATTGAACCTCGGGTTGATCGACTGGGGACTGAAATTTCTAAAACATGCCAATGAGAAGCATGTAGAAAGGAATGCTGAAGCAATTCGTGATTTGAATCTGGAAAGCAGTAAGCTATATGATCAGTTGGCTTCAGAAGAAGGTCTTGACTTTGAACTGAGGCAGAACGGCATTTTGATGATGTACAAATCAAAAGAAGTCGAACATGAAGAAATAGTGTTGGCTGAGCGAGCAAACCGATTAGGATTAGATACTCAGGTTTTAGATCGGAATGGCGTGCAGGAATTAGAACCGAACCTCAAGGTCGATACATTGGGTGCTATTCTTTATAAGTGCGATGGCATTATGTATCCGCCTAAATTAATGCAGGAATTGACAACCTATCTTGTCCATCATGGAGTGGAATTTCAGTATGCAACTGAAGTTAACGGATTTGAAACCAGCGGAAATAAAATCAAATCCGCGGTGACCAATAAAGGAAACTTTCAAGCAGATGAGTTTGTGGTTACTGGAGGAGCAGCACTGGGCAAAATAGGAGCTAAATTACACTTGAAATTACCACTTATGCCTGGGAAAGGCTATTCCTTTATGTATAATCCAGAAGAAGGCACTTCGATGAATCATGCAGCACTTTTGTTGGAAGCAAGGGTTGCTGTGACACCGATGAACAATCAGATACGATTTAGTGGTACCATGGAATTGGGTCCTGCGAATGATAAAATCTATCAGAACAGGGTTAAGGGCATCGTTGAATCTATCCCAAAATACTATCCTGATATTCAAATTGACTATCCAAATGATATATGGTTTGGGTACAGACCATGTTCGCCAGATGGGCTTCCTTATTTAGGGAGGACCAAGAAATACAGCAATGTAAGCATTGCAGGGGGCGGAGGTATGATGGGCCTAAGTTTGGGGCCAGCCTTTGGTAAAAGCATAGCAAGGATCCTGTCCAATGAAAAGACAGAAACGAATATTTCCGCTTTTAATCCCGACCGATTCCAGTAGCAATTTTACCTACCTAAATTATGATTATGAAAAACCGGAAAAACATCGACCTTAAATCATTTATTGGAATTGGAATTATCGCTATGACTAGTGCTTCAACATATGCTCAAGAAAGTGGCTTGTACGATCATACCACTCCCATTGAACCTTATATCATACAATACAGAAACGACCTGCAGGCCATCAATTATTTTTATGGACCGATGCCGAAGGGTTGGGGATTTCAGAGTGCGGCAGCTTCTCTTGAACAAATAGACAGATTACTTCTTCTAGATCAGGAGTACGAAAAGAAACTGCAACAGTTTGACTATAAAAAACTCAATACCAATGGCCAGGTTGATTATATTTTACTGAACAGAAAAATCAAAAGGGATATTGAAAACCTTAAATCCAATCAAACCGCATATAACCGAGTGAAGGGTTACCTGCCTTTTGCAGATAGTATCCTTGAATTTGAGAAGAAAAGAAGACGTGGTGGAGCAGTGGATGCAAAGGAGGTAGCAACCGCTTTTGAAAAAGCCTCGGCCCAGGTTGATCAAGAACTTAAGAAATTGGAAGGAATGAAGGCTATTTCTTCTGCAGATGTTGAATATTTAGAAAGCATCTTAGAGTCTCTGAAATTAAGATTGGAAAGCTCATTCGACTTCTATAATGGCTATGAACCCATGTTCTCTTGGTGGGTTCCAAAATCCCATGATAGGTTACAGGAAAAGCTAAAGGAGTATAAAGAACTAATAGCCTCGAAATCAGATTTGAAGCCTTTTGATGATGGCAGTAACATCGCTGGTAAGCGCGTCGGCAAGGAGGTGTTAAATAAAATGCTGAAGGATGAAATGATTTCCTACAATGCCGATGAGCTCCTGAAAATTGCTGATAAGGAATGGCAGTGGTGTGTTGCAGAACTTTTGAAGGCTTCCAAGGAAATGGGCTTTGGCGAAGATTGGAAGAAAGCTCAGGAAAAAGTAAAGAACTCTTATGTCCCTGAAGGAAAGCAACCTGAATTGATCAATGAGCTGTATGATAAAGCCATGAACTTTATCAATGAAAAGCAATTGATCGATATTCCACCTTTGGCGGATGAAACTTGGGGAATGATCATGATGACACCAGAACGTCAATTGGTCAATCCGTTCTTCACGGGCGGTCGAGAGATCAGTATCTCGTATCCAACCAATACCATGACTTACGACCAGAAAATGATGAGCATGCGTGGAAATAATCCACATTTCTCCTTAGGAACCGTTCAACATGAATTGATCCCAGGACATCATCTGCAGTATTTTATGAACCGCCGGTATAAACCCTATAGAGAACAGAACTTCAATACCCCTTTTTGGACGGAGGGCTGGACCTTGTATTGGGAATTGCTATTGTACAGAATGGGATTCCCGAAAACACCTGAAGAGCGGATTGGGATGCTATTCTGGAGGATGCACCGTTGTGCAAGGATAACCTTCAGTATCAAATTCCATATCGGAGAATGGACCCCGCAACAGTGCATAGATTATTTGGTAAATCAAGTAGGACATGAGCCTGCAAATGCCCATGGCGAAGTAAAAAGATCCTTTGAAGGCTCTTACGATCCTTTATATCAACTGGCCTATATGATTGGCGGATTGCAATTGTTGAGCATCAGCGATGAAATGGTAGGCTCAGGTAAAATGACCTATAAGGAATTTCATGACCGTGTGATCAAAGAAAACTATATGCCTATGGAGATGCTGAGGGCTATCTTGACCAATCAAAACCTGAACCCTGACCATCAATCTTCTTGGAAGTTCTATAAATTCTAAACCAGTGACCTAAATTATGGAAGAAAACAAACAGGAATTTAAGAAATCATTGGGTCTATTGGATGCAACCATGTTGGTGGCCGGTAGTATGATTGGATCCGGTATTTTCATAGTTTCATCAGATATCGCGAGGAATACAGGTTCTGCAGGATGGCTGATGATCGTGTGGGCGATATCTGGGTTTAAGACTTTGGCAGCAGCATTGAGTTATGGGGAGTTGAGCTCGATGTTTCCAAAAGCTGGTGGGCAATATGTTTATCTAAAGGAAGCCTATGGGCCTTTGGTCAGCTTTACATTTGGGTGGACTTTTTTCGCCGTGATCCAGACAGCTACCATTGCTGCGGTTGGGGTAGCATTTGCAAAATTTACCGCCTATTTGTTTCCCAGTTTGGATGAGGATGTCTATTTGTTGACAATCGGGACCTATCATATATCATCCGCACAGGTGCTGGCTATTGGTGTCATACTTTTACTGACCTTTATCAATACCCTAGGCGTACAGAACGGGAAAGTCGTGCAGACGACATTGACCCTCATCAAGATATTGAGTTTGGTCTTGGCGGTCTTGTTTGGGTTTGCAGCCTTTGATCTAGAAGTCTGGAATCACAATTGGAATAGTGCCGATACCTGGAACCTGAGCCGATTGGCCGTAGAGGGAACTAAATCAGACTATACCTTTCTCGCAGGATTAGGAGCTATTTCAGCAGGTTTGGTTGGCGCATTGTTCAGCAGTGACTCCTGGCACTCTTCATCTGCCGTTGCTGGCGAGATTAAAAACCCGCAAAGGAATATAGGTTTGAGCCTGGCATTAGGGACCATTATCGTCACGGTAATTTACCTATTGACCAACTTAATGTATACTGGAGTCCTTCAAATGGAGGAAATGGCAAGTGCGCCTAAGGATAGGGTAGCCATGGTTGCTGCCCAAGAGATATTTGGTCCGATCGGTATCACGGTCCTTGCTATCATGATTATGGTCAGTACGTTTGGTTGCAATAATGGCTTGATCATGGCCGGTGCCAGGATCTATTATTCCATGGCAAAGGATGGTTTGTTCTTCAAAAAGACAAAAGAGCTCAACAAACACGCTGTGCCTAGCTATGCCCTTTGGCTGCAAGGGATTATCGCTTGTTTATGGTGCTTGACAGGAAAATATGGCGATCTCTTGGATATGATCACCTGCGTAGTGGTTATTTTCTATGTACTATGCATCATCGGGATTTTTATCCTTAGAAAAAACAGACCTGATTTACCAAGACCATACAAAGCTTTGGGATATCCCATAATCCCAGCAATTTATATTCTATTGGGAGTATCCTTCATATTGTTACTTGTCTTTTACAAACCACAGTTTACTTGGCCGGGAATAATTATTACATTATTGGGCATACCGATTTATTTTATTGTAAAGTCTAAAAAATCATCACTATGAAATTGAGAATTACTGCTTTTTTGCTGTTTATCCTTCATGTTTCCAGCTATGCACAAGGAACCTTGGATGATTATAAAAGGGCAAAGGAGGTTCGAAATAATTTTGGAAAGATCTATAATATTCCTCAGCAGATTACCTGGTCTGAGGATGGAGGGACTTTTGTCTATAAACTGAAACAAAAGGACAACAAAAGCATCCTGGTTTTGGTTGATGCTCAGGCAAAGAGCAAAAAAACCATTGATCTTGCGGCTGTATCCGATCAGATGTCCAAGGTACTTTCAGAAACTGTACCACTAAACAACAGTTATTTTGTGGGATTAAAACCGATCAACAACAATGAGATCGAATTCACCGAGAAGAAAAAAGTGTGGCGTTGGAATGTTGCAGAGAATAAACTTTCTATTCAAAAGGAATTGGATGACACCGATCGAGGTTCTGGATATTGGGGGCAAAAATGGGACGATAGCAAAGGAGATCCCGTTGAATCACCAGATCAGGTTTATCTGGCCTATATCAAAAACAACAATGTCTATGTCCGGAAGAAAACAGATCTAAATAGTGAAAAGCAAATGACTTTCGATGGAAGTCCAGGGCTCTATTACTCTGCAAGAATCGACTGGTGCCCTGATTCGAAAAAGCTGAGTACCACAAAAGTCAGGAAAGCTGAGGTTCGACAATTAACCTTGTTGGAGTCATCGCCTACGGATCAATTGCAACCAAAATTGCAGTATAGAGATTATTCAAAGCCAGGGGATGCCCTTTCGCAATATTACCCTGTCATAGTAAATGTTGAATCAGCACAGGTTATGGAGGTAGATCCTAAGCAAGTTGAAAATCAGTTTTCGTTGTACAACATACGTTGGAGACCAGATAACAATGCCATTACCTTTGAATACAACCAACGCGGACACCAACGCTATGACGTATTGGAACTGAATGCTGTGAATGGTCAAACAAAACCCATCATTTCAGAAACTAGCAAAACCTTTATTGACTATAGTGGCAAGAAATACAGAAAAGACCTGGAAAAGACCAATGAAATAGTATGGACTTCCGAGCGTGATGGCTGGAACCATATGTATTTAATTGATGCAAAGACAGGCAAAGTGAAGAACCAAATCACCAAAGGAGATTGGGTGGTGCGGAAAGTGATCAATGTTAATGAGGCGAATAGAAATATTATTTTTGAGGCCAGTGGAAGGAATAAAAATGAAGACCCTTATTTAGTTCGATATTACAGTATTGGATTAGATGGTAATAGATTGAAAGAACTGAGTCCAGAAGTTGCCAATCATCAAGGTTATTTTAATAAAGACTTTTCTAAGTTTATCGATATATACTCCTTGGTTGACCAAGCTCCTAAAGCAGTATTGAGAGATGCTAAGACAGGAAAGGTAGAATTAGACCTAGAAGGGGCGGATCTGTCGGAACTGGCTGCAACAGGATGGAAAGCACCCGAGGTGTTTTCATCAGTAGGTAGAAATGGGGAAACAGATATCTGGGGGATTATTATCAGACCGAATAATTTTGATCCTAATAAAAAATATCCCGTGATAGAATACATCTACGCTGGTCCACATAGCTCTTTTGTTCCAAAATCTTTTACCCCTGGCTTGTCTGGCATGTATGAATTGGCGGAGTTAGGCTTTATTGTGGTTCAGATTGATGGAATGGGAACTTCAAACCGTTCTAAAGCCTTCCATGATGTAGCTTGGAAAAATCTGAAGGATGCTGGTTTTCCAGATCGGATTGCTTGGATGAAAGCTGCAGCGCAGAAGTATCCGTATATGGATATTGATAAAGTGGGCATCTATGGCACCTCAGCTGGTGGACAGTCCTCAACAGGCGCTGTTTTGTTCCATCCTGAATTCTATAAGGTTGCGGTTTCTTCCTGCGGCTGTCATGATAACCGTATGGACAAGATCTGGTGGAATGAACAATGGATGGGCTGGCCAATCGGTCCGCAGTATGCTGAATGTTCGAATATTGAAAATGCCCATCGCTTGGAAGGTAAATTGATGCTAATAGTAGGCGAATTGGATGATAACGTAGATCCGGCCTCAACCTATCAACTGGTAAATCAATTGATCAAAAATGGAAAGGAACATGAATTGATAATGGTACCGGGTATGGGGCATTCCTCCGGAGGTGATTATGGCGAGAAGAAAAGAAGAGATTTCTTCGTGAAGAATCTATTGGGTGTAGACCCACCTGCTTGGAACATGTATTGATAAGCAAAAATCGTTCATAAAATAAATAAATAAAAAATGATGAGAACAATTGATAATGAAACAATAGATCAAGTACTGAATTATGATAGGATGTTGAATGCATTGTACAAGACCTTTATTTCCAATTTTACAATGCCAGTTCGACATCATCATTTTTACAGTACCCCCGAGTCCGCAGAGAATGCATTGATCCTAATGCCAGCATGGACCGACAAGTACCTTGGTTGCAAACAGGTAATTGTAGCACCCAAAAATGCCGAACAAAATTTACCTGCCATCCACGCCTTGTATACCTTGTTCAATGCGGAAACTGGTGTGCCATTGGCGCAGATGAATGCAACCAAACTAACCTCCGTACGCACGGCCTGTGCCTCAGCCTTGGCAGCTAAATACCTCGCTAGGGAAGAAGCTGAAAACTTACTGATTATCGGAAGTGGAAGTGTCGCCGCTCATTTGGCCCAAGCCCATTCGGCTGTAAGGAATTACAAGCAAATAGAAGTTTGGGCTAGAAATTCGGCTAAAGCTCAGGCTTTGGTAAATAGTCTAAATGAACAAGGATTTACCAATGTGAGCTTGGCAAACAATCTCCAAGAAGCTATACAAAAGGCTGACGTTATCTCCAGTGCAACGCTTTCAAAGGAACCTATTATCAAAGGAGCATGGTTAAAACCTGGCGTTCATCTGGATTTAATTGGCTCCCATACCCCGAAGACCAGAGAAGCTGACGATGAGGTGATCCGGAAAAGTTCTGTTTATGTGGATTCCAGAGAGGGTGCTCTCCATGAAACCGGAGAATTGGCCATTCCAATTGCTTCCGGGGTCTTGGATCCTCATCAGGTGAAAGCTGACCTGGTTGAACTATGTAAAGCCAATAAATCAGCAAGAAAGGATGATGATGAAATCACCCTGTTTAAATCTGCTGGGTTAGCCATTGAAGATTTGGCTGCAGCATTAATGGTTTATGAAGCTGTTGCTGAATAAATATTGCACATAAAATAAATCACAAATAAAGCCTCAAAGGTCGCTAAACTTTTAGCGACCTTTTTGTTTAGCATGCTATCTAGGTTTCCCCATTTATTTCTTTTTTGATTAGATTATTTCATTTGTTCAAGGATATGTTGATTATCTAATTGACTGATTGGTAGGTTAATGTTGATTTATTGTTAATAATTCTAATTAGGGTTAAAAATTGATAAATACTTGCTAAAATATGCCTCATGTGGAAGAGCATTCCTTGTTATCTTCGGAATAATTGTCTTAATAACATTTAACCATTATGAAGAAACCAAATATTATGCTCGTCATCCTATTTTCCTGTATACAGGTTTTATTTGCTCAAAATAAAATCCAGTTAAACGGGGAAGTAGTCAATACGACAGGGGAGAAATTATCGGGAGTGACAATTTCTCTAAGCAACTCTAACCAAAAGTTCATGACAGATGAAAATGGCTCATTTTCTTTCGAATATGTTCCAGGAACGGAGTTAACCATTAATTCCTTAGGATTTGCCACACAGCAAGTCACCTTGACTAATCAAACCACTTTGAGAGTCGTGTTGATTGAATCTGAGGAAAACCTTGAACAGATTGTCGTTGTAGGATATGGTACCCAAAGAAAAGGGGAGACGACCGGGTCGGTGGCCAGTGTCAAATCCGAAAGCTTTAACCAAGGTGCCGTTAAGGATGCAGGTCAATTGATTCAAGGTAAAGTTGCGGGTTTGAGAATTACGACGCCGAGCGGTGATCCTAACGGCTCTACCCAAATCAACTTAAGAGGTCTAAACTCCATCCAAGGGGCGGTAAATCCTCTTGTTATTATTGACGGGGTACCAGGCGACTTTAATTCGGTTGCTCCAGAAGATATTGAGTCGGTGGATGTCATGAAAGATGGATCTGCGGCGGCTATTTATGGTACGCGAGCTACGGGAGGTGTTATTTTTATTACGACGAAACAAAACCGTTCTACCGATGGAAGAACAACAATCGAATATAACAATTATGCATCTCTTCAAACCTTATTTAGGGTTCCTGAACTGATGAATGCCGATGATTATAGAAGGTTAATCGGAGAAGGACAAAACTACACTGATTTGGGCCACAGTACCAATTGGGTAGATGAAGTAACTCAAAACCCTTTCTCCCACAATCACAACCTTTCCTTATTTGGTGGCAATGCTAGAACCAATTTCACAGGAACCGTAAATTTCCGTGATTGGAATGGGGTTTTATTGAAAAGTGGTCAACAGCGCTTGAATGCCAGAGCCGATTTAAACCATGAAATGTTTGACGGAAAACTAAGGAGCAGAATCCAGATTATCAGCAACAGCATCAAGGCGTTGCAGGGTGGAAGCTCCGATTATATGTGGAGGCAAGCATTGATAAGAAACCCAACAGATAGAATTTACAATGACGAAGGGAAGTGGCAGGAGAACAACGCCTATATGTACGACAATCCATTGGGGATGATCAACGAAACGGTGAACGATCGCATATTCAGGGAAACCAGAATGAATGGATCCTTGGATTACCGGCCTATTGAATCCTTGAGCTTCAAAGCTATGTTCTCTAGGGTCCAGGATAATGATTTAACCGGCACGTCAACATCATTTAATCATGTTAATACCACTAAAAACAACCTGAATGGTACTGCTAACAGATTTACCCAAGCAGGTGTGGAAAATCTAATGGAATTGACCGGGAATTTCAACAAATCTTTCGGAGACCATCACTTCGCAGTTCTGGGTGGATACAGTTGGCAACGAAATACCTTCGAAAACTTCAGTGCCTATAATTATAATTTCCCAACCGATCAATACAGCTATAATTCCTTGGAATCTGGTATGGCATTAAAAGAAGGTTTGGCGACCATGAATAGCTATAAACAAGAATCAACTTTAGTTGGCTTTTTTGGAAGGTTGACCTATAACTATAAAGAGAAATACATGGCTATGTTGAGTTTGAGGAGAGAAGGGTCCAGCACATTTGGAGAAAACAACAAATGGGGTAATTTTCCAGCAGTTTCCATAGGTTGGGATATCGCAAAAGAAGATTTCTTGCTAAATCAACCTGCTATTAACCAACTTAAACTGAGAGCTGGTTATGGGGTGACAGGAACCATCGCAGGTTCACCATACAATTCCCAGATCAGCTATAACTATACCTTCGATCAAGGGGCCTATATCAATGGGAAATGGGTTCCAGGATTCGTGCCTGCCCGTAACTTCAACCCTGATCTGAGATGGGAAAGAAAAAATGAATTCAATGTCGGCTTAGACTACAGTTTAGCGAACAACAGAATTTATGGTTCCTTAGATTACTATAACAGAAGGGTCAAAGACCTCTTGTATTGGTTTGAGGTACCTGTACCTCCGTATTTGACTTCGACCATGTTTATCAATGCTGGCGAAATGAGCAACAGTGGCTTCGAAGCTTTGGTAAATGCTGATGTGTTCAACAAAGAAGGAGGAGTAAAATGGAAAACGGGAGTCGTTTTCTCGACCAATAAAAATAAATTGATCAACCTTTCCAATGACAGATTCGGAGTAACCCAAGAGTTTTTTGATGCTGGCTATACTGGCGAACCCATTCAAACCTTTACCCATCGCGTAGAAGTAGGGCGGAGCATCGGTGATTTTTATGTATGGAAAACTGTAGGCTTAGATGACGATGGAAAATGGTTGGTGGAATCCCAAAATGGAGAGATCATTCCAATCCAGGATGCAAGTGTGGAAGATAGACAATACTACGGAAACGGAATCCCAGATTTCAATTTAGGATGGAACAACAATTTCCAATACAAAATCATTGATCTAACCATAAACTGGAGAGGTGCATTCGGACATCAGATCCTGAATATGCCTAGAATGTATTATGAAAACCCGGTCAACAAAGCATACAATGTTTTGAAAACCGCATACGATCCAATCGATGGCAAGTTATTGAACAATGATTTAGTGTATGTGTCCCACTACATTGAGGATGCAGATTATTTCAAACTCGATAACCTAACCTTGGGCTATACCTTCAGACCACAATTGATCAAAGGTATCAGTAACCTTCGGATCTATGTTTCAGGCTTGAATTTGGTCACATTTACCAAATACAAAGGTTTAGACCCTGAGTCAACAAGTTATGAAGGAGAATTTCAGTTTGCACCGGGAATTGAGCACAGGGACCGATATCCAACTACGCGGACCTACACCATCGGATTGAATGTTAAATTCTAATAATACCATGAATCACATTCAGAGTTTGTATCAATTAAACTAAATCAAAATGAAGAATTTAAAATTAAAAAACATATTGCTCCTCAGCGGCTTATTCGGTTCGATCTTGATGTTCAATGCCTGTACCGATTTGAATGAGGAAGTGTACTCTGAGGTTTTAGGAAGCACCGTGGACCCCAAGGAAAGAGATCTGCCCTTTATTGTTGCTCCAACATATAGCTCATTCAGGTCCTTGATGTTTGGTTGGCAGGGTTATTTCGACCTTCAGGAAGAAAGTGCCGACCACATCATCACCCCAGTCCGACCAAACGGATGGGATGATGGCGGAACCTATAGAAGGATGCACCAACACATGTGGACCACCGAACAATGGCAACCCTATAATACTTGGAATCAAGCCTACGCAACCATTACCAAAGTAAATATGGTGATCATGCAGATTGAGGATGGCCTGTTGGCATTACCAGAAGAAACGGGAAAAGATGCCATTGCAGAGCTACGTGCTACGCGTGCTTTAGCCTACTATCTTTTGTTGGACAATCACGGAAATGTGCCAATTGTGACTGATTATCGGGATGATAGCCTGCCTCAACAAAAGACGAGAAAGGAATTATATGATTTTGTGATCAAGGAACTGGAAGAGGTCATTCCTATGCTTTCAGAAGAGGTCAGTTCGATGTATGGCAGGATCAATGTGTGGGCTGCAAAGACCTTACTGGCCAAGATCTATTTAAATGCAGAGGTATATATCGGAGTAGCGCAATGGGAAAAGGTCATCAAAGAGACCAATGATATTATTGCGAGCAACCAATACAGGCTAGATGATGATTACAAGAATGTATTTTCTCCTACCAATCAAAATTCCCCTGAAATAATATTTTCCGTTCCATATGATGAAGTCTATGGATTTGGAAATCAAATCCACATGAAAACCCTAGATCCACTGAGTAGGCTAGTTTATGGCATGGCTGCAGGACCATGGGGCGGGAACTGCGCAGTTCCGCAGTTTATTGATTCCTATGACAAGGATGATACTAGGCTATTGGATACTTGGATTCAGGGACCTCAATTAAATGTCAGCACGGGCGCTGAGGTCATCAACTATGTAAAACAAGTTCCTGGCATTGGAGGCGATGGAACCGTGGCTGCTTCAAATGCAGGCTATAGGATTGGAAAATATGCGATCAAGCAAGGGGCTACCAACAATCTGGATAATGATTACCCCATGTTTCGCTATGCGGATGTATTGATGATGAAGGCAGAAGCATTATTAAGAACAAATAAAGCCAATGAAGCAGCTGTTTTGGTGAGCCAAGTTCGTGCGAGGTCCTTCAAGGAAAATCCAGCCAAAGCACAGGTCACAGGAGCCCAATTAATGTTGGGTAGTAATTACAATTACGGCTGGCAGGAAAAGAACAATACGGTTACTGGAGCCAATGGAGGTGCTGATGTGAAGTACGGAAGATTCCTAGATGAACTAGGCTGGGAATTCGCCGCTGAAGCTAGACGGAGACAAGATATTATCCGCTTTGGCGTATTTCAGTCTAAATCATGGTTTAACCATAAACCTCATACCAATGCGCAATCCAGAACCTTATTTCCCATTCCTAATGCGGAAATCACCAAAAATCCAAATCTTAAACAAAATCCTGGTTATTAGTTAATGTTAAATATTAGTTCTGCCCATCTCATTCATTTGAGATGGGTTTTTTATTTATTCTGGTCATCCGCTTATCCTATTCCCTTTATTTATTAAAATACCTGTTAAAAAATGTCAAAAAAGAGGTCTTTTGACCTTCTAAGCCAACCTAATTTTCTATTTTATGGCATCATCGAAAAAGAAGAACTATGAAATGTCCAAATTGTAATGAAATATTATTGATGACAGAGCGCCATCAGGTCGAGATAGATTATTGTCCCAGCTGCCGGGGTGTATGGTTGGATAAAGGCGAATTAGATAAGCTCATGGAATATGCCTCATCTCAAACACAGGCTCCAGATCCTAGACAGACCCAAGGCTATGATCGTCAAAACTCCTACCAGCAAGATTACCGTGAAGAGTATCGAGACCATCGAGACGATCGGTATGATCGCGATCAAAGAGACCATCGGGACTATAGAGGACAAAACCAAAAATATCCTCGCAAGAAGAAATCCTTTTTATCTGACTTTTTTGATTTTGATTAAGGCTGAAAGGAAATAAAAGATCTTTAAGGCAGTCGTTTTGATAGACATCAACGGCTGCCTTTTCTTATAAAGAATACCCTGTTAGCCTATAATTAGGCTAAATCTCTGCTTAGTTCCTTAGCAGTATCAATTCCCCCCTGATACAAAAAAGGATACTCCAGCGTATGTAAGAATCTGTTTTTTAATTCGTCATTTTCAATTATCAGGGTATTTTGGCTCTTCGAGCACTTCACCAATAATCGCTCCTCATCCCTTATGATGGAAAAGGAATAAAACTCATTACTTTCAGTTCTTACAGCATGATACAAGGTCCAAACCTGGTTAATGTTAGATAACTTAACATTTTGGTTTAGCCAAACGTTAAAGTCTGTGGTTTCCATGATGTTAGTGTGATGGAGCGAATGTATATATTAATTCGATCCATCCATTACGGTTTCCCGTATTACCACATCTATTTTACAATAATTACCGATTATAGATACCTGTTTTTGTTTTTGTAGATGATTGCCGATAAAATAATCTTTATAAAATCCTGCAATTTTCAATAGATTTTATTTTGTAACTTAAACCCTGCAATAAACCTATACCTACCAAAATGAAAAGAATCTTCATCCTTGTATTTATTCTATTGATTGCTATTTCTTCCCAGGCCCAAGAAAAGCTAGTTCCATTAGGGGACCCTTTTATCATGCTACATAAAGGGAAATATTATGCTTACGGAACCAATGCAGCTGATGGGATCCAAGTCTATACCTCTAATGATTTAATGGAATGGTCTTTAGAGCCTGATCTTGCCCTTAAATCTGCTGACTCCTGGGGAGGCAAGTGGTTTTGGGCGCCAGAGGTGTACTATATCAAGGAAAAGAAGAAATTTTTCATGTATTATTCTGCGAATGAACATATCTGTGTCGCAAGTGCCGATTCTCCTTTAGGCCCTTTTATCCAAGAGAAGAAGGCTCCCATGCTGCCAAATGAAAAAGCAATTGACAATTCTCTTTTTATCGATTCCGATGGAAAACCATATTTATATTTCGACCGTTTCAACGATGGCCTGAACATTTGGGTCGCCAAACTCCAAGATGACCTCATAACCATTGATACCACTAGCATGAAACCCTGTATCCATGTTTCCCAAGATTGGGAGACTGTATGGCCAAGGGTAAACGAAGGATCATTTGTAATTCAACATAAAGGACTTTATTACATGACCTATTCTGCCAATAGTTACGAAAGTCAACATTACGGAATCGGCTTTGCAACTGCCAAATCCGCCGAAGGACCGTGGACTAAGTATGATAAAAATCCCATCTTCCAGATGCCTGAAGACTTAGTAGGGGTAGGGCATAGTGCGATGTTTCGGGATAAAGAAGGGAAATTGCGGATTGTGTTCCATGCCCATCATTCCAAAGAAAAGATTCATCCACGGGCAATGTACATTGCAACCGTTGATTTTAGCAAAGATAAGGTACCGGTAATGCAGATTAAGGGAAAAATCCTGCGCCCTAAGCTGAAATAGAGGATCATATCAATTAGGATATAGAAAATCTTATTAAAGGCAGATAAGTATGCTTTCAGCCTATTGAAAATCTTTATTCTTGGTAAATATAAACGGTAACTGGGTATTCACTATAAAGCTTATAATCAAAATTATAATCTTTCAACGCCAAAAAATCTATTAATTCTTGACTTGCCTTAGCTTCTCCTTTTAGTATGATGGGATCCAAAAATTCATCGTATAAGAAAATGTAGGAAAGAACAATTTTCTGTTCAGACAAACTAGGTTTTTCCTTGCTTGCCTTGACCTCTTGATTCTGGGGGTCAATGGAAAAGTAATCGATTCTGTTCACATCAAAATCAAAGGTTTTTGCGTTTAAGAAATCTTCTTTATATAATGTGTCTGTTTCAAAATATTCACTTACAAGATAACCCGATTCCATAGTGGGATGCCATTTTCTTAATTTTTTAAGGTCTATCAAATCGGCAAGATTATTCTTGTTCATAAAAATCATTTCTCCCGATGATTTTATCTTGAACTGGATTTTTTGCCCCCAGTCGTACTGGTCTAATTTGCTGCTATCAATATTTTCCTCCATCATAGCAAAAATTATTTTTCTAAAGTCATTAATTCCACTTGGGTAACTGGCTGGAACCTCATAACGTGTCCACTCATTTATTTGTTCAGAACTATATTTTGCATAAACCTTATCTCTAATTGAATCCTTTAAAAAATGATAGGAGTATCGATAGTTTTTTTCAAGTTCAGGTTTTATAGAATCAATACTTGTTTTAATCCCCAATTTATAAGCCTGAATATTTTGTGAAACAGAAACTTCGTATGATTTATTAGAATCCGTATGGATTACAATATATGCAGTTCTGTCAGGCTTTAAGCCCTTTGATATCAATTTTTCAAACTCCGCTTGTAGTCTTCCACCTGATTTCCGATCCTGCGAAAAAACCTGGCTCATGCTAAGAATGAAGGCAATCATTAAAATATGCTTCATCATAAAACTTTATTATTTGTAATAAACATAGACACGACCAGGAAAGGGATAATGAATAATATCATGTACACTGGTTTCGGATTTTATGAAATTTATGAGTTCTGTGGTATTTTTTGTCGTTCCTTTTATGATGTGAGGTTCAAACAAACCCCTTGCACTTACAAAGGATATAATAGTTTGATAATTTCCTTCTTTAATCAAAGCATCACTTATTATTATGGGATAACCTTTAAAGGAAGGGTATAAAATATCATAACCATAAAGCTCAATTCTATATTGATTCTCAAAAAGGAACTTCACTTTATTTATCGGTTCAGTTGTGAAATATTGTGGAACAGGACGCCCGTATTTAATAGCAGGTTGCCATTTCTTGATTTTAGTACTATCAACAAGGTCAATAAGATTATTATCCTCTATAAATTTCAACTTGCCATTTTTGTCAACCATGAAAGAAATAGCTTTGTTCCAATCGTAATAATCAATTCGATCTTTATCCAAATTAGCCGATATCTCCGTATGCAAAACTTTTAGAAAGGCATTGATTCCACCAGGATAGCTGGCTGGAATATCATAATAACCTCCAAAGGTACCGGCTTCATTAATCTCATAATTTGAAAATGTAGTATCACTGATAGAATCCCTAAAGAAATATAATTCATATAATTTGTTTATGGCTAATGAATCTTTTTTGGATTGCATTATTAAGTTTACCTGTTGGCTGTCTACTAAATTTCTATCATAATTTTGGTAGAATTGAACTTCATTTAAACTGTCCAGCCTAAAGATCAGCCTATGCTTCCTATCTTTTTCAAGAACTTCATGGACAATTGGATTTAATTCATGCTCCAGGTTTTCCATAAAAGATCGGCTTTGCGAAAAGCATACACAGGTCAGGAAATTTAAGATAATAAAGGTTATTGCTTTCATATATTAATGATGCATAATGGAGGTCAATTGCATATTATTTTGGGAAAAATCTTTTAATAATCCTTATCTTCTCCTTAATCTAAATTTAATAAGAATTAAATAATCGATCTACCGAAAACATGTTTAGTAAAAAGACACTGACCATACTATTATCATTAATTGTGTTTAGTTTCGTTCATGCACAGAAAAAACCTAATATTATCATCTTTATGGTCGATGATATGGGTTGGCAGGATACATCATATCCCTTTGCCGATCAGGCAACCGAATTTAATAAAAGTTATCATACGCCAAATATGGAACGGCTAGCCAAGGAAGGGCTAGCATTCACCGATGCTTACAGTACGCCTGTCTGCACACCAACTAGAGTTAGTCTGATTACCGGAATGAATGCCAGTCGACATCACGTCACCAATTGGACGTCTCCTTTTAAGGATAAACCAACAGGCAACCAAGATGAACAACTGGAAGAGCCTGAATGGAACCATAATGGAATGAGCCCGGTTCCTAATATATCCCACACGGTCTATGCAGATGCGCTGCCACAGATCTTAAAAGAAAACGGTTATTTCACTATCCAAGCGGGAAAGGCACATTGGGGTTCGGCAGGAACTCCAGGGTCTAATCCATATTCCCTAGGTTTTACGGTCAATATTGCAGGAACCTCTACCGGTAGACCTGCCAGTTACTGGGGGGAAGAAAACTTTGGACGCACCGGCAAGGATTACCATGGAATAGAGAACTTGCAAGAGTATTTTGGCGAAGATATCAACCTGACAGAAGCCCTAACTCGTGAAGCTCTAAAGAGTTTGGATTATCCAATCCAGCATAAAACACCCTTTTTTCTTAACCTCTGTCACTATGCCCTGCATGATCCCTTAATGGAAGACCACCGTTTTTTTCAGAAATATCTAGATCAAGGATTATCTCAGAATGAAGCTAAATATGCCTCCATGATTGAGAGCATGGACAAAAGCCTAGGAGATGTGTTGGACTTTTTAGAACAACGTAAAATCAAGGATAATACCTACATTATCTTTATCTCAGATAATGGCGGTTTAAGCACTGTTCCTCCTCGAGATGGAATTGCACATACCCATAACAAGCCATTGCGATCAGGCAAAGGTTCAATTTACGAAGGCGGAATACGGGTTCCATTAATCATAAAAGGCTTAAATAAGGATGCAAAAAATAAGCGTACAGGAGTTCCGGTAATAGTAGAGGATATCTTTTCAACTGTTTTAGAGATGGCTCAGCTTAAGAAAGTTCAGACCGTACAGCAAGTTGATGGTATTAGTAATCTAGCGCTTCTAAAAAATCCTGAAACAAGCAGAGTTGACCGTGCCTTGATTTTCCATATCCCTAATAAATGGACAAAATCAGACGGTGATGGGTTCAATTATCGTTCGGCAATCCGAAAAGGAAAATATAAGCTGGTTTGGTCTTTAAGGAGTGATAGTATTGAATTGTTTGATCTTGAGCAGGACCTAGGCGAACAACATAATATTATCCAGCAAAATGGAATGGCTGAAATCGCTGAAAAATTGAAAGCAGAGCTAAAGGCTACCCTAGAAAAAAATAAGGCCCCTATGCCGAAAAAGAAGGGGTAATGGTGAAGCAAAAACGGAGTACGAATTATCGGACTCCGTTTTTGTATAACATAAAATAATTCTGCCCTTTTAGGGCAGTAGGACGTAAAAAAGCTATCTTTTCCATCGTCATCCTGACACAGGAAGGATCTCGGAACTATACCAAGCATGGTTGAATTGGCGTACAGTTCCTAAATCGAAGATTTAGGATGACAAAATCTAGTGGAGAGAACCGTACAGATCCTTCACTATTCGTTCAGAATCAAAATTCACAAAGGAGGGATTCAGAGTGAAGCGAAGAATCTATTGTTTTTATTTTTTAGGAAGATTTTGTCATTTCGAAATCGTAAGATGAGAAAACCATTTCAATTGAACGTCCGTACGTTCCGAGACCCTTCGGCAGAGCCTTCAGGGTGACACGAAAAGGGTATAGAAAAATTTTTCACCCCCTCTGGGGGTTAACCGTTAATCAATCCAATTTTTCTACAAAGATTCCACCCCCACTTGGGGTTTTCTAAGCACACATCAAACCTTGGGGAAACCCATCAGGGTGACACAGGAAATAAAAGGGTGTATTGGCGTACAATCCTTCAACCACGTTAACCACCGTGGGGGTCATCCTGACACAGGAAGGATCTCGGAACTATATAAAGCATGATTGAATTGGCGTACAGTTCCTAAATCGAAGATTTAGGATGACAAAATCTAGTGGAGAAAAACCGTACAGATTCTTTACTAATCGTTCAGAATCAAATTTCGCTAAAGAGGGATTCAGAGTGAAACGATGAGCAAGAATTTGAAATCGAGGAATTTCTTTAATCAGAAAGTGCTGTTAATTTATGTTTGTAAGGGGCGGGCGTATCCCATACGTCCCTAGGGTATTGGGGAATTCCATCCACTAGATGATCATAATCATGGTTCATCCTCGCATCTATTTAATCCTGGTTCTTTCCCTCGATCTTGACCCATCCTCTCATCCATTTAATCCTGGTTCAAACAAACTGAGCAATCTTTTTCAAATGTAGAGCGTAAAGTACCGATGCCCTTCGGGAACTCCTACTTACTCGCTTCCAGCTGAATTGATTTTCCGTTTTTCTCTTTCCTTCCCTTTGCTAGTTTCTTAGAAAGACCTTCAGCCTCAGAAATAATGCCATTGATATAGTGAACTTTCTCTTCCATGACGGCAGGCTCCAAGGTAAATCCTAACTTCGTCATATTCACGGACAATCCAACCAAAAGGGCATTGATCCGATAAGCTAGGGTCTGGAAATGTGCAATATCCGCTTTAAGGTATTTTCCTTTTAGGGGTTCTTTGGCAAATTGATCAAGGGAATCATAGGATTGTGCCAATGAAGCCTGGGTAGACTTCCTAAGGAGTCTTAAATCATAATAATTCAGGTTGCCAGTGGTATAGCTCTCTTCAATTTTATTCAGATAGGATCTGAAATGTTGGAGCAAGGCGTTGGTGCTTTGTTCGACAGTTCGGTAATGGTTGATTGGAATAGCAAGACAACCTAGAACTGCAAAAATTGATCCCAGTAGGGTAAAAGCAAAGCGACTGCCTAATAGGTCCTGGATATTTCCTTCATGGATGTGCTGTCCTAACAAGATGGTAATGGTGATAAAAATTACACAGACCAAATAATTTGGTTTGTTGAAGAGCAGGAATAAATAAAGACAAAACGCAGCAATGGCAATCAACACCCAAGCATTTTTTATATAGACTAGCAATAATAGGCTTATAGCGATACCGATAACAGAACCTACAATACGTTCGTAATTTCTTTTTTGGGTATTGGTATAACTAGGTCTTGCCACCAAGATAATGGTCAACAAGATCCAAGAAGCATAGCGATATTCGGGAAGGAAATACCCTATCAGTCCTCCAGCCATCAAAAGGGCAGACATCCGGACTGCATAAGAGAAGATTGGCGACTTAAAGCTTAGGTTCTGCAGGATTGTTTTGATGTTGCTCTTTGGAGCCACAAAATCTGCGTAATTCTTGCTCTCCACCAAGGTAATGTCTTGATAGATCTCTTTGGCCTGGATCTTTTGCAAGATATCGGCAACATGCCGTAATTGCGTGCTGATGGAGCAGATCAAGATCCATTTCTCAGGGGTAGCATCCGCCTCCTCTGTTTCCAATTGCAAGAGAAGCTCCTCTAATTTATATCTTTTGGTGAATTTGTTTTGCCCGATCTTTTGACTGGAAATAGTCAATCTTTTGGTTTCCTTGGATAATAGGGATAAGGATTGACGGATTAATTTCAGCGTGTTTCCACCTTTTAAGGTCTCTCGGATATGTTCGTAGTCATTGTCAATGGCCATCAACAATTCATAGAGATCGACTAATTGGTATAGTTTGGCGAGCCATATTTTGCTCTCCAGGTCTGCTTCCGAATGCAATTTTTTATCCCTAAGGAGAATGGATCGGATAGCTTCCAGTTGATCGCTTAATTTCGTGTGCAATGCACTTAATTCCTTATATGCCTTTGGTAAAGATTCCTTTTCATCATAGCATGCAATTTTTAAGCGGATCAATTGTGCCATGGTCTTCAGACCTCCATCTACAGCATATCGCAAGGAACGATGTGGATGCAGGTAGACCTGAATGATACAGATCATAAAAAAGAATAAGGCTCCTGCGGTCACCGAAAGACTAAAGCTGATCGGATCATCAGGCCTTAGGCCGATCGTGAAACTGGCGACGATGAGCCCTAGGTTTCCAACTACATTAACCCGAAAGCCTAATAAGGCAATAATGGTATAAATAAAACCATAGATCCCTAGAAGCGGAACAACTACCCAGGACTGATGCGAAAGGGCGGTGGAAATGCTGAGTGCCGTAATAAAGAAAATGGGTAGACAATAGGCCGCAGTACTTAATTTGTCGGTTTTGTTTCCAGGCACATCGGTCAATGCCGCTAGGAGGGCACCAACCGCAAAAGCGACCGCAATGGCACCATCAATAAAGAAAAAGATGAAAAAACTGGGAACTAAAACGACTAGGATGTTTCGAAGTGCATCTAGACTTGATTCTGTCTTTAAAAATGATATTAACCTCGAAAATAAAGCTGCAACCAATATTTTATAATTGAATTAATTTATTACAGCGCAAAAATAATGATTCCAATCGGTTTTTGAAATATGATATGGAGTAAAATTTTTCTGACAAAATATTATTTCAGGTTTTTAAAATTTTATTAAGTTTAATTTTGTTCTATTCTTTTATTTATTCCCAGTTTTTAGAAACTTGTAGACCATTCCGAGTAGAAAATACTGCCTCAATGTCGTAGTCGAATTGAAATAGGTGCTGTTCGAAGAAGATCCAAAATAATTGGAAACGTTTTGATTTAATATATCGAATGCAGACAATTTTAACTCGCCTTTGCCCAATATGGGATAATAGACTGATGCATTCACGATATGTAGGTTTTGCCGCTGGTTATTGATGCCCACCACTTGGTTCTTAATGTTATAAGAGCTTTCCAATCTGAATTTTTTGATATTATTCAATAATAAAGTAGCCCCGTATCGCTTTGTATTGTTGTTCATGTTCCTGAAGTTTTCAGAATCGAACTTAAACTTGGTGTTATTGCTGTTGAATTCAAACATGGGCGTAAAGGTGAACACATTTTTATAGGTCAGGGTCAATGTATTATTGAAATTACTGAAAAAAGCAGATCCAATGTTTTCCTCTCCATTGACCTTACTGTAGGTGTCCTGAAGTACTCCGTAGCCATATCCGTTATAATTTAAATTCCAGACTTTGTTTTGGATTATAGTTTTTGAAAAGGATAAATAGTAGTTTTTTACCTCAGTAGTTCCGGCCTGATAATATTGCCCCGTGCTAAAGCTAGTCTGTACATCATAGGTCCTGGAATGGGCGATGCTATTGGAGTTCTTGGTCCATCCGCCAGATACATGGAGGTTGATTTTAGATTTTGAAAAGAATTTATTATATGAAATTCTATAATTTTCTTTCAGATTGTTTTCGAAAAATGGACTTGCAATTCGAAGATAATTGGGTGACAAATCTGATTTTACCGTTACGATGGAATAATAGCCTGGAACCTCTAGGTCTTTATGATAATTGAAGTTTAATCCCTTATAAGAGATGTTCATATCCGGGAGCCAATGGGATTCCTCTATTTTTCTGTTTTCCAATTTTTGGTAATAGTCAAAATGATTGGAAAATGAACCCCATTTGAGACCAAGGGAAATGGGTAGGTTTTTTATGAATTGAACATTCCATTTCGTTCCAATAATAAAATTTTTATTTAACAAGCCCTTGTCATTGGCGACATCATTTCGGTTCTGAAGGATATCGGAATTTATGCTGTTTAGAATATCTTCTGTGGAGGTCTGTTCATTTAAGTTCTGATGCCCAAAAAGATCAAAATTCACCTTCTTACCCAATGGAATCTGCAGATTGAGTTGATGGCTAAGATTGAAGGTGCTAGAATTTGTTCTTTGTCGGTTAATCTGATGAAAAGCACTGTCATTCAATAGGAAAAATCGAGTATTAGAGGTATTATCATCTGTGGAGGATCCATTTTCGTTCGAAATCCCCTGATTTAGAGAAAGCAACCATTTGTTCTTAAATTTCTTTTCAGCATACAGGTTATGACCATAATTTAAGCCTTTATTGGAATCATCATTTTGAAATTCGCCTTGAGTAACCTTTTGCAAATTGTCCCGCCATCTTTCACCATAACCGCTAGCCGTTGATTTCCCTCGATTGCCTGAAAGTGAAGGGGAGAAGGTCACTTGGGATGTTGTGTCGAGACGATATCTCATGAAGCCTCTTAACTCGTGCGTATATCTCGAGTTATTGGACGTATTGTTGTTACTGTTCTGTTCTGCGATTTCATTATAAAAGGAATTGGATTCGCTTCGGGAATCATAATAAAAATCGTGTTGGCCATAGTTGTACATCAGATTGACCTTGAGTTTTTTCTCAATATCATAGTTAATGTTTACACCAGCAGAGATTTGATTCATTAAGCCACTTGTGCCATAATTACTAAAACTTGGATTTTCCGATCTATTCATCCCTCCATGTTCATTGAGTTCAGAATAATCAAATCCTTGTCGGTTAATATTGTTGGCAAAACCGATAAAACTGACCTGCAGGGTATCCCTGAACGTATTGATCAATGCCCCAGCCTCATATCGATCCCGCGTGGCTGCCCCTCCATAGAGCTTACCGAAATTGGCTTTTAAAAACTCTTTCTTCATCTTTAGGTTTAGGACTATCGGTAATTGGCTATCGTCTAAAATCTCCCTTTTTGATTCCCCTTTATCCTTGATGACCTGGACCACATCGATTAATGAAGCATCCAAGTTTCGGGTCGCTATTTTCAGGTCTTGGGCAAAAAAATCTTTGTTGTTTACCCGGACACTTTGAACCTGCCGACCTTGGTAATAGATTGTCCCATCAGCATTAACCTGTAGCCCTGGTAACAAACTGATCAATTCCTCCACATTCGCATTGGGTCTCGTCTTGAAATAGCTGGCTTTATATTCTAAGGTATCCCCATTTAATCGGATCGGTGGAACAGCAGTAATTTCAATTTCCTCGATAGTATTCCCTTTCATGATTATACTGTCCATTCTTAACTTTTCATTGGGCTTTAGGTTGATTTTCTTTTGAAAAGCCGAACTGTTGACATGAGAAATGAAGAAGGTCAATTCTTTATTGGTCGGAATCCTGACCAATTCAAACTCTCCCTTATCATTGGTCAACGCATAGGTAACAACTAAGGAATCCTGTTCGGAAACTAGGGAAACGGTCGCTTTTTCTAAGGGCTTAAGTTCGGAATCAAAGACCTTTCCTTTAATGCCAGCATTATTTTGAGCTTGCACAAAACTGATCATGGATACAAGAAAAATAAGGAGGTAAATTTTCTGCATAAAGGTTAATAAAAGTTAGTTAACCTAAATTAGATTATTTTTTTGACTAATAATTCCCGTACACAGGATTTAACATTATTTAGCTGTTTCAGGCAAATGATGGTAGGTTGAAAAACGAAAGCCCCAACATCTGTTGAGGCTTTACTTTCATTTGATAGATAGATGTGAACTTAAATTTTGTATAAAACCTAGTGAGTTTTATCCATAGTTCGTGTGATCTTTAAGCTGGGATCATACCATGTGGGTCGATTACATATTTCCGTGCTGCTCCTTTATCGAAATCTGCATAGCCTTGCGGCGCTTCATTTAAGCTGATCACCTGAACATTTACGGCATCGGCAATTTTGATCTTATCATATAGAATAGCGTTCATCAATTGGCGATGGTACTTCATGACAGGACATTGTCCTGTGTGAAAGCAATGTGATTTTGCCCAGCCCAAACCAAACCTGATCTTTAGGTTTCCTTGTTTAGCTGCTCCATCTACCGCTCCTGGATCTTCCGTTACGTACAGTCCCGGGATTCCGATCGCTCCACCAGCACGGGTGATTTCCATTGCCTGATTCAATACCACCGCTGGTTGTTCCTCCGAACTGCCCCCATGCGAATGGGCCCTCGCTTCAAATCCTACACAGTCCACAAAACAGTCTACTTCCGGAACACCAACGATGGCAGCGATCTGTTCCGACAGATCTTCACCTGTATTTAAGTTTACCGTTTCGCAGCCAAAACTTTTGGCTTGTGCAAGACGTTCCTCATTTAAATCGCCGACGATTACCACTGCTGCCCCCAAAAGATGGCAGCTCGCTGCACAGGCCAACCCAACAGGACCAGCACCTGCTACATATACTACCGAACCTGGACCTACACCTGCAGATACTGCACCGTGAAAGCCCGTAGGGAAGATATCTGACAACATCGTCAGGTCGCGGATATATTCCATGGCCTGTTCATTGTCTGGAAATTTCAACAGATTAAAATCTGCATAGGGTACCATGACATATTCTGCCTGGCCACCAACCCAACCGCCCATATCTACATAGCCATAGGCAGCACCCGGACGTGAAGGGTTTACATTTAAACAGATCCCTGTCTTTCCCTCTTTACAGTTTCGGCACCTTCCGCAGGCAATATTGAAGGGAACGGAAACAATATCACCGACATTGATGAATTCTACATCCCTTCCTTTCTCGACCACCTGACCTGTAATTTCATGGCCTAGGACCAATCCTGCAGAGGCTGTGGTCCTGCCGCGAACCATATGCTGGTCGGATCCACAAATATTGGTCGAAACGATCTTAAGAATAACCCCATGTTCACACTTGCGGTCTCCCAAGGCCAATTTCGGATAATCTATTTCCTGTACCTGGACCTCACCGGGTCCCATATATACAACACCGTGATTTTGACACATAATAAATAGCTTTAATTAAAAATTGTGGTTTAATTAATCTGCATTAAACAGCAGAAGCACCTGCAGCGGCAACTGCATGGTCATCCTCAACGGTACTGCCACTTACGCCTACCGCACCGATAATCTTGCCGCTTCCGTCCTTGATGACAACCCCTCCCGGGAAAGTAATCAAGCCATTATTGGAATGCTCGATGTTATAAAGAGAACCTCCAGGTTGTGATAACTTACCGATTTCTCCCGTATCCATATTAAAGTATCGAGCAGTTCTCGCTTTCTTCTGTGAAATATCAATAGAACCCAACCAGGCATCATCCATCTTGTTGAAGGCAACTAAATTAGTCCCCGAATCGACAACGGCAATATTCATTTTTACTCCTAATTCCTCTGATTTTTTAAGGGCTGCATCTACAACTTTTCTTGCTTGTTCTAATGTGATGTTACTCATAGCTTATGTTTTTTTAAGTTTATAAACATAAAGTTATTCCATAATGCTCTGGATTTGTGTAAGTATAGTTTCATTAAGTATTACGATAGTTCCAAAAAATAAATTTAACTTTAGGCTATAGGTAATCCTCCAATACAGATGAACAATACCATTGACTTACTGTCCTTACAGACTCCCGAACACCTAAGAAGTGGTCAGGAACACCAAACTCGCTTTGATTGTGGCGAATTTGAAGTCAATATTTTTGAAACCTTTCAATCGTCGACCAAGGTCAAGATTACCTATAAAGGCCTATCTATTTCCAGTATGATCCGTGGGTACAAAACGGTATATACGAAAAAAGGAGAGAGTTTTAAGTTCCTTCCTGGAACTTCTTTGATCTTACCTGAAGGGGAGACCATCTATGCTGATTTTCCTGAAGCAGACCTGAAAAATCCCGTACAATGCGCTACTATTCTAATAGGAAAGGATTCGCTAGAGAATCAACTAAAGTTCTTGAATGAAAATTATCCTGAAAATGAAGCCTGGAAACTGGATTTCTCTAATTTTCACTTTAATAACAATCCTGGATTGGTACGTGCTTTCAATGAATTGCTCCAAGTAGCCACCCGAGAAGATCCGAATATCCCTTTGAGCGATCTCTTGCTCAAATCACTTTTGATCAGGATCATGGAGTCCCAAAAAGAACATGCAAAGGAACAAAATAGCCTGACTGCCAATAGCCAGTTGCATGTAATCAAAAACTATATCCGCGAAAATTTGGGACAGACCCTGAATACCGAATTGTTAATGAAGATTGGTAACTGTAGCAAGAGTACATTGCACCGCATGTTTGAAGCGTATTGTGGAAAAACTCCAGGTGCCTATATCTTGCAGGAAAGGATGCTCAATGCACGAAACCTACTCCTCCAGGCTGATTCCAATGTTTCAGAAGTTGCCTATAAAACCGGCTTTAGTTCCTTAAGCTATTTCGTAAAACAGTTTAAGGCTTTCCATAACTGTACCCCTGGAGATTTCATCAAAAAATTTGGGAAATAAACCAACTTATTGAAAAATTTTAACCTTCTTCCTGGGTTTTGTTTTGACCTTATTCGAGACTCATTCGGAATTTTGGCAAGCTGTCCCGAATATGGGTAAAGCAAGGGTCGAAGCATGCTCGGATTTTCGGAACTGTTTCATTCTAAATTGTTTATTGAAAAAATGAAAGAATTATTGAAAAAGAATATGCAATTCTTAGGTTGAGTGCATCCTATATAAAAGGAAAGCTGACCTAGTGCTGGCTTCTAACTTAAAATATATATGATTTTTAGCTATGTACATGGTTTGAAAATTGTATTTTTAGTTTAGTATCCTTGGAGTGTAAAGCAATTTCAATAACCAACATTCGATCTAATCCAATAGTTATGAGTGAAAAATTCTTAATTGATGAACAGACCTTACAAGATATACAGCTTAGAGATAGGCATAGCCGTACCATTTTAGAATTCTTTGATCATACCATTACAGACGGAGGGATGTTCCATTTGATGGATATTTTCTATAATCCTGTTCTGGATGTGGATGTCATCAAAGATCGGCAGATGAAGATCCGTCGTTTAGAACCTGTGGCTGATCAGGATTTTCTGTTTTACAGGGTGATTGTAAAAGATTTGGAAAAATATGTCAAATCCTCACATTCTGGCCGTGCGGCTTCGCTGACCTTGATGGATTTTATCGGCGTAAGGAGTCCTGCTTATTATTATAAGAAAAGGTCTATTCAGGAAGCATGCGACTTTATGATCAAATGCCGCGACTATTATATGCAGATCAACAAGGATATACAATATCCCGATGTGGAAGATATCCTTCAATTAATCGAGGACTGCCTTTCCATGATTTTCAAAAAGAAGAATTATGATGCTGATAAGTTGCGGATCAATATCTTCAATATAGAGAATTTTGACAAGATGGTCCGTTATACCTTGGCTCCAAAGATCAAGAAGATCATTACGTTCTTTTATGAGATCGATGCTTTCTTGTCTGTTGCAAAAGTTTCCAAGGCGCATGGATTTTGCTATCCCGAGGTCTATCCTAAAAATCAGACAGGCGTGATAGAGATGAAGGGTGTTTACCATATCTTCCATAAGAATCCGGTAAAGAATGATGTGAGGATGGCCAGGGATAAAAAGATCTGGTTTTTGACTGGAGCTAACATGGCCGGTAAATCATCTATTATCAAAACGATTTCATCAGCACTTTATTTGACCCATATTGGTTTCCCTGTTCCTGCAGATTCCATCAAGACTGATTTGATCGATGGCGTCTTTACCAGTATTAATCTGCAAGATAATCTAGAAATGGGCTACAGCCATTTTTATGTGGAAGCGATGCGTTTAAAAACAATAGTGGACCAATTGCCTAAGGATTCCAACGCGGTTATCATTTTGGATGAGCTGTTTAAAGGTACCAACCACAGTGACGCTTCCAATGCGATATTAAAGGTGTTGCAGAATTTAGCCGAAGTGGATGGGCCTTATGTTATCGTATCATCCCATATTACGGAGCTGTCCAAGGAACTTGAGCATATACCTTCTGTTGGTTTCTTTAAGATGAATATTGAAAGCGACCCTGAAGGCTTGCCTATCTTTACCTATAAGATCAAAGAGGGAGTTGCAGAAGAAAAATTGGGCATGTGGCTGTTAAAGAAGAGTGGTGCATTTGACTCCATTGATAAGATCAAGAATACCGAGACAACAGCTTCTTAATGAGTTATAAAAGGCTTAAAAACGAGGTAACATAATTATTTCAGAAAAAACACCTTCAAATATCATGGAGGTGTTTTTTATTCATTAAATTTAGAGTAACTTATTCCTAAGGCATTTGCTGATCGGCAGCTCAATGCTTGAATAAACCTAAATCATAGCTGTATGAAAAGATACCTTCCGAGATTCGAAATGATGGCCTTTATGGCAGTCCTTTCCCTTCTGGTTTTTTCCTGTACGGGCCAATCGAAACCTGTGGAAAATAACCTGGAGGAAGCTGAAAATATGGAAGTGGGCGTAGGTCTGTATTCATTTAATCGATTTCCTTTTGAAAAATCAGTTGAAATGGCCAAAGGAGCCCATGCCCAAAAAGTGGAAGGTTTTTCCTTTCATAATTTAGGGGATCGGTTCGGGGGGAAGGTTATAGCAAACCTATCGGATGAAGAACTTTCGATGATGAAAGGCATTTTGGATAGCAATCAGGTTCAGATGGTTTCCATGTATGCCGATGGAAAAACGATAGAAGACTGGGAACAATTATTTAAGCAAGGCCAAAAGTTGGGATTACAGTTTTTGGTTGGAGAACCTGATCCATTGCTACTAGATAAAATCAATGAATTGGCTGGACAATATAAGCTACCCTTGGCCATTCATGAACATGCAAAAGGGCTGAGCCACTATTGGCATCCAGACAGCGCAATGGCAGCCGTGGAAGGACGAGAGCATCTAAAGATCTGTGCAGATATTGGTCATTGGGTGCGAAGTGGACTCGATCCAGTGGAATGCTTGCAAAAAGTAGAGCACAAATTATTGAGCTTGCATGTCAAAGATCTGGATGGTAGTGGGAATATGGAGGCGAAAGACGTGGCCATAGGAGCAGGAGTGATAGATTATGATAAAGTATTCGCTGAATTGAAACGCCAGAAATTTTCTGGAGAAATCTTTATCGAATGTGAGCATAATTGGGATAATAATTTTGAGGAAGTAAAAGAATCCGTAAATTATATGAGGCAAAAAGCCAAATAAACCTATTGATAACAATAAGCTACGACATATGAAACTAAGAAGCAAAGAATGGTTTGCTAGAAAAGGCAAGGATGGCTTTATCTATCGTGCATGGATGAAGAACCAAGGTATTCCAGCAGATATGTTTGAAGGAAAGCCCGTAATAGGCATCTGTAATACATGGTCAGAACTGACGCCATGCAATGCCCACCTTCGTGATTTGGCAGAAGCGGTTAAAAAAGGAGTTCTGGAAGCCGGAGGTTTTCCGCTTGAGTTTCCGGTGATGTCCTTGGGGGAAACCTTGATGAAGCCAACCGCCATGTTGTTCCGGAACCTCGCCAGTATGGACGTTGAAGAATCCATCCGTGCGAATCCGATGGATGGGGTCGTGTTATTGGTAGGCTGTGACAAGACAACACCTTCTTTGGTGATGGGAGCCTGTAGTGTGGATCTTCCGAGCATAGTGGTTTCCGGTGGAGCCATGTTGACCGGTAAATTTAGAGGTAAGGATATCGGGACCAGTGATGTTTGGCGATTTGCGGATGATTCCAAAAAAGGACTCGTTTCTGAAGAGGAGATGAATATGGCCGAAGCGGGGATGTGTCGTAGTATTGGCCACTGTGCAGTCATGGGAACAGCGTCAACCATGGCCGGAATGGTAGAATCCTTAGGCATTACCTTGGCTGGCAATGCGGCAATTCCTGCTGCAGATTCCAGAAGGAAGGTATTGGCTAGGATGTCGGGAAGAAGGATCGTGGAAATGGTTAAGGAAAACCTGAAATTATCCGACGTCCTGAAACGCGAAGCTTTTGAGAATGCGATCAAGGTGAATGCCGCTATTGGTGGATCGACCAATTTTGCCATCCACTTGATGGCTATTGCGGGAAGGATAGGCGTGGACTTGAATCTAGAAGATTTTGATCATTTATCTAAAGATATTCCCTTAGTTGCCAATCTGCAACCATCGGGACAGTATTTCATGGAAGACCTGTATTATGCGGGCGGAATACCGGCCGTGATGAACAGTATCAAAGGTTCATTGCATGCTGATATTTTGACCGTCAGTGGAAAGACCGTTTCCGAGAATATACAAGACCAAAAGAGTCTGAACGATGATGTGATCTCGACGAAAGAAAACCCATTCAATCCTATTTCAGGCATTGTAGTGCTCAAAGGGAACCTCTGTGAGAATGGGGCTGTTCTGAAACCTTCAGCTGCTACGCCTGAATTGATGAAGCATACGGGAAAGGCCGTTGTTTTTGAAGATATTGAAGACTATAAGAAAAGGATAGATTCGGATGACCTCGATGTCGATGCCAATTCGGTTTTGGTCCTGAAAAATGTAGGACCAAAGGGCTATCCGGGCATGCCTGAGGTTGGCAATATGGGGATTCCGAAAAAGTTGCTCGATGCCGGAGTGACGGATATGGTCAGGATATCGGACGGGCGTATGAGTGGTACCGGTTTTGGTACGGTGGTCTTGCACGTGTCTCCTGAGTCTGCCATAGGTGGCACCTTGGCTTTGGTTCAAAACGGGGACCTGATCGAGTTGGATGTGGAAGCTAGGAAATTGAACTTATTGCTAGATGATGTAGAATTGGATAGCAGAAGGAAAAATTTAAAATTAAATCTCAATCAATTTACCCGAGGGTATTGTAAGTTATATGTGGACCATGTGGAGCAGGCTCATTTAGGGGCAGATCTGGACTTTCTAAAAGGAGGTTCTGGTAGTGAAGTGCTTCGAGATTCCCATTAACAGGGGTTAAAAGAAATTATATGGAACAAAAAAGATTTGTAAATAAAACTGCAATCGTTACTGGAGCCGGTAAAGGCATTGGCTTTGAAATAGCCAAAAGTTTGATTTTGGAAGGAGCTACGGTAATTTTAAATGATGTAGATCCAGATTTGTGTGATGAAGCTACCGCCAAACTCAATGAAATCGGAACCTGTTATTCCTTTGCAGGCGATGTGTCTGTAGCTAGCTTTAACAAGGACCTTGTTGACTTTGCAGTTTCAAAAACGGGAACTTTAGATGTGGTGATGGCCAATGCAGGTATTACCTTGTTCGGGAGCTTCCTGGAGTATAAGGCGGAAGATTTATATAAAGTGCTACAGGTCAATATTGGTGGCACTTTCTTTTTGGCCCAAGCTGCCGGTAAATATTTTATTGAACAAAAGAAGAGAGGTAGCATTCTGTTTACTTCTTCGGTGACAGGGCATCAGGCCCATAAGGAGCTTGCAGCCTATGGAATGACCAAAGCTGCGGTAGAACTATTGGCGAAACACTTGGTCTTGGAGCTTTCTCCTTACGGAATCAATGTCAATGCCGTGGCTCCTGGAGCAACCTTGACCGAAAGAACCATGGAGGATCCGGAATATAAAAAGACCTGGGCAAATTTGACACCAATTGGTTCTGCGGCATATCCAAGTGATATTGCGCAGACAGCGCTCTTCCTGGTCAGTGAACAGGCGCGACATATTACGGGGCAGACGATCGTGGTGGACGGTGGTTGGTCTGCTGTAAGTCCATCCCCATTTTAAGAATAAAAAAGGTTATGAAAATAAATTCAGTGTATAAGTTAAAAACAGATTGATTATGGAAAACAGAAAGTTGAGGATGGGCATGATCGGTGGGGGGCAAGGGTCTTTTATTGGTGCAGTACATCGTTCTGCTGCCTTATTGGATGGCAAGATTGATTTGGTGTGCGGAGCATTCAGTTCGCGGCCAGAGGTTTCTGCCCAATCCGGAAAGGATTTGGCCTTGCCGGCAGACCGTGTTTATTCTTCTTTTCAAGAAATGATCGAAAAGGAAAAGGAATTGCCTGAGGATATCAGGATGGATTTCGTTTCCATAGTAACGCCCAACCATGCTCATTTTGAACCTGCCGTGCTCGCCCTTAGAAATGGTTTCCATGTCGTAATCGATAAACCGGTGACATTTACCTTAGAGGAAGCTAAAGCCTTGGCAAAAGTAGTGGAAGAAACAGGTTTAATGTTAGCCCTGACCCACACGTATGTGGGGTACCCCATGGTTAAACAAGCCAAAGACTTGGTTGAAAAAGGCTTGATAGGCAAGATCCGCAAGGTTTTTGTGGAGTATCCACAAGGATGGTTGACCAAGGGGATAGAGAATTCTGGCAGTGTGCAGGCAGCATGGCGTACTGACCCTCAAAGAAGTGGGAAAAGTGGATGTATGGGTGATATTGGAACCCATGCGGCCCATTTGGCAGAACATATTTCTGGTTTGAAAATAACGCATCTATGTGCCAATCTGAATATTTATGGAGCTGATCGTGTCATCGATGATGACGGAGATGTCCTGTTGAAATTTGAGGATGGTGCAACGGGTGTGTTAAGTGCATCGCAGGTGGCTACTGGTGAAGAAAATGCGTTGAAAATCCGTATTTATGGGGAAAAGGCAGGGCTGGAATGGAGACAGGAAGAGCCCAATTCGCTTTTTGTCAAATGGGATAATCAACCGATTCAGATCTATAGGACTGGTGGCAACCAGGTATATCAGATGTGCGAGGCAACTGGAGCATTCACCAGAACTCCAACGGGACATCCCGAAGGCTATATTGAGGCTTTTGCCAATATCTATCAATCTTTTGCAGCTCGATTGTTGCAAAAGATCACGGGTGACCAAGCTGAAATCGCTTTTCCAGCTTATCCAGATATTGAAGAAGGCATTCGAGGTATGTTATTTATTGATCGGGTTTTGGAGTCCAATGAGTCCGAAGCAAAATGGACAGCATTTTAATACAAAAAACTCATCAATTGATGAGTTTTTTCTTTTTATTGCCCGATTATCTGCTTAAAATACCAAGCCAAAATTATATCATAAAAACATGAATTATTTCATTGTATTTTAGCGGATTAATTATTAATTTTTAGTCTGAAATATAATCTTAAATTATTAAATAATTTCTATAATATAATTTTTATAAATTATTAATAATCAGTTTGTTGTAATTGTTATTATTGGTTAATTTGATTGAATAGCATGAATTTTTAATTATCTTTAAGCCTCTAAACTGATCAATTATGCTAAACAGAAAAGAATGCCAGCTTTCGATAAGGCAATGGCAATCATCGAAAGGCAATATAAATGAAATATTGAGGGTCTTTCCTCCTCATTTCATGTTTTCTGTAACTGAAGAGAGTAGCAGCTGGGTTCTGAAGAATAATGAAAACGAATGTTTTGTTATCAAAATGGGTATACATGATAATAAGGCGATCGTGATATTCTATCCTTTAGATTCAGCAGGCAATGAGATTGAGCTAAAAGAATATCCTTTTTCCTATTTAGGTCCATTGGAGGCTGAAATAAAATTTGTCGAGCAGGAGGTCAAGACCCAAACGAAAGTTGCGGTGTTATCCTGTGACCTGAAGGTTACCTCACGGGTTATTGAGGAGTCGCAGCCCCTGTATCAACATCAGATAGAATGTCAGGATACGATATTGGAACAGGTTGAGGACTGGAGGAATGAGTCGGCAGATTGGTTTTTTAAACAGATCAAGGAAACAAAAGGTGAAAGTATTTTCAATTTATTCCATGTACCGATAGAGGATCTTGAGGGTGGAAATCGGGATATTGTAGGCTTATTTGCCTTAAAATATTCAAAAATATATTCAGAGGTGTTACCAACCATTATTTTCGTCCATCATGAAGGGACAGTTTTGGGAAATTCAAAATTGCAGTCCATCCAGACGAATCTGTACAATTGGTCGCAGCCTTGCCCACCATTTTGTAAACCAAAAGGTGGTTAAACCATTTTATGAAATTTAATTATGCTCTTTTTTTACTTGACAATTGGTTTGTCCAATGTCATGTTGTTGCTAGCGAGTCTTTGGAATATTAAGTACCATTTTGAGTTCAGTAGCCCAGCAAGAAACCTAAGGTATTTCCTTCTTTTTCTCCTGGGGATCGAGCTTGTTTCGAAACTGTTGATCTATGTTTTCTCCGTGGAGAAAACGGAGTTTTTGTTCAATGTTTTTGTTGCCGGCGAACTCTTATTATTGACGAATTTTACCAATAGTATTGTATCTAAGAAAAGCAGGCTGTCCATGGTTTACCTGGCACTGTTTTTATTTTTAATAGGAGCTGCTACTATTCATAATTTCATTCAGGTAGTGACTTGGATGAAATGGATAAAACCAATCTCCAATATTATTATAGTTTTTGAATTAGGAAGGTGTTTATTGCATGCGTTGAAATCGGATTTTAAAGTGAATAATCCCGGTCTCTTCCATGTTTTGTTTGCCCTATTGCTCTATTACTTCGTGTCGACTATACTGTTTTTGATTTTAAATCAATTGAGTAACCTAAAGATCGAGTATGCGGGCTATCTATGGTCAATAAACAACATTCTGTCCTGTAGCTTATATGCCGTATGTCTGTATTACTTTTTTTCGTTTCAAAAATTTACATCGAAATCTATGAGATAATCATCTTATTGGTTTTGGCTATATTGATTGTGCTGTTTGTGATCGTCCTCTATAATCAATACTACAAAAAAATCCAGGAAGAGAATGATCTGCGGCACCAACAGGAGCTCAAGTTCCAGACGGAGACGAAGGCTCTGGCCATCAAAACGCAGGAAGAGGAAAGGAAACGGATTGCAAGGACATTGCATGACGAAATTGGCAATAAATTGCAGGTGCTTAAGCTGAGTTTAATCTCCAACAAAAATCAGATTGATGCTCAACAATATGTGGGACTGAGTGACAAGATCGAACAGCTGATAGATTCAGCAAGGGAGATTTCGCACCGCATGTATCCCGTGAACCTGGAATATTTTGGCTTGATCTTGACCTTGGAGGAATTGAAGCAAAATTTGATTGGATATGAGGTGGAGCTATATCTGCATCAACAGTATCAGGAAAGACCTTTAGATTTTGAGGTTCAGATCTATCGCGTGATCTTGGAGTTTGTCAGCAACACCATAAAACATGCTAAAGCGAATAAGATTTCGATCTTGGTCCGTGACGGTAATTATTTCCTCAGTTTTCTCTTAAAAGATAATGGAACGGGCTTTGAAAAGTTGAATGCTAATGGGATGGGGGTTTCCAATATTAGCAATCGGGTAGAATTACTGGATGGTAAATCTAAATTGAGTTCGTCACTGGGCAAAGGGACTCGGCTGATGATGGTGTTTCCAAAAATGGCAGTATAATGAGTGAAATGAAAATTGCATTGATGGATGATGAGTCCTTATTTATCGAGGGACTGAGTATGCTGATAGGAAAGATCCCTAATTGTCAGGTAATCTATAAGAATACAGACCCAAGTGCCCTGATCGCTGATTTCATGGCCATGGATGAAAACCAGTTGCCAGATATCTTGCTTTTGGATATTCAGATGGAACCCATTTCAGGTTTGGTGCTCGTGGAGCAACTCCTGCCAAGCTTTCCTAAAGTGAAGATCTTGATTTTATCCTCCCATTATAAGTCTAATATGATTGGGCATATGCTGAAATTGGGGGTTTCAGGTTTTCTGCCTAAAGTTATTGATATTGAAACATTGCAACTGGCCCTAGAAACGGTGTATAACACTGGAGTGTATGTTACAGCTTCTGATTACCAATTGCTGCACCAATACCTCAATAATCCCAATAAGAAGGTGTCCTTTGACCTGAAGGACCAATTGACCGACCGAGAGATTGAAGTCATCCGGTTGATCTGTGAGGAATATACCAATATTGAAATCGCAGAACAGTTATTCCTGAGTAAAAGGACCGTTGAAAGTCATAGGCAGCGAATCCTGGATAAATTAGGGCTTAAAAACACCGTTGGTCTGGTGATCTATGCCTTAGCCAATGAATTGTTCGTTCCCAAGAAATAAGCATTCCGTATAAATACCTAATTGCAACTTGCCGTTTTTGTGCTCTAAAAAACAGGGGCTAGGTTGATTAACTTTGATATATCAAGTTCAATAAAATAGTTAATTGCTAAGAATCTAAGACCAATCTGTTATGACACGTGAATTGAATAAGAAACCAGAAGCAAATGTAGAGACAGTAGAATCTACCTTTTGCGACCCAAATTTGACCAATTACATCAACAGTATTGTAGCTTATAAATTTTTGTACAATGATTATCTAGAAGACCTGAATTCGGGACATGCAGAAATCAGGGTCAGGGCCGAAAATTATTGGCAGGATAATCTAGCGAACTTGGAAGGAAATATCAAGATTGCATTTCAGAAAATGATCGCTTGCAAAAGCAAGTTTATCGATGATGCCCTGTATATTTTCGAAAATACGATTCGGGATAATAAACGGATCAACCTCTATGGGTAATGCCCATATTCAGATGTACCATACCATCTTTATTCAGGCTCTGAGCAGCTAATTATTTTGCCTGAGTAATTTATTAACCAAGTAATAATGTTAAAGTTCCTAACGGTCAGTTTAGGAACTTTTTTTTGATGGTAGGCCGTAAAATTCAAAAGGAAAATTACCTACATTTGATGTTGTAACCAATTAGAAACCAATGAAAACGAACCCTAAAAAGAGGAAAAATACTGATGTGTTTTTTCTCATCTGCATGCCTATTTGTTTGTTGTTCTCCAATTTAGGCTATGCGCAAGAGGCTGTCAACGCTCAGATTACTCAGCATTTTCGGGATGGAAAAGCGAAATATGATGCCAGACAGTATCCTGCAGCAATATCAAGTTATACCTCAGCTTTGAACCTGAAATCGGTGGATTCCATTTACCTTAATCTTGCTGCAGCTTATTATCTGAATAGGGATTATGGAAAGGCTATGGATGCCATCAATTCCGGTCTAAGCCTAAAGCCCATCAATACTGGTCCATATCTTAAATTAAGAGGAGAAACCTATTATGTTTTGAATAATATTGATGCTGCCATCGCTGATTATGATGAGATCATTAAGGTTGAAAGCGATTGTGTTCCTTGTTTTATCAATAGAGGGAAATACAAAAAAGATATTGGTGAATTTGATGATGCCATTGCGGATTTTACACAGGCGATATCATTGTCCGACACTTCCTCCGTAGCCTATTATCAAAGGGCAAACACCAAATTCATCATTCAGGATTTTGAAGGAGCTTTAGGGGATGCGGAGAAATCCATTGCACTCAATCCGAAAAACAGCTCGTCTTTTTTTACAAAAGGACTCGTTAAGACAGTGATGGAAGACTATAAGTCGGCCCTTAGTGCCTTTTACAAGGTTAGTAAACTTAGTCCAACTTTTGAGCCGGCCTATCTTGGGCGTGCCTATATTTTTGGGAGAACGAAGGAATATTTGGAGGCCGTAAAAGAGTTAAATCAAGCAATTGCCTTTAATCCTAGGAAATATGAGTCTTTTATGAACAGAGGTACGATGTATTATTTTATGGGGGACTATACAACGAGTATAAAGGATTTCAATAAAGCCATTGAGCTGAAACCTTCGGAAGAGGAACTCTATTTTAGAAGATCGAAAGTGTATAATGCCAATAAAATGTACAATGAGGCACTAACTGACCTGAATAAGGCCATAGAAATGAATCCTGACTTTTATGACTATTATTTTCATAGGGCAAATAATTATGAAGCCCTAAATAAGTTTGATCTTGCGTTGAAGGATTATAATGTTGCCCTTGAAATGAACCCACTAGATTACAGGGTCTTCAGGATGCGCGCTGGCCTGTACAAGAAATTAAACAAGACCACAGAAGCTGAGGCTGATCTTGAAAAAGCAAATGATTTGGAAACAAAAAGCCAGAATTAGCTATTATTGTAGGAAACACAACTTTTAATATGATGAAGATCAAATTCCTGTTCTTTTCCTACCTATTATTTTTGAGTTCTTGTTCTGTTAGCAAAACAGATCAACAAAAGCTAAGTAATACCATTGAAATTGGGGAGTATGAATTTGATTTTCCTGCCGATTTCAAAAAGGTTGAAAAGCAGGGAATTGATTCCTATGTAGGCCATGTCGTAGGTGATAGTATCAAGTTTTATTTTGATTATGGTTGGTACTCCAATAGCTTGAATGAGAGAGAACAAAGTATGCAGTATTATGTGGAAAAGGACAGTTCGAATAACCTGTACAGCAAGGTGCTTTGGCCTAAGGAATCTGTTGTCGGTTTAACAGGCATCCATGTCAGAAGAATGCCAGGGACTGTTGAAGAAAAGGTGCAGAATTCTTTAACACTGACGGCGGACTCTCTAAATGCTCAACAGCAGGAATTGGCAAAACGTATTTTTAAGACAGTAAGATTAAAGGACAAGAAGAAGGATTAATTGATAATTATCGCATTCGGGTCTCTGTGGAGCTTTGCTAGGTTTTCCCGCCAACGCTGCAACTCTTCCGGACTGAGCCTGGGCCAATCGGTAACCTCAGCTATGATTTTCAATGCAGCTGTACTACGGTAAGATTGGGTAGGGTTGCCAGGGAATTTCTTGTCGGTAACATTTGGGTCATCCTCAAAATCGCCAGTCAGTTCTACCATGTAGACACGAGGTTCCGCATCTCCAGGAGCTAGTTCAGCTGCCAATCCCGCACCATTTACCTGCTGGGTAAAATAGATGTGATTCATGATTACATCTGGATGGTAGTTTGATATTCTTCCGGCTGTCAGGAGGTCACCAACTTTTAAATCGGCTTTTGTGCCATGATAAAACGGGCCGTATTTGCCTTTTTTCAAATCTTTAGCATACATGAAGAGTAAGTTTAATTTTTAGGATTTTATATACTTTAGAACGCTTTATTTTTCATCATATTATTTCAAAAAATAATTATCTTTATCTTGCTTTAGAGGAAATCCTTTAACCCAATAATTTATTTCAAACCGACCTTTTTCCTTAAAATTGAAGGGTCCTAAACCTATGTCAAATAACATGTCAAAATCAATCCATTCGGTATTTTGCCGGCTTTCTGTTCTTACCGTCCTGATTTGTATGATGATGCAAAGTGCTTCATCTGCGGTAGCAAAAACCATGTACATCCAACTTAAAGTCTATCATTTTCAGCAGGACCAGCAAGAACAACAATTAGATCAATATCTCAGTAATGCCTATTTACCAGCCCTGCATAAGCTTGGGTTTAAGCAAGTAGCAGTTTTTAAGCCGTTGAAGAATAAAGAAAATGCCGATAAACTGATTTATGTCCTAACTTATTCAGATCGATTGGAAAACTTTGCCAAGTTGGATGTTCATCTGGATAAGGATAAGCAATACCAAGAAGCTGGAAAGGCATATTTGGATTTAGCACACAATAATCCGCCATTTCAAAGAATAGAAACTATTTTGATGCGTACTTTTGATGGAATGCCATTTGTGGAATTGCCTAAACTGAAATCTGATAAAAATGAAAGGGTATATGAATTAAGGAGCTACGAAGGTCCAACTGAAAAGCTGGCTGCCAATAAGGTTTCCATGTTCAATAATGGAGAGATCGATATTTTTAAGAAATTGAACTTCAATGCTGTGTTCTACGGCCAAGTTATCGCTGGGAGTACAATGCCTAACCTGATGTATTTGACAACATTCGAGAATATGGCTGATCGTGAAGAGCATTGGAAAGCTTTTGGACCGCTTTATAAGCCTATGAGTGAAATGCCGCAATACCAGAACAATGTGTCTAAAAACGTGACTGTCTTATGTACACCTACTGCTTATTCTGATTATTAGGGTTAGAACATTGATATTTCCAAAAAAACCAGTGCTAATAAATCTATTGGGTTCACTTGTTTAAACAAAAGTCGTTTTATATTTTTATTAAACGACTTTTGTTTTTTTTAGGGATTTTGAATCTGTAAAACAATAAATCAGGTTTTGAAAATTGACCACTAATCCTTTTTTCCGACTTGGTATTTCACCTAATTATACACTATTTATGAGAACAAAGATTCCTTTTATTCATTGTTGGTATTTCACATTTTTCTTTATCACGGTTCTATCTTGCCAGAAAGATAAGATTTCACCTGAGTTATCTACGGAAAACGAGTTGGTTAGTTTCGGTTTTGCAACTGATAAACAGACAAACTTATTGTTTGATATTGAAACAGAAATCATAGGCGATACCATTTTTGCCCATGCCCTCGTGGGAACAAATGTACAGGCATTGGTTCCTGACTTTGAACATAAAGGTGCTAAGGTTACTGTTGATAATGTTGAACAGACTAGCGGAAAGAGTAAACAGGACTTTTCTAAACTGGTAAAATATACCTTCGCCGCTCAAAATGGTGAAGCAAAAAGCTATATAGTCAAATTTGTTGATACAGGAATTCCTGCTATATATCTCTCTACCAATGGAAAGCCGATTGAAAGCAAAGATGATTATGTCAGCGGTAGCATTAAAATAACAAGTGGCTTTGAAGGAAAGGTCGTTTATGAAGGTGTTACTGAAGTTAAAGGCCGAGGTAATTCTACTTGGGGAATGCCTAAAAAGCCATATAGAATCAAGTTAGATAAAAAGGCTGCCCTATTGGGTATGCCTGCTGATAAAAGTTGGGCATTATTGGCCAATTATGGCGATCAATCGCTATTGCGTAATGAAATAGCCTTTGAGGTCAGTAAGAGATTAGATGTGGGTTATTCGCCACGTCAACAATATGTAGAATTGTTTTTAAATGGTGAGTTTATGGGGAATTATACTTTAACGGAACATATCAAAGAGGGGAGCGATAGGGTAGCCATCGATGAGGACAATGGGGGCTTTATTCTTGAAGGTGATGGTTATGCCTATTCTGAACCGGTTCATTTTATTACCGAACAGAATATGCCGGTCACAGTGAAATTTCCTGATGAAGATGAAATTACTCCTGCCCAATTGGAATATATCACCAAGTATGTGGGAACTTTTGAGAACAGTCTGTACAAAATAGGAGATCAAGCAAATTCCAATTATCAAGATTATTTTGATTTAACAAGTTTTGTGAATTACTATCTAGTTAATGAGTTATGTGGCAATTCAGATATGCTTTGGAGTATGAGAATGTACAAGAAGAGTAGTTTGGATCCCAAGATTTATGTTGGTCCAGTGTGGGATTTTGATCTTGCCTTTAATAATGATAAGCGTCTCGGAAATAGCCAAGAAGTTATGATGTTGGATAGAGCTCATGAGCCAAGAGCATGGATGAACAAGTTAATGGTAGATCCTAATTTCAAGAAATTGGTGAGAACACGTTGGAAAGAAGTAAAATCGAAAATGGAATCCATGCCAGAGTTTATAGATCAGCGAGCTAAAAAGATCAATTATAGTCAGAAATATAATTTTAAACGTTGGGATGTCTTAGGGAAAAACATCAATCAAAGTTGGTATGTAGGAGTAACCCATCAAGACTACGTAAATTTTGTTCGTAATTATGTGTCAAAAAGAATTACATGGCTGGATGGAGTAATCAATGGACCTAAGTTTGACTAGCTTTTGTTAGGTATTGTTTAAACAGTAACCCGGTTAATAACAATAGGATTCGGTTGTTCCAAGAAGGGATTTAAATTGAATATCAAAAAGGCTTCAACATCGTTGAAGCCTTTTTGATATTCAAGATTTTTACAATTCAGCTGATTGTTGCCAGATATTTATTCCGCCATCTTTTGCATACTGGTCGATTTGTCTTAATTCCGCATCGGTAAACTCAAGATTTTTTATTGCTCCGACACAATCTATTACCTGTTGGACTTTACTTGCGCCAATCAAGGCAGAGGTTACTTTGTCTTTTTTCAATACCCAGGAGATTGCCATCTGCGCTAGGGTCTGGTTTCTGTTTGCGGCGATTTCATTTAAAGCCCAGATGTTTTTTAAGTTTTCTTCTGAAAGGAAATTCTTATTTAAGGATTTATCCTGATTCGCACGGCTGTCCTGAGGGACTTCATTAAGATATTTATTCGTCAACATTCCTTGAGCAAGAGGAGAGAAGACAATAGAACCCAGTCCTAAATCTTCCAAAGTGTCTAATAATCCGTCATCTTCAACCCATCTGTTTAACATGGAATAGCTAGGTTGATGAATAATAAATGGAGTACCTAGGGATTTTAGGATATCATAAGCCTCTTTTGTCCTTTGCGCATTATAGGAAGAAATACCCACATATAAAGCTTTTCCAGAACGTACAATTTGGTCCAGTGCCATCATTGTCTCTTCCAATGGCGTAAGAGGATCGAAACGATGGGAATAAAAAATGTCAACATAATCCAGTCCCATTCTTTTCAAGGATTGATCACAACTAGCTATCAGGTATTTTCTGCTTCCCCATTCACCGAAAGGACCTGGCCACATTAAATAGCCTGCCTTTGATGATATGATCAATTCATCCCGAAGACCGGAGAACTCTTCTTTTAAAATCCTTCCGAAAGCTAATTCAGCACTACCAGCTGGAGGGCCATAATTATTCGCTAGATCAAAGTGGTTAATCCCTAGGTCAAATGCTGTGGTGCAGATCTCGACCTTTTTGCTGTGTGCTGTGTCGTCTCCGAAATTATGCCATAATCCTAAGGAAATCGCCGGTAAATGTAAACCGCTCTTACCACAGCGATTATAGATCATCTTATCATAACGATCACTTTTTGGTTTCCAGTCCATTGTTTTTGTCAGTTTATTGCGTTGAGTTTTCGTTCAAAAGGTTTGGGATTTCAAGAATTATCGCCTTTAGAACAATACTAATTTAGCATTAATAGCTGGTTTTTGAACCTAAAAAATGCCATTATCATGAAATGCATATTCTATCATCTTATTCCCTGAACATACATTGTATGATTTTTAATTTAAAGCAATTTTTCTGACTTTTAGGAATCACTAATGATTAATAACATGAAGAAAATATTCTCAATAAGCATTGTTCTGGTCCTTTTGTTGGCATTTACTATACAATCTTGTACTCAAAATAATCAGCAAGGGAAGACTAATGAAACCCTATCAGACAGTACAGATGCGGTATCAAAAGATACAATTGGAGGAACTGCAGATAAAAATTCTGGAAAACTTCAATTGTCAGATAAGAAAGTAAAATTTCTATGGAGAGAAAAGAAATACAATGAAGAAGTGAAGGCGGATGTCAGCAGTATTGTCCTCAATGAGGATTATATCAGGACGATTTCAGATCCTGAACGAGCTGTTTTAGGATTGGTAGCAACCTTTGTCGGCAATGAATGTGCTTGGGATGGTGAAGCCAAGGAAGATAGGAGCAATCTAAAATGTAAGGTTCTTTGGGCTCTAGACCTTGGATATCAATGTTCATCCAAGCAAATGGACTTTCTGAGGCAATGGTTTCGGGCAGAACCTAAGATTCTGGAAGAATTAAAGAACTGCCCTACAACACCTGATGGAGCAACTATTCAAGATACGTTTGATGAAATTAATCTAGAGGTAAAGGGCAATCAAATATTGGTTTCTTTCAAAGCTAATGGAATAAATCTGAGAGATGCAACATCATGGAACTGGACTGAAGATCATACCTATGAATTAAGAGGAGATGAGTTGTTTTTAATCAACAAAAATGTATCTGAGAAAAAACAGAGTAAGATTTCTGTTGGTGAAAACTAAAAGTAATAGAAAAGTGAAGCTCCCCGATGCATGGCGTATGGGGAGCTTCTATTTGAACTTATATCAACACAAAGCGTTATGAAAAACTTTCTGAATATTACCCTGTTACTCCTTTTTTCCATTTTAAGCAGTAATGCTTTTTCTCAGCAAATGGAAAAGAAGAGCAAGAAATGGAAATTAGTCTGGCAAGATGAGTTCGATTATGAAGGACTGCCGGACTCCACGAAATGGAGTTTTGATACCAAGGGGAATGCATATAACTGGGGCAACAATGAAGCGCAGCATTATACCGACAAGGACTCGTCAAATGCGTATGTCAAGAATGGATTCTTGACCATTACAGCGAAGCGTGAGGATATTGGCAATAAGAAATATAGCTCAGCGAGATTACGCTCCATACATAAAGGGGATTGGAAGTATGGCCGTTTTGTAATTAGGGCTAAGGTTCCTACTGGACGTGGTACCTGGCCTGCAATCTGGATGATGCCTTCAGTAGATACCTATGGAGGCTGGCCAAAGAGTGGTGAGATCGATATTATGGAATATGTAGGCTCACATCCTGATTCAGTCTTGGGAACTGTCCATACAGAAAGCTATAACCATGTCATTGGAACCCACAAAGGAAAATCCACCTTCCTGCCCGATGCCCACAAAAAGTTCCATACCTATGTGTTGGAATGGGATGCCAATGAAATCAAGATCTTTGCAGATAAGAAACTCTATTTCACTTTTAAGAATGAAGGAAAAACAGCTGCTGAATGGCCATTTGACCAAAAGTTCCACTTGCTTCTCAATCTAGCTATTGGCGGGGGGCTTGGTGGGCAGAAAGGAATAGACGATAAGTTATTCCCTCATCATTTTGTCATCGATTATGTCAGGGTGTACCAACGTTAATTGAGCCCAATAGAAGAGGCCATAATAAGTTTACATCATGGCTTTTTATTATATAAAGAGTTCTAATTCAGCTTTGTGTACACCGTCAGGTGTAGTATAGAAAGGTCTTCCTTCGACCACCACATTTTTTTGGGGATCAATACCAAGAGCATGGTAGATGGATTGATGGATCCTTTCAATGCGAATAGGTTTTTCGATCGTTTTGCAAGGCCTTTCATCAGCTGTTTTACCATAAACAAAACCTTTTTTGACACCACCGCCGAACATGAGGATGGAACTCCCATCCGTAAAATGCCTGTGCATTCCATAATTCTTAATGTCGTTGATGATATCCGGCTGGTCAACTTGATGCAAAACCTCTGCACCTGGTCTTCCTTCCATCACCATGTCGCGACTGAATTCACTGGCAATTATCACCAAGGTACGGTCTAAATGTCCCGAACGTTCCAGATCTTTCAATAATTGGGCAATTGGAGCGTCGATCAGTTTCTTCATGTCCTTGGCTCTGGTATGACCATTTTCATGAGTGTCCCAGCCCATAAAAGGTTCATATTCACTGGTCACCGAAATAAAACGGGCACCTTGTTCCACCAATCTGCGAGCCATCAGGCAGCCTAATCCAAATTTACCTGTGTTATAGATATCATACGTTTCTTTAGGCTCCTCAGATAGATCGAAGGCCTTTGCCTCCGGAGATTTAAGTAGCCTGTAGGCCTGCTCCATCGACCGCTTAAAGGATTCCTTTTGGTAATCACTGCCAAGGTCTCCGATAGCGTTTTTCCCTAAGAGTTCATTGTAAAGTTGGTTGCGACGTTCGAACCTACTGAATGACATGCCCGCGGGTGGTTTTACAGAATCTAGACCAGATGAAGGATCCGGAATCATAAAAGGACCAAATTCACTGCCCAAAATACCGGCTGTATGAAAGGCTTTTAGCTCCTCGGCTTCACCTACGGTCATACGCTGCCCTATATTGATAAAGGCGGGTATAACGGGGTTTTTCGGCCCCAATTCCTGGGCTATCCAAGAACCTATATGTGGTGCAGCCACCGTTTGGGGTGGTTCATAGCAGGTATGCCAATGATATTGATGCCTAGAATGCAGGATATGTCCCAAATCTGCAGCCATGTATGAACGTATCAGGGTACCTTTATCCATCATGGCAGCAATAGACTCCAAACCTTCAGAAAATTCTATTCCATCCAACGCAGTGGGAATAGATTTAAAGGTGCTCAATACCTTATTGGAGTCAAGGCCTTTTTCATAGGGCGTATAGCGCTTCGGGTCAAAAGTTTCGGTATGTGCCATTCCACCAGCCATCCATAAAAGAATCACCGAATCAGCAGTTCCCTTCATATTGCCTGAACAGGAGGATAATAATGCAGAAAGGGGAGAGCCAGCAGCCAAAGCGGCCAAGGTCCCAACACCGGCTGTTCGTAAAAAATCCCTTCTGTTATAATTCAGTTTCATGATCTATAGATTTATTATTCAATAAATTGAAATTCCGGAAGTAAGACGATCGCCCAAAGTAGCTCCTGAACAGATCCTTCTTCCAGCTTTTCCTCAAATAGGGAATTTGCAATCCTGAGTTCATCGGTACTTGGCTTCCTACCTAAAGTTTGCCCGTAAATAGCTTGGATCAGTTCATTCGGATCTTTATACTGTGTCACCCATTTCTTTGCGCCATGGATCAAGGTCTCGTTTAATTTTGTGCCATTTGTTAATTCCATGGCTTGTAATAAAGTTACATGACCTTCTCGCACGCTGATTACGTTTTCCCTGCTTGGTCGTCCTAAAGCCGTTAAGAATGGATCGTTTTGGACCAAGGCCGCTCTTACAAAAGTGGAGGCATCCATGTAGGCTTTGGGGTCTGCAAGCGGATTATATTTCAATGCTTCCACGGTATATACAGGTGATACCAATGTGCTCAGGGCATCTGAAAATTGTTCAGCGGTGAGTTTCTTTTTTAATATCCCTTTAAAGACAAAATTTGGAGCATTGATGGCACTTTGGTCTTCCAGTCCAATGGAAGGTAATTGATAGGTTTTTGAAGTTGTGATGAGGTAGAGCAGCTTTTTGATATCATAGCCTTCCTCAACAAAATTTACCGCCATCCAATCCAATAAATCGGCACTCCAAGGCTTCTTATCCATTTCATCCGTTGGCGAAACGATCCCTCTTCCCATTAATTGCGCCCAGATCCGATTTACCAAGGTCCGGTATAACCTGCCATTTTCGGGTTGGGTCAAGTATTGGCTCAATTCCTTGGACCTTTCTGCTACACTGCCTGTTTTGTTGATCGTTCCCAATTCCGGCCAGAGCATCCTTGTATCGGCCATTTTTCCGGTGGGAATATCACAGCGATTGATTTCTAACTGTTCTTCCGAAAAGATATTCGCAAAGGCATAGGCATCGTCTAACTTCCAATCACTGACAAAACTATCATGGCAAGAAGCACATTTCAGGTTTACACCCAATAAGGCTTGTGAAACATTCTGGGCAGCCTGCATAGCGGTGGTCTGACTGCTGTTTACTGCCCCTCTCCAAGCAATACCCTTAATAAAGCCCTTGGATTCCTCCGTAGGATCCAGTAATTCCATGGCAAATTGCTTATAGGGCTTATTGGACTGCAAGGATTTGAATAACCAATCTGATATATTGAATCTTCCTCCAGTGATATAGCCTGTGCCTGAATAGTCATTTCGCAATAGATCATTCCAGAAGGTAGTCCAATGCGTTGCATATTCACGATCCTTGGAAAGAAGGCTAGTGACCAGTTTTTCTCTTTTATCGGTTTGCCCATCGGCGATAAAATTCTTGATTTCTTGATCCGTAGGTGGCAAGCCAATCAGATCGAAATAAACCCGACGGATATAGGTTCGATCGTCCACAGGTTTCTGCCATTGTATTCCATTTTTCTCAAAGTAGGCATTCACCAGGCGATCGATAGGATTTTCCATTCCGGCCACTACAGGAGGCAAGGCTGGTTTTCGAGGGGCTAAAGGTGCATTCGGAAAGATACCTTTGATGTTATCTGGCCAAGGGGCACCTTTGTCAATCCATAATTTGATAATGGCGATGTCCTTTTCACCCAAGGGTTTTCCTTTGCCTGGCATAGCTTCTTTATGGCCTGGAGGCAGAGATACCCTGCGTAGCAATTCGCTATGTTCAGAATCCCCAGGTTGTATGACTTTTCCCGATTCCCCGCCTTTAAAGACCATTTCTTTTTCGTCAAGGCGAAGCTCACCTTCGGTTTTATCACTGCCATGACATTGAAAACAATGGTGGGCAAATATCGTTCGTACAGCTAGGTTAAGATTGACCTGCTGTTCTGTGGTTAAACTATCGGATTCCGTGGAAAAGGAGGCGAAATCAAAATCTGCAGATGATACTCCGCCGGCAATTTCACCCAGGTTCTCATCTTGTGGAGCCCATGGAGTCGTGCTCAATAGATAATCTTGGCCATGGGTCAATGATCCTCCAAAATGTCCCGCCATAAAAATGCTTAAGACCGTTAAGAGGAGTGAGGTGCGATAAATAGGAATCAGGCCATTTTTGCGATGCTTTATGATCTGCAGGAGAACAATGGCCGTAATGGTTCCAAATACGGCGGTACTGATGCCTGTCCATTGGTGCCATTCGAAGGTTTCCCCAGAATAACTACCTGTATTGGCTAGAAACAAACCTAATCCTGCTGCCACAACCGCAGAAATGGCACCAATATATATCAGCCAATTGGTTCCTGTCCGGAGGTTTGATTGAAAGCTGCGTAGTTTGGCCAGTTCCATAAAGCCAGCCACCAATATCAAGGCTACCGGAAAGTGGACCAACATAGGGTGTAGTCTCCCTAAAAATACCCATCCCCACCAAGGATCCGCTTCAAGATTGTTTTTTTCGATAGTTTCTACGGCAACTTCTTGGGCCGATAAAACAAAAAACAAGAGCATAAAGCCCACAAAAAGAAATGCGGATTTATTGAAATTAAAAATCTTCTGACAATTCGGTTTATACATGATTGGTCCTTTATTGATGACCAGTGTTTAACTAAAGTTAATAAATAATTAGCAAGGACCATCCTGCACCATCATGGCATGAAATCTATGGAAATCAGTAATTAACAGCTTTCTCCAACAGTTTGCTGCTTTATTTGTTAATCCTATAATCTAATTGTTACGATGTTTCTATCGTAACCTCATTTTAATAAATCATAACACTATTACTATGTCAGAAAAAAAAGCAGAGAAAGATCCACAAATCATAGTTCAAATCCGTGAATTTTTAGATGGTCTCAACAATAGCGGAGACGAACCATTGGAGACCCTTTCTCCAGAGGATGCCCGTCAAGTTTTGATAGACGCCCAAAAGTCAGTGAAAGTTGATTATTCAGGTATATCGGAGTCTGAAAGAGAGATTACCCAAGATGGTATCACTGTCAACATACATATCGTAAAACCTGAGCAGAGCAAAGATCAAAAGCTGCCAGTTTTTATTTTTATTCATGGCGGTGGCTGGATATTGGGGGATTATCCAACTCATAGACGACTGGTTCGTGATTTGGTTGTCAATTCCGGTGCTGCAGCCGTATTTGTGGACTACACGCCTTCACCTGAAGCGAAATATCCTGTCGCCATCAATGAAATATATGCAGCCACAAAATGGGTTTCCGAGAATGGCGATGAAATAGGGGTTGATGGTTCGAATCTAGCTGTCGCAGGAAATAGTGTCGGTGGGAATATGACCGCAGTTACCTGTTTGATGGCAAAGGACAAAGGAGGACCAAAGATCAAGTTCCAATTGCTCTTATGGCCAGTGACCGATGCAGACTTTAACCGCGACTCCTGGAAAAAATATGCAGAAGGAAGATTCCTTACTTCCAATATGATGAAATGGATGTGGGATAATTACCTGCCAGATGAAAACAAAAGGAAGGAATATTACGCTACACCTTTCAATGCCAGCATCGATGAATTAAAAGGATTACCTCCAGCATTGGTTCAATTGGCTGAAAATGACATCCTGTATGATGAAGGCTTGGCCTATGCCAGAAAGCTGGATGAAGCGGGTGTGCCTACCACCATTCAGACCTACAATGGTTTTATCCATGATTATGGCTTGTTAAATCCCTTGGATCATATTGAGGCCGTTAAATTCTCAACAGAACAGGCTGCCTTAGGTCTTAAGAAAGCTTTATTTGGTTAGGGGTGTTTTCGGTAAAATTCAATATCTTGAATGCATCATTAACTGGTTAATTATATGGACCTGAAAATAAGAAAAGAAGAGGAAAATGATTATCCATTCGTTTTTGATTTAATAGAGAACGCATTCCATGAAGAAGCCATGAGCGATCATCAAGAACAGTATTTGGTAGATCGATTAAGGCAATCTGCTTCGTTTAGGGAAGAACTCTCCATCGTTGCGGAAAAGGAAGGGAAGATTGTAGGTTATGTCCTGTTAACAGAAATCAACATCATAAACAGCCAAAACCAAAGTTTTATTTCTTTGGCTTTGGCACCTATTGCAGTATTGCCCGCTTATCAGAAACAGGGTATTGCTGGAGCATTGATGCATGCTGCCCATGAAAAAGCCAAAGAACTAGGATATGGTTCCATCGTTATTTTAGGGCATGCAGATTATTACCCTCGGTTTGGATATCTGCTGGCCAAAGAATTTGGAATAAGATTGCCTTTTGACGTACCTGATGAGAATTGCTTTGTAATTGAGTTATTCGAGGGGGCATTAAAGCATATAAATGGGACCGTGGTTTATCCAGCAGAATTTGGTTAAAAAAGGAGTTATTATTTTAACCTTGTTCGAGATTCATTCGAGACATATTCGAGAATAATTTTATCCAGTTCGAATTTTCCGAATGTGTCTCGAATGAGGTCAGAACGAAATTCAGATATTGCCATCAATTTTAAAAAATTCATATTATCAGTTTTGGATATATTAAAGCTCAGCCTAAATTATGGATAGAATCCCATAAATGTTTATTAAATTGAATGGACTTAAAAACCATTAGGTTTTATCATTCAACAATTAAAACTTTTAATAAACAAGTTTAAGATGGAGCATTGGGAACTCGTACTGATCTTTCTGATGATTGCTTTTGTGTATTCGTCAGTTGGCTTTGGTGGAGGCTCAAGTTATTTGGCAGTTTTGGCCATGTACAGTTTGCCGTATCAAGAAATCAGGCTTACTGCGCTGATATGCAATGTAATCGTGGTTGTAGGTGGCGTGATCATTTATATCAGAAATAATCAAGTTGATTGGCGGAAAATATTGCCATTAACATTGATCAGTGTACCGATGGCCTATTTAGGAGCTATCATGAAATTAAGCCAAGAAACATTTTTTATGATTTTGGGAATAACATTAGTGATAGCAGCTATTTTATTATGGCTCCAGACAGGTAGTGGACCTGAAGCAGAACAGACAGACCAGGGTAAGATAGGTGTAGTCCAAAACAGTTTTTTAGGCGGCGGTATAGGGTTTTTGTCGGGATTGGTTGGAATTGGCGGAGGAATATTTTTATCGCCCTTGCTCAATTTAATTAAATGGGATACCGCCAAGAAGATTGCCGCAACCTCTAGTGTGTTTATTTTGGTAAATTCCATATCTGGAATTGCTGGTCAGTTCTCAAAATTATCAGTCGAGATGAACTTTTCAAGGATCGGAATTTTATGTCTTTCGGTATTGCTAGGAGGACAGATTGGATCGAGGATGTCTATCAAATGGAATCCTTTGATTGTAAAAAGAATGACAGCAGTTCTTGTATTAATTGCTGGAATAAATGTTTTGATAAAATATTGGTAGCAGAAATAAAATGAAGATTACAGTGTTGGGTTTTGGGATAGCAAAAGAAATTTTTGGTTCATCGGAGATTTATTTGGAAGTGAGCGATGTGCTAGATGTCAGAGAGTTAAGGGTTTTGTTAGAGGAAAAGTATCCTCCATTGACAAAACTTAAATCTTATATGCTGGCTATTAATGAGGAGTATGCAGATGATACGCAGATCATTAACAGTGGAAATGAAATCGCATTGATTCCACCTGTGAGCGGAGGCTAAGATGGTAGAAATTAAGATATCAGCAGAAGCACTTGATATTGTTCATTGTTTGGCAATTTCCAAGGATCTGGAGAGTGGCGGGGCAGCTTCATTTATTGGTTCCGTGAGAAACAATACCAAGGGGAAACCAGTCATTCGACTAGAATTTGAATGTTATGAACCCATGGCGCTAAAAGAAATGCGAAAGATAGCCGAGGAAGCCATTTCCAGATTTGCAGTAAGGAATGTGGTTATCCAACATCGGGTGGGGATTTTATATCCTGGAGATGTAGCAGTGATCATAGTGGTCAATGATGGGCATCGGGATTCAGTTTTTGATGCGTGTCGATTCATCATAGATACCTTAAAAAAAACGGTGCCCATTTGGAAAAAGGAAATCTTTGAAAATGGGGAAGAATGGGTGTCTGCGCATCCTTAGGTAGGGGATATATTTAGTATATTTAATAGATAAGATTGTACGCTGATGAAGGAAGAGGCCTTGAAAAACAATTCCATAGAGCAACTTGATATCATAAAAGTCAAGGAAAACAGCAGTCATCCCATGATGGATGAAGTTTCAGTGGAGGAGCCATTAGAAATCAAGGTTCGGTATGGGAATGATTCTGAGAAGAAAATCAAGAATCTATCTGTTACCATGCGGACTCCAGGAAATGATATGGAACTTGCTGCAGGATTCCTGTTTACCGAAGGGATTATTTCTGAGCTTGGCCAAATCAAACACATTGAACATGCTAAATCCGATTGTTCCAGAAACAATGAGAACAGTATTGTTGTTGAACTTGTATCAGGGTTTATTCCGGAATTAATGAATTTGGATAGAAACTTTTATACGACCTCAAGTTGTGGGGTATGTGGTAAGGGATCCATTGAGTCAATCCGGACGGTTAGTTCTTTTCAAGCAATGGAAAAGGAAGTGCTGAAAATTGATCTGGAGGTTTTTTACCAACTATCTGAAAAGCTTAGGGGCTTTCAGGATAATTTCAGTTCAACGGGGGGCATACATGCTTCTGGTATTTTCGACTTAGAAGCTAATCTATTAGGGCTTAGAGAAGATGTAGGTAGGCATAATGCTTTGGATAAACTGGTCGGTTATTTCCTTTTGGAAAATCAATTGCCATTAAGGAATAGGATTTTGGTCTTGAGTGGTCGTGCCAGTTTTGAATTGGTTCAAAAAGCTGCCATGGCAGGTATTTCCATTATTGCAGCTATTGGTGCACCATCCAGTCTTGCAATCAAGCTTGCTAAAGAGTTTGATATCAGTTTGTTGGGTTTTCTAGGTAAAAATAGATTTAATGTCTATCATCAGGGGGCAAATTTGACTATTAATAATTTAACATGAAAATTAGGGTAAAAGATAATTCTGTACGGATCCGGCTGACACAGTCGGAAGTAAATGCACTATACCAAGATGGGAATATATCGAGCAGGACGGAATTCTTGGAACAAGCATTTGTATATGCTGTGGAAAGAGCGGATGTGCCGGAATTATCCGTAGAGTTTGTAGAAAATAAAATCACCTTGAAAACCCCTGCTAATCTGCTTGAACAACTGTATTCGACGGATGTCGTAGGGTTTGAGGGCCTTACGGGAAAGGTAAAATTGTTATTAGAAAAGGATTTTGTGTGTTTGGACAATACTTTGGAAGACCAAAGCGATAATTATCCAAACCCAAACATGAAGTGTTAACCCATTTGAAAATCGCATGGCTATGGACGAACGAGATAAAAAATTGATTGAGCAGGAAATTAAATCAGAACCAAGTGCGGAAAATCCCTTTAGATTATTGGATTTAAAATTGACTCCTGTTGAGAAAAAAGCGGCTGGTATTCCGGCGGTTTTGGCAGTATTCAGTGATTTATTTGAGGAGAAAGCCGTAGTCCGTGCTGGTCGAGCTTTGTTCAAGGTAAATCAGATGGAAGGTTTTGACTGTCCGAGCTGTGCCTGGCCTGATCCCGATGATGAACGTTCAGTGCTTGGTGAGTACTGTGAGAATGGAGCAAAAGCGGTGGCAGAAGAAGCCACGAGTAAGCGTGTTACCCCCCAGTTTTTTAAGGAAAATTCAGTTGCTGATCTAGCCAAATTGGATGATTACCAAATAGGGAAGATGGGCAGGTTAACCGATCCGATGTATTTGCCAGAAGGGGCAACTCATTATCAACCCATCAGCTGGGATGATGCTTTTAAAAAGATTGCTTCCCATTTAAATGCACTGGAATCACCCGATCAAGCGGCTTTTTATACTTCTGGAAGAACTAGTAACGAGGCATCCTTTGTCTATCAATTATTTGCCAAGGAGTTTGGAACCAATAATATGCCTGACTGTTCCAATATGTGCCATGAAACTTCAGGTTCGGCCTTAAGACCCACTATCGGTATTGGTAAGGGGACAGTCACCCTAGAGGATTTTTATGATACAGATGTTATTGTCATCATCGGTCAAAACCCTGGGACGAATGCACCGCGAATGATGAGTGCCCTTGCCAAAGGGAAAAAGAATGGAGCAAAGATCATTGCCATCAATCCATTACCTGAAGCCGGCCTGATGGGGTTTGTTGATCCGCAAAGCGTACTGGGCGTTTTGGAAGGCGGAGTTAAGCTAGCTGATCTTTATTTACCTGTTAAGATCAATGGTGATATGGCTCTCCTGAAGGCCATCGAAATGCTCTTGATAGATTTTGAAAAGAAGAATCCAGGTTCGGTGTTTGATGAGCAATTTATTGAAAATAAGACGGTTGGATTTGATGAGTTTCTGCAACAGTTCAATGATCTTGATCTGGATGAGCTAGCTAAAGAAGCTGCTGTCGATAAGGATCTGATCTATGAAGCTGCAGCAATGATTGCTTTCAAGAAACGCATTATTATCAGCTGGGGAATGGGGCTGACCCAACAGCCTAATGGGGTAGATATGATTCGTGAGATCCTAAATATCCTGTTGTTGAAAGGAAGCATCGGTATTCCAGGAGCTGGGGTTTGTCCGGTACGCGGACATAGTAATGTACAAGGAAATAGGACGATGTTAATTGATGAAAAACCATCAAATGAACAGTTGGATAGAATTGAGAATTTCTATGGATTCCAGGTTCCTAGAAAACATGGCTATGACGTAGTGCGGGCGATAAAGGCTATGCATGAAGGAAAAATAAAATTTATGTTCTGCATGGGAGGGAATTTCCTTTCGGCCACACCTGATACGACTTATACGGCCAATGCCCTGCGCAAGCTTAATCTTTTGGTCTGTGTGTCCACTAAGCTCAATAGAGGGCATTTGGTGCATGGAAAAGAAGCCATTATATTACCGACCTATGGTAGAAGTGATAAGGATATCGTGAACGGAGAGCTTCAGATTATTTCTACTGAAAACTCTATGGGAGTTGTTCAGCAGTCTAAAGGTATGTTGGATGCGGTTTCGGATAACCTTGTTAATGAACTGCAGATCGTATGTAGAATGGCAATGGAGACCCTTGCTAATCGTTCCGTGGTAAATTGGCAAAGATATCATGACAGTTACGATGCGGTCAGGGATGATATAGAACAATGCATTCCGGGTTTTGATAATTACAATGTTCGCGTTCGGGAAAAAGGAGGCTTTTACTTACCTAATGAGGCGCGCGACAAACAATATTTCTCTAAGAAATTAGAGGGTAGGGCACCATTTACCTTAACTGAGGTTCCAGATAATACCTTGGCTGATGATGAGTATATGATGGCAACGACAAGGACCCATGATCAGTTCAATACGACAATTTATGGATTAGATGATCGTTATCGCGGCATCAAAAATGAGCGCCGGGTTATTTTTATGAACCAGAAAGATATTGATAAAGCTGGTTTCAAAGCTGGAGATAAAGTGGATCTATATAATTTTGATGATGGAATAGAGCGTGTAGCACCATTATTTATTATTGTTTCCTATCAGGTTCCTGAAAAGAATACAGTAACCTATTTTCCAGAGACCAATGTGCTTGTTTCGGTAAATAACGTGGTTAAAGAAAGTAACATGCCAGCATCGAAATATGTGAAAATCAAAGTAAAAAGGCATGATCCAGCGGTTTTCAAAAAGGTTGATCAAATGTTGTATCAAGGTGCTATTCAAAGGCCCTAGTTGGGAATATTTTAAAAGGGAATTTATTATATAGTACCTCAGGTTAAGCCTACCTTTGGCAAGAGAGATTCCAGCAAAATCCAAATGCAGGAATGATTCCTAGTCTTTCGGACGCTGATTTAATTCCGCTAAGATTTAAAATAATATGATTATTAAAAAGAAAGAGCATTGGTTCAAGATGCTTTTTGTTTGGCATGGTTCGGTATTACCTGCATTGGTACCGAGATTATTATTGCTTTTGCTGTTTTCTGTTTTGGTTGCCTATTTCCATGGCACCGTATTGGATTTTAAAGTTCCCTTAAATCCAGCTCCATTGACTTTGTTTGGTTTTGTTTTGGCCCTATTTCTGGGATTCCGAAACAATGCTAGCTATGATCGTTTTTGGGAAGGTAGAAAATTATGGGGAGCTTTGTTGAATACCTCCCGGTCTTTGGCTAGGCAGGTCATGACCTTAAATAATGGCGAGAAAAACAAGACTTTTGTTGTTGGATTTATCCGTTTGATCAGTGCATTTGTCTTTGCTTTGAAACATCAGCTTCGAGGAACCGATCCAACGGAGGATATGGAGAAAAGGTTGGATCCTGAAAGTTATGAACTCGTTATGGCTTCCAAGTATAAGCCTGTAACCATTATGAGGATCATGGCTGAGCAGTTGCAACAAGCAAAGTTGGAGGGGAGGATGGATTCCATTCAACAGGCAAGAATGGATGAGAACCTCGATAAGCTTTCTGATATACTAGGTGGCTGTGAACGCATTATCTCTACACCTTTGCCCTATAGTTACAGCGTCTTACTTCACCGGACGGTTTATATTTATTGCGCCATGTTACCATTTGGCCTAGTGGACTCATTGGGATGGTTTATGCCCTTAATCGTGGTATTTATTGCCTATACTTTTGTTGCATTTGAGGCCATAGCCGATGAAATTGAAGAGCCATTTGGAGCGGAAGCGAATGATTTGGCACTCAACAGCATGAGTGAAATGATCGAAGAGACCATTGAGGAGCTTGTTGGGCTACCGAATACAAGGAAGCCAAAACCGTATCAAGAAATTATTGACTAATTACAAGCCTAATAGACCGTTTTTTAGGGAGTAGACTTTTAAATCTGGAAAAGCTTTCTTGATTATACGGGCAGCTATTTTACTTCTTTTTCCGGACATACAATATAGAATCACCTGAGCATCGATAGCTGCGAATTCCTCTAGGTGTTGATGCAAGTCGTTCAATGGAAGGTTTTTACCGCCAATATTAAATTCTTCGTGCTCATCTGGTTCTCTTACATCGAACAGGACGAATTTTTCAGGATGGAGGTTATATTCTTCTAAAGCAATGGTTGGATTGCTTTCCGGTAAAGCCTTGATCTGAATATTTAATTTTTTTAGTTTAATGATCCTTGATCTGCCTGTTGATGTATCCATGATCCATAATTTTCCAGCCAGAATATCCGGCATACCAGTGAGGTATTTTATGGCTTCATTGGCTTGCATACAACCAACAATTCCAGCTAAGCTGGGGATGACACCGCCTTCACTACAATTTGGCACCGCTGTATTTTCAATATCATGGTAAACATCCCTGTAATTGGTGGAATATGTTCCATCCTGAAGTTTTGCATTCCAAATGCTTACCTGGCCTTCATACTGGTAAATTGCAGCATAAACCAATGGTTTGCCAGCTAGTACACAAGCGTCGTTGATTAGGCATTTGCTTTCGAGGTTATCGGTTCCTTCCAAGATCAAGTCGTATTCTTTGATCAGGTCCATGATATTATTGGAGGTCAAGCGGATTGGGTAGGAGATAATATTGATCTCAGGGTTCTGAGATTTAAGTCGATCTTTTGCAACTTCTACTTTCCAATTACCGATATCTTGTGGTCCATATAGGACCTGCCGGTGTAGATTGGATAGCGAAATGATATCATCATCAACCAATCCTATGGTTCCAATACCGGAGGCAGCGAGATATTGGGCTGCAGGGCAACCCAAACCGCCCATTCCGACAATAAGAACTTTGGCATTTTGGAGCAATTGCTGCCCTGTGTTACCAAATCCTGGTAAAGCTATTTGACATTGATATCTTTCGAAATTAGGATTCATCTATCGTCTTTTTTGTTCTTGAAGCGTTTTACCTGCTATTTCTGCATCCTCTGGACTGTTCACATTCATTAGAGCATTAGGATTAATTGGGTCTAAGATCAAGCAATCCGAATGGATCAGGACTTTCCTAGGGCAGGTAATGCCATTTGCTAGAAAGCTCAACAGTAAGGGATAGCTTTTTGGCTCCCAGATACTTATAAAAGGTTCTGGAAGACCGTCAAATGGGCTTTTATAGGTTGTTGCTAATTTATTAGAGTCGCGTGATTCCAGTAGTTTGGCCAGGGAGTCTTTGTCCAACAGAGGAAGATCACAAGCTACAACCAGCCAAGCTTTGTCGCGATGGGCATGAAATGCTGAAAGGATACCGCCAAAAGGACCCATATTGAGGAAAGTATCTGTCAATGCCTGGTAGTTCGGGTCAAAGTCTTGGGTTTGATCTTGACGGCAGGAAATAAAGACCTGGTCACAGAATCCTGCTAGCAGATCAGCAGCATGGTATCTTTGTTCCTTGCCATGCCAATGGATTAGATCTTTTGGTTTTCCCATTCTACGGCTTTTCCCTCCCGCGAGGACCAGACCATAGATTTCAGCAACCTTATTCTGATCTTTTGAAGTCATTTTTTCCTCCTGTTTTTTCAACCAGTTTAATTTCTTGAATGATGATATCATGGCTGAGGGCTTTGCACATATCATAAATGGTCAGTGCAGCAATAGAAACCGCTGTCATTGCTTCCATTTCAACTCCGGTCTTCGCTTCTACCTCTGCTATGGCATATATGTCAAGACAGTTACGGTTGAATTTTATTTCAACTTCACAATTTTCCAGGCCAATGGGATGACATAATGGTATCAGTTCCCCAGTCTTTTTCGCAGCCATAATTCCCGCGATAATGGCGGTGTGGATAATGGAACCTTTAGCGGTATTGAAGTTCTCTTCGGTCAGCTTTTGCATAACTAATGGAGGAAGTTCAATGCTTGCTTTGGCCGTTGCTCGTCTTTGAGAGATCTTTTTATCCATGACATTGACGATACTGGGTTGTTGGTTTTTATTGATATGCGAAAAATTGGTCATTTTATACTATTTATAGGTCCATACTTGGTAAACTTCGCCCTTATAAAAACTGTTTTTTTCTAAGGGAAGTTCAATAAAGGCATTTGTTTCGGCGAGATGTGAAAAGTCTCCCGAACCATTGCTGTTGACGGATTCTGCCGTTAATTGTCCCAAATTGTTCAATTTCAGTTTTACCTGAGCAAAATATTGTAATGCAGTTGAAAACAGAATGTCATTTTGTAAGATGGCATACTTCGGGGAGGATGCTTCGATATTCAATGAAGCTTCCAACCAGGGAATGAGATATCGATTCAGGCACATAAATACAGAAACTGGATTGCCCGGGAATGCGAATAGCAGTTTGTCGTTTTTATCCCTTCCGAACCAAAAAGGTTTGCCAGGTCGCTGTTTGATTTTGTGGAAAAGTTGCTTTACGCCTAATTCGGAGCAAACTTTTGGTAGAAAATCATATTTTCCCATTGAAACGCCACCAGTCATGACTATTACATCGTAATGAACGAGGAACTCAGAAAGTTTTGCTTTGATTTCATCGAAATGATCGTTGAGATGGTATGCATCCGCCGAAATCTGATATTTCTTCAATGCAGATTGTATACTGATGCCGTTGGATCGTCTCAATTGATATGGGCTTGGAACTGAATCAATGGACACCATTTCGTCGCCAGTGGAAATAATGGCGATTCTCGGAAGTTTTTTTACCAAAACCTCCGTTTTTCCAATAGATGCGGCAATTCCCATGATAGCAGCGCCAATAATTTTTCCAGCTTGAACAAGGACTTCACCTTGTGCTTTATCTTTAGCCTTTACATGGATATTTTGTCCTTTTTTAACCTCAAGATTGATGACGGCATAGCCATTCTCAATGCTTACATCTTCATAACGGATAATACTGTCCATTGAAGGGCCTAAAGCTGCACCCGTCATGATCTCTATACAGGAGTCTACGGATGTAATCGAAATAGGTTGTTCTCCAGCAGCTTGAACGCCTTGGATTTTAAACTTCTGAACTCCAGCAGAGAGGGCTTTAGCATTGATTGCTATTCCATCAACCGTTGCTCGGTCAAATGGAGGTAAATCGCGATCCGCGAACAGGTCTTCAGCGAGTACCCTTCCAATAGCATCCTGAAGAAGAATAGATTCTACTCCAAAATCCCTTTTTTCAGAAAGGATAATCTGTTCAGCTTGCTCAACGGTAATCATTTCCATTTTATCCTCCAATTGTTGCCATCGATTGATGAATAGCATTGGGATCTAAACTAATTTTTTCAGCTTCCCAACCATCTTTAGGTTTATGCTGTACGCTTTGTATGATTAAATCTTTTAGCTCCATATCTGTTTTTCCCAATCGCATTTCATCTTTTAAGTTTATTCCCCCACCTTCATATAGACAGGTTTTCAAAACTCCTAATGGACTAATACGGCCTCGGTTGCAATCCCCGCAGAAGCTACGGGAGTATGCTGCTATGATTCCAAATTCCCCATTAAATCCTGGTATTTTATAATTATAGGAGGTGGAACTTATAGGGTCTTTTAGTTTATTGATTTCTCCAAAGTGTTCTTGGATATGCTGATATATTTTATGATAGTTCCATTTTAGGGAAATCTCTTTATTATCACCATTGAAAGGCATTTCTTCAATGAACCTGACAGCAATTGGGAGGGTCTTGCCCAAGTTGACCAATGGAATGATGTCTTCTATATTTTGACCGTCCATTACTACGCAATTGATCTTTACTTGAATATCGTTTGAGAGTAGGCCTTCCATAGTTTTCATGACCTGATGAAATTCATTTCTCCGGGTAATTTTGAGGAATCTATCCTCGTCCAAGGTATCTAAGCTAAGGTTGACAGATTTGATTCCAACAGCTTTTAGCTGCGGGATAAAAGGTTCTGTCAAGATACCGTTGGTTGTGATGCTTATTTCGCTGAGCTTGTCAATTTGGGAAATTCTTTGGATCAGTTCCATGCAGTTTTTCCTTACAAAAGGTTCACCACCGGTAATACGGATCTTATCTACGCCAAGTTGAGAGAATATGTTGCATAGCCTGATTATTTCATCATCTGTCATCAATTCATTTTGCTTGATCCAGGGAAGACCATTTTCGGGCATACAGTAGGTGCAACGTAGATTACATCGGTCTACAACAGCAAGTCGTAAATAATTAATAGAGCGCCCAAATTTATCCTTCAACATATCCTTCATAGATGTCCTCTACCAAATATACTTAATGTTTTAATAGGAATTAAGGCAATTTGGGGACATATTGAGGGAATAAATACCCTTTGGTTAATTTTATTTATTAAAAAGGGTGTACAATGGAATATCTACCAATACGGAAACATTGAATCTGGAGACAGAAATATGCTCTTCCGTGATAGCAGCTTCTCCATTACCGATCTTGATGGTTCTTAGGCTTGGAATATAATTATAATGTACCCCAAAGGTTAGGGGAGAAGATTTATGGTTAATATAGAACCCTACACCTGGAGCAAGGAAATGTTCAAATTTAAGGTTTGAATAAAAAGTAGTGTCATTGTTCAAACGAACATTCACCAATGTTCCTAGATCAATAATGCTCGCAAAGAAAGTGATGTAATTTTTAAAACTGACCGATACGCCGATTGGAGCTGCAAGTCCAATATTGGTTTTGGTTTGATTTTCTGAACCATAGGCAATCTCTCTTCCTGCTGTTAAACCGACATATCCATTTAAACTGATGTTAAAATTACTATGTCTTTTGATGGAACTTCCCCCAATTGGTAGGGCATATGCTTCCAATAGTTTTTCCATGTCTTTATCTGCTTCAACTTCCGCAAGTTGAACCATAAAGATGAGGGATCTTCGATAGGTATCTTGTTTATCGGCAGGTAGGTAATCTCTCATTTGGCTTAAAATGCTCACCAGTGCTTTTTGATAATCTCGTCGGACCAAGGAGGAAGCGAAGTCCTGATAATTTGAAAAGAATGCGAGATATTCTTGTTTTAAGTAGAAAACACCTTCGGCATTGCCTGATTTCAAGAATGTTGAAAAGGAGGATTGGAGCATACCTAATAGTGTCAGCCCTTGTTCGGTATTGAGGTAATAATTGTTTTTGGCAATAAACTGGCTTGCGGCATTTAACTCATCAAAATAGAACAGTAATTGTTTTATTGACTTCTCAAATTGGTAGATGTCATATTTATTGGAATATGGCTTAAATTGTTCATTCAGGAGGCCGATAAAATATCTTTTGGTCTTATTGTTTGGGTCAGAGAAGTTTAGTCGATTGATATTGATCCAAGTACTCGTACCTCCAACAGTATCTCGTAAGGCTTCGGATAATAGGTGGTTTATGGCGACAGCTTTAGCAATTTCCTGATCATGGTAGATTTCACTGTTCAATTTTTGAAATATACTAGGGAGTGAAATTCCAGTACCTAGGTCAGCGTGAAGATTGGCAGCAATTTTTAGGATATCTGCACCTTGAGGAGGGATTCTTGGAAAAACCCGTATTGCTTCACTGGCCAGTCTTTTATGGATATTTCCAAGGTCATTATCAACTACCTGTCTAAGGAATATCAAATCTGCACTGTAATAACTTTTTTGATCATATAGCCTTTTGGTTTCTTGGTAAGTTTCAGGGAGTAAGGCATCGAATATTTCCTCTTCTTTGTCTGTGATCTGTTTAAATAGTTTATTTAAGCCATAATAAATAACCTCCTGTTTGAATCGATTCGCCATAAATGTAGAAAGACCATTGATTACCGCCGCTTCCCAACCAAATCCTGGCGCTGTATTTAATGTAATTGCTTTAAGATCTAATTCTTTAGCTTTCCCTGGCACATCAGTATCCTCATCATTATCGGTGAAAGCTTTAGAAGAATCCTGAGAAATGGCTTGGTCCACGGAAGGTATAATCTTTATGGCATTTAGTAAATCCTGCAGGAATGGGTTTTGTATTTGATCGGCATTTCTTTCATTGATATTATATCTTTCTAAGACCGTCTTTATTTCCTCAGAAAAGGAGCGTAAGTCTTCAACTTTCTTAGATTTGACCAGATTTTCCAATTTGGCGAGATATACTGCATCAGCATAAGTGGGTTGAATATTGGGTTTCACAGGATGCTGTCCAAATGAAAGTATTGGAATAATCAAGAAAAGATAGAGAAGGCTTTTCATAACAAAGAATAATTTGGTGTCGGCAATTTTTGATTGCCATTAGTGTAATAGAAAGTAATAACTGGTTGCAGGTTTGCTTTACGCAAAATGAATTTTAACCTATTCTAAATTACAGGATTAAATAATGGATGGAAATACCTATTGGTAGGTATTTTTAGGGAATGTTTATGGGTTATCCAGCCATTAATGTATAGAGGAATCTACCCAATCCACCAAAAATGAGAGCTAGACAAAATGATACTATTCCAAGTAAGTTTTTATTTTTCTCGATAAGTTTCAGATCGGGCTCTTGGTATCCATTGAAGCGTTTGGCAATTTCTACTCCCACAGTACCATCATAAAAGCCAACCATGCCTGATAAAAAAAGTACGGTATTGGCCGATGTGAACATCGATAAAAAAAAGCCACTTAGAAAATAGATAGCAAATGAAAAGATGATGAAATAAGCGTAATTGAATTTGAATCTGAAAGCGATAATAGAGCCTAATGTATCAATAATGGATACGGCAAGCAGGGCAAGCACAAAGATGATTACGATTTGGGTACTCATTTTATCAGTTTTGATAATTATAAAACTAAGAAAATCTAAAATGTTATAAAAAGGTTATGAAGAATATTATTGGCTATAATTGATTTGAGATTATTCTTTTTATAAAATAAGAAAGCAAACAGACCATTCGGTCCGTTTGCTTCTTTGAAACTTTGTTTATTACTATGAGAAGCCTATCCTAGATAGGTTGAATCATACATTGTTTTATCGCCAGATCAGATTTGCACTGCAAGGTATTCCTGCATAATCGGCATCAGGTTGTTTCAGCCAAATTGCACCACTATCCTTTTTCTCCAGATCATACATTTTTCCATCGGCAGGAATGATTACGATGTATCCATATTTTCCACCAACAGATGCAATCCATGAGCCATCCGCATAGTCATGGTCGCTCCAAGGGGTTCCTCCTTTACTTGCCCCCGTAAAGGCTATGTATTTTCCATCGGGGGAGAAGGTAGGCCTGTGCTCGCCGTCGTAGCTTATCACCTCTGATAGTTCACTGGTCGTGATCTGCTTCATGTCACTTCCATCAATATCGCACATCCATAGGTGTCTATCCTTACGGAATGCCAGTTTTGTGCCTTGGGGATTGACGGTGACAGAACTAATCCCACTTTGGGTAAAGACATTCGGAGCGGTCTTAAAACCATCTGCCGCAGAACTCTTAAAAACCGAATTGCCAATCCTGAAAAAGACGGTATTGTCGGAAGTCCAGACAGGAATGCCATAGTTCAAGAAACTTACCCCCTTCACGTACCAGGAATTAATGAAATTGCCGTTTGTCGCATCAATGATGGTTATTGGCATATCTGCAAAATGTTGGGCATCTAATACGAGGTATTTTTCATTTGGCGAGATATGGGCATCGGTAATTTCAATATCATCTGCTTCATAGGTGATATCAAAAACATTTTTTCCGTCCTTTAATGAACTGTAATCCATTTTTGCACCTTTATCCCGAAGGACAAATCTTCTTTCCGTAAAATTAAAGGCACCTTCAACATCCATGGTCAGCAGGGTCTTTTTATTGTCCCAACTAATGTCATAACTATCATACCGGGAATTTCCAGGGCCGATACCTATCCATTTGTCATTATATTTTCCTGAACCAAAATCCATATAGCCCACTTCTCCTGCAAAATACCAATATATGCTTCCCGGTAGGTTTTTTATTGCCTTGCTATCGCTTCCCATGATGTCATCTTTGCTACAAGCAGTTAAAGAAAGTATAATGACAATGATGAAAGGGAAGATTGTTTTTTTTGTTTTTATAAGCATGGGTCTTAGTATATATCGTGTAAACCTGATTGATTTTGCAATTTTCAAAAGCTTGATACAAAGTTAAATCCAGCCCAATTTTATAGCAATACTATAAATCGACTAAAACCTTCTACTAGTTTTCCAGTAGTTTTAATTATAAGCGTAACATTTTTGATAAAATCCATGTATCTTAATACATACTTATGCCTGCAGTTCGCATTCATATTGCCGTCTTATTTTTGATTCTACTACATCTTATGGCGAGTGGACAAGAACTTCCTGCATTACAGTCGAATCTCGAGCAGGCCAAAACCAAGGAAGAAAAATTTACTGCTTTGGTAAAACTTTCCGATTACTGGTCCTATCGCGATACAGCTAAAGCCTTTGAGACGCTCAGGCAAGCTCAGCCATTGGTCGAAGGGAAAGATTTCCTGCGTGGAATCTATCTGTTTTATGAAGCTGGGATTTACTATGGCTATGACAATCCAAAAAGTCAGAAGCTCTACATGGAGGCTGAAAAATTCCTCAAGGATATAGATAAGCCTGCTGCTTACGGTTATCGGGCAAGATTGTGGCATAATTACGGTTCGTTGGAGCAACAGGCGGATAATGATAAATCATTTTTGGACATCACTTTGACCTATTGTATCCCTTTTGCCATAAAATCGGGGGATAATGATCTGCTATTGGGTTATTTTACAGATGTAGGAATGGTATTCTATAACAATAAAGAATACCAGAAGGCTTTAGATTATTTTGAGAAGGCAGTCTCATTGGTCCGGACGCCCGAACAGGAGTCAGGAAACCTATTATTTACCTATCTCAATATGTTTGATTTATTCTATGCGATGGGGGAAATAGAAAAGGGAGACCGTGTTTTGGGTAAAGCGGAGAAATTGTTGAATAAGTTGGAGGACAAGAAATTAGCTGCTGCATATTACAAGAATAGGTCGAGGTCGCTGATTCAACAGAAAAATTACCAAGAGGCATTGAAAAGTATCGAGAGAGGATTGGAATGGGCTCAGGAATATAATTCCTATTGGGATTTCTATTATTTGAAGTATGAAAAGGTTGTTGTATATAATTTGATTGAAAATTATCAAGCCGCGAAGGTTGAGCTCGAAGAATTATTGCGCGATCCAAGAGGATCAGCCATGACCAAGAACCGATTAGGTCTGATGAGTGACCTTGCAGAAATGGAGGCGAAATTAGGGAATATGGGGGCTGCATATCAAATTATCCGAAATCATAAACAGATGAGTGATAGCTTGAGTTCATTGGATTTTAAAAAGCAAATGGCGGAGCTTGAAACTCGTTATCGGACAAAGGAAAAGGAGCAGGAGATCATACTGCTCGAAAACCGGAATATCTTGAACAGGGCCATCTTATTGGGTGGGGTCCTGTTGACCAGCATTTTTGGCCTCTGGGTCTGGTATGCTTGGAATGCTCGGAAAAAGCGTAATATGAAGGATACCCTTTTACTCAAACAGCAACGTGAAATCGATGTGGCAAAGGCATTGGTCGATGGGGAAGAGCAAGAACGAAAACGCTTGGCCAGAGAACTTCATGATGGGCTTTTGGGTAGAGTAACGGGACTAAAAATGAATGTGGAACGGATTGCTCGGGATTCGGAACAAAAGGACCTACCCACTGTAGTCAATGAGTTGGAGACTGTCATCACCGATTTGCGGCATACGGCCCAGAATTTGGAGCCTTCGGTATTGAAGAGAAATGGACTGGATGAAGCGATTCGACATTTTTGTCAAGCTATGCAGTCCGTCAGTAGGCCAATTTCCTATTATGGACAGGGTTTGGAGGGAATAAAGGACAAGAATATTCAACTCTCCATTTATAGGATTGTACAGGAATTGGTTACCAATGCGGTCCGACATGCGCAGGCAACAAAAATATTGCTGCAATGTTCCGTAGAAAATGGTTTCCTCATGATTGAAGCGGAAGATAATGGAAAGGGTTTTAACCCTGAAAGTATACAGCGAAATATGGGTTTGGATAATCTAGAGTCCCGATTGAAAAGCATAGGAGGTTCATTGAAGATCGATTCCCTACCTGGAGAAGGAACACATATAATTATAGAATGCCAATTGTAAATTATGATTAGAACTGTTATTTGCGATGATCATCCCTTGATTACCCAAGGCTTGACAAGTTATCTTGCCGCGCACGATACTATTGAAATAATAGGCTCCACATCTTCAGCTAAAGAACTTCGGGAAATCATCTCGAAAGTGGTGGTTGATGTACTCCTGTTAGACATTCAATTGCCTGATGGGAATGGCATTGATCTTTGTGTCGAATTGAAGAAGGAGTATCCTGATTTACAGATCTTGGCCCTGAGCAATCTGGATGATAGGAACGTCATTTTGAGGATGTTAAATGGCGGTGCATCAGGCTATTTGCTTAAGAGTGCAGCAATGGATGAGATCGTTAAGGCGATAAACCATATTCATGAAGGTGGTGTTTATCTGGATTTGAATGCGCAAAAAAGTTTGGGAAGTTCGAAGGTAAACCTTTCCGAGGAATTTCCACCAATCACCCGACGAGAAAAGGAGGTGATAAAATACCTTTCTGAAGGGATGAGTTCGGTACAGATTGCTGAAATTATGTTTGTCAGTCCATTTACGGTGGATACCCATCGCAGGAATCTGATGCAAAAATTCAATGTTAACAAAACTGTCAATCTCCTGCAGAAGATAAAGGATTTGGGATTGGATGAATGATTTTTATTGGAGAACTTGGCTTGGATTAAGGAAAAAACCAGGTGGAATGTTTGTAGTAGGCCGAATCGTCATTCGGATAACCCCTAGGGGGGAAATCTTTTTCAAATAATCCTCTTTAACAGCATACAAAAAAATGGTTCTCTCATCTTACGATTCGAGATGACAAGGATTCTTAAAAAAATAAAAAATAGATTCTTCGCTGTGCTCTGAATCTCTCTTTTACACATTTCTAATTCTGAAAGAATCGTGAAAAAGAAATTAATTTGCAATAATAATTATTCTGGAAAACATTTTTGAAAACCTAATGTTTTGATTATAAAATTTAATCACCGAATTATTAAAATTTCTTTTCGATTTAAATATTATGTCAAATCCATCTGTTCAAAGAAGCCAAATCGGCACTTACAAATCCGTAGAAATAGAATTAGTTACCTGGGATGCCTCCATGGCTGAGGTTGATTTAAGTTGTGCCTGTTTATTTACGCACGAAATAAACCAAAAGGAACCTGTAGGCGGGCTGTTGCATCTTAATGATGCCATGGACGGATTACTGTTTTCTTTAAGGGATCAGAAAGCCTTTTCCGGAAATTATCTGGATACCTTATTGGTTGATCAGAACCTTGGGAAGATCAAATCTGAAAGATTGCTCATAATTGGTTTGGGAAGACCGGAAGATTGGTCTGGACAGACGAGTGCCGATGCGGTGAGTGTTGCTACTAGGTTAGCTTATCAACTTAATTTGGAAAGTGTAGCTATTGCTCCAAGTATTTTGGATAGTGGTATTGAGCCGGATGGAGATTTTTCCTTGCAGATGCTTTCCGCCTTAAAGGAACGTATCGATAGGCAAGAACAATTTCACCAACTCGGTTTAGTCAAAGCTCCTTCCATCAAGAAATGGTTTTTTGATGCTGGATTTACAGATTTCAATGCTAAGGCGGATAAATTCAAGGGGAATTTTCAAAAATTAATGAACAATAATAATTAGATCGCATATGTCCAAGAAAATACTTAAGGCAGAAGAATTGCATATCACAGATGCAGCAGGTGTTTCAAGATTGATCATCTCGATTGAAAATGGCTTTCCTTCCATAAAACTTCAGAATCCGAATCCTGATTTCCCATCTGCAGTGCTAGAGCTTGACAGCAAAGGAACCCATATCAAATTCAGCCATCCCAAAGGAAACAGCAGTTATTTCTTTCTGAATAATGAAGGGGGCTCTGGTTTGGTCATGATCAATGAAAGGGGCGAAAGAACCTATGAGAAGATTGTTGATGATAAGGGATAGGTATTGGGACTATGTTTTTCTAGGTAACTAAAATCAGGTGTTTTATTATACCGGTTTGCAGGTATTGAATTTTATTTCTTCGGGTGATAATTTTGCTGTATTCAATCAAACTTTCTTCCAAGCCAGAAGATTTAATTATTCAATATGAAAAGAGATAAAAATTTAAAGACTATTTTTTCCATTTGCTTGCTGTTTGTGGGCATGACTATGTTGTTTACTAGCTGTTCCAAGGATGAAAAGGAGCCAGAAACTGGTTCGGGAAGTATTGACGAAGTGATCGGAACCTTCAAAGGAACCATTGATATCGTAGGTGGAGAGAAAAAATTTAATGAATTGCTAGAAATTAGTAAAGTAAGTGACAATAAGGTCAAGGTTACTGTAAAAAACAGCAGCTTAAAACTTCCAGTGAAAGAAGTTCAGGTGTACAATAATTCCGGTAGAGGGATATTGACTGAAAGCTCAGAACCTCAGGGGATATTAGTCTATTCCAATTCTAACAAAGCGTTGTCCTTTGTATCAAAGGTTACTGCTGAAGGAGAGGAAATGTACAGTTTCGAGGGATCGAAACAATAAAGACTACAGACTTAAACTTTTCCATATAAGGCAAAAAATGCGAAGTGAAAACTTCGCATTTTTATCAAATAATAAATATGGATATATAATAAGGCTGCACTAAATTTCATGGATCTTTTTCATGACTCTTTCCGTAAAGGGATTGCAATAGCAGAGATTAAATTCAAATAGTTCCTCTGGTGAATAAGTTTTTTCGATTTCGGTCCTGAGCATAGCTTTTGCACGATTTAAACGCACTTTTACATTCGCTTCACTGATGTCAAGTAGGGAAGAGGTTTCTGCTACATTCAATCCATTGATTTCACGTAGAGAGAAAACCATCCTGTAGTCCTCAGGAATCCTCAATAGAGACGCTTCGATAATTTTCCCCAGTTCATGGCTGAAGATCTCTTTCTGCGCATCGTTGTTGGAGTTGAACATAGGCATTACATTTTCGTTGATAATCTCATTGACAGTCTCTTTCTTGAAACTGAACTTATTTTTCTTCCTGTAGCAATTGTTGAGCATGATCCTGATGATCCAAGTCTTGAAGCTTGATCCTTGCTTAAATTGAGCCAAGCATTTAAAGGCATCAATATAAGTGTCCTGCATCAGGTCTTGGGTATCTTCATGGTTATAGCTGTACGACCGTCCAATTTTATAGAGGTAGGTATTAAACCGCCTTACAATAATTTCATAAAGCGGTTTGTCGCCATCTAAAACCCGATCGATGATTTCAACCTCTGTTAATTGCTCAAATTGTTCTTTTATCATTGTCCTACAATTTTTGCCAATCTAGCCATGGATAATGCCGCAATGGCCATCACCAAATCCCGAACTGCAACATCTACATAGTTAAATCCGGCCAATAAGGAAAGGGCGATCAATGTAAGCCAAGCCGAAACGATAAATCCTCCTAATTCTGGTTTCTTAAATACGATTATACCTGCTACTATTTCAATTACCCCCACAATCTTCATAAACAAGGCTACCGAAAAGGGGAGGAGATCAGCAATAGATGGATTGACATACTGTTCCCAATTTGTAAGTAAGTTAGTGAATTTGTCAGCTCCCGCTACTATGGGGACCACTACAAAGACATATTTCAATAAATTGAATATTGAATTCAGCGTGTGATTTTTAATAGTATTTTCCATGTTTTTTCCTTTTTAATTCGTTTGTATTTATTTAGGGTAAATGACATCGGGAAAGGTTACAAGGAATTTGGAAATTATTGAAAAAGCTCTTTTAATAGGCCGTAAATCTTTTTTCTAAGCTAAGTTTTATTTTATAAATCCTTAATATCGTTTGATGGTATTCAGTTTCCTGTCTTGGAAATAAAGACATCAGTGCCGTAAAGAATGTAATGGCCTCCTGAATCAAAACTTCCAGAAATTGTTCCGCCTTCATATTAATGGATTTATCTTCTATTACCAACCGAATCCTGTCCTTAACGATTTTAATGGAAACCGGCAGCGGCTGGCTTGGAAATGAAAAACTGCTTTCATTCTTTATGATCAACTCCTCCAGGGAATTGATAAAGTAATGCCAAAGATCAACGATATCGTCCCAGAAGGTGAAATCCATAATGGTCTCCCCATTGAATTTCATAAGCAGTACACCATCAATATAATCTCGGTCTAACTTTTCAGGGTCTAGCTGGGAAATATCCGTTATTGGGATAAATTGGGAGGAATCTATCTTGTTGATATCACGGATGCTGTATTGCTTGTCTTTTAAGATGAAGGTGGTTAGTTCTAGATTTTCCATTTTCAGGTGTTCATCGTTAAGTATAGATTGTAAAGTTAAATCTAAATATTTGTTGTTCTTCAATCGTGAATAATTTCATTATTAAATCGAGAGGAAATTCTTGCCATAGGACAAGTATTTCTCTTTCCGTAACGGCTAACTTTGATATACACTAATAAATTAATTATCATGGATACAGCTAAATCAGCACAATTGAACATCATTATCCCCGCATATAGAATGCATACCCAAACCTTTATCAATGTTCTGGACGGTATTTCGGAAGAGAACGCACTCAAGAGAATCGATAATCGGACAAACCACTTGGTATGGATGGCCGGAAATTATGTGAATGTTCGCTATAGCATGGGAAACATCTTAGGATTAAAAGAAGGGGATCCTTATCATGATCTATTTTACATGGGAAAGACATTGGATGCTCAAAAGGAGTACCCAACATTAAAGCAATTGCTTGATAATTTCCATCAGATTTCACCAAAAGTTTATCAAGCCTTGTTGGAAGCTGATGATGCAACTTTGGCAGAAACGTTTGAGATGGGAATGCAGGTGCCCTTTATTAAGGAGGATAAATTAAACTTTGTAGGCATGTGCATTGGCCGGGAAGACTACTTGTGCGGACAGATGGCCCTCATGCGTAGAATCTTGGATTATCCCGGAATGAAATATGATGTGGATAATAGTATTGCTTATTAATAAGAATTATCTTAATTCTGGTAAATCCACTAGCAATATTTTTCAATAGTTAATAAAAGGTTAAGGTTTTGGTAATATGCTCTTTAGGAGTTATATTTAATTAACTAATTATTATGCCATGAAGAATATTGCTATTTTCTTTTTTGTCCTATTTGGCCAGTTGGCTTTTGCGCAAAAATATCCTATCCATTATAAGATTGTGGAGACGACTATCAGTAATGACCAATCCACGCAAACCACATTTTACATTTCAGTTCGTGAATCCAGCAATACTGAAAAACAAAAACAACTGGTATTGAGCCTAGATGGTATGGAAGAAATTGATCTAAAGGATAAATCCGTAAATTTCTCTACTCTAAAAACCGATGATATAATTAATGGGCTAGGTAGTTCATCCAATTTTCTAGGATTTGTCCAATCCTATTTAAACTATCCTTTAACTTTTCAGAACAAAATTCTTGTACAGGATTCTGCGGTATTCAATCAAAAATTGACAAATGTAAAAGAGGAATTTAATTTAACCCTATTAAAGGATGAGATTTTTTTAATCAACAATAGCTTTAAAAGCCTTTTTCACGATGTCTATTTCAATGACTTTGCCCATGTTAAACCAGAGCAATTAAAGCAATCTGAATTTCAATTAGGAGCATTTACCTATAAAATAAAAGAAAGAAATAAGAAGGCTTGGGTAGTTGGAAGAACGAATAGCACGGACAGTCTGAAAACTTCTGAAATCAGATTTGATCCTAAAACTAAATATATAATAGCAATAACAGCTAAAATAGCTGGGACAACAACTATTGATGGTAATACTTTTAATTATAGTCAGTTATCAGTAGTTACTAGAGAGGAGGGGAGAAAAGTGGAAAAACTTGATCCCCATTTTAGTGCCATGGTCTTAAAAGGTAGTTATAGAAGTAAGCATTTCAGGCATAACCAAGAAGTTGATAGCGTAAAATTCGAACAATATATCAGTGATTATGGTAAAGAATTTGGTTCTGATCCCAATTATTTAAAAATAATATTACCTACCTATCAAACTAGGAAAGACTACCTTAATTATGAACGGGTGCTAATGAAAACACCTTCAAAGATTCTGGTCAACACCTATCATCTTATCAATAAGGTTAGAATTGATAGCTTGGCCATGGAAGACTTCCTGGAAACTACTGCTTTGCTAACCGATCATTACCTTTATGATTATTTACAATCGGGTTTATCTCAAGGAGTCAGATCCAATACACAATATAGCATAGACCGTATGGATGCTATTTTTACGAAATTAACTGATCGAGAAAAGCGCTTCATTGGCCCAATGAAAGTCTGGTCTACATATAAGGGATCTTCAGATAATCAAGCAATCCAAAATGGTATTGATGAAATGTTTGCATTGGATGATGCTGACTGGAAGGATGGAAATGTTGGGCGATATATTATTTTGTTAGTTCAAAAACAATTTGTCAATGGCAGAACCGATACTGAGGAGTATAATAAACTCGAAAAAAGGCTGGCAGTTCTTGCTGAGGATAAAATCAAGGACAAAAGACTGATCAATAAGGCCCATCTTGCTTTTGTTAATTTTTCGATGTTTGAGGCATTAAAGAATAAAGATCCAGAGTTGGGAGGAGTATATTTGAAAAAGGCTTATGATTTATCTTCAAAAGGAAATATTGAATATGAGTACCAAAGTTACTACGACAACGTTTTTACAGGGGCAAAGAAGGACTATTCAGAGGTTTACTTAGCTGAATTGGGTAAGCGTTCAGGGAAGGATTCTGTTCTCAAAGAATATATTTCAGAATTTGCAAAATCTCCTGCCAAGAGTTTTTCCATGTTAAAACAATTTTATCATGAGAACTATGATAAAGCTGGATTTTCGAGTTTCTTGAAATCTGATGTTTTCCCTAAACTTGAAAATGCACCCGCATTCTTGTTGAAAGATCTGGCAGGTCAAGAAGTTGCTCCTTCTCATTTTGAAGGCAAATGGACCTTTATCGACTTCTGGGGAACATGGTGTGGTCCATGTGTTGCGGAGCTTCCTGAATTTAACTCGCTCTATGAAAATAAATATGCCTTGATGGAGGATAAATTAAAGATCTTGACAATCTCTTGTTATGATCAGGAGGCTGATCTTAAAAACTTTATCAGTAAGAATAAATACAGCTTCCCCGTTTTGATATCAGATGGAAAAGTACAGACTGATTACAAGATTACGGGCTATCCATCAAAGGTGCTGATCAGCCCTGAAGGAAAAATGATTCCAATTGAGTTTGGGCAAGATTGGAAAAGCTTGGTTGAAGAATTTGTAAGCTTATAAAAGAAATCAGATCCAATAATTAATTGATAGTGAGATCACGGAAATTTAGATATAGGACGTAATTAATCCATACGCCTATATCTTTTCCTTTGTATTTCGCAGGAAACCAAGATTCATGGGTATTTAATCTCTTTACGAGTTCAGGTCCTGTTCCGTAGCCCAGGTCACGAACTATTTTATAATCCATTGCATTTCCCTTTTCATCAACATAAAATCTTACTTCTACATAGCCCTCAACTTTATGGTCTATCGCATCGTTTGGAAATCGATAGCTCTTATTAATTTTTTGGACAAAATCATAAGGCCCTATTGTAGGTACAGCGTTCTTATCCACAGGTTGAAATTTATTGGTCAAGGATGAATCTTCAATATATTGCCTCATCATCACACTTTCGATGGCTTGGCTAAAAGATTTTTGAATCCAGGTTTGTCCAAATAGGGGACTGATTGAGCAAATAGACAAAATAAGTAGGACAGTAAATTTATTAAAAGGGTTCATATTGGTTAAATTGTTTTTAGGTTATTAATTCCTTTGGTTGGTTAAAAACCTCAAGTTATCGAAATAAGATTAAAATTTTATGTAACTTTCTGTAAAATTTAATCCTAATTAAAGGATAGGGATAAGATTGACTTATTATTTAATAATGACGATATCAAAACCATTAGTCTAGCTATATTAATAACCATCCTTAATTAATACCTTTTTATGAAAATAATACTATCCATATTTATCATATTTTTAATCCCTTTTATTAGTCAAGGCCAAATAAAATCATCCGAATTAACGTATCTAAGGATCGCTGAATTGGAGTATTCCAATGATTCACTTTTTCTATGGCAGCAAATTCGTCCTAATCTTGGTAGGATGGATAGTACAGCAGGTACCTATCATAAATTGCCATTATCAGATAAAGAGAAAACAAAGTTTCTCAGGTTAGTTGATAAGACCAAACTTCTAAGTATTCAGTCAAATAATAAACAAAAATCCGGTTATTTCACTTTTGAAATCACATATAGAACTGCTGGTCGAAACTATAAGATCAGCAGTTATGAACCTGGAATGTCTCCAACAGAATTAGAAAGCTTCCATAAGTATCTAGAAGAGATTGAAACCGTTATAGATCGAAGAAAAGCTCAAGAGCAATTTCTCATGACCTTAGCAGATGCTGAATACCAATTGAAGACTCGCCTTAGATACCAACTAAGGATAGGACCTAGCGGTTGGGATGCTTGGCAAAAAAAGAACGGCGCAATAAAGCGGATAGGTGTTCCATTGTTATTCGTAAATGGAAAAGAAGAGGACTACACCCGCTTTGAAAGAAGGAATCCAAAAAGGATAAAATCTTTCGAAATCCTAAATCAGCAAAAGGCAGACTCACTGTATGGCGAAAGAGCTAAAAATGGAGTAGCTATCATTACTACGAAATAAATAGGTTCTTAATTCATATTTATCAGTTCAAGGGCTTTATCTAAAACTTCATCTCGACCATCTTTGATTCCCTTAATGGTAGGTTTTACGATTATATCTGGAATGATGCCCACCCTTTGGGTTTCAGTTCCATCAGGGTAATAAACCCCAATCCCAGAAATTGAGGTCCTCAATCCACCAGGCAATAAGATTACTGAAACATTTCCATCAGCTCCAGCTGTGGTACTGCCGACAATCTTTGAATTGCTCACTGCCCTGAAGGCCATTGCCGTAAATTCTGCTTGGCTTTGGGATATTTCATTGACCAAAATGATCAATTTCCCTTTGTAATATAACGGATCGTGATTAATGGTCACAGGATTGGTGAAAGTAAATTCTCCAGGGTTTTTCGGGTTTGCAAAGGTAAATTTTGTAAATGCTGTAGGTTTTGAAAGAAAAAATGGTCCCAATGCATATGGAGCAAAACTGGATGGATAGTTCCTGATATCAATGATAATACCCTTCGTATCCTTAAAAGATTTTTTTATCATATGGAAGTCCTCATTTTTGATATTTGCTAAGGTGATATAACCAATATTTCCATCTAAGATCTTATATGCTTTTTCATCCTGATTGATCCTGTACATGCCATACATCTTTAGTTTTGCTCTATCAAATAATGGGAGTTCATGCTGAAGGCTTTTACCATCCGTCACATACTTAATATGCAAGGAACTGTTTGTTGACCTTAGCAGGTCAGCAGAAATATCTCTTAGCATAACGGAATGATTGGAAGACGGATAATACCGTGCTAAGCTGTCCACTATCGAATCAATTACCTTTCCGTTGATATGGGTTATGATATCGCCGACATTTAACTTAGCTTGATCTGCGTATTCAGGATTATAATAATCCGTCACAACATATTTGTCCTCGATGAATTCCGCTTTGAAAGGAGCAAAGTTCTTGCCCCTTAATTCCTGTATCTTATCTCCGCCTTCCCTTAAATTGGCATGTGTATCTTTGACGTCAGCAATGATTTGCAAGGCCAGCAGCTCATATTCCAACTCATTTTCAGCATTTAGGAATCCTGGAATATATTCCTTCAATACCGTGTTCCAATCTTTTTCAGTCAGATGTTTGTAGGGATTAAAGTAGTTCATCATATTCCAATACTTGTATAGAGCCAATAATCTAAAGCCAGCATCAGGATAGGGCATATTGCTGTATGGTTTCTCGTTAGTGAAATCAGGATTGTTAACGAATTGATGGAGTTTAATATAATAGTTTTCACCTTGATTTCTGTTGTTGTAAATCTCATTCAGCAAGACTTTAATTTCATTTGATAGGTTTGATTTCTCAATCCAAGACAGGTCAGGCTTTAAAACAGCATTTTCTGGGCTAGGTTTACAGGTCGTGCAAGCTGCTATTTTTCCATATTTTTCAATCCATGTTGTAATTACCTTATCGCGTTCCTGGTTATTTTTTGAATTTACATATTGAGGTAAGATCCTGAACAATTCATAATCCCAATTATACTTTCCTTTTGCAACTTCTGGGTGATGGTATTTCATGAATCCCCAAATTCTACCTAGCAATTCAAGGTTGTTGATGGATTCATTGGTCAAAGTTGGGAAAGTAATATTTGAGCCTTTGTCAAACTCATTGTCCTTATCAGCTGGTAGTAAATCACGTTTATATATTTCGATTTCATCTTTCCCAATTATTTTCCCATCGATTGAAACCTGTAAATTATCTAACCACATTTTTCCTTTCCCAGTAAGTAAGCCTCCAATTAGAATTCTTTCCGTTTTCGCAGGATTTAATTTTAAAGTTATTTCATATTCTTTCCAATCTGAATTGCCTTTTACCCCTCGTTTGTCCATGTTGTCAAAAGCCAGCTGAGGATCTATTCGCATCCAAAGGCCTGCATATCCATCCGTAACGCCTTCGGTTTTGATACTGCCGGTCAGGCGAATGGTTTTGCCTTGATAGTTATTGGGAAGGGTAAATGCCAGAGCTTTAAACACATGGTTGCCTTCGGTACTCTCGATTACGGCAGCATATTTTCCGTTTTTAGCTTGATTGGAATCGATATAGATTTTGTAATCACCTTCTCCGAAATCTATCCATTCGATGGGATATCCATTATTGAATTTTTCAAAGTCAAGGTTTAAATGCTGATCATTTGATCTGTTTAGATTTTGAGAACATCCATAGATTGGAATTAACAGGATAATTAGGAAATTGAGAAGGTGTTTTTTCATAATCGGCTTCTATAAATGATTGGTCAATAGTTAGTAAATTAATCTATGTGCTAATAAATTAAAAATAACTAAATAATATGTGAAGTAATAATAATATCCGAGATAACTATACCCTTTTTAATACAGAAATATTTTTCAACAACCATTATAAGCTCTCCACCATTCTTGTTTGATGTGGATTCTTTTGAATATTACCTAAACTTTTCATTATAAATCACTAAATTAAGGTAATTAAGCTTTTGTAAACCACTAAATTTTCTTCTATGCGAACTACTTTCCTTGCTTTAATTATTTGTTTATTCGTCCTACCATCAATTCAAGCTATTGCTCAAAAGAAGGATCAACCAGGTTACAGCAGCATTCAATTTCAATTAAAGGGGAATTATCCGAAAGATTTCGACCTACAATCCTTTGGTAAAGGAGATGCCCTCACGGGGGAGCGTCTTTTGAAGCTTGAGAAACTCAATGATTCAACTTATTTTGCCAAATTCTTCAATCCCTACCTGACTAGTTATTATTTCATCTCGAACAATAAATATTATTCAACCTTTATTGAATCAAATAGAAACGATACCCTCGAATTAGTCTTTGATAAGGAAGATAATTTCGTGATTAATTATTCAGGAGGCTATAAAACACTGTTTCAGAACTCCAATCAGTATGCGGATTTATTCAAGAACTATTTTTTTATTCAAAATGACGTTGATACCTGGACACGGAAAACGTTTGACGTAAAAAATGTGAATGAATTGATGCATTACGTAAAGGAAAGAACCATAAAGAAGAAGGCCCATTTAAATTCCTCGACGGAAAATACCATCATTCGAGAAATAGGTTCTGATGTAATCGAAATTACCGAAATATTATATGCATTAAGTACAAAAAAGGAACTGTTGATAGACACTAATCTGGAAAGGAGATTTGAATTTTATCAAGCAGTTTTCCGAGATAAAGCAGCATTATTGGACATGGATCTCCCAATGTCAAATTTCGTATATAAAGAGGTTTTGCGTGATTCTGCCCTTAACCTCCCTGATTTGTTGAAAGTTGGTCCAATTATATATCAAGATTATCTAAAGCGCATATTTAAAAGTAGCTTGGGTACAGATGAAAGGGAATTCTATGAACATCTGATTGCCATCGCCTATTTAGAAAAGCTGGCCTCAGGCCCTAGTTTAACAGCTACACAGCAAGTTGACATCCTAAATTATTTTTATAATAATATTTACAAGACCAGCCTGCTCCGACAAAATGAACTCATTACATCCCAAGCTGTTGCTTCCAATATACACTACTTGCCATTCCCAGCTGAAAAAGAAGATGTATTCCAAGATATCATCGCTAAATATAAGGGGAAGGTAGTATTAATAGATTTTTGGGCTACATGGTGTGGGCCATGCATATCAGCTTTTGAAACCATAAAACCACTCAAGGATAAATATAAAAACAATAAAGATTTTGTTTTCCTGTATCTTACCGATGAAACGTCTGACCTTAATCTATGGCATAACTTTACGGAAAAGCTAACAGGTGAGCATTTCTATATTACAAAAGCTCAGCAAAAATTAATTAACGATAGAAATAACATCGATGCAATTCCTCATTATATGTTGATCGATAAGAATGGTGAAATAAAGCATTCCGAAACACTTCCTCAAGATCTTTACAAGACCATTGATAGTTGGATCAAATCAGTTCTTTAATAAGCTATACTGCTTAGTTTGGTCCTTAATGTCTTAATGTGTGAACTATAAAAAGGTCTTAAAAGACATGGCTAAATCAGTTCCTACGTATTAATTCTACCAAGTACCTGATTCACGCGATCCGATAAGCTTCCATGGACTGCAATCACGTCTTTACCAAACTCATCTATCCAATCATGTAGCACTTCATCAACCTGACGTCTAAGTTTTGGAAAGGTTACTTGATGTTCCGCTATCCGGTCTGGATCTTCAATTGGAACAAATACCAGTAGGTCGATTTCCGACATTATAGTTTGTGCTGATTTATAATAAGACTGTATGTCACAATGGGGATCTAGAACATAAAGGTACGCCATGATATCCAGTCCGCAACGGTCAAAGATCACCTTATCAAAACTTTGCGAAATCAATTTGGATGAAAAGTTAAACTGCTCTACAAAATCATCTGCACTTGGGGTTACTGAAAACGCAAATCCTGATCCCTCCAGTTGATAATAAGGTTCAATTTCGAAGCTATAGTCCGGTAATCGCTCCAAAAGCTCCTCCGCTAAGGTAGTTTTGCCAACATTGTGGCTGCCTATTATCGCTATTTTCATGACTAAGGTAATAGATTCGGCGAGTGTAAATGGATGCTATTAATATTCTTAATAGACAACCTTTAAAGGTCACTAAGCAATGCGACAAGGTTCGATAAGAAGTGTAATCCCGTTACTCCTAATATTGCGTTTAGTTTTCCTTGAGGCCTTAATTTTAAATAATATAACGCGTAAATAATACCACTGATTGTTGTGGCTATTATATAAAAAACGTGGTAATGGTGTGATAAACCAAAAAGGATTGCGGAAAAAGAGATGATCAGGCCAGGGGGGATCTTTATCTTTCTTAATATTTCAATGACCAGGAATTGATAGATTAGAGTTTCAATTATTGGAGCAAATATTAACAACAGAAATGTTGTAAATAGTATTCCATAATCATCTGCTGGATTTTGAAGCGAAGAAGGATCGATTAGATAAGCGATTCCACTTGTAATAGCTCCGATAATGAGTTTTAAAATTAAAAACCAGAAAAAGTATTTTAAATTTTGCTGACTTGGGATAGGTTTTAAATTGAACATTGATAATTATTCTCCAAAGTGTAAAAATATAGGAACAATACTTTTTTAGTAATTTTTTATTCTTTCAGTTTTATGGTTACCATTCCGAATAATCTCCCAAAAGTACCATGAATTACATCTGAGCCCAATGATTTTTTATAGGATAATTCCTCTAAATTTTCAACCGATAAACCTTTTAGATCAGATGTCATTGATCGTACAGTCTGTGTCGTATCCCTTTTGTCGATTATTACATAATATTCTCCAGATTTAAGGCTAGGCAATGAATTGTTATACAAAAGGCTGGCATTGATATAGATCGATTCTACAAACTTTTGTAAGTCCATGCCCTTTCTGCTAATTCCATCTTCCATCAACAGGGAAGGGGTAGACACTCTATCAATAATTTCTGTGTTCTGTCCAAATGAAGCCTTGCCAATAACTAGCAAAACCAATAGAATAAAGGATATTCTCATGTAATATAATTTCTATTCATAGTAGTAAATTCTCATCAAATAGACGCTTTCTTCAGTTTGAATGATACGCTTACTTAATTTTAAAGATAATGAAAAACCTCAAAGGACCATGCTCAGATCCCGTGTTTCTTAAATAAAGAAATCCTAAAATAAAGGAACCCGAAGGGCTCAGTATCCATTCAGAATTCGATGAGCATTTGGAAGGAATTCCGCTTTTAATTCTTTTGATTCTGAACGATCATTGAAGAATCTGAACGGTTCTCAAATATTATCCCGTGTCATCCGCAATCGAAGATTGCGGAACTGTACGCCAATACAAAAAATGAAATTCTAAAATATTAAATGTTCGCTGTTCTCGTAGATGCTTCCGTTGTTTTTATAATACAAGCTTAAAGTCGTGATGAGTTTAAGGCTTGCATCGTCGAACAGTTCCTTAACCTTCGGTTAAGGATGACAAGGGGGTAGGGCGATAAAACAAAAGATTCTTGACGAATTGTTCAGGATCAGAAAGATACAACCTGCTGTTCTTGTTCCTTGGGATTGTTCTACTTTGTTCTTAAAAGCCCAGTCCTTGCTACTCATTGTCCGTTAAATGGTTTCTTTTAAGGCTATAGAATCAACTAGAATATCTTCTCTGGTTTTTAGATGTTTACCGTTCAATACTGGACAGAACCTTGTCCGATAGTGAACAATAATGAAATAAAGGAATTGTATATTTCATTGATAATCAGCATTGTGTTGGAATGGCAGACTGATTGTTGGTAAAAATATTAATAGCTTTTAAATATTATTAATCCATAGAAAGAATTTTATAACATGCTAATCTAAAAATTGTAGAAAGGATGTTTTAAGATTCGAAACACACTTATGAGATAAGAGAGCTAATGCTAGGCATAGATTACCAATTGATATAAAAACTGAAATAAACGAAAAATATGAAAAAGCTCAATCAAATTATTCGACATCTGTGGCGAAACAAATTTTTTACTAGCCTAAATATAGTTGGGTTGGCAATTGGAATTTCGGTTTGCTGGGTTATTTTCAGATTTGTAAATTATGAATTCAGTTTTGATAGGAATCTATCGGAAAGGGAGGATGTATATAAGGTAATTATACAAGAAACTATTGATGGGAACGAATCATTTTCAAATTATGCACCTTTGGGTCTTGCCCCGTTTATTGAAGATTATGTTTCTAATAGCGAATTATGCGTTCCAATCTATGGTAAATACGTTAAGGAAGTAATCATTGATCATGAAGAAGATGAGCTCTCCATTCATAACTCTCCTGATTATTTAGAAGCAATCAACAGAAATTATTTTGATCTAGTAAACTATAAATGGCTTGCGGGCAGTAAACAAAAAATCTTCAGAAGTCCATTCGAAGTAATTTTAACCTCGTCAAGGTCAAAATTTTACTTTCCCGAATTGAATCCTGAAGAGGTCATAGGGAAAACTGTCGTATATGATACTACACAATACACCGTCACCGGAATTGTGGAAGATCTCAATTCAGTAAGTAATTTTTCAGGAAAAGAATTTATTGCCATAGATAAAAATGATTGGAGTAGTACAGGTTTTTTGGGAGGTTCCTCCCAAAACCAATTGTTTATTAAAGTGAGCTCCGAAATAAACAAAACAAACCTTTTAAAGATTATCAACGATAGACTTGAATCAGAACTTTCAAATGGAAAGATATCTGGAAAAATGAAGTTTGTTTTTGTACCATTATCACAGCTTCACTTCAGTTCTTTTATGCATAATTCTGTTGATAAAAAAACGCTCTATGGAATCATCGGAATTGCAGTTTTTCTATTGGGTTTATCTGTCATCAATTTTATTAATATTTCTACCTCCCAGATTCCGGAAAGAGCAAAGGATATTGGCATTCGTAAAACGATGGGCGAACGTCCAAAACATCTAGCATTGACTTTTGTTTTAGAGACGATTATTATATGTCTGATATCTTTCTTCTTAGCATTCTTTTTAAAGGATTTAATCTTTTCTCAAATTCAAGAATATGTACCGGAAAACTTTCATTTTGTAAATGATATTAAAGAAGTTGCTTTATTCCTAACAATTTTATTGATTGTACTGGTAGCTTGTACAAGCATCTATCCGATTTATTTAGCGAATAAAGTTCAGGTCGTGGAAGTCCTGAAACATAAATCCCTAACCCACATTAAATTTGGTAATCTATCTATTAAAAAAGTATTAATCGTTCTACAGTTTATCGTGGCTCAATTTTTTGTTGTTACATCTTTACTGATTGGGTTACAGTTAAAATTTATGATGAATAAAGATTTGGGGTTTGAGCACAATGCTATTGTAAACATTCAGCTTCCAAAAACAATTCGTTCTGGATTAAGTAAGGATCCAAATGTACTTGTGGATATCTTAAAATCAAATCCCAAAATACAAGATGTTGCATTAGGTCGTTTACCATTAGAAAATGGAGTTAGTTCACTATTTTTAGAAAGTTTTGAGGGCCAAAAAATCCAGACTTCCAATAAAGGGGTAAATGAAAGATACGGAAGGCTTTTTAATCTTAAACTTCTTGCTGGAAGAGATCTAACAGTTAAGGATTCCATTAGCAATATAGCCATTACTAAAAGAACTGCAGAAATGCTAGGTTTTGATAAACCGAGTTCAGCGATAGGTAAAAGGATTCAAACAAATGAAAGCAAAACAAGAGAAATTGTTGGAGTATATGACGATTTCAATAGTCAAACATTACATTCAGAAATTAGGCCAATTTCGTTTATTGCAACCAACTGGCCACTTTCACTTGGATATATGAACATTAAACTTTCTCAAAATACCAATGACTGGAATGAAGCTTTATCAACTATAGAAAAAGAATGGAAAGCATTTTATAAAGACGGCTCATTTAATCTTCAGTTCTATGATGATAAGATGAAAAACTTGTATGAAAACGAGAGGAAATTTTCAAAAATCATTAATTCATCAGCCGTAATCACCATATTTTTAAGCTGTTTAGGTTTAATTGGATTGATAAGCATTGCGACTTTCCAAAGGACTAAAGAAATTGGAATAAGAAAAGTTTTGGGAAGTACGGTCAGTGGAATAGTCAAACTACTCTCAGTAGATTATGTAATATTAATTTTGATTTCCATCTTAATTGCAACACCCATAGCATGGTGGGCTATCAATCATTGGTTGTCGGATTTCAGTTATAAGGTCCCCTTAAAAATATGGATGTTTTTTATTCCGGCCTTAGCAACTTTGTTAATTGCTTTTCTAACAATGGCTTTTCTTTCAATTAAAGCGGCAAGAGCTAATCCAGTAGAAAGTCTAAGGGATGAATAGGTTTGGTTTTATGGTTGGGATTTTTTTATGGAATGAAGTTAAGACTTTTTGTGTAATACTGAGGTTTATCTAAAGTAGCCATTAATGCAAAAGTTCAAGATCAAAAATGTCATATATTGTACTGATTTATAGGTTTTTAATCTTTATTGTAGGAGGGCCATGGAGTAGAGGCAGGAGGCGTATTTGGAAGGAATTCCGCTCTTAAATCCTTTGGTTCTGAACGATCATTGAAGAATCTGTATGGTTCTCTAATATTTTACTGTTTCATCCGCAATCTTCGATTGCGGAACTGTACGCCAATACAAAAAATGAAGTTCTAAAATATTATATGTTCGCTGTTCTCGTAGATGCTTCCGTTGTTTTTGTAATACAAGCTTATAGTCTCGATGAGTTTAAGGCATGGAAAGCGAACAGTTCCTTAACCTTCGGTTAAGGATGACAAGGGGGTAGGGCGATAAAACAATAGATTCTTGACGAATTGTTCAAGATCAGAAGGATACAAATTGCAGTTCTTGCTCCTTGGGATAGTTCTTATATGTTTTCCCTTAACTTAAAGACATTGCCCAATTGGGTTAGTACATCTTAAATTTTATAACCATTTTGTTTTTCTTTGGCAGAATGTAATGTTCATCTTCAGATAGATTTCATTCTACCCCTTACACTAAAGTGCTGACAATCAAAACAACACTGATCAACATCAGCCCCCAATAAACATATTTAAAGAATGTACCATCTTTTAATTTATGGTTTAGGTACCTACCTAAAAATATTGCCGGAATGGTTGTGATCAGCGAATAGAGAAAATAAGTATTAACCTCTGTCGTGATCAATCCCTTTGCATAATAACCCACGACACTTAACAGACTGACCGGTAAAAAATAGGCCTGTAGGGTGGCCCTAAAATGTTTTGCGCTCCATTGCCTCAGATTTCCGTAAACAACGAGTGGCGGGCCATTTAGGCCATACGCTCCACCAAAAACTCCAGATAAAAACCCGCATACGAAGAGCCAGAACTTACTGTCCTCCTGCAAGGCCTTATTTTTTGTAAAATAGAGGGAATAAAGTGAATACACGATAATGAGTACACCAAGCCCAGTCTTTACGATTGTTTCATTAGCATAGGTCAGGATAAGGATACCCAAAGGCAGGCCAAGAATAGCATAAAAAATCAACCATTTGGCACTGTGAAAATGGATTTTTTTATGGTCTTGTATCACGACCACAAGAGCAATGACAATGGACAACATAACTGCCAGCGGAACTGCAACATCTACGGGCAAAAATAAAAGGAAAAACGGAACTGCAATTAACGCTTCGCCAAAACCTAAAGTCGACCGTACCAAAGAAGCGAAAAAACTAATAATAAGGATAAAAAATATTGTCAAAACAGGATGTAGTTAGTTGTTTTTCAACACTCTAATTTACAAAAATAATATCGGAATGGCTAGTGAAAAACGTCATATTTTGGAGGTAATCTTCGCAAATATTCTTATCGTTCAATAACAATTTTGAGGCTTAATCAAAGGTGAGTAGGAAGGGGGCCAAAAAATAAATTATAGCACCTATTAATACCTAGATATAAGCTCTCAGAAGTCAATTCACCGAGTTCGGTTTAATATTTGTAAATACCTTTCTCGGTGATGGAAGATTTAAGAATTTGTTTGAATATTGAAGGCTAGCATGCAGATAAATGGATTGGGTCAGAATATTTTAGATAAATGGGCATTTTCTTTACGAAAGTTTAAAATCGAGTCTATATATCGTAGTTAAATCTGAACTTCCATCGCTGTCCTCACACAATAGGAATGAGATCATTTCGGGCTGCAATTCATAGTATGTAATCCCTTCGAATTTTTGATCATTCGAGATTTTTTGACAGTGATCAATTTTCATATTGATTAAATCGAATTTTCCGAATACTGTTCCTCCGATTTTTCCGTCTTCATAAGTAGATAGTCCTTCTTCTGCGGTTGCGATGAAATAAAGTGAATCACCCTGCACAGCAGCACCTGAAAAACCAAATAGCAGACCATCGATCTGCGGTAAATCGATGTCAAAGCAAGTTATCACGAAGTCATTGATCAAATCATCTCCATCGACTTTGAAAATTACATTCCGTCCAGCTGGGCCATTTCCACGGTTCAGGAACAGCCAACTATTTCCATGCATTGCTACACCTTCGATATTAAAATCAGAAGAGGAAATGTTAGCTGACTTTTTCATGGCACTGAACAGGTTTCCCAGGTCTAGCTCAGTGCTATTCCAGTCGTTTCTCGAAATGGAAAATCCTCGTTCCCGGGCAGCAGTTGAACCCGATCCGAAAGTATATATCCTTTCCTCCGTAAATACCATTGCTTCCAGATCAATTTTTTGGGGTTTTTCGATCCTTTCCATCTGCGGACTCTGTAAAAGGACATGTCTATACAGTTGATTCTCAGTTATTCGGTAATCGTAAAGATAATTGCTGTTGTCTGATACGATATAGATTTGACCCTCCCAAAATTCTATTCCAGAGGCTGAACTGATTCCAGGGATATCTAAAAAGTCCTTTAAATAAAACTCATGCATAATGTTAACCTATCATATTTTCAAGAGATCGTGTATCTAATATATCCTATTTTCATGAAGGAGCAATAAGTATCTCATTAATTCTTAATCGAATGTTCAATGGGAAGGGGCAGATCGGACAAGGCAGGTCCAATTTGATATTTTTGAAACAATCCTTCAGCAATTATCAAAGGGAATAACCTTATAATAGGAATTCTTTCTAAGGGGTTTGATTATTAGAAGGACCTGTTCGCTGATATAATCTATGATGTTTTTGATTTTGTGTTTCTCCGGGACGCTTCGGATGAACCTTAGCGTGACAAGTCTGTTAGGACTGCAGTTCTACCCATTGATGTCCATATTTGTTTACCAGAGAATATTTTTATCCGCCATAAATCCCCAGCGGGGATGAATTCTTTTAGCATGAATGGTTTTGAATTATATAGGGTTAATGCAAAAACGATGTTCGATTAATCGAACATCATTTTTGCGCGACTTACGGGCTAACGTGCCATGTCTGCTAAAATAATGGAACCCCAAAAGGAGTTCTATATTTAAAAATAAAAGAGCTAATTTATTTTTATTGCCAACTTGCTGCCATCTCTTTTCGATAAATTAAGTCCAAATTTTTACTTCTCAGCATGACAAAATAATATTAGGATATTCCGGCGGTCACAATGCCTTGGGGATTCTCTTGGTCTGATCCCGCTAGGGTTGGTTCAGCCCCACATACCCCAGACACATTCCCTGAATCTTCTCCGGATCGAACCATAATTTGTGCCTTCGGTGCATGTCCGCCATGCCCACAGCCCTTCCCGGAACATGCAACTATTCGAACCCACTGGTGCGAAACTCGAACTCTTTAGTGCATGTTTTTTTTGAAAATGAGATAAAATTACTTTTTCAATATATCAAATAAAGCCTTATTGATATAAAGTGTTTCTTTCCATATTTTTTTGGGAGCTAATACACCAAGTTGTTCCAGCGTTTTCAGGTATTTTGACGCAGTAATCCTTGAAACGCCCATTCTTTCGACTACAAATTCGATCTTACTGTAAGGTTGTTCAAAAATAAGTTCCAATAGCTCCTTATTATACACCTTTGGTGCTTTGGTTCTCATCCTCTCCTGTGTTTGGGCAAACAACGTTTTTATGGAGTCAATCTGCTGTATGGTCTGTCGGGATGTCTCTTCTACCGCCTTCAACATGAACAGTATCCAGTCTTCCCATTGGTCGGTTGTCCTGACTTGCTGAAGTAGGCGGTAATAATCAGACTTATGCTTAATAATGTATTCACTAAGGTATAGCACCGGGCTATCCAGTAAGCCGTGCAGGAACAAGTACAGCACATTGAGTATACGTCCAGTCCTACCGTTGCCGTCATAAAATGGATGGATGCTCTCAAATTGGTAATGCTGTATAGCCAACTTGATCAAAGGAGATACTTCGTCTTTTTCATTGATATAGTCTTCGAGATTCTTCATCAATGCCAGTATAGCTTCTTTGTCATCGGGCGGTGTGTAGATGACTTCTCCCGTTGTCGCATTTTTCAACGCTGTTCCCGGCAGTTTACGCAATCCAGCATTATTCTCTTCCAACACGCTTTGTATGGCTATAATCGTATTGGTGTTCAGAATGCCTCGCTTCTGTACGGAGTGGTACCCTTTAATAATGGCTTCTCGGTAACGCAATACTTCTTTGGTGGCTGTATCTATTTCTATTCCCTTCGCAGAAAGTGCCTGATATAATTTGTCGTGTGTTGTGATGACGTTTTCAATCTCAGAACTACTACGTGCTTCTTTAAGGATGACCGCATTTAACAGGATAGATGGATTGGGTAATGTATGGACTAAGCCTTTCAGTTCTGCTAAAGCAATGGCAGACTTGGTTACCTGTCGTAATATGGGGACAGTCTCGATTTTCGATAACGATACGGGTAACTGGGGTAAGTTGTTATATGGGATTTCAGTATTTAGCTTCATCTGTTTATTTTTTGTTTGTAGGTGTCTAGTGGAACCTTTGATTAATAATAAACATTACTCTTGAACTTTATGCTGGTTATTAATCATATCGGATTCATCATGCAAAGTTTTTATACACGAATACTTTATCATGCAAATATAATTGTTTTTTCTATACATGATAATAATCTCATGTAAACTTTCTTATCATGATGATATTGATTCGACCAAACCGTTTTGTAACATTCATACAGACCATGAAACGCCTAAAACACAACATCGAACCCCGAAGATAATAGTGTATTCAGTGTATATCTGTCAGAATACCAGTGGATTATAAGGATATAAAAAAGGAAGCTAACTTGTTGTTTTTAGATTTGTCCCAAGAGGTGATCCCGCTGAGGTTGGTTCAGCCCCACAAACCCCAAACACAATCCCTGAACCTTCTCCGGATCGAACCATAAATGCTGCCTGCGGTGCATGTCCGCCATGCCCACAGCCCTTCCCGGAACATGGGATCAAGCTGAATTCTCGGGAGGAATACTGTAAATTTCCTGATTTAGGATTTTTTAAACAGATATTCCTTGCAAGATACTGAAAGTGAAATACTCTCCTTATTGATGTCCGAAGGACTTTTTGAATACTTTCAGATTATGGAAAGTAAATCAAGTCGACAATTGACTCCACATCTATTTAGATGAACTTAATATCGCTACAGTAGGTTATGAAAAAAGTAAGCTGGAGTCCAAAGGATTTACACTTTCTACCGAGATTTCAGAATTTCCCGTTAGAGATCAGAAAGTTAAGCTTCACATTTGATGTCGAGTTTGGACGGTTAAAGATACCGGACTGATTATTTCAAGAAATTATCCCGTATCGTCTGTGTTCTCGAAGACGGGGAAATCACGCTGACAGATTACTGCACAACATATTGAAACAACACTTTGAGGATTTCGGCGAGGAAATAAATACCATCCATGCCCGAGACCAAAAGCCAATATTATAGCTATGGAAACACGGTAATATGAAACCAATCCTCACAGGATTAGTTGTGTGGAAAGCACCAAGTACTTGAACTTAGACTCCGTGTTAATTTTATAACTATTGCCACTCGATTTTATAATTTCCGGTTGGTGCAGTTTCAACCCATTTACCTGTAATAATTTTATCTTCGTTTGTCCTATTATTCACTAAATGTAGTATGTAGGATACTTGTCGTTTTCGATATTCAAGCTCAACGATAAACTTGGACTGACCTTGCGGTATTGCTACTTTTGTGATTTGTCCTTTAAACTTACTGTGTTTTTGAATTAGGCTATTTGAATAAAAGGATGTTGCATCATTTGTAAACACTTTATTATCTATGATTTGAGCAGGAATTTCTATCGATATAGAGTCTGTCAATTTCCAAGGGAATGCACTTTCGGAGTTACTTTTAAATTGAGAAAGTTCAAATGAATTTATAAACGGATCAAATGAAAAACCCTGTTGTGTAGTCGAATTAATATTAAAGGAATGAGTACTCCCTTTTTCCACAAATATCGAATCGTTGTCATTGTTCTCTATGGTGTATTTAATGTTTTTTATTGTGTACCCTTGAGATGGTTTTTGATTTATTGCTATTTCCTTTGTGCCGTTACCCGATTCTAAGAAAATGATAAAGTGAAAATTCTTATTCGTGAAATTTTCTTTTAGCTGAATGACTACAGATGTTTCAGTTTCATGTTTAATAATAAATCCTTTATCAGACCAAATTGCTTCTAAGCTTCCAAAGCTATCTAATTCCAATATTTTGTTTTCTTGAATTAAATTTCCGTCAAACGAATAAATATTACCAAAAATGGTTTGATTGTTATCTTGGTTTACCACTTTTGTGATTTTCCAATCTTTATTTGTAAAAGATATATTCTTTACACCTCCCTCTCCTTCAAAATCGATGGATGTAGATGACGGATCAGTTGAAGTAAGGTCATCCTTTGAACAGGAAAAAAAGCTTATTAAAAGTAAAGCAAATAGTAAATGGGTGAATTGTTTCATTTTATAATGTTTTGCAAGAATTTTATAAATTCTTTAGCTTGTATCGATTAAATGACCGTTAGTGTTTTTTTGCACTAAACCTCAATCGAAGTAGAGACTTTAAATATAGTGCAAAAATTTCAATCAGGGCCTACCTGCCTTGTTTTCTTACAAAACACATATAACTGTTACACAGTCCAAAACAAATAAAGCTTCGCTTTTTCTATAAAAGAAATTCTAATCTTTAAAACATCCTTTCTAAACGTTTCCTGTTTTATTTTTTTTAGTCAATACCGCCACTTCCTGCCAACTAATTCCACGGATTTCCACTTTCCCGTACCGCTTCGATTTCCATAAGACTTTTGTTGCGAAAGCCCACACGGGGTGGGAAGGCAATAACAATATAATTCAGTTAAATCATGGAAAAACAAAGCAAAAAAATATTGATGACAGGCGTCCAGTTACTGTCGGCATTACCTCCTGTAGATTCTGAACAATCAGTGAAGAATCTGTACGTCAATTAAAAAAACTAATTGTCATTCTCTATCGAAGATAGAGGACCTGTTCGCTGATACAATCTATGATGTTTTGATTTTGATTTTCTGTTTCTCCGAGATGCTTCGAATGAACCTCAGCATGACAAGTCTGTTAGAACTGCGATTCTACCCATTGAGGTCCAAATTATTTACCAGAAGAATATTTTTATCCGCCATAAATCCCCAGCGGGGATGAATTATTTTAGTATGGTTGGTAAACAATATAGGGGTAATGCAAAAACGATGTTCGATTAATCGAACATCGTTTTTGCGCGACTTCTAGGCTAACGTGCCATGTCTGCTAAAATAATGGAACCCCAAAAGGGGTTCTATATTTAAAAATAATAGAGCTAATTTATTTTCATTGCCAACTTGCTGCCATCTCTTTTCGATAAATTAAGTCCAAATTTTTACTTCTCAGCATGACAAAATAATATTAGGATATCCCAGCGGGCACAATGCCTTGGGGATTCTCTTGGTCTGATCCTGCTGGGCGATGTCATTAAGTTAACGTTTTTTGTACTGAGGTTCACCCGAAGCATCTCAGAGAAATGCGAGCCTCCAAACTCAACGGCGGCCGTTGTTGAATTGACGAACAGTTCTTCAATCTTCGATTGAAGATGACAAAACCCCTAGAAGGAGAACCGTACATATTCTTCACTAATCGTTCAGAATTGGAAATGAATTCAGTAGGGATTTTCAGAAAAATATTTCACCCACACAGTGGGTTATCCGATTAACGATCCGTTTTTCTACAAAGATGTCACCCCTTTCAGGGGTTCCCATTTTATACAAACAACCATCCTTCCGCAGGAAGTCCTTTAGCAACCGGCTCATTTCCAGTGGCGGAAAAATGGATAGAATGCCGTTGACTTGCGCGATGGGATTGGCCTTTGAATGCTTTCAATAGATCATCCCATTAAAAGGGATGATCTATTGAAAGATATTCCCGACAACAAGGCATTCTATCCATGTGTGGGAGCCCGTGCGAAAAGCCACCTTAAATGGGCCGAAGCCTTTTGGTTACTTTTGGGCTTCAAAAGTAACGTAGAACCTAAATTTTGATTTTTCTTAACTTAATGACATTGCACGCTGGGAATGGTTCAGCCCCACAAACCGCAGACACTTACCCTGAACCTTCTCCGGATCGAACCAAAATTGATCCCTGCGGTGCATGTCCGCCATACCCTGAGCCCTTCCCGGAACATGCAATTATTCGAATCCCGAGCGGGCACAATGCCTTGGAGATTCTCTTGGTCTGATCCCGCTGAGGTTGGTTCAGCCCCACAATCCCCAGACACTTACCCTGAACCTTCTCCGGATCGAACCATAAATGATGCCTTCGGTGCATGTCCGCCATGCCCACAGCCCTTCCCGGAACATGCAACATTTCGAATCCCAAGCGGGCACAAAAAAAGCCTCACATTTCTGTGAGGCTTTTTTTGTGAACTTGCTGGTACAAAACTCGAACCTTTTATTGGAAGATTTGAAGAGATTAAATCAGTTGAAAGACACCCAAATTCAAGCAGGTTTGGATACAAAAAAAGATACTCTAATCAAAAAAACTGGTGTTCAAAGAAAAATTTGAGACTAAGAAAATATGCTTGATCGAAGAAAAAATTTTATAACATTAGCTAATGAATCTTTCTATCTCGAACCGGAAAAAGTCGTTAGCTTGTTGTTTGTAAACATCAAACTGAGAGGTCGCCTTTACATTTCCAAATTGATCAATATAAAGGTTCTTCAGTTGATCATCAGCTTCCAATCTTGAAACTAAATTTACACTCAAACCAATTTTAGTTAAAGCAATTGTGTCTTGATTGGTCGTTCCATAAGTGTACAAGTTATAGTCATTCAAGCTAATTAAATTGTAATCATATAAAAAAGCTATGAACTTACTAATCTTGAAACTTACAAAATCATCTTCAATTTTAAGCTTCACAATAGCCAAGTTAATTAATTCTGTGTCGCTTTTTGTTGTAAGATCAACATAACTTGGTAGCGAGAATTTTCCATTTTCTTTTTCTATTGATACTTCACCGTAGGTACTGCCGAAATATGTGTTGGGAGTATTTTCACGAATTCTTCTTTTGAAATATTCAAATAGCCAGTTTATATTCTGATTCAATGCACGCTTTTGGGCAACAGTTATGTAGCTTTCATAATATCTCTGTGCTGGCGGAAATTGTAGACGAGAAAACTCGTGGTCAGTTATAATATCAAGATTGCCAACAACAAAAAGTTTTGCAATTTTCTCCATCATGGTCAAACCAAGCCATTGAGGATCATTATTCATTTGGGTTATACCATTGGAAATTCTCGAAGTAAGAGTGTTTATTTGTGAGTAAAAAGAAGATATACCTGAATCTATTAAATTTTGCTTTATACGTTCCATTTCACTTGATGGCTCTGTACTTAAAAAGCTCTCATTCAATTGTATCGTCTGGCATTTTACTTTCTTTTCTTCTTTGTTAGGTCCTTTGATGGAATCAATATCAAATGCAGACAATGTCGGATTGTCTACTTGATCCCGAAAAGCGAATGAACGAAGTAGCTCAATTTTTGAACGCATCTTACTATTGGCTTTATTGTAACGTTCCGTATTAACAAAGTGGGTTGTCGGCAGAAGCTTACTTAAGTTATTACTATTTGCACTGAAAATCTGGTTGAGTCGATTGACCCTCCCAATTAAGTTTGTTAGCTCTTTCCCATATAAAGATCGGGTATTAAAAATAAATAGATTGTCTATGGGCAGATTCATTCCTTCAAGAATCACCATGTTAGCAACTACATATCTTATCTCGGGAATAATAGTGAACTTGCTTTCAAGATATTCCTTAATAAGGTCAGGCAACTTACCATGCAAATATATTATTCCATATTTCAAGAAGTCAACACCGTAAAATTTCTCATGAACTTCTGATTTTAATATTCTAATAACTTCTATCAAATCTGACGAAAGGGAATTTAACTGACCATTTTTTGTTTCTAAAAAAACAGAAAGTTCTTGGCAGAAATTCTCTATTTTAATAGGACGATAATGATAGATGAAATTCTTCGCAGTCGAAGCATTGAAAACATAACTTAAAGGACTATTGTCATATCCAACTTTATAATGAGTGTTAACAAATCGATTATACTTTGTGATATCACCATTTAATAAGTACTCATAAATTTCGGGCTCTTTGACATTGAAAGCAATTCTATGTTCGCTAATACTTTGTTTGTCGTTTACACGTAAATTTGAAACATCGTCAACCAAAGGTGATAAATAAACAACCTTCTGAAGTTCATTTCTATTTCTATTTCTTCTCAAAAGTCGTGAAATCAAAATACTTCTCTCATCTTCCTTAAGGATATTATGGGCTTCATCAACGAAGATTAAATCAAAGGATAAATCACTATTTTTGCTTAATAGTCGTAAAGCCCTTTCTTGCGTAAAAATAGCTATGAAACTATTTTGACCTTGATACATCTCGTCATGTATAACAATTTTTTTTCCAATATTAGAACTACGTATCATCCTATAAGTCTGCATTAATAGCGACTTTGTAGGGACTATTATTACTATCTTGATATTATCATGATTACTTTTTATAATGTACTCAATTATAACCGAACTCTTTCCGAATGAAGTTGGTGCTATATATCCTATGTCAGATGACTGACTGTTTAGCAATTCTATGCGTTCGACATGCTGATGTATAGTTTCTATATGTGTATCTTTTTTGAACCTTTCAACTTCAAGATCCAATAAAATATTGTCTAATTTGTCAAAATCTGACTGCTCCAAAATTGCCTTCGTTATCGGATAAAAACCGAAATTAGATGAGAAATCAAGAAGGGGCATGAAGTCATTATAGCTAATTGAGTATTTGAGAATTATATAATACGAAAATTCTGCAAATGTTTTTAAACGCTTGTCTTTATTGTAGGTTTTTAAAAAGAGTATAGCACAACTTAGAATGTATGCCTTTTCATTCTCATCCAGCAGTTGATTTACTGTGAGTTTGTGAATTATATCTTTGAATATTGGAATTGAGTTAATCTTTGTCAATTCTCGTTTAGAGATGCTTTCCATAGATTAGGAGACAGATAGGTAAGTTAAAAAAGCTTGAAGAGATTTCTTAGTAACACATATTACCTTTATCCTCTTAAAATCAAGTGCCTCTACTAAGGTTTTTACTTGACTTTCAAGATTAACAAGGTCACTCGCAACCCAAGCGCCGTCTAAAAATATTGTCGATCCGGGAATGATATTAAAATCTTTAACATCATAATAAACTCCCTTCAAATACTGATCGGAAAGAGCTTTTATATTTTGCCTTACAGTAGTCACAGCTCCAACATCTATTTGGCTCGCATGTTGATACGCATTTTGCCAAGGATTATTATTCGCTTTCCCTGCAACTTTATCTTTCAGGTCAGAATAAGCTTCTCTGATTTTGGCAGGATGGCTAATGGTCTGGGTAGTAATTGAACCTGATTTACTTTCAAAAATCCATTCTTCTCCATTTAGAAAATAGTATCCGTCGAATCCCTTTTTTATAGATTGTTCTTCAAGATTGAAGTACAAGAACTGTGGTTCAAATCCGATTTCATTGAGATATTGATGTACAATAAATTCAGCAATAGCTCCTAATTCAGTTGTTGTACCTCTCTTTGATCCCAAAAAATTCCTTAATCTCAATTTAACTAGAGACAAATCCGTTCCCGAATTCCCTTCACAAATTTTAATAAACTTTGCATCAAAGCATTGTTTGAGGTCATCATCTATATCTTCAATATCAACAATATGTAATTCATTACTGTTGCCAAGTTGCAACACATGGGCAGATTTGAATGGGTTGATATAGGCTACTGTCATAATGGCTTATATTATAATAAGCTCCAAGATAATAATCTTTTGTTGTACATTGATAATAGCTACTTAATTTTCACTTCCTTTTTCAAAACAGATGATTAATGATATGAAAAATGCATTGGTATAAAATAGTGTATTTTGCAAATTGGACTTTCCATATATGTGAAAAATCTTCCCCTACTTCGTCCTGTCTCATGAAAAAAGCTCGGTACTAATCGTAAAATTTGGAGAGGCATATTGGCTTCATTTTAAACCTTTAGTACTATGAGACACCTATTACACAAAATCGTCTCCGACATACAGAAACAGGAACGTAAATTGTCGGCTGCGGCTTCGAGTTTTATGGACGAGGCATACAGGATGACGGTCTATCTGAAAGAGCTTCTTGGGGACATCAAAGAAGATATAATAAACGAGGGCTTCAAAACATTAGAAGACGAAATTCTTTTCTTTAAGCAGATAAAACCGACCGTTCTTGGCAAACTCATCTATTACAACAAAGTGTTCAGAATAGAAACTGCATGCCCTGCAAACAATGGAAATATGTATGAGAGCTATTTTGCCATGCACCTGCGTGAATTGAAACTGGAATATACGGAGCATGTCTGCAATTCCGATTTTTACCGCTATTACCGTTCCGGCAGAACAGACCGAGATGAACAATACTTTACACTTGGCAAAATCAACTGCTATGACGGATTGAATAGCTTCGTGTTTGAAATTGATACAAAATTTTCAACATACTTTGATTACAAGGTGGCGAAAATCATAGCCAACGAATTAATCTATAATTACCTAACTACTAAGCTAAGCCCCGAACAAAATCCCGATGTCCTGCTACAGCATGAGGAAACCAAAGATGTTTTTTGGACACAGTCGAAAAATGCCCTTATCGAATTGATTTATGCGCTCTACGCCTGCGATGCCATTTCCCATGGGAAAATAGGCATCCGCAAAATCAGTATGGTATTCCAAATCCTGTTCCGTGTTTCGCTAAACGACATCCATAACAGTTTCCACCGGATGAAGACCCGTGCAGGCTCACGGACATTGTTTTTAGATCAACTCAAATATAGCTTAGAGGAATATATGGACAGGGAAGACAACCTATAAATTTTTGTCATCTATTTCCATCAAAAAGGACAGCATCAATCGGTGTTGTCCTTTTTTGTGCATTTGCCGATATGTGTCTATCGGCAAATTGGTCGAATGGCGTACCGAGCCATTACCGAAAAGTGTGGAAAGGCCCTAAAAACAGCACTTTACATGAATTGTAAAAAAATGAAAAAAGTGCCTTTTTGATAGACACGTATCGGACGACAACCTGCGCCAATCGCTCCAATTTTGTGGTGTTAGAAATCATTAAAAAGTATTGTTATGAACATCGACAGAATGGAATTTATCGCATGGATGGAACGTATCATGGAGCGTTTCGATATTTTGAAAGAGTACGTCCTAAACATCAAAAAAGAACGGCACAGCATAGACGGCGAAGAACTATTGGACAACCAAGACCTGCTCCTCATGTTGAAAATCAGCCACCGCTCTTTGCAACGATACCGCTCCACGGGCAAATTACCGTATTACACCATCAGCGGAAAGTTGTACTACAAACTATCGGATGTACACCAGTTCATTAGGGAAAGTTTCAAAGCCCCCATACGGCGTACAAAAGAAAATCCCGGACAAACACCGCCGTCCAAGGACGGGTAAATAGATTGGGGAGTCATAAGGAGTACTTTCGGACAATGTAAATTTTAAAAAAATCAATATCATGAACGAACAGACAAATGAAAATCTACAGCAATATCCCGAACAGCTTTCGGATGTGCTGTTGGTGATGGACAAGGAGAAAAAGAAAATCCAAGCCGTCACGGGTGTTGACGAAAACGGCAATCTGAAAACCGTTGATGCCACCAAGAAAAACCAAAGCCAATTTATGCGAGTTGACAGAACCGGAGATTTGTTTACAAATTTCTTCTCCAACTTTTGGCGACAGCTTAAAGACCCGACCCATTTCTCATTTTTCAAAGTACCTGCAAAGGAAGCGGTGGAAACCGCCAAAGAAATGCAGAAACAGGTCGATGCCCCCACCAAAGAGGGCGAGGCTGTCATGGCAAAGCACGAGGTCAAAGAGCCAAAGGAGCAACAACAGGAAACCAAAAAGGAGGTGGAAACACCACAGGTAACACAGACAGCACCGGAAACGCCGGAGAAAAACGAATACCGTTTTAAGGCAGAAGACGTTGACTGGAAAACTTTAGAGCAACTTGGTGTGAAAAGGGAAACGCTCGAAAAAATGGGGGCAATGGACACTTTGCTAAAGGGCTACAAAACTAATTTCGTAATGCCTGTAAGTGTCAATTTAGATACGGTAATTCTCCGTTCAGATGCAAGGCTCGGTCTTCAAAGCGGTGCGGATGGAAGGGCGGTATTTATGATGTACGGTGTACGCCATGAGCCGAACCTCAAAGCCCCTTTCTTTGGTCACGAGTTTACCAAAGAGGACAGGGAAAACTTGCTCAAAACCGGAAATATGGGGCGTGTAGTGGAATTGACCAACCGTAAGACAGGCGAAAAGATACCGTCCGTTATCAGTATCGACCACCTAACGAACGAGGTTATCGCATTCCGGCAAGACAGGATAAAAGTACCCGATGAGATTAAGGGCGTAAAGCTGACAGAAGACCAAAAACAGGATTTGAAAGATGGTAAAGCCATTTATTTAGAGGGGTTGGATTTTAAGAACAGTACGAACAAAAATGCCTATGTACAGTTCAATGCCGACAAAAAATATCCAGAGTACCTTTTTGGCGACAAAGCACCCAAGCAAACACAGGAAAACGACCCGAAAATGTTCCGAAATAAAGTGTTCACCGATGAACAGTATAAACAACTCAACGAGGGTAAAACCCTTTACATTTCGGATTTCAAAGATGGGCAAGGACAGCCGTATAAGGGGTATGTTACTCTGAACAAAGAAACGGGAAAATATGATTTCAGCTTTAAGAACCCCAATGCGCTGAAAAATAAGGCACAGCCTGCCGAGGCGCACAAAACACAGGTTGCCGTAAATTCCAACGGGAAAACCAACGAAGCAACCAAGCACATCAACGAGCCTCTGAAACCGGAGCAACAAACGCCGAAAAATAAAACACAACAGCAAGGGCAGAATGACCCCAACCTTCCGGCTAAATCCAGAGGGGTAAGAAGATAATACCATCAAAAAACATTTTTCTTTGGAAAATCCCCTTTCACAGAATACGAAGGGGTTTCTCAAAGAGAATTGTTCATCACATAATCCATTAAAAGAGATAATATCATGAAAGCAATCATTGCAGAAAAGCCAAGTGTAGCAAGGGAAATAGCTACCCTGTTGGGAGCGACCGAAAAACGGGATGGCTACCTCACAGGGAACGGCTATGAAGTTACGTGGGCATTGGGGCATTTGGTCGGACTGGCGATGCCCGAAGATTACGGGGTATCGGGCTTCCAAAAGGAAGCCCTGCCCATATTGCCCGACCCTTTTTTACTGACGGTACGAAAGATTAAAAAGGACAAAAGCTATGTTCCCGATAATAGGGCATTAAAACAGTTAAATATTATCGAACAGGTCATCGGCAGATGCGATAGTATTATCGTGGCTACCGATGCCGGACGTGAGGGCGAACTCATATTTAGATACATTTACGAGTACCTAAAATGCCGTAAACCGTTTGAACGTCTATGGATAAGCTCGCTCACGGAAAAGGCGATTAAACAGGGTTTTGAAAACCTAAAAGCCGGAAGCGATTTTGACGGGCTGTACCGTGCCGGACAAGGGCGGAGCAAAGCCGACTGGCTTGTGGGCATCAATGCCTCGCAGGCATTGAGTATTTCGGCAGGGCGTGGCGTTTACTCGCTTGGTAGGGTACAAACGCCAACGCTTGCCCTTATCTGTAAGCGGTACTTGGAAAACAAAGACTTTGCCGTCAAGAAATACTTTCAAATCCAGTTGGAACACCGCAAAGAATTTACAGACTTTAAGAGCCTGTCAAAGACCAAATGGGATGATAGAGAACTCGCTGACGATACGCTGAAATCCATTCAACGTAATAGAACGGCTACCGTTACGACAGTCGAGAGTAACACGGTTAAGGAGCAACCGCCTTTGCTGTTCGACCTAACGGGATTGCAGAAAGAAGCTAATAAAAGAGCATCCTATACTGCCGAGGAAACGTTGAACATTGCCCAAAGCCTATATGAAAAGAAATTTATCACGTATCCCCGTACAGGGAGCAAGTACATCCCCGAAGATATATGGTCGGAAATCCCTGCACTGGTAAGGAATTTGGAAGCACGGGCTTCCTGCAAAAAAGCGGTCGGAAAAGTGAAATGGGGTCGTTTCAATAAGTGCATCGTGAATGACGTAAAGGTCACAGACCACCACGGTCTGCTGATTACCGAAAAAATACCGTCCGAACTATCTGCACACGAAAATGTTATCTATGATATGATTGCGCACCGCCTGTTGGAAGCCCTTTCGTCTGCCTGTACCAAAGAAATAACGGACATCGGATTGCAGGCTCTACATTATGATTTTACACTGAAAGGGTGTAAAATCATAGAAGCCGGCTGGCGTGGCATCAAAGAAAAATTCACAGATGAGGACAGCGAATCTGTGCAGGAACTGCCGGAATTAAAGGTCGGCGATGAGCTGAAAATCAAAGAGGCATCCGTACTGGAAAAGAAGACCAAACCGCCTGTGCTTTACACCGAGGCAGGTCTGTTGTCCGCAATGGAAAATGCCGGAAAGGAAATTGATAACGAGGACGAACGGAAAGCCCTAAAAGACATTGGCATCGGTACACCTGCCACAAGAGCCTCCATAATCGAAACGCTTTTTAAGAGGGATTACATTAGGCGTGAAAAGAAATCCCTTATTCCTACCGATAAGGGATTGCAGGTTTACGGGGCAGTAAAGGACAAAAAGATTGCCGATGTAGCCATGACCGCCGAATGGGAAATGGCATTGCAGAAAATTGAAAACGACGAGGCGGATGCAGGTGCTTTTCAGCGTGAAATGGAAACCTATGCCACTTCCATTACACGGGAACTTTTGTACACGGGCATTCCCCATGAAAAGCAACCCGAACTGACCTGCCCCAAATGCAAGTGCCGTCAGCTATTGATTTGGCACAAAGTTGTAAAATGCCCCGATGAGGCTTGTGGTTGGCTTCAATTCCGTATTGTTTGCGGAGTGCCATTAAGCCTTGCCGATATAGAAAGTCTTTTGACCAAAGGAAAGACCAACCTTATCAAAGGCATGAAAAGCAATTCGGGCAATAAATTCAATGCCTATATCGTCATGAACGACAAAGCCGAAACCTCCTTTGAATTTGAAAACAGGAAACCAAAAAGGAAATAAATGTTTTGTTTTTTGGACGGCATACAGCGTGAGGGATAGAAGCGACATCCTTTTGCGGTCCTCGCAGATCCGCAAAAGATATAGCGGATAGCCCGACCCGTCTGCATTTTTTCGATAGCCTGGGCATGGGGATAAAATGCAGACGGTGGCACGCCCAAACCCTACTTTTCGTCCTGCTCGTCCATTCTCTTGATAAGTTCCTCTCGAAGCGCATCAAGGAATTTAGTACGGTTCATCTTCCGGTTTCTCAACTCCAAATAGGTCTGATAAAAATTACCCAAATCAATATCAAATGTGCTTTCAAAATATTGAGCGACTTCTCTTATGTCGTTGTTCCCTTTGTCAAATACATCTTGATAGTGCAAAGCATAAATCAATTCTATCAACGCCACTTTGCTACCCGTCCATTTCAATTTTTTAAAGGCTTTCGGTTTGTCTTTTTGGAATTTGTTATACAACTGGTCTTCGATGTAAACCTGTATCAAATCGTTGGCTATTATCTTGGCGACCTTGTAATCATGCGAAGTGGAAAAGGACTGGTCAGACTGGAAATAATAAGTATCCAACCACAGCTTTATATCATGTTTGCCACGTACAAAAAAACTTTCGTCAAGAAAGGAATTGTTGCTACGGTAATACTTATAAAAATCGAGGTTGTTGTCAAAGAACCTTTTTAGTTTTTTCAACTCTCTATTGAGGTACTTTCTTATGGGCTTTGCACCATAAGGCTTCTTTGTCTCGATTTTGTAAATAGCATTGTAATAAATGAGTTTGGCAACAATGGTGGGTTTTTGATATTTAAAAAAGCGGATTTCTTCGTCAACATTCTTAAACCCTTTTTTTAAGATACGCTCCTTTACTTCGGACAGGCATTCCAAAATCAGATGTATAACGGCTTCTATGCGTTGTATGGAGCAATCGGCTTCAATTTCCAATTCATTGATTGCCGTTTCCAGATTATGGAATATTTCTTTGAAATAATTATTCATATTTTGTTAATTATTGTTTGTTCTATTTAATAGATAAAAATTCTAACTAATGAATTACAAGCAATTCATACACAGAAAAAATCAAGACGGAATTAATCCGTCTTGATTTGTGAAAAAATAATTAGATTACACCTAATTGAACTTTTGCTCCCATAATATGATTTTCGTCATTAGTTTCTAATGCGAAATACCCATATGCCAAGGCTGATGCAGAAGCTCGTTCTATAGCTTGTTCATAAAGTTGCCCCCAAGTTCTACCACCTTGATTTTCATAAGCTGTAATTAGCTTTCGAAGACTTGCCTCTCCGAAAATAGTTACATGTCCAGAAAAATCATTCGCTGGATCTCCTAAGTGGGCTGTTGACCAGTCAATAATACCTGCGACAATACCATCCTGTGAGGTAAGTATGTGTCCTGCATATAAATCACCATGAATAAACTGTGTAAAATCTGGCCATAGTTTATCGTTATCTAACCATTTTTTATAGCGTAATTCAAGCTCTGAACTTATCCCTATTTCTGATTTTACCGTTTTTAATTGATTATCAATCTCTGGTCTTAAATCAGACGGCTTCATAATCTTCAGATGATTTTTAATCACTTCTTCTTCTGTAATATCATGTAACTCTACTAAAGATTTCGCTAATGATTGTATATAGTTTGGACTGTCTTTATCCATATTCCAAACCATACCATAAGTTTCCGCATCAACCGTAAGTGCAGGTTTTTCTTTAATTAGTGGATAGGCTATTAATTTTGGAGATGTAATCTTCCAATCGGGAACTTTAACAGATAGGTGTTTTTTTACAAGATGTAAAATTCTCTTTTCCTTATCTATTTGTTCACTCATATCATTCCGCCGAGGAATACGAAGTAACCACCTCTGTCCTTTATTATCTATAGCGAAACCTACCCTAAAGTCGATACCCATTTCATTAAATCTTATATTTTCTGTTAATAACAGTCCATGCTCTTCTGCAAGTATTTGAATATCCTTGATTGTCATTTTTTTCTATTTTTGCATCTATCCCATTTAAACGGTATAGATTATTATAAATTAATTCTTATTAACTAATTGCGATATTTCACCGCTTATAATGTTACTTTTTCCGACATCCCTTTTAGATTTACCAATTTTCATTAACATAGGCGATAAAAAGGAAACTATTCCAATTAGTATTGTTATCGAACCTGAGAGTAAAAACGAATTTGATATTCCGATTTTTTCAGCTAATGCACCAGTAAATAACAAACCTACAACCGATGGTAAAACAGCTAAGCTGTAGTACATAGAAAACACTCTTCCTAACATGTTAGAAGCGATTTCCAATTGTATAATCGTTGTAAATGAGGCTGAAAATATTGATAGTGAAATACCAGCCAATATGGTAATTACAGCATATCCTATAAACCATGTGGATGGTAACAAGCCACATAATAGAAAAGAAGCTCCTAATAATATATGCATGGAATTAACCATAATGATTTTTTTAGTTTTTATCTTAGCTAAACCTAAAACTGCACCTCCTAATAGCATTCCTACAGACCAAGCAATTTCGATCACACTCATTTCCCATTTACCCCCATTGTAATATTCAGTTGTTAATAGAGGAAACATAATTGCAGTTGGCATAATGAAAAATGTAACCATCATTGCGTATAAGAAAAGTAGAGCTAAACCTCTCTTCGCTAAAACATTCTTGAAACCATCTTTCCAATCTTTCAAAATGTAACTTATTGAAAGCTTTGTATTTGTTTTGATGTGAGGAATATGCACAAATACTAAAGATACAATGGCGATAATTGCTCCAAGTATATCTAAGTATAAGACGGTGGAAATAGACAAGTAAGTGATAGCTAAAGTTCCAATTGCTGGACCAGCTATTCCACTCACCGAATGTATTACTTGATTAATTCCTGCTATCCTAATCAATTCTTTTTTTGGCACAAGAAGTGGAGCTATAGTCTGTATTGCCGGAGAGTGGAACGCATTTCCAACAGAACGTAAACCCAACATAAGATAAATCCAATTGATATTTGCTGTTTCATTTCGTAGAAGAATGCTCATCGTTAATGCGCACAGTGCTAAAAAAATATCAGACATTATTAAGACCTTTTTACGGTTCCATCTATCGATAAAGACACCAACAAAAGTCCCTATTATAGCTTGTGGGAGCATTCCTGATATCCCTGCAAAAGCCAATACCTCAGCCGACCTATGCTCTAAACTCAACCAAATAATAATTGAAAATTGAACGGCATTGCTGGTCAACATAGATATAAATTGTCCAGACCATATAAATACATAGGTCTGTACCCATTTTCTATTTTCCATGAAAATTAATGAAATAGTTATACAACAAAAAAAGGAAGAGCAATACGATGATTGTCTTCTAAGAAGGGAAGTGTACTAAAGTAACACTTGGATTAGTTATTCCAAGGCTTAGCCATCATTGCTGTATTTGAATAGTTCATGGTACAAAGTTATAAAAAATACTGTTCGTTAAAACGTTATGAATAAAAAAGTTCATTCAAAGTTTTTATTTGCTATTCTGGATCAAATGCTGTAAATCGGGGTCGTTCTTAATACGCTCCATTTCGCTTTCTACAATATGCACAATGTCTGCTTTGACCTGCCTGTAATTGGCTTCAATGACCTGCTTCATATTGTCGTTGCCGTTTTCATCGGCAAAAGATAATATCTGCGGTATCTTCTTATATGCTTTGGTCTCGGCAGAAACCTTTTCGTTATCCACGACAATTTCAGCATGAAATATTTTCTGCTCGATACGCTCATCAAAGTTATCTGAAACAGACCCTACGAACATTCCCTGTGTCAAGGTAGATATTTTGGAAGCCGGAATAAGGCTGTCCAATTGGGTGGATATAGAAGTAGATTTGTCATTACGGTTGATAGTCATGCTTTGCCTTTTCTGCAACACTTTTCCAAAGCGTTCACTTAGATTCTTAGCTGTTTCGCCCACTACCTGACCGGAAAAAATATTACCCACGGTATTTTGGATGACCTTGCTTTCTTTATCGCCGTAATCCCTTATCAATTGTGAATAGTCTTGAAAGCCCAAACATACCGCAACCTTATTGCTACGTGCCGTTGCGATAAGATTATCCAAACCCCGAAAATATATCGTAGGCAACTCGTCTATTATAACGGAACTCTTTAACTTATCTTTCTTATTGATGAGTTTTACAATCCTCGAATTGTACAACCCTAAAGCGGACGAATAGATATTTTGGCGGTCGGGATTATTGCCCACGCACAAGATTTTCGGCTCTTGGGGATTGTTGATGTCCAGTGAAAAATCATCACCCGTCATCACCCAATAAAGCTGTGGCGAAATCATCCGTGACAATGGAATTTTTGCCGATGCTATCTGCCCCTGCAATTGGTCTTGCGCTCCGCCCTGCCACGCATCCATGAAAGCCGACAGGTAATTTTCGAGTTCGGGATATGAGGTCAGTATCGTAAAAACGTCTGCATATTTTTTATTCAGCAATTCAATAGCATGGGGGAATGTACAATACTTTCCATCTTCATAGATTTTCAGATACCAAATGATTGAGGCAAGCAATATAATTGGACTTTCCACGAAAAAATCCCCTTGCTTCAAAATCCACGACCTGTTAAGGTTAAGCATGATGGTATAAGAGGCTTCGTAGGCATCGGATATATCCGTCATAAAGGCAGGGCTTAGCGGATTGCATCGGTGGCTACGGCGTGGGTCGTCAAAATTGATAACATAAAATTTCGGCTTTACCTTATACTTATCGGAATGTTTCAGCAAATGGTTGTAGGCAATCGTGGAAAGGTCGTCAAACTTAAAATCGTAGATATACATCGCAAATCCCTTTTCGATATGTTGCTTGATGTAGTTGTTTACGATGGCGTAGGATTTTCCGGAGCCGGGAGTACCAAGCACAATCGAAGCCCGAAAAGGATTGACGATATTAACCCATCCATTGTTCCATTTGCCTTTGTAAAAAAACTTCGTTGGGAGATTGACCGAGTATTCATTTTCTATCAGACGGGTTTCCTGTTGGAAACTCTCGTTTTCATTATTGAAAACATCGTCCATCAGATTGTTGCGGAGCAGTCGGCTCATCCATACCCCTGCCATGAGCAAGGCTATATAACCCAAACTCGTTGTAAGGATATAAAGCGATGTGGCAACCCCTGCCGACAACTTTAACAATGGCGTGTTCAGAAAGAACAGCACAAAACCGATAACTAAGGCGGTGTAAATCTTAGCCCATGTTATCTTTTCATTCTTTACGCCTTTAGTGCCGAGACAGCTTAACGCCAATAACAGCAAGGCAAAAATCTTGGTGTAAAGGGTGTGGGCAAATAGCCCTGCGGTACGGTTGAAATTGGTCAGTATCTTGCCGATAATTTCCAGTGTCCATCCACGTTCGGCAAAGAACCCGTAACAGAACCAATAAAAGTGCATCAGTACCAAAAGAATACTTACAGCACGCATAAAAGCCATGATTTTGGCTAATCCTCTCAAATCGTCTTCTCCTTGCATAACAAAAAATTTTAGTGATGCAGGAAATTTAGAGGCTATTTAAAAGGGCTTATCCAAAGCGGTGTCGGATGGCTTTTGGGGGCTTAGTTTGGCTGAGTATCGTAGAAGCAGAAAAGGTAAAACTCGCTATTGAGTATCAAGAACAATTTTTTGTACCTTTGTTCCTAACAAAAACTAAAATATTTAATCCAATGAAGCTATAAGTAACTGTCCAAAAAAGAAATGATAGCTCATCACTTTTGCATAAGTGATGAAGAAATCTATTACAAACTTAAATTTATTACAATGACACAGTTACAAATGATTGATACAACCAAATCAATAGCTCAACAAGACGAAAATGTTTCCGCAGTTTTAATGTATGGTTCGTTTACCAAAAATGAGGGCGACCAATATTCTGACATCGAGTTTTATATTTTTCTGAAAAGCAAAGAAAATTTTTCTGCCGAAAAGTGGGTAAATCAGATTTATCCGACAGCGTTATATTTTACGAATGAATACGGAAGTGAAGTTGCCATTTTTGAGAACCTGATTAGAGGCGAATTTCATTTTTTAACAGTAAATGAGATTGACGTTATAAAATCGTGGGAGGGTTTTGTATCGTTCAGTGATTTTGACCAAATGAACTTAATTGACAAAAACGGTCTTTTGACTGAAACGCTTAATCAAATAAAAACAAAATTCCCCGACCGAACTACAAATGAAAACATTTTACTTTTAAGTAAATCATTACTAAATGTATTATTGACAACAAACAATTTGATTAAACGAGAGGAATACGCTCACGCTTACCAAAGTCTGTCGAACGTACAAAAGTATTTACTTTGGTTAATCCGAATAGCAACAAATCAAACCAATCATTGGGAAAGTCCGACAAAAAGTCTTGAAAAAGACATTGATAAAGATTGGTATTCAGCATTTAGATTGACAACATCTGATTTGGACGCCGACAATTTAAAAACAGCTTTCCAAAATTCATTGAACTTATCAAAAAAGCTGTTTGATGAATTAGGTGTTAAGACAGACCTAAAACGACTACTACATAGGATTGAATAAGCCGAAATTTTCTATTTCTTTATGTGGTTGGGAAATGTTTATTGCTTGTAATCTATTCTGACAAATGCGGTTAACCCATCCACTCTGTTAAACGTGGCATTCAAAGCTAAAACCATCAATGACCAGATGTTAATCCTGGTCTTTGATGGTCAAAAAAGCTATTGTTGTCTTCCATGCCTTTTGCGTTTCTTCTTTTTCTTCATACGGTTGTCAAATTCCTGTTCCTCGTAGTCTTCGCCCTGTGCCTCCGGCAGTAGCCCACCCAATCCGTCTATCAACAAATCGTCGGTCTGCTGTCCTTTATTAAGGAAGTTAAAAAGTGAATGGGCTTCCTCTTTCTTTACGGTGTTGCCTGTGGTCGATGACTGATTTTGTGCGTTCGTTTTTTCAGCTTCTTGGCGTTGTCCAACCGTCTGCCTGTTCCACCAATCGTTAAAGACATTCGCCGATAGGTTTTTGCCCAAAGCTGAACCGTTCCAAACGGTACGGCTTTCGTGGTCGATAAAAGTCATACCGTAGATACGCCCCTCATCGTTGCGCCGTACCACGGTATTGATGCCCTGCTCCAATAATTGCTTTTTAAAATCGGTTTCGTTTGTAGCGGTGTGCATTGCCACTTCAATGGTGCTTTTGAGTACGGCTCTTACGGGGTCAGCTTTCATTTTCTCTTTAGCCTTTGCGAATTGGTTTTGCAGTCCGTCCAGTCCTGCCTGTTTGCCGAAAAGGGATGCCTTAAAAGGATTGCTCGCTTTTTCGCCCGGTTCGTTCAATGCAAAATAGACAAGCCCATTTTTGGGCTGTCCGTGCAATTCCCCTTTGACTTCCTCTGCGGTGATATTGAAAAGCGAAAGCAACGCGTTGTACGCTCCGAGGCTTGCGTACCCGTAATACATCGGCAGGTGTCGCACCACCGATGCGATTTGGCTCTTAACGTCTCCGGCTCTGTAATCCACGGGACGGAATACCTGCTCGTTTCCGGTACGCTGTTTTTCCGTTGCAGGTATGAGGTTATACGTTTGCTCCAAATCCCGACAGATTGCCATCGAACGTGGATGGTCGTAACTATCCGGTAACTTCTTCCCGTCCAAACCCACACAGACCGTTACGATATGGATATGGGTACGTTCAATATCGGTATGCTTGAAAACAACATAAGGTTGATTGCCGTACCCCATACGCTCCATATACTCCTGCGCCATTTTTACGAACTGCCCATCGCTGACCCTATCCGCAGGATCAGGGTTCAGCGATATGTGGCGCACAGGCTTTTCCGTTTTGATATTTGCGGACAGATACGGCTCAAAACACTGGTGCAGGTAACTGGTCGAATAGGTATTATCCAACGTTTCGGGTATTCTGTTCAACAACAAAACCTGCCTGTTTTCACTATCAATTTTCTTTTGGTTGTATGAAATTGCACCGTACAAATTCTCACCCTTGCCAATCTTTGCTATCATCTTATCTGTGTTTTTGCAGGTGTTCTTTTTCAAATTCCTGTGTTAGCTCAATCACTTTCCGGCACAAGTCCGCCATTTCTGCGGTCTGTTTTTCCAGTTTAAAGAGGTAAGCCGATGCCTTTTTCTCCGAGAAATTGCGGTAAAGTATCTTCACGATTTGGTTGTAGTTCACGCCAACGGCTCTGAACTGGCTGTAAAAATTGGTCAGCCTCGTATGAAAATCGACTGCATCCATATCAATTTTTATGGTCTTGATTGGCTTCTGAAAAATGCAGGCTGTAATAAAATGTGCCATTACTTTCATTCCCGATTGCTCGAACAGCGTAAGGAACTGTGCATTTTCCATGTCGTTGAGACTAATCGAATAACGGTGGATGGCAGGGTCTTTCTTAGGCTTGCGACCAACTTTATTTGTTCGGTTTGTTCTGTTGTTTTCCATATCTAAATCCATTAATAACCGAGCTTCAGCGAGCTCAACTTTAGTTAATTATCATAAACCCCGACTTCGGAGGGTGTTTTCCAAGCCCCCTGCAAGGGCAAGTGGTTTTGAGATGCGGAATTTATTTCGAGCATCTCAAAACATAACTTGCTCTGTTCGGGTGAACAGAAAATCCGCCCTACGGGTCGGATTGGGTAAAGCGGAAAAAAACGGCTTTGTGCCGTTCCGCCAATAGTTTCCATTCTCCAATGACTTTTCCATTCACCTCTTGAATTTAAGCCTTTACAAAGTAAGGGTAGCTTTTCCAAAGCATTGCCCTATTACTCCCGACCAAACATTGCCAACAAATGCCCCAAACTACCGCATTAAAAGAGTGCATCGGAATAACCTGCTTCTTTGTGCTATCAGTCACGCAAGCCTGTTTGCAGGCATCCGCTCCCGATGGCAATGCTGAATGACGGAGCGCAGGAATGCCGGAACGCATGACGGCATTCCAAACGGCAGGCAGACCGGACGGCATGAACGCTATCCGGTAGCCATTCCATCGGGCAGGACGACAGGCAAGCCATCGGTCTTGCCTGTATGGAAGCCGGAATGACGGCACGGCTGACTGAATGGATGACGGCAAGCCGGACAGACGGCATTGTATCAAGACCGCCGGAGAGCGTGCAGGGATGACAGCCCCGTTCCATGCAGGACGGCAGGCAGTCCACGGAAATAGAAACTTAAAAATAGAATAGAAATGGAAGCAACAAACAGGACAAAATTCATTGCTTTTTCAAGCCAAAAAGGAGGCGTTGGAAAAAGCACGTTTACAACCGTTACGGCAAGCATACTCCATTACCAAATGGGTTATAACGTAGCCGTCTTTGACTGCGATTACCCACAGCACAGCATCTGTCAGATGCGAGAACGGGATTTGAAAGCGGTCATGCAGAACGAGATATTGAAAAAACTGGCACACCGCCAATTCTCGACCATCAACAAGAAAGCCTATCCGGTATTGCAAAGTAGGGCCGACAATGCCCTAACGGATGCGGAAGCATTTATACAGTCCTCGGCTGTTCCCGTGGATATGGTCTTCTTCGACTTGACGGGCACGGTGAACACTTTGGGCTTACTGAATACACTGGCAGGAATGCACCATATCTTTTCGCCCATCACGGCAGACCGTGTGGTTATGGAAAGTACATTGAGCTTTACCGATGTGCTGACCAACGTCCTTATGAAACACGGGCAGACCTCCATCGAAACCATAAGGCTGTTTTGGAACATGGTCGATGGCAGGGAAAAATCGCACCTGTACGAAATCTACGGCAATGTCATTAAGGAGGTCGGACTGCAAGCGATGGAAACACGTATTTCCGACAGCAAGCGTTTCCGCAAGGAAAGTGAAGCAACGGCAAAGACCGTCTTCCGCTCCACGCTGTTACCTCCCGATAAAAGATTGATGAAAGCCTCCGGCTTGGATTTGTTCATCAATGAATTTCTAAGAACCGTCAAATTTTAACTGCTATGGACAACGAAAACAAGAAAAAGCCGAATGCCCCGATTGACGAGGCATATCTCATGTCCATTATGGCAGGTGAAACAAAGAAGCCCCAACAGGCGGTAGCCCCCCAAGAGCCGAGCGCAGAGCCGACAAAGGAAACCATTACGGAAAAGCCCGTAACCAAAGAGCGTACCCGACAAAAAAGGGCTTCCGGCACAGGCTATGGTGAGCGTTTTCTCAACAGCCATACCATGACACGCCGTGGCGATAAGAGCATCTACATCCGGCAGGAATACCACGAACGGCTTTCCCGTATCGTGCAGGTTATCGGCGAGGATAAGATACCCCTATATGCCTATTTGGACAATATTCTCGAACATCATTTTGAACAGTTCGAGAAAGCCATCACCGATGATTTCAACAATAAGTTTAAACCCATTTTTTAAAATATTCGATTATGAAAAAGGAACAGCAAAACCAACCTAAAAAGGTACTGCAAATTGCCCGATATAAGTCAGCTTTTTTAAGACCGACCGGTGTTGTAGCACGGTGCGGAAAGTCGGTATATATCTGCCCGGACTTCCACAAGAAACTATCCCGTATCGTCTGTATTCTCGGAGAGGGAGATATTACGCTTACCGATTACCTGCACAGTGTATTGAAACACCACTTTGAGGATTTCGGCGAGGAAATAAATACAATCCATGCCCGAAACCAAAAGCCAATCTTATAGCTATGGAAACATTGATTGTAATATGCCTTATCATCGTCATTATCCTTTTGCTGAAAGATAAGGTGGTCATCCATAAGAACGTCCGCAAGGAGTTAAAGCCGGAAAAGGAAAGCCCCGACCTGCCGGATATTATGGGTCTTCCCAAGCCCGTGGAACGCCACACCTTGCCACTGAATGCCACAAAGAGCCAATCGGGCGAACGTGACGGGATAGCTGATAATTTTGGAACAGAAACCTACGGGATAGGTTTTGGATTGGAAAATCCGCAGATTGAGGGTGAGCCGGATGAAGTTTTCGGGAGTATGTCCGATTTTGAAAATGAGGAAGACGAATGGGATGAATACGGGTTTGAGGACAGCGACAATGAGTTTGCCACAGGGGTTACCTTTGATGAACTGACGACCGTGGGGGCATGGTTGGAGCAAGAGGCACCAGAGCCTGCCCTGCAACAGAAAGCGGTGGATATAGTTCAGCGATTACATGGAACGGAATTGTTCGGTCTGCTCGAAAACTCAATGGAGGGGGCTTCACGGAAGATTGCAGAATTGTTGGATAAGAGCCTCTCCGCCGGAACGGATTTCAGTTCTCCCGATTTGCGGAAAAGTGATTTGGAGGGTTTTGATATTGGGGAGTTTGTCTGACACAGAATTATTTTAATAGAGCCTGAAATTTAGCTTTTCAGGCTCTATTTATTTTTACATTCACTTTGCCAACTTCAATATCCTATACGCTCCCCTTGCTACAACGACAAATACAATCACTCCGATAATCAAATCAGGATAACTGGAATTAAGCCAATTGACCAAAAGGCCTGCGACAATAACGCCCGAATTAATAATAACATCGTTTGACGTAAAAATCATTGAAGCCTGCATGTGTGCTTCTTTACTTTTGTTCTTTTGCAATAGGTAAAGACAAAGTACGTTAGCTATCAGCGCCAAAATAGAAACAATAATCATTGTTTTGAAATCGGGCATCGTTTCTATTCCGATAAAACGTCTGATAACTTCAACGAAACCGATAACCGCTAATAGAATTTGAAAGTAACCTGCAAATTTGGCAATGTTGTTTTTCCTTAAAATCGTCCCCCCAACAGCAAACAAAGCCAATGCGTAAACAATACTGTCGGCAAGCATATCCAAGCTGTCTGCTACCAACCCCATTGAATTGGAAAAAATACCGAACAGCATTTCTAATCCAAAGAAAAGGAAGTTAATAATCAGTACAGCCCAAAGTAGTTTTCGTTGGTTATTGTGTGTATCTGTTTCAATAACTGCGTTATTTTCTTCGGTGGAAAGTAATGTTGTATTCAGGTTCAGTGCTTCCAAAGCCGAAAAAATCGGCTCTGGGTTTCCACTATGATAAACATTCAATTTTCTATTAGGAATATCAAAATCTAATGACTTTACCGTATCGAAATTTTGCAATTTCATACGAATTAATTGCTCTTCACTTGGGCAATCCATTTTAGTTATATTAAATATCGTTTTATTCATGTTTTTAAAGTCTAAATTTTATCCCTCCGTTAATTACAAATCCGTCCAATGGTGCATAGATGTCTTTAAAAACAGGGTTGGTTATCGTTCCTGTATAAATGTTGTCAAAACGTGTCTGTCTTGTATCAAGGAAATTTTCAAAGTTGATGTACAAAGAAAATCTTTCCCAAATCTTTTCAGCCATAAAGCCACACATCCAATACTCTTTTCCTGCTGTCCCGTCGTTCAGCTTTTGCGGACTGAAATAATAGGCTTCCAAACCAATCTTCCATTCGTCTTCTATTTCATACATCAATACAGAATTAACCCGATGTTTTGGGGTTAGCGGATTGTCGGTAGTTATTCCGTTTTCAATCAAGCGGGTATCGGTAAAGGTGTAGCCCAAAAACAGTTTCAAATCGTCATAGCCGATTTTGATATTAGTTTCTGTTCCTTTGGTATGGATGTAGCCGGAGGAGTTGATAAATTGATAAGTGTTTGCCGCTATATTTTGAAGTAACAAAGGATTATCCAAATAGGTGTAAAAGAATAAATGATTGATGCTAAAAGTCCAGTCATCACTAATATTAGTACGATAGTTGATGTCTGCATTTGCTCCGTAACTTCTTTCTAATTTATTGGTATTATCGTCAATAGGCATTACGTTTTGATATTGTATGCGTTCGCTTTCTTCGGTAAAAATGGTTGGTGTTTTGTAGCCAAATCCACCCCCGATACGTGAAGTCAATCCGTTTGCAATCTGAAACAATGCCGAAACTCTTGGTAAAAAAACTGCTCCGTAATCGACCACATAATCCGTTCTTAAACCCGCTTCCATTTGAAGCCAATCCGTAGCCTCAAAAGAATTTTGCACAAAAGCGCCAAAAGTCGTCTGGGTGTAATCCCTCATCGGAAATGTGGTCATCTGTTTTTCCTTAAAATTGTCCGTCCAAAGATTAACACCTGTCACCCATTCCGATTTTTCTTTGCTGTGGGTATAACTTGCTTCTGTAAAAGTCGCCGTTTGTGTTCCCTCAAACTCGTAATTGGGAATAGCTGTATTGCGGTTAAAATAACTTACGCTATTTTTTACTTGTATAAAACTGTTTTCATTTACCGTATGGTCAAAAACAAATTGAGTAGAATAACGCTGTGTTTTGTTTTCTTCAAAATATTGATGTGTATTATCTCCTTTGCCTTTGATGTACAGCATATCGCCACCCAAACGGTTTTCAATGGTGGTGTTAATGCCAAAGTTCATTTTTGTTCTATCATTGAAGTAAACAAATAATTTAGGGTTCAGCACATACCTTTCAAATTGGGGGATGGCAGAAAGTCCGATTTTTGCAGGGTCGTAAGCTACGTTACGATTGTGTGAAGCAAATATGGTTGTTCCAATTTTATTGAATTTTTGTCCGTAAAAACCATTGATGTCTAAACCTCTACCTGATGTCCCATTTAAATGAAAACGCAAATCCCTCTCTTCTGTCGGTGTCTTGGAAATTAGATTGACCAAACCTGCTATTGCTCCACCACCGTACAGCGTGGAAGTTGAACCCTTAATAAGTTCAACTTGCTTTAAGTCAAGTGGTGGAATTTGCAACAAACCTAACCCACTCGAAGCACCCGAATAAATCGGAAAACCGTCTTTTAAGATTTGCGTATATCGTCCGTCAAGTCCTTGGATACGAATACTTGCATTGGCACTTGTGGGCGATGTCGTTTGCACATGAATACCTGTACTTTCACTCAAAAGCATACGGATGTCACCGGCTTTCATGTTGCCTTTTTCATCCAATTCCTCACCACCAATAAATTCAATACGTGTAGGGATATTTTGGATGGTTCTCGTGCTTCTTGTGGATGAAATGACAACTTCCTCCAATTGTTCGGAACTATCATCGAGTAGGATTTCAACAACACTGGTGTCCGTTAACGGAAATTGAAAATTATCGATGCGTTCATTAAAACCGATATAGCTAAAATGTATTGATTGCAGTCCGTTGGGAATATCTAATAAAGTGATTTGTCCGTTTTCATTAGATGTTGTTGCAATTGCAGTTCCTGTAATCTGTACGGTTACTCCCATTAAAGGCTCTTTTTTTTCGCTGTCTTTAATTACAGCTTTGAATGTGTTTTGTGCAAATGCACAAAAACCGAGTGCCATAAAAAATGACACAATTAATATTCTTTTCATTGAAAAAATAATGATTAAATGAATGATTGCGGTGCTATGCACCGCAAGTAATAAACTGTGCTGAAAGCACTACATATTACACAAGCTGTGGGGGATGCCAAACAGAAAAGGGGAAGTCTGAAACAGGTGATGCTATTATTCTGCTTATTTTCATTTCAGGTTGCTTGACAACGTGTGGAATTGAAAAATGAAGTAAAGTTACTACAAACCCTGTACACGTTTTGCAAGTGAAAAAAGGCGAGCAACATTCTTTATCACAATCATCTTCATTCTGTTCTTGGTTGTCTGCTATCTGAAATGTTCGGTCATGGCATTTATCTTCCATAAAGCACGGTGCTGTTGATAAAATCAACACCATTAAAGCTAATATGAATGATAAATATTTCATTATGCGAAGATAGTAAAAACCTTTCCCTTTGTAAACATTATCCTGTAGATATAAACCTTTTTTCTTTATCTAAATCGCCATACCCTGCCAATTAATTCCGCTGATTTCCAGTTTCCCATAACGCTTCGATTTTCATAAGACTTTTGTTGCGAAAGCCCGCAAGGTGTGGGAATTAGTAACAAATTAATTCAGTTAAATCATGGAAAAACGAAGCAAAAAAGTGTCGCTGACAGGCGTTGCGTTACTGTCAGCATTCGGTGTGTTCGCACAGGGCGACGGCTCGGCAGGCATCCAAGAAGCCACGCAGATGGTAACGAGTTACTTCGACCCTGCAACTCAACTCATCTATGCGATTGGGGCGGTGGTTGGGCTAATCGGAGGTGTAAAGGTGTACAACAAATTTAGTAGCGGTGACCCCGATACAAGCAAGACGGCTGCGTCGTGGTTCGGGGCTTGTATCTTCTTAATCGTAGCGGCGACCATTCTCCGCTCATTCTTCCTTTAAACTGGCGTATTATGAGCAATTACAATATCAATAAAGGCATTGGGAGAACGGTCGAGTTCAAAGGACTGAAAGCACAGTACCTGTTCATTTTCGCCGGAGGCTTGCTCGGTGTGCTTGTCCTCGTCATGATTATGTACATGGCAGGTGTAAACTCTTACATCTGTCTGTTCATCGGAGCAGGCGGTGCATCGCTCATCGTGTGGCAGACATTCGCATTGAACGGCAAATACGGCGAACATGGCTTGATGAAAGTCGGGGCAAAGAAAAGACATCCGAAATACATCATCTGTCGCAGAGCTGTACACCGCTATTTGAAGTTCAACACTAAATCCAATACCCTATGAGAAATACTGCAAAAGTCACAACGTTGGAAAGCAAGTTTCCATTACTGGCGGTGGAACACAACTGCATCATTTCAAAGGATGCAGACATCACGGCTTGCTTTCGGGTACACCTGCCGGAACTGTTCACTGTGGCATCGGCGGAGTACGATGCCATACACTCGGCATGGCACAAGGCTATCAAGACCCTGCCGGACTATACCATTGTCCACAAACAGGATTGGTACATCAAGGAAAGTTATGCGCCGGATATTGCACAGAACGACCAGAGTTTTCTTGCAAAGTCCTATCAACAGCATTTCAACGAACGTCCTTTTTTAAACCATTACTGCTACCTGTTCCTCACCAAGACAACCAAAGAGCGGATGCGGATGCAGAGCAACTTTAGTTCGCTTTGCAGAGGTGTCCTCATCCCGAAAGAAATTCGGGATAAAGAAACCGTCCGCCGTTTCATGGAGACGGTTGCACAGTTTGAGCGGATTATCAATGATAGCGGTTTTGTGAAACTGGAACGCTTGACCGAGGATGACATCATCGGCACAAGCGACACACAGGGTCTGCTCGAACAGTACCTTACCCTGTCGAGGGAAGCCGGAACGCCCATGCAGGATATAGCTTTGGGCAGTGAAGATGTGCGTATCGGCAACAAAAGGCTGTGCCTGCACACCCTGTCCGATACGGACGATTTGCCGGGCACGGTATCGGCAAATACAAGGTATGAAAAGCTGTCCACGGACAGGAGCGATTGCCTGTTGTCCTTTGCCTCTCCCGTGGGCTTGCTCCTTAGCTGTAACCATATCTATAACCAGTACCTGTTTTTGGATAACAGCGATGAGAACCTGCGCAAGTTTGAAAAGTCAGCCCGTAATATGCACTCACTGGCAAGGTATAGCCGTGCCAATCAGATTAACAAAGAGTGGATTGAAAGGTATCTGAACGAAGCGCACAGCTTCGGGCTATCCTCCATCCGTGCGCACTTCAATGTGATGGCGTGGTCGGATAATCCAAGCGAACTCAAACAGCTAAAGAACGACACGGGCAGTGCGCTCGCTTTGATGGAATGCAGACCGAGGCATAACACGGTGGATGTTGCCACGCTGTATTGGGCAGGCATGCCTGGCAATGCAGGCGATTTTCCGGCAGAGGAAAGTTTCTATACGTTCATCGAACCTGCATTATGTTTCTTCACCGAGGAAACCAACTACCAAAGTTCGCCATCGCCTTTCGGTATAAAAATGGCGGACAGGCTCACGGGCAAACCCATCCACTTGGACATTTCCGACCTGCCCATGAAAAAAGGCATTATCACGAACCGCAACAAATTTATTTTGGGGCCATCGGGTTCGGGCAAGTCTTTTTTCACCAATCACATGGTGCGCCAATACTACGAACAGGGCGCACACGTCCTGCTCGTGGACACAGGTAATTCCTATCAAGGACTGTGCGAGTTGATTAAGGGAAAGACCAAAGGTGAAGATGGTGTGTATTTTACCTACACAGAGGACAACCCGATTGCATTCAACCCGTTTTATACGGATGACGGCGTATTCGACATTGAGAAAAGGGAAAGTATCAAAACGCTCATCCTTACACTTTGGAAGCGTGACGATGAACCGCCGACCCGTTCAGAGGAAGTGGCGTTATCCAATGCCGTGAGCGGTTACATCGACCGTATCAAGCAAAGCGGTGAATATCCCTCTTTCAATGGATTTTATGAGTATGTAAAAGGTGATTACAAAAAAGTACTGAAAGAAAAACAGGTAAGGGAAAAAGACTTTGACGTTGCAGGTTTCCTCAACGTATTAGAGCCTTACTATCGTGGTGGCGAGTACGATTACCTGCTCAATTCAGACAAGCAACTTGACCTGCTTTCCAAACGCTTTATCGTGTTTGAAATTGATGCGATTAAAGACCACAAAATCCTCTTTCCCATAGTGACCATTATCATTATGGAGGTCTTCATCAACAAGATGCGCAGGCTCAAAGGTGTGCGTAAACTGATACTCATTGAGGAAGCATGGAAAGCCATTGCCAAAGAGGGAATGGCAGAGTACATCAAGTACCTTTTTAAGACCGTTCGCAAATTTTTTGGTGAGGCTATCGTGGTCACGCAGGAAGTGGATGACATCATCCAGTCACCCGTGGTCAAGGAAAGTATCATCAACAATTCCGACTGTAAAATCCTCTTAGACCAACGCAAGTACATGAATAAGTTTGACGACATCCAAGCGATGCTCGGACTGACGGAAAAGGAAAAATCCCAAATCCTTTCCATCAACATGAACAACGACCCGTCAAGGCTTTACAAAGAGGTGTGGATTGGGCTTGGCGGTACGCATTCCGCCGTGTATGCCACAGAGGTATCGCTCGAAGAATACTTAGCGTACACCACGGAGGAAACGGAAAAAATGGAGGTCATGCAACTGGCATCCGAACTGGACGGCAATGTAGAACAAGCCATTAAGCGTATCGCCCTCCAAAGACGTGAAAAATCAAATAGTTATTAATCATTTAAAAAAATCAGAACAATGAAGAAAGTAATGTTACTGGTGTCTACGGCATTTATGCTTGCCGTTGCACCGTCCGCTAAGGCACAATGGGTAGTTACCGACCCTGCAAACCTTGCATCGGGTATCATCAACAGTGCGAATGAAATCATACAGACCTCATCCACCGTGTCCAACGTGGTTAAGAATTTCAATGAGGTAAAAAAGGTGTATGAGCAAGGCAAGGAATATTACGACAAACTGAAAGCCGTGAGCAACTTGGTGAAAGATGCCCGAAAAGTACAACAAACGGTGTTGCTTGTGGGGGATGTGTCCGAAATGTATGTAAACAATTTCGGCAAGATGATGAACGACCCGAATTTCAGCCCACAGGAACTGACGGCAATCGCCAACGGTTATTCCACGCTCTTGAACGAGAGTACCGAACTGCTCAAAGAACTGAAACAGATTGTTACCTCAACCTCGCTATCCCTCAATGACAAGGAACGTATGGACATTATTGATAAGGTGTATAAAGAGGTCAAGGATTACCATAGCCTTGTCCGCTATTACACCAACAAGAATATCTCCGTGAGCATTTTGAGGGCTAAGAAACAGAACAACACCCAAAGGGTGCTTGAACTGTACGGTACTGCTGAACAAAAATACTGGTAAACTATGGAATGGAACAATCTTCACGAACTCCTGCGCTCGCTGTACGATGAGATGCTCCCACTGTCCGCCGATATGGCGACAGTGGCAAAGGGCATCGCCGGATTGGGCGCACTGTTCTACGTAGCACTGAAAGTGTGGCAGGCTTTGAGCCGTGCTGAACCGATAGACGTGTTTCCGCTCCTGCGACCTTTCGCCATCGGGTTTTGCATTATGTTCTTCCCGACCATCGTATTGGGAACTATCAATGCAGTAATGTCACCTGTGGTAAAAGGCACACATGCCATGCTCGAAAATCAGGTGCTTGACCTCAACCAATTGCAACAGCAAAAAGATCAGTTGGAACGGCAAGCCATGCTCCGCAATCCCGAAACCGCTTACCTCGTAAGCGATGAGGAATTTGATAAGAAACTGGACGAATTGGGATGGTCTCCGTCCGATTTGGCTACCATGTCGGGAATGTACCTTGACCGACAAGCCTATAAGATAGAAAAAGCCATAAAGGAATGGTTTCGCAACCTTTTGGAGATACTTTTCCAAGCATCGGCACTGGTCATAGATACCATACGGACGTTCTTTCTTATCGTGCTGTCCATACTCGGGCCGATAGCCTTTGCGATAAGTGTGTGGGATGGTTTCCAGTCCACACTTACGCAATGGCTGACCCGATATATCAGCGTGTACCTATGGTTGCCCATATCCGATAAGTTCAGCTCCATACTTGCGAAAATACAATCGCTTATACTGGAACGGGATATTGAAATGCTTGCCGACCCTACATATATCCCCGACACATCCAACACGGTGTATATCATCTTCATGCTGATTGGGATTGTGGGCTACTTCACCATCCCAACGGTGGCAGGTTGGGTTATCCAAGCCGGAGGCGCAGGGAACTTCATGCGCAACGTCAATCAGACGGCATCGAAAACCGGAAACATCGCCGGAGCGGGAACGGGGGCAGTTGCAGGTAACATCGGTGGCAGGTTAATGAACAAATAATAAAAATCAGAAACAATGGAATTTAAGACACTAAGAAACATAGAAAACAGCTTTAGGCAAATACGTCTGTATGCCATTGTATTTGCCGTACTCTGCATCGCAGTGGTAGGATATGCGGTATGGCAGTCCTACCAGTTTGCGGAGGCGCAACGCCAAAAAGTATATGTACTGGACAACGGTAAATCCTTGATGCTGGCACTGTCACAGGATGCAAGCATCAACAGACCTGTTGAGGCAAGGGAACACGTAAGGCGTTTCCATGAACTGTTCTTTACGCTCGCACCGGATAAGAACGCCATCGAAAGCAACATGAAAAGAGCTTTTAATCTTGCTGACAAATCGGCGTTCGATTATTACAAAGACCTTTCGGAAAAAGGGTACTACAACCGTATCATTTCGGGGAATGTGCAACAGCGTATCGAAGTGGACAGCGTGGTCTGCAACTTCGATACCTATCCGTATGCGGTAAGAACGTATGCCAAACAATTTATCATCCGGTCAAGCAACGTCACAAGGCGAAGCCTTGTGACCTCTTGCTATCTCGTGAACTCCGTCCGCTCGGACAACAACCCACAGGGTTTCAATATCGAAAAGTTTGCCGTGTTGGAAAACAGAGACGTAGAAGTTATAGACCGCTAAAATCAAGATTATGGAAGCAATATCAGATTTGAACACGTTTGCCAAAATCCTTACCGCAAAAGGATATGACGGCTATTTCCATACGCAGGGAGCGTATGCCGGAAAGTTGAAAGACAGTATAAGTGAATACCTCGAAAACTGCCGAAATGGTACGGAGGGCGCACCAAAGTCACAGTTATTATTGACGGGCTTTCTACAATGGGCAGGCGAAGACAAGCCGTATGTAGAATGCTGTATGTGGGTGAAGTACCTAAACGGCAAATTCTTCCTCAATAAAATGGAAGTTGCAAGAAAAGACCAATTCGGGCAATTACTGAAACAATCGGAATTGACCGACCTGTCCGTGGTTACCGTTCCCAAAGCAAGGGAGGCAATCGCTATGGTGAGCGATGCACCGGAGCAAAAGACGGTTGACAGGCGGAAGCGGTTCAGCCTTTAAAACGGATTAAGGCATGAAAAATCTAAGAACAACAATCAGTAATTGGCTTGACAAGCTCGATGGACAGTGGCGGACGATGCCTGTTAAAAAACAGCATCGCTATACGCTACTGCTCTTTTTGGGCTATGCGCTATTGTCCTTTGTCGTGCTGTTAAAAGTGTGCTACGATGTAGCACAGTCCGATAATACCATGACCATTGAGCATATCGAAAACCCAATTAACAGGCAAAACAAATCCTCGGTTTCTCCGCAGGACAGTATTAACAAAATCTTAAAACGTAAAAACAATGAAAGAGAACAATAATGACAAAATCCGTTTTCTGTTCGGAAAAAAGGAAACGGAAAACGAAATGGATGCGACCCAAGAAGGGGCGCAGAACAAAGCCGACAAGCTAAAAAAGCCTATCATTTTTGCTCTTATGGGCGTGGTGTTCTTCGGCTGTATGTATTTAATCTTCAAACCATATTCCGATAAGCAAAAGGTTGAGGATATTGGTCTGAACGATGTCGTACCGCAGGCGAGCGATGCCGGGCTTCAATCCGATAAGCAAAAGGCTTATGAACAGGAAATGCTCGAACAGAAAATGGAGGAAAAGCGTAATGCGCTCCTGTCACTGTCCGACTATTGGAGCGAGGACAGTACCGCCGATCCGGAAGCGGAGCTACCGGATGAGGATTACGAAGACGGCTACGCTTACGGCGGTGGTACACGTAGGAACAGCAACCCTGCCCTGAACAGTTACCGCAATGCACAAAGTACGCTGACCTCGTTCTACGACAACAGCGATTACGAAATGCAGGAACTCCGCAGGCAGGTTGAGGAACTGAAAGAACAACTGGCAGAAAAGGACGTACCGCCCGTAACGACCGTGGATGACCAGTTGGCTTTGATGGAAAAGTCATACGAAATGGCATCCCGTTACCTGCCCTCAACTCCAACACAGACAGGTAATGCGGACACAACAGCTTCGGCAAAGAGTGCCTCGCAAAAGGAACATTTTGTGGCATTCACCCCTGTAAGGAAAAATACGGTTTCCGCATTGTATCGTGAACCGACCGACAGTGCTTTTTTGGCAAACTGGAACGAAACCCGAAACCGTGGCTTTTATACGGCAGATGTTTCGGAACAGGTCATACAGCCGAAAAACAGTATCAAGGCGGTAGTACAGAAAACGCAGGTCGTGATGGGCGAAAGCGGTGTACGGTTGCGCCTGTTGGAAACAGCGCAAACTCCCGTCCGTTCCATTCCGGCAGGAACGGTACTGACGGCAAATGCCAAGTTTCAAGGTGGCAGGTTGCAGTTAAAGGTAACGTCCATCGAATATGAGGGCAACATTATTCCGGTCGATATAACCGTGTATGATGTGGACGGACAGCAAGGGCTATATGTACCATATTCTCCCGAAATGAACGCCCTTAGCGAGATAGCTTCCAACATGAGCCAAACCTCCGGTACTTCTATCATGATGACACGCTCGGCAGGGCAACAGATGGCAGGCGACCTTTCCCGTGGTGTGGTGCAGGGCGTATCGGGTTACTTCTCCAAGAAAGTAAGGACACCGAAAGTAACGGTCAAAGCCGGTCATCAGATTTTCCTCGTTTCAAAAAATTAATGTTTAACTAAAATCAAAAAGAAAATGAAAGCAATATTTAAAAGCCTCATGGCAATGGTCTGTTTGATAGCCTTTATTACAGGTGCAAATGCACAGCAAGTGGCATCCAGTACAACAAAATTGAGCATGGGTAAGGTCGAGCCTTACGAAATGCAGGTGACGTACAGCAAGACCTCGCACCTCATATTCCCGTCCGCTATCCGCTACGTGGATTTGGGCAGTGAATACCTTATCGCAGGCAAAGCCGAAGATGCGGAAAACGTACTGCGTATTAAGGCAAGCGTAAGGGATTTTGACGAGGAAACCAATTTTTCGGTCATCACGGACGATGGTCGGTTTTACAATTTCAATGTCTTTTACAGTCCTTATCCGCTGGCGTTGAATTATGATTTGCTGACGATGCAAAAGGCATCGGACAGGGAAAACGGCAACGATGTGCTGTTTGAGGAATTGGGAGGCAATTCGCCGTCACTGGCAGGGTTGCTCATGGAAACGATTTACAAAAAGAATAAACGGATTGTAAAGCAAATCGGGTCGAAAAGCTACGGCATACAATTCCTGCTGAAAGGTATTTATGTTCACAACGGAAAATTCTATTTCCATACGGAACTGCGTAACAAAAGCAATGTACCGTTCAACATTGACTTTGTGAATTTCAAGGTAGTGGACAAAAAAGTCGCCAAGCGTACCGTGGTGCAGGAAAAGGCAATGAACCCGTTGCGGATGTATAAAACGCTCGGTGAAATTACGGGTAACAGCACCGACCAAAACGTGTTCCTGCTTGACCAGTTTACCATCACGGATGACAAGGTACTCGTGATTGAAATCTTTGAAAAGAACGGTGGCAGGCAACAGGTGTTGCAGGTGGAAAACTCCGACCTCGTACACGCCAAACTGATAAGCGATATGCACCTAAAGATTAATTAACCCAAAAGGAAAGAACAATGATAAGATACATTTTTGCCGTGGTGCTTGCCATGCTAAGTATGACGGCAGTACAGGCACAGCGTATGCTCCCCAAACAAAAGGGATTGGAGATAAACGCAGGTATGTTGTCCAAAGATATAAGCGACAATTACTATCTGAATTTGACATTGACCGTGAACGGAAAGAACGGCAGTTACTGGATATGGGGTGCGGAATATGCCTATCAGCTTTCCGGTTACAGGGATGTACAGATACCGCTCGAAACCTATACGGGCGAGGTGGGTTACAGTCTTCAGCTATTGGGCGATGCAAGAAAGACCATCACGCTGAATGCAGGGCTAACAGCCGTTGCAGGTTATGAAACGATTAACCGGAGCGAAGCCATGCTACCGGACGGCTCGACCATCCTCGACAGAGACAATTTTGTTTACGGCACAGGCGGACGGCTCACGCTCGAAACGTACCTGTCCGACCGCTTTGTGTTGCTCCTGCAAGGACGTACCAAAGTGCTTTGGGGTACGGATTTAAAACAGTTCCGTCCATCGGCAGGGATTGGACTAAGGTTTAACTTTTAAATTGATTTACGATGAAAATATCAATCAGAAAATACCGCCTACATTTACAGGCGATGTTCATGCTCTTGGCAATGTTGGTCTGCGCCGTGGTGCTGACCTCCTGCGAAAAAGACGAAATCGACATACAACAAAATTACCCTTTTGAGGTACAGGTAATGCCTGTACCCAAAGAGGTGACGAACGGGCAGACCGTTGAAATACGGATTACCATTGAACGGTCGGCCAATTTCAGCGATGCGAAATACTTTATCCGCTATTTCCAGTTTGACGGACAGGGAGCATTGCGGTATTACAGCGAACCGCCGTATATGCCCAATGACCTGTACCTCTTGCCACAGACACAATTTAGGTTGTATTACACCTCGCAATCCACCGTATCACAGGCGTTTGATATTTGGATTTCGGACAATTTCGGAAACGAAAAGCAAGTCAGTTTCCAGTTTAACAGCCGTGATTAAAGACAGAAAAATCCTGCCCGATGTGGCGGGATTTTTTAGTAGACTTAAAATGTAGTGTACTTTGCTCTTAAAGGACACGATTATAATATTGTGTATAATAAATCGCTTCGTTATCTTTGCTAATAGAAAATATTAAAATACTTAAAGTGTTTTTGCTTTAAGTCTCGATACTGAAAACTGGTAATTTTTAAGACAACGAGACAATAAGTAGGAATACTCACGCCATAGGCGTGGGTGCTCGCTTATTCGTTGTCAGGCATACCAGTGCCCCAGTATCGGTAAGTGTAGTTGCCTGCGCTTTTTTTATTGCAGGTCGCTACTTTTAAAACAGATATTATGAATACTGGAAAAGACAACAAAAACAATGTCTATGTAGCGGTCATAGATGACAATCCAAAGCTTCGGGATATGTCTGTAAAGCAACTTGAAAATTCGGGATATACGGTATTGTTCCAATCGGGTTACGGGCAGGATGCCCTACAAAAAATAAAAGAGGGTGGCAAGTTGCCGGATGTCTGTCTCATAGAGGAAGACTTTGCTACTGCTAAACTTTTGCTCGAAAAGTACCCCGATTTAAAAGTTCTAATTTCCAGTACGGACGATAACGAGGAAAGTGTAACGAGTATGCTAAAGGCAGGTGTTTCGGGCTATATACTGAAATTCGCTGACCCCGATGGAATGCTAACCGCCGTTAAAGCATTGAGTGAAAATAAAAAATATTTCAGCATGGGGATTAGGGGGGTAGCAATGGAATACTTTAAAAGTCAATCATAAACGTAGGTTTCTTTGCTACTTTCTTTTTCGTCTCAACTCACGAAAGAAAGTAGTCTGTTTCAAGCACAGCTCTTTTGAAAAATGCAATGGAGGAAACTGCGGGATGCGAGCATTTGACCAAGGGGGTGTTCCACTTTTCGCAAAAAAGACTGTTCCGACCTGGGGAGGATCTGTCTTTTTTGCCCGAACAGATTTTAATAAAAATGGGAACGGCGCACCGTTCCCTAAAATTCACGAATTACAAAATACATGACCACCATCGCTCCAATAATCACCACAAAACAGGTCACGGGCAAAAGCTTCATAATCGAAGTACCTTTTTGCAAATTCGGGTAAGTCCATTTGCTCAACCTGTTCATAGGCAAAATCTTCCTCGTCCTTGTATTCGCCTATATAGTCATCGTCAAAGTCGCTTATTAGGTCGCTTATATCCCCCTCGGATAGCTTACGGTGTCCGTTGTCGCCATATTAGGAATGCTTCTTTTCGGGTTTCGTCCATATCTTCCAAAGCCTCCAAAACTTCAAATATGTTATCACTTATCCAACACTCACCGATTAAGCCCTTAGGTATGTTTTCGTAGTCTTGAAACATAAATTCGGGGTCTTCCTCGTTATCGTGTAGCTTCTTGCAAGCGGTGTAAAATTCCTCGCTGTTCGCATAATCGGAAAGGTCAAGCCATTTCCCGAAGATTGAACCGTCATTGTATTTTCTGTATGTGCCGACATATACCCTTGCTTCCGATGTGTTTATTTGTTGTATCATTTCTTTACCGTTTTAAATTGTTTTTGATTTATTCGGCAATGAGAGGTGGTGCTGTTGTTTTGTTTCAATACCATTTCCAATGCTTTTAATTCTCATGTCTGACATTTTTTTTATTCGTGTAAAGAGCCGGAGTATGCTGTGTTTCGTTTCGGGAGCAGTTTAGGTTAGTGTTTAGGAGGCACAAGGTTTTGGAAAACAAATACTACCCAACGGGTGGAGATTTTTTTTCAAACTTGCATGACCTTTTGCCTCCGTTAAGAACACGTCCAACCTTTGCTCCATGAAACGTGAACAACAGGCATACTCGCTTTTTACATTAAAACCAATTGTGGAAGTAAGGAGGATAGTGTGTGGAAAATGGTTCAGAAAGAATTTAATATCTGTTAGTACGGCTACAGGTGATTGAAGTTTGGAGTGGAACAGCCCAACCTGTGGAACGACATCTTCAATTTCCTATTCCCAATCATAGCCCTAAGCTCTTTTGCGGTCAGTAGTGAAGCGAATGCCGTAAATGTGCTTTGGCTATTGTAATGCCACGCGCCAATCTAAGCCAAGTAATCCAGTAAGAAGACATATTCTAATGCTCGTTCCATCAACTCGATAAGTTTGTTTATGCGGATCAATCTGCACGGTTAGCAGGCAAAAATGAGTTGAGATGGAGAAAGAAAAAACGAACGATTTAACTCCCGAAAGAGTTGTGCAAATCTTGAAAAAGAAAGGAACAGAGGTCGATTTAGAGGAAGCAAAAACCATCTTGGAGTTTGTCAAGAAGATAGCTGACATTGCAGTTAACCAATATCTAAGAGGAAAACTTTAATCTAATGAACAAAGAAAACTGTTGTGATGAGAAAGGCAGATTTATACATACGTGTATCGACAGACGAGCAAGCGGACAAGGGATATTCGCAACGTGACCAAGAAGACCGATTAAGAAAATATTGTGAGATAAAAGGCATTCCGGTAAGGGATGTTTACATAGAAGACCATTCGGCAAAATCTTTCAAACGTCCGGAATGGCAGAAATACTTATCCAACCTACGCAAAACAAAGAACAATAAAGCGGGGTCGATAATACTATTTACCAAATGGGATAGGTTTAGTAGAAACGCAGGGGATGCCTACCAAATGATTAACCAGTTACGTACACATGGCGTTGAACCTGTGGCAATCGAACAGCCCTTAGACCTTACCATTCCCGAAAATAAAATCATGCTTGCGTTCTATCTTGCTTCACCCGAAGTGGAAAACGACAGGCGTGCGTTAAATGTTTTTCACGGAATGCGCAGGGCGAAAAAAGAAGGGCGGTATATGGGAACAGCGCCTTTGGGGTATGTCAATAAGATAACAGAGGGCAAAAAGAAATTCATTGCACCCCATGAATTTGAAGCACCGCTTTTAAAGTGGGCGTTTGAACAAATCGTTTCCAATAACTTCAATACGGAACAGATATGGAAAATGGTTCGGGAGAAAGCCGATGGAAAAGGTCGGTTCAGCAAAAATAACTTTTGGGTAGCCGTCCGAAACCCCTTGTACTGTGGCAAAATATTCATTCCTCCCTACAAAGAGGAAAAGGGATATTTTGTCAAAGGACAACACGAGCCATTAATCAGCGAAAAGACGTTTGCCGATGTCCAGGATATTCTCGATGGGAGAAAAAGGGAAGTAAAGCCTAAAGTTGTAGCTATGGAGAACCTACCGCTTCGAGGCTTTCTCAAATGCCCTAAATGCACACGTATGCTGACTGGAAGTGCTTCAAAAGGAAAGATGGGCAACTACTATAACTATTATCATTGTACTTCCTCATGCGGTGTACGGTTTAGGGCAGAACCTGCAAATGAAGCTTTTCTTAAACAGTTACAGTATATGTCGCCAAAAGAAGGTATGGTCGATGTCTTTATTGAAGCTTTTATAAAAGACTTCAATAACAAAACCAAAGCCCAAAACACGGAAAGGACAAATATCATAAGCGAGATTGATGCGTTGAACAAACGCTATCAAAACGCACTTTTAAAGAATGCCGATGGAGAAATGGCAGATGACGATTTCCAAGAAGTAAAGAGATTGACCAAAGGCAAGATTGAAGTTTTCGAAAGAAGATTAAACGACTTGGCGGTTGTGGGAACAGAGATTAAAGACTTAGTGGCTTCCACCTTAAAAAAGGTCGCAAACATTGATAGACGCTATGAAAACGGCGATATTGAAGAAAAAAGGCTTATAGTGAGTTCGATGTTCCCCGAATTTTTGGAATTTGACGGAACACGACATCGAACTCCAAGGCTAAATTCTGCAATTGCTCTTATTTATCAGAATAACAGCAAGTTACAAGGCAAAAAAAATGGGACAAGTCTATCTTTTCTAGACTTGTCCCAAGAAGTGATCCCGCTGGGATTCGAACCCAGGACCCATACATTAAAAGTGTATTGCTCTACCAGCTGAGCTACGGAATCGTTGTTCTTTTATCGAGAACCCTTCGTTGTTTGAAGTGATGCAAAGGTAGAAAAATCCTTAATATGTGCCAAATCTTTTGAACTTAAATTTGTCCTTAATCAAATAAGTCGCTGTTTTTCAGTTTGAAAAAATGAATAAAAATATTGGCTTAGATATATACTGAAGTGGTTTCTGTTCAAGTTTTACCTAAAAACTTGCAGAAACAACCATTTTGCCGAACAGCGAAAGGAGATCTGTTTTTCCATATTCATTAAAAAATTGAAATAAGTAGGGGCTGGAATTTTTAGGGCGGTGCATTCGGGAATTGATTTACCCATGTTCGGGCCATATTGCGAAATTTCCGAATATGTCTCGAATGAGACCAAAGCCATGTACATCTGAAATCAAAAACGATTGTTAAAATTTTGATCTAAGCTAGGAAGGAGGCAATGCTGGTATCGAATTAAATGAAAACAGTGGCTATGGTCTAAAGGTAGAAACTCTTCGGGAAAATAGGTTGCTATTTAAAGTTAAATAATCCTTGAATTTAGAAATTGTCCTAAATATACCTTGCCCTGATCATTCTGGGAACTGAGTTGATGTCATGGAGAATATCAACCTTGGCAAAACCTTTCTTGATCAGAAGTTCCTTGGTTTCTTCGGAAAGGTACTGGTTGATCTCGAAATAGAGGGTCCCTTCCTTTTTGAGGTGTTTTAGGGCGAATGAAGCGATATGGTCGTAAAACAACAATGGGGCTGAGTCTTCCACAAATAAAGCCGTGTGTGGCTCGAAATGCAGTACATTGCGGTGCATATCCCTTTTCTCGTCATGGGTGATGTATGGAGGGTTGCTGACAATGATGTCATATTGCTCCTGATCAAAGACCAGGTTCCATTCCAAGATATCCAAACAACGGAAATCAACAGGGCAATCATTTCTTTGTGCATTCTGTTTGGCAATGCTAATGGCCTCTGAGGAAATGTCCACTGCGGTAACATGGGATTCGGCAAGACCTTTTTTCAAGCTGATCGCAATACAGCCCGTCCCTGTGCCGATATCGATTATATCAAGATCTGATTTGCGCTTGTTTTCGGAGATAATCAGCTGTACGAGTTCCTCCGTCTCAGGTCTGGGGATTAAGGTATCCTCCGACACGATAAACTCCATTCCATAAAAAGGAGCCTTTCCAATAATCTGTTGTATAGGTCTGCCGGTCTGAAGCTGTTGCAGGAGCAAATTGAAGTTAGTTTCCTGATCCTCCGAGAGCTTTTCTTGCAACTTCATACTAAGCTGCACCCTGCTGTAACCCAGCAAATGTTCAGAAGCAATCTGAAACAGGCTCATTGCCTCATCCTGATCATAAATCGACGATAAATCCGACACAAATTTTTGCCTTAAGCTGCCTATAGAATCCATACAACAAAGGTAGGAAAAAAACTTCTGGCGAGCTGTCAAAAGCAGCTCGCCAGAAGTTTTTTAGACATCAGACAATAGGCACAAGACAACAGGCCCTGAGGCAAGAATCTTACACAAACTGTTGGGGTGTATCGCATATACCCCAACGAACATGTGCGTTAAGCTGGCAAAATATAGGTTATGATCTTGGCCTATCCGGTGGGTGAGCGGCATCTCGGCTCCGCTCGATGATCGTCGATCACCTAATCCCACTCATCCTGGTTCATTCCCTGATCTTGGTCTATCTGGCGGGTGAGCGGCATCTCGGCTCCGATCGATGATCGTCGATCCCCTCATCTTTTCCATCCTGGTTCAAACAAGCTGACATATACGAGCAGCTCCTACGAACCTGTGTATTATGCAAGTGAAATATAAGTCATGGTCATGGTCTGTCCGGAAGTTGTTTTCTCAAGCCACCTATCTCCATACTCAAATCTATTTCACTACCTTTGAAACATGCATAATCAATACATGAAGCGATGTTTGGAATTGGCTGTCTTGGGGGCAGGCAAGACCAGTCCGAATCCGATGGTGGGGGCAGTGATTGTCCATAATGGAGAAATTATTGGAGAGGGTTATACATCGCCTTATGGAGGTCCGCATGCAGAGGTGAACGCGGTCTGTTCCGTGATCGATCAGGTCGGAGAGGCGAAGGCAAGGGAGCTGTTTTCGGAGAGCACGATCTATGTGAGCCTGGAGCCCTGTGCGCACTTTGGGAAGACACCACCCTGTGCGGACATGATCGTGGACATGGGTTTCAAGGAAGCTGTGATCGCTTGTTTGGATCCCTTTGCGAAGGTCAATGGTATGGGCCTGAAGAAGTTGCAGGATGCCGGGATTAGCACTGAAGTAGGAGTTTTGGAGGATGAGGCTAAGTGGGTGAACCGCAGGTTCTTTACGAAGCTGAAAGAGTTTAGGCCATATGTAATCCTGAAGTGGGCAGAAACGGCGGATGGGTATTTTGCACCTCTATCAGGGCAGCGCTGGATCAGCAATTCGGCGAGTAAGCAATTGGTGCATAAATGGCGCTCGGAGGAAGATGCGATCCTGGTTGGCAAAAGAACGGCAGAGCTTGACAATCCAAGCTTGACGGTTCGGGACTGGGAAGGACGGAACCCGAAGCGCATATTGATTGACAAAAATTTGGAACTTCCGGAAAGTCTTTCAATTTTTGACGATGCAGCGGAAACCATAATTTTCAATGCTCAGAAAACCGATTGGCAGGGTAACCGGAAATATATAGAACTGGAGAATTTTGACCTGTACCTTCCACAGCAAATCCTTTATCAGCTGTATTTAATGGATGTACAGTCCATTATCGTTGAAGGCGGTAGAAAGACGCTAGACCTGTTTATCCAGGCAGCACTTTGGGATGAAGCCCGCATATTTGTAGGAGCCGAATCATGGTCTGAAGGCATTGAAGCTCCAAAATTAAATGGAGACCTGAGGGAAGAATTAAAAGTAGGTTCGGATCTATTGAAAATTTACCTTCCAAAATAAATCGAATCATAATTTTTCCTAGCAAAGCTTGCCCTCAATCTATTGGGAGGCTTAATTCACTATTTTATAAACTTGTTTTTAAAATTAAAATACGTAATTGAAAGTTAAATATATTATATTTAGCTATGCGTATATCAGAGCATATCCTACACTTTATTTGGCGTTATCGACTTTTTGCTCCATTCGATCTTCATTGTACGAATGGAGATGAGATTGAGGTTGTTCAGGCGGGCAACTATAATACCGATGCTGGACCAGACTTTCTTCTTGCCCATCTTCGGATAAATGGCCAGGACTGGCATGGGCATGTTGAAATCCATGTAGACCCCAATGATTGGAACCAACATGGCCATCAAAGGAACAAGGCCTATAATGCGGTGGTGCTGCACGTGGTGTGGGAAGCCGGCTTGGATTGTTTCCTGGAGGATGGAACGCTCATTCCCTGTTTGGAATTGAAGCCTATCGTTGAGGAATCCCTATTACAGAAAATTGAGAAACTCTTGCAGAATAACCATTGGTTGCCCTGTAGCTATGGGATGAATCAGGTGCCAGACTATCAGAAGATCCAGGTCTTGAACCGCATGGGGATTGAGCGATTGGAGCATCGCTATAAGATCGTGGTCCTGATGCTCAATAGCTATAGAGGAGATTGGGAGAGGGTCTGTTTGGGGATGTTGGCGGGTGCTTTTGGAATGAAGGTCAACAAGCAGTCCTTTCAGGACCTGAGCCAGATCCTGTCCTTGAAATTGATCCAAAAGATGAAAAATAACCCCGAGAATATACAGGCCTTGTTTTTTGGGCAATCGGGGTTCTTGAAGTCCTATAAGGGGGATGATCCCTATATCTTAAAGCTTCAGGCCAATTATGGCTATCTGAAGAAAAGTCAGAAGCTGATTGAGCTTTCCGCCTTCCAATGGAAGTTTATGCGCATGCGGCCTTATAATTTCCCGACGATTAAATTAGCTCAGCTTGCCGCGATGTACTGCCGCTTTGCCTCTTGGTTTTCCCTGATCGTGGAAGCGAACAGTTTGGATGAATTAAAGGGATATTGTCAGCAATTGGAGATTCCAGAGTTTTGGAATACGCACTTTCATCTGGAGAAAGAATCGGTCAGGCACAATACCCGGATTACCGAGCAGTTTTTCCATCTTTTGGCGATCAATAGCTTTGTGCCCATTTTATTTTCCTATGGAAAGTACATCGGGAACCAGCAGTATATGGATCGCGCCTTGCAATGGTTGGAGCAACTGAAGCCGGAGGTGAATTCCGTTTGCAGACGTTATATGGGTTTTGGCTTGGATCTGTTCAATGCACTGGAGACCCAGGCCGTGTTACATTTAAGGTCGGCCTATTGCAATTCCAAGCGATGTCTGGAATGTGGTATTGGGGTGTCGATTATCCGAAAGGATTAAGCTTTTAGGATCTCAGCAATCTCAGGGAATCCTTTTTCTGCGGCCATATCGGATGCAGTATGCCCGAAATCGTTGCGGATGGCGATATTGGCGCCATGTTCCAATAGAATGATGATCATATCGATATTACCCTGTTGGGCGGCCAAGTGCAGTGGGCTGATCCTAGAGGATTGCAGCACGTTGACTTCAGCGCCGGCTTCGATCAGCATTTTGGCGATATTGTTCTGCCCGTTACTTAGTGCCGAGTGGATAGGGAAGACCTGATATCCATTTTGGGAGGATGAATTGGGGTTAGCACCGTTTCGCAATAAGATGCGGACGATATCCTCTTTTCCGAAGTGGGAAGCGATCCCTAGCGGGTAAAAACCATGGGAGGAGAGTTCGTTGATGACATCAGGTTTTTGGTCAACCATAAACTGTACCTGTTCGGTCAGGCCTGCGGCACAGGCTTCGTGTATGGTGATGCTCTTGATATATTTTAGGATGACCTGCACGATCTGGCTTTTTTGGTAATAACAGGCCAAAAGCAGTGCTGAAATGTCATGGCTGGTGTTTTCCTTGACAAGGTCGGGGTTTTGGCTCAGTAATAAATCTAAATCTTGGTAGTTTCCGGTCTCAATATATTCTTCCAGTACTGTCAAACTCATAGTCCTTATTTTGCGTTACGAAATAAACAAAAAAAAGTTAAAATAAAGTTACTTGGGCCCTAAATTTCTATGTTTTGCTATAAAATATTTTAGGTTAATAAATGTAATCTATACAATTTTTTTTGTTTGGGTACGAACACTATTTAATTTTTGTAGCTGATTGTCTACAAAATAGGAAATCTACCACCTTGTCTTATAACTTTTCTGTTGATTTTTTTACTTTTGTAATGCCCTCCCCAAGGGCATGTTTTTCATAGGTAGATGTAGGGTCGAATTAATCTAATTCGACCCTTTTTTTCTTTAGGGCTCAAATTTAGTTTCCAATTAGGTATTTTTTGACTTAATGGGATTTGTTGAGACGGTTAATTATTAACTATAAAAGGGTTTTGCAGGTACTGTGGAGGAAGTTTCATAGATTTGTAACATGAGCAAAAGAAAAATTGTTGTAGCCATTACCGGAGCATCCGGATCCATCTATGCGAAAGTGCTGTTAGACAAGCTGCAGCAGCTTTCTGAGCAGATCGAAGCTGTAGGGATCGTTATGTCAGACAACGCCAAGGACGTTTGGAAGTTTGAACTGGACAACGATAGTTACAAAGATTATGATTTTCCGACCTATCAGAAGAGTGATTTTATGGCTCCCTTTGCTTCCGGTTCAGCAAAGTACGACTGCATGTTTGTCGTTCCCTGTTCTATGGGAACCATGGCAAGGATTGCACATGGGATTTCCTCGGATCTGACGACCCGAGCGGCCGATGTGATCCTGAAGGAAAGGAGAAAGCTCATTTTGCTTACCCGAGAAACTCCGTTAAGCAGCATCCATATCCAGAATATGGCCCTGATTACCCAAGCAGGTGGAATTATCTGTCCAGCCTCCCCGTCGTTTTACAGCCGTCCGCAAACCTTTGAAGAATTGGCTGCAACCGTTGTAGACCGTGCTCTGGATATTGCAGGGTTTGATCTGAGCGGTTTAAAAACCTTCCGTTGGAGTGAATGATTTTATTGGTCCATTTCTGGGATAGCTGCAGTAGGTATTTTGTGAATAATGGGATATACAAGGATTCCTAAAAGTTTTTGTAACAGTATTCATTGAATTTTGTACTTTTGTTTTTTAATGAAACAGCTGTTTATATCTTCGAATAAGGAGTTTTTATACTTGAAGAAGGTTTTTGAAAATGCTCATTGGAAAAGAACCTTTGGATGGCTAGCTGGTTCCCACAACTTAAACAACAGCATTCAGCACAATTTTTTGATTTTCAATTCAATTCATGGCTACAATATTAATTAATTCTGCGACTTTGGTTTCGGCAGGACATCCGCTGCATTTGTCTACTGTAGACGTACTGGTGAAAAATGGCAAGATCGAACAGATTGCCAAGAAGATCAAGTCGGACGACAATAAGCTTCAGGTGATTGATGGGAAGGATTCATTTCTTTCTGTAGGATTTTTTGACCTCAACGTTAATTTCGGGGAACCGGGTTACGAAACGAAGGAGGATCTTCAGACGGGAACTGCAGCTTCGGCTGCAGGAGGTTTTACGGCAGTGGCCGTACAGCCGAATACCAATCCGCCAATCCACAGCCGTTCGGAAGTAGCCTTGATCGTCAATGCTGCCAAAGGAAACCTAGTGGACGTTTTTCCGGTAGGGACGGTCAGCAAGAAGCGTGAAGGCAATGAATTGGCTGAACTATATGATATGAAAATTACAGGTGCCGTAGCTTACAGCGATGGCACGCACAGTATACAGCAGGCGGGTCTGATGTCCCGTGCCTTGCTCTATGCAAAAGGTTTTGATGGATTGATCATGGCATTTCCGGAGGACGACTCCATCGCCGCAGAAAGTAAAATGAATGAAGGTGAAGTGAGTACCTACCTTGGCATGAAAGGCATCCCTAACCTTGCGGAATCCGTTATGATCTCTAGGGATCTTTTCCTTGCGGAGTATAATGAGGCGCCAATTCACTTCAGTACCATCTCTACGGAAGAAGCAGTTGACCTGATCAAAAAAGCTAAGAGTAAAGGGATTAAGGTGACCTGCGATGTCGCTGCTCATAACTTGGTCTTTACGGATGAGGACGTTAAGGGTTTTGATAGCCATTATAAAGTAAGCCCTCCATTGCGTACCAAGAAAGATGTAAAAGCCCTGATCAAAGGATTGAAGGATGGGGTGATCGACGCGGTGGTATCTCAGCATACTCCACAGGAGATCGAATTCAAGCAGGTGGAATTCCAGATTGCGAAAAATGGTATCATTGCGGCACAGACCGTATTGCCCTTGTTACTGAAAGCAGGCTTGACCGCCGAACAGATTGTTGAGAAATTAGCGGTTAATCCTAGAAAAATATTGGGACAGGAAGTTCCTGTGATCGCAGAAGGAGCAGAGGCAAATTTGGTGTTGTTTAGTCCATCGAAAAAATGGATATTTGATAGTAAGACCAATAGATCTAAATCAGCGAATAGTCCGTTGTTCGGTCAAGAATTGACTGGACAGGTAATAGCTGTAATTAACAATAATAAGTTGCACATCAATTAAATAACATATGGATACTAAAGTAAAGAATGCCTTAGAGGCTGCTGTAAATAATTATGCTAAGGTAGAGCAGATTGATGGACAGGATATCCTTCCAGGCTTAGCTTCCGCATTTGAATTAGATGCTCCATTTATGGATAAGGTAGAGGCCATGGATGCTGTTTTTGATGACAATCAACGTTTTGAAGAACTGCGCGAATATAGTTTTGACCTGTTGATGATCAACTTCTTTGCAGAGGATGTCCAGAAATTGGAAGAGGACTATCTCGATTCAGAGGAATGGGAAGCGATCGAGGAGGAAACTCTTGATCGTGGCTCAGAACTGTTGAATATTCTATTATACCTGAAAGAATGTGAAGATGACGAAGTTGAGCCTTCGTTGGATGATTTCTTGAAAGAGTTCCTTTTGGTGGAAGAAGATGAATTCCAGGATGAATACAGGATTTACGAAAAGGTCATTGCCAATCAGATCTTGATCGACAGCGACTATAATGAAATCGCAAAAGTGGCCAAAGGGCTTTCTGAGGATGATGAATTGGTTGATCTTTTCTATCCTTTGATTTCTTTCTTCAATGAACAGAAACCAAATGCAGGACAGTTGGAGGAATATGCGCAGGCAGCTCCGAACAAGGCATTAGACCAAGCTCTTCTGCAATTAATCATAAACTACAACTCATAAATTATGGATTCAATCAACGCTACAAATAATGTAAGGAAACAAGCCGTGATCAATGGCGTCATCTTAGGAGTGATATCCTTTGTTCTTTCCATTATTTCCCTTTATTTTTCGAAATCAGCTACATCGATCGTTACTTCTTCGGTCATCAATATTTTCGTTAGTTATGCGGTTTTCCTTGCGATTGCAGTATTCTTTATCCTGAAATTGAGAAAAGCTAACGGTGGGTATTGGGATTTTTCTACGGCCCTGAAGAATATCTTTATTATGTTGGCCATTACGGCTGCCATAGGTCTTATCGGAATCAATATATTCAATATGGTTTATCCAAGCTTACAGGTTGAAGCTATTGAAAACACGCAGAACCTGACCATTGAGATGATGGAAGCCAATAATATGCCTGATGAGCAGATTGATGCTACCTTGGAGATGTTGGATCAGCAGAAGGAAGCCTTAGGTTCCTTGTCGATCGGTCAGATCCTGAAGGGATTGGCGGTTTCCTTATTGCTTTACTTTGTATTGGCCTTGATCTTTGCGGCAATCTTCAAAAAAGAGAAGCCCATGTTCAAACCTGCAAGCAGTTCGGATGAAGCACATCCTTGGCAAAACACAGATAACAACGATAATAACGCTTAACAAACGCTAACGTTTATATGATAAAGGTATCATCCAAAAATGATACCTTTGTTCTTTATTCATTATGGACATTTCAGTAGTAATACCTTTATACAACGAGGAAGAATCACTTCCTGAATTGACGGCTTGGATTAAGCGCGTTATGGATGCCAATAATTTCACTTACGAAATCGTTATGGTCGACGATGGCAGTAAGGATAGTTCTTGGAAGGTGATCAAGAACCTGAAGAAGGAGAATGAGAATGTTATCGGTATACGTTTCAGGAGGAACTATGGGAAATCGGCGGCCCTTAACGTTGGTTTTGCGGCGGCGGAAGGCGATGTGGTCATTACGATGGACGCAGACCTTCAAGATAGTCCTGATGAGATTCCAGAGCTTTATGACCGGATCATGAACCAAGATGCTGACCTGGTTTCAGGTTGGAAGAAAAAGCGTTATGATCCATTGACAAAGACCATTCCTACCAAATTGTTCAACTCTGCTACGCGCAGCATGTCAGGTATTGACAACCTGCATGACTTCAACTGTGGCCTGAAAGCCTATAAGAAGGATGTGGTAAAGAGCATAGAGGTTTACGGTGAGATGCACCGCTATATTCCTGTACTGGCCAAATGGGCTGGTTTTAGCAATATACAGGAGCAGGTCGTTCAGCACTATCCCCGAAAATATGGTACGACCAAATTTGGTCCGGGACGCTTTGTAAAGGGGTTCCTGGATTTGATGTCCATATTCTTTGTAGGAAAGTTCGCCAAGAGGCCCATGCACTTCTTTGGCCCCTTAGGCGTTATCAGTTTCTTGCTGGGATTCTTCATTACCATCTGGTTGATCTGCGAAAAGCTGATGAGCATAGCCAATGGTACTGTTTATAGAAATGTGACCGACCAGCCATTGTTCTTTTTGGCATTGGTAGCCATCATCATTGGATCACAGTTATTCCTGACAGGATTTGTTGCCGAGCTGGTGTCGCGCAATGGTTCCGATAGGAATAAATATCATGTAGACGAAGTCATTTAATATGTTTTTTTCCATCATCGTTCCTCTCTATAACAGACCGGTTGAGATCAAGGAAATGCTCAGTTCTTTGTTGGACCAAACCTACAAGGAATTTGAAGTGATCATTGTGGAGGATGGATCCAAAAATAAAGCAGAACATATTGTAGATAAGTTCAAAAACAGACTGGATATACAGTATTTCTTTAAGGAAAATGAAGGTCAGGGATTTGCTCGGAACTATGGTTTTGAAAGGGCAAAAGGAGATTTCTTCATTGTTTTTGATTCTGATATCATAGTTCCAGAAGACTATCTGATCAAGGTAATCGAAGGGATTGAAAAAGATAAACTGGATGCATTTGGAGGTCCAGATGCCGCACATTCCTCTTTTACGGCCATACAGAAAGCGATCAGCTATTCGATGACCAGTCCGTTTACCACAGGCGGTATCCGTGGCAATAAAAAGCATGTCGGACAGTTTCATCCCAGAAGTTTCAACCTAGGCATCAGCCGTGCCGTTTGGGAGAAAACTGGGGGATTTAAGCTTTCCCGTCGTTCAGAGGATATCGAATTCAGTATCCGGATGATCAATGCCGGCTTTAAGGTTGGTTTGATTCCAGATGCTTTTGTATACCATAAACGAAGGACGAGCTTTGCTCAGTTCTATAAGCAGACCTATAATTTTGGAAAGGGAAGGATCGATATATACTGTCTTTACCCGAAGGAATTAAAGCCTGTTCATGCCCTGCCTGCCGTATTTGTGTTGGGCTTGGCTTTCTTGCTCATGATCGATGTCATCAACCTGTTGACCATGGACGAGATCTATTTTTTACATATCCTGGGCCTGATAGGCAATTCTTTTCTAGCGATCTATACCATATTGCTGTTCCTACATGCCTTGGTCAGTACCAAGAGCCTGAAGGTTGCCTTCTTGTCGGTGATTGCAGCTTATACGCAATTGATAGCGTATGGGTCTGGATTCCTGAGCCAATATGCCCAAAAATTTATTACGAATAAAAAGGCTTCAAAGAATTGATAAATTCCTGATGCTTTATTAAATTGTGATGAGGAGATACTATGATTTCATTAACTCAAGGAAGTTTAGATAAATTAGAAAACCTGTTCAGTGACCTTGGCTATAAACTGCGCTATGAGAAGGGATCGTTCCGGACCGGTGCATGTGTTCTGCAGAACGCCAGGGTGGTCGTGGTAAACAAGTTCTCGACCGTGGACATGAAAGTGGTTTCCCTATTGCAAATCTTGGAAACCATGGAAGTGGATGAGAGCTTGATCCAAGAAAAATTAAAGACTTTTTATCAGCAAATAAAAAAGACAAAAATTACGGTTTGAGAGTAACATTTTTAGGTACAGGAACCTCGCAGGGAGTTCCGGTTATTGCATGTCCATGTGAAGTCTGCCATTCGGAGGATAAGCGAGATAATCGCCTACGTTCTTCGATATTGCTGGAATACAATGGCTATTCGGTCATTGTGGATACAGGACCTGACTTTAGGTACCAGATGTTACGCCAGGAAGTCAAGCGCCTGGATGCGGTATTAATGACGCATTCCCATAAAGACCATATTGCAGGTTTGGATGATGTCCGTGCATATAATTACCAACAGCAGCAATCCATTCCGATCTATTCCAATAAGGCGACCCACGATGCATTAAGGAAGGAGTTCTACTATGCCTTCAGTGATTATAAATACCCGGGAGTGCCTCAGCTGGAGCTGGAGGAAATCTTTGCCGGACAGGCTTTTGAGCTATACGGAAAATCAATCCTGCCGGTGGAGGTGATGCACTATAAGATGCCGGTTCTAGGATTTAGGGTCGATAATTTTGCCTATATCACCGATGCCAAGACTATATCTGAAGAATCCTTTAAATTATTGGAAGGAGTGGAGATTTTGGTGATCAATGCATTACAGCGAGAACCTCATATTTCACATTTGACTTTGGAGGAAGCTATCGAAGTTTCCAATCGGATAAACCCCAAAAAAACCTACCTTACCCATATTTCACATCGTTTTGGAAAGCACATGGAGATAGAAACCATGTTACCAGACGGAATTTATGTGTCTTACGATCAGTTAGTTATTGATTTATTGTAAAAAAACATGTCTGTTTAAAACAATTTGTTTGAATGACTTGTTTATCCTAATGAAAATTGAATCATTGAATAAACTATTTTACAAAACACAAATTTTAACTACTATGGGAAATATTTTGTATTTAATCGCGGTTATTCTCGTCATTATTTGGGCAATTAGCTTCTTTGGAGGTTATGCTACTGGCGGTATTATTCACATTTTATTGGTTATTGCCATTATTGTGATCTTATTGAGAATAATCAGAGGTAACGCTTAAATTTTATTAAATAACAGTTGAGCAATGGCTATGTCTTCTTCAAAGGTAATCTTCAGGTTCTGTTGATCGCCGGGGAGTAGGTATAAGTTATTGCTCAACTTTTCTACAACAGATGCGTCATCTGTAAAAAAGCTTTCCTCAGGCTGTTCATAGGCTTCGATCAGGAGTTTGCCCATAAACAGTTGTGGCGTCTGTACCAACCAGACGGTCTGCCTATCCACGGCATGGCTTTGTTCCTGGCCACCCATCCTAACAGAATTTGTACTCTGTACAGCAGGGATTACCGCAGGTCTTTCCAGGTTACAGGTCGTATATAACTCATCGATTAATTTGCCGCTCAACAATGGTCTAGCGCCATCGTGAACTCCAATTTTAGATTCTGGTCCCAATTGGGTACTTCCCTTAATAAATTCAATACCGTTCTTTACGCTCTGGAACCTCGTGTTTCCACCTTGAGTCACCTGATGCGGGATGGTGAAATCATATTCTCTGCAGAGTTCATCCCAAAGATCAAACATCTGTTCGGAAAGAACGAGGATAATTTCGGGCTTGGTCTGTGAAGCGGCGAATTTCTCCAGGGTATGCATGAGGATGGGTTTTCCATCCAATAGAAGAAATTGCTTTGGGAGATTTCCTCCAAGCCTAGAGCCTGTTCCGGCAGCAACGATGATGACAAAATGGGTAGACATAGCTTCGATATAGCGTTTAATAGAACAAAGTAAATAAAAAGGAATAAAAAACGCAGGTCGTTGACCTGCGTTTTTCTTATTTAAGGAGTAAATTATTAAATAATCAACATTGCGTCTCCATAGCTATAGAAACGGTATTTCTCTTTTACGGCCACTTCGTATGCATTCATTACATTTTCATATCCTGCAAAAGCTGCAATCATAACCAAAAGGGTAGATTGTGGAGTATGGAAATTTGTGATCATCGAGTTGGCGATGCTGAAATCATAAGGAGGATAGATGAACTTGGAAGTCCAATCATTTGCTGCTTTCAAATGTTTGTCGGCAGAAACTGAAGATTCGATAGCACGCATGGATGTTGTACCTACTGCACAGATCTTACGTTTGTTATCGATACCTTTATTAACGATACGAGCAGCTTCTTCAGATATGATATACTGTTCGGAATCCATTTTATGTTTAGTTAAATCTTCTACTTCAACTGTACGGAAAGTACCAAGACCTACGTGAAGGGTTACTTCAGCGAAATCCACCCCTTTAAGTTCAAGGCGTTTCATTAATTCGCGGGAGAAGTGCAACCCAGCGGTTGGCGCTGCAACGGCACCTTCATTTTTAGCGTAGATAGTTTGGTAGCGGAATTTATCTTCAGGGGTAGCTTTTCTTTTGATGTATTTAGGAAGAGGAGTTTCACCTAAGATCTCGATGTTCTTACGGAACTCTTCGTCCGTACCATCAAAAAGGAAACGGATAGTACGGCCACGGGAAGTGGTATTGTCTACTACTTCGGCAACCAAAAGATCGTCATCTCCGAAATACAATTTGTTACCAACACGGATTTTACGAGCAGGATCAACCAAAACGTCCCAAAGGCGTAATTCTTTGTTCAGTTCCCTCAACAAGAATACTTCGATAGTCGCTCCAGTCTTTTCTTTATTACCATACATACGAGCAGGGAAAACCTTTGTGTTGTTCAAGATCATGACATCTTTATCATCAAAATAATCCAGAACATCTTTGAAGATCTTGTGTTCGATTTTTCCACTATCGCGGTGTAAAACCATTAAACGAGATTCATCTCTTTGTTCTGAAGGCTCAGATGCTAGCAATGACTCTGGAAGATTAAAGTTGAATTGAGATAATTTCATGTTATTCTACTGATGTATTATGCCCTCTAGCCTTACTGGGGCTAGATTTTAAAAAGGCTTACAAAATTACGAAATTAAAAGCTAATTATACCCTTTTTCTTGTATTACAACAATTTAATGATAATATCAGGTAAAACCATGTAGCTATGACTGTACATTTTAGTACATGTTCAATCGAATTTATTTAATAACATTGATTTCTATAAAATATATTGTAATTTAAAACTGACATTTACACTGTCTATTACCTATTTAGATTAATTTTTTATGACAGATACAACAAAGAAGGGCGATTTTGCAAATGATTTAATACCTAACCCTGACGCACTAGATGATGGAATCCATCACGTTAATAATCCAGTTCTCGACCTTCCTAATATAGAAAAGCTTTATTTAACTGCTGTTAAAGGCTATACGCAAGACCGAAACGCGTTTTATTTTTCGGATGGACGCTCGAAAGTGGAAGTGAAAGTTTTTTCAGAGGATATCATCCGCGTGCGATTGGCACCTGAAGGTTCTTTTTTGGTAGATTTCTCTTATGCCATCAGTTTCAAGGAAGATAACTACGTGAGTTATGAACTTTTGGAAGATGCCGAGTATTACAAAGTAAAAACGAACTCAACCATATGCTTGATCCGTAAATCGGATTTTACCATTTCCTTTGCTGATACGAACGAGAAGGTCTTAAACAAAGACCATTCTCCAATGCACTGGGAAGAGAATGTAGATTTTGGTGGTTATTATGTCTATTGTTCTAAAGAAGCTGCTGCTGATGAAGCTTTCTTTGGACTGGGCGATAAAGCTACCAACCTGAACCTGAGAGGGAGAAGGGTGAAGAACTGGAATTCGGATACCTATTCCTACGCCTTCAATCAGGATCCACTCTATAAGACGATTCCATTCTACATGGGGGTAACTGAAGGTCAGGCCTATGGTATTTTCTTCGACAATACCTTCAAGACTTATTTTGACTTCGCTGCTGAACACCAGGACCAAACCAGTTTTTGGTCTGAAGGTGGAGAACTGCTATACTATTATATCCAAGGTCCAAAAATGATGGACGTGGTAAAACGCTATCATAAACTCACTGGTACCCATTATATGCCTCCAATGTGGGGATTGGGCTACCATCAGTGTAGGTGGAGCTATTACCCAGAGAATAAGGTTCGCGAAGTTGCCTACGAGTTCAGAAAGCGTGAAATTCCTTGTGACGCTATCTATTTGGATATCGACTATATGGATGGATACCGGTGTTTTACTTGGAACAAGCGATATTTTCCAGATCCCAAAAAGATGATTTCGGACCTCAATGCCAATGGCTTTAAAACGGTGGTGATGATCGATCCGGGCATCAAGGTGGATGACAGTTATTGGGTTTTCAAGCAAGGCCAAGAGAACAACTATTTCTGCCGCCGGGGGGATGATTATTTCATGGAAGGGTTTGTATGGCCAGGAAGGTGTCAATTCCCTGATTTCACAAATCCGGAGGTACGGACATGGTGGGGCACACTATACAAAGGTTTGGTCGATGATGGCGTTGCAGGTTTCTGGAACGACATGAATGAGCCCGCTGTATTTGGTAGAGGGACTTTCCCGAATGATGTAAGGCACCAATTTGAAGGACATCGTGGTTCGCACCGTAAAGCGCATAACGTTTATGGAATGCAGATGGTCCGGGCGACTTACGACGGCCTGAAGAAATTATATAAAAACAAACGTCCGTTTACCATTACCCGTGCGGCCTATGCCGGTACACAACGGTACTCATCGGTATGGACGGGTGACAATATCGCTACTTGGGAGCATTTGCGCATCGGAACCTTACAGTTACAGCGCCTTTCGGTTTCTGGACTATCTTTCTGTGGAACCGATATCGGTGGATTTACAGGTGAGCCTGATGGTGAACTGTACACACGTTGGATGCAGTTTGGGGTGTTCTCTCCATTTATGCGCGTCCATTCGGCAGGTGATACTCGGGATCGTGAGCCTTGGAGCTTCGGACCGGAATGGGAAGCGATCTGTAAGAAGTTTATTGAATTGAGATACAAGTTGTTGCCATATATCTATTCAACTTTTTGGTTGCAACATAAATATGGTGAACCTATCTTAAGACCGGTTGCCTTGATGGAACAGGAAAAGGCCAAAAATATGGTCCGTGAGGAGGAGTTTGGTTTTGGAAATCAATTGTTGGTTTCGCCTGTCCTTCATCCTGGTCAACAGAACAAAATAGTTTATTTACCTGAAGGAACCTGGTATTATTATTTCGATAACAGTTTTTATGAAGGTGGTCAGGAATATACCATTGATACGCCATTGGATGAGATGCCATTCTTTGTCCGCGGTGGATCGATTATCCCTGAATATCCTGTGATGCAGTTTACAGGAGAGCGCCGGGTGGAGTCTTTGCGCTTGAACCTGTACTATTCTGAAGGTGAACATGCTTCCTACCTATATTCCGATCATGGCGAAACCTTTGCCTATGAACAAGGGGTCTATGTGGAGAAGAATTTTATTGCAAGTTGTGATGCCAAGCAGGTCAGCGTGATTCAAGGTGAGGAAGGGTTGTACACTCCATATTACAGCGATTTCCATCTTTACCTGATCGGTTTGCCATTTGAGCCTAAACAGATCACGGTAGACGGGATCAAAACCACTTTGCAGAAAGATGAGCAAGGAAACAGTTTTATTAAATTAGAGCGAGATTTTAAAAAAGTAAATATTCAATAACTAGCTAAAACCTACTTAATTATGCCTCAACCAGTTGAAGTACACTCCTTATTGTCCGAATTTGATGTTTTTTTATTCAAGGCAGGACGGCATTATAAGCTTTATGAGAAATTTGGTTCTCATGAACTTCTAATTAATGGGGTAAAGGGAGTATATTTTGCGGTATGGGCACCCAACGCCCAAACAGTATCGGTAGTCGGAAACTTTAATGGATGGAATCCACATTCGCATCAATTACAGGTTCGATGGGACAGTTCCGGCATTTGGGAAGGTTTTATACCTGGATTGGAGAATGGAGAGGTCTATAAATACCATATCCATTCCAATACTGGGGAGCATCTGGAGAAGTCTGATCCATTTGCCCTGCATACCGAGATTCCACCCAAGACAGCATCCATTGTTGCTACGACCTATTTTGATTGGAATGATTCGGAATGGATGTTCAGTCGGAGGGAGCATAATGCACTGGATAGGCCCATGTCGGTCTATGAAATGCATTTAGGTTCTTGGCTTCGTGATCCTAAAGATCCAGAACGTTTCTTAAGCTATTTAGAAATTGCAGAACAGCTGATACCTTATATACAGGAAACGGGATTTACCCATGTGGAATTTATGCCTATCATGGAACATCCATATTATCCTTCCTGGGGATATCAGATTACCGGTTATTATGCGGCGAGCTCCAGGTTTGGAGGTCCGCAGGACTTGATGAAGTTGATCGAGCTATTGCATGAAAGCCATATTGGCGTGATCCTGGACTGGGTGCCTTCGCATTTTCCGGGAGATGCCCATGGGCTCTATAATTTTGATGGAACCCACCTCTATGAACATGCAGATCCAAGAAAGGGTTTCCACCCCGATTGGCAATCCTATATATTCAATTATGGAAGGAATGAGGTTAAATCGTTCTTGATCAGTAATGCCTTTTTCTGGCTGGATCGGTACCATATCGATGGACTGCGGGTGGATGCCGTTGCCTCCATGCTCTATCTGGATTATTCAAGGAAAGCTGGTGAATGGGAACCTAATGAGTTGGGCGGAAATGAGAACCTTGAGGCGGTGGCCTTCTTGAAGGAATTCAATGAGGCAGTTTCCAAATATTACCCCAATGTGCAGACCATTGCCGAAGAGTCTACCTCTTGGACCGGAGTGAGCCGTGCCACCTTTAATGGTGGACTGGGATTTGGAATGAAATGGATGATGGGCTGGATGCACGATACATTAGCCTATTTCAAGGAAGATCCTATCAATAGGTCCTACCATCATGATAAGCTGACCTTTGCTACCGTATATGGATTTACGGAAAACTTTATGCTGCCTTTATCGCATGATGAAGTGGTATATGGCAAGCGTTCCTTGGTCTATAAAATGCCTGGCGATGAATGGCAAAAGTTTGCCAACCTCAGGGCATTATACCTATACATGTTTACTTTCATAGGAACGAAATTGCTCTTCATGGGTGGGGAATTTGGTCAGACTGCAGAGTGGAATGTCAACCAATCCTTGGATTGGCACCTGCTGCAGTATAAGCCGCATTCAAGCCTGAAGAGTTTTGTTGCGAAGTTAAATGAGATCTATAGAAATTACCCAGCGCTTTATGAAAAAGCCTTCAGTCCTGAAGGTTTTTTCTGGATAGAATTAGGGGACAGGGATCAAAGCGTATTTGCGTATTGTAGACGTGGGCATGATATGGTGAACGACTTAGTGGTGGTCCTCAATCTTACTCCTGTTGTCCGGAGGAAATTTAAGTTAGGTGTACCGCATCCGGGAAAATGGGAGCTGATCCTGAACTCAGACGATCAGGCCTATAATGGCAGTGGCGTATCGGTTAAGAAAGAATTGGTTACAGAAAATGAACCTTGGATGGGGCAGGAGCAAGCTATTGTCGTAGACCTGCCACCATTGAGCGGTTTAGTAATTAAAAGAAAATTCGGAAAATGAAAGTCATACATTTAAGTGTAGAATGTTTTCCTGTCGCCAAAGTCGGCGGATTGGCTGATGTGGTCGGTGCCTTGCCTAAATACCAAAGGGAATTAGGTATTGATGCATCGGTCATCATGCCGTATTTCAACAGGAAGTTTGTACAAGATCATGAATTTGATGTGGTTGCCCGTGGAGAATTCCAACAGGGTTCCAGTGTATTGACCTATGAAATATTAAAAGAGAAAAAAGATGAATTGGGGTTTCCGTTGTTCTTGGTGAAGATCCCCAATCTTTTGGATCGTGAAGAGATTTATTGTTATCAAGATGAGGCAGACCAATGGATTGCCTTTCAACATGCGGTTCTCCATTACCTGAAATACAATGATATGCATCCGGATGTGCTGCACTGCCATGATCATCATGTTGGATTGGTTCCGTTCTTGACCAAGTGGAGCAATGAATTCAATGTCTTCAAGGGTGTGAAAACGGTAGTGACGGTCCATAACGGTCAGTATCAAGGTTGGATGTCCTGGAGCAAAGGGATTATCCTACCATCATTTGATACCTGGAAATGGGGTTTGTTGGATTGGGATGGTCTGATCAATCCGTTGGCCACCGCCATAAAATGCTGTGATGCCTATACCACCGTTTCTGAAGGTTATCTAAAGGAACTGTTCGTGGATGCGAATGGATTGCAGGATCTGTTTTCAGATGAACGCTCCAAGGCCGTGGGAATTGTCAATGGTATTGACACCTCCTTTTGGGATCCTGAGATCGATGCCTTAATCGATCATCAATATTCCATGGTAACCGTGAACCAGGGGAAGGCTGAGAACAAAATGACCTTTTGCAAGGAATTTGGTCTAGATCCAAGCAAGCCTCTGTTAAGCTATATCGGTCGATTTGCCACGGAAAAAGGAGCAGATATTTTGCCTGAATTAATTGAGAATCTTTTGAAGAAAAACTCAGGGAAATTAAGTATATTTATACTAGGCTCTGGAGATGCGGGCATCCAACAATCTATAGAGGCTATCGCTCCTAACTATAAAAATGATCTAGCAGTATTCTTTGGGTATAATGAGCAATTGGCTCACCGGGTTTATGCGGCCTCAGACCTGCTGATTATGCCTTCGCGTGTGGAGCCCTGTGGATTGAACCAACTGTATGCATTAAAATATGGGACCATTCCTGTCGTTCGCAAGATAGGGGGTCTAAGAGATACCGTAAAGGATGTAGAAGAGGGAGGCTATGGCTTTCTTTTCAATGATGTAGAGGCTGATGAAGCTGCTGAGACTGTGAAAAGAGCAATCAAATATTTGAGTTATGCTGATAACTTGACGAAAACAAGGGATGCTGCGATGGTATTGGATTATTCTTGGAACAAATCGGCAAAGAAATATATAGAGTTATATAACCAATTACTTAAATGATATGTCGCATAAAGTTGTTTCTATAGTACTAGGTGGGGGTCGAGGAACCCGCTTATTTCCGTTGACAGACCAACGTTCGAAACCAGCAGTTCCAATTGCAGGAAAGTATAGATTGGTTGATATCCCAATTTCCAATTGTCTTAATTCTGGCTACAATAAGATATATGTACTGACGCAATACAACTCGGCTTCATTAAACAAGCATATCAAGAACTCCTACAACTTCAGTATTTTCAGTAAGGGTTTTGTGGATATATTGGCTGCAGAGCAGACCAATGAGGGGGATCGCTGGTTTGAAGGTACCGCCGATGCGGTTAGAAGGACCCAGAAGAACTTGGTGAATGTGGACTATGATTACGTGCTGATCCTTTCGGGTGATCAACTCTATCAAATGGATTATTCGGCCATGGTAGACTTCCATGTTAAAAACGGAGGGGAAATCACCATTGGAACCATTCCAGTAACGGCCAAGGAAGCTTCGGGTTTTGGAATCCTTAAATCGGATGAAAACAATAAGGTCATCTCCTTTATTGAAAAACCGACAAAGGACCTTTTGGAAGATTGGACCTCGGAGGTACCTGAAGAATTGGAAAAACAAGGTAGAAACTATTTGGCTTCCATGGGTATCTATGTGTTCTCGAAAGGTGTGATGTCAAGGATGTTGGCAGAAAATAACGGAATGGATTTTGGAAAAGAGATTATTCCAGATGCAATCGAAAGTTCAAATGTATTGAGCTATCCTTTTGACAGCTATTGGACGGATATCGGTACGATTCCTTCATTCTTTGAAGCGAACATTGGATTGACAGATGATATCCCGGAATTCAACCTTTTTGGCGAAACGGTATATACCCGGGCGCGTATGTTGCCACCATCAAAAGTGTCAGGTACTACCCTGAACAATGCGATCATAGCTGATGGATGTATTATCTTGGCTGAAAAGATCCAACGCTCTGTGATTGGGATCCGTTCTAGGATAGGGGAAGGCACCGTGGTCAAGATGACCTATATGATGGGTTCGGATTATTATGAAGAATTAAATGAGGTTGTACAATTAACTTCATCCCAAACTCCGCCACCAATTGGAGTAGGTGAGCGCTGTTATATCGAAAATGCCATCTTGGACAAGAACTGTAGGATTGGAAATGATGTAAGGATTAAAGGTGGGAAGCAATTAAAGGATGGGGATTTTCCTGAGTACACAATTTGTGAAGGTATTATCGTCATCAAGAAAAATGCTGTGATTGAACATGGCAGAACCATCGGGTTCTAGAACAATAAGATTTTATAAGGAAAGGCTATCCCACTCGGATAGCCTTTCCTTTTTATGTTTTTATTATTGGCCTTTTAATACCAATTCATAGATAAAGTAGATGATCGCCAAAACAATGATTGCAATAATGATTGTTCTCTTGAGATTGTTAGCTGCTGGCTGATCATCTTTCTCTTTAACGACCGTTTCTGGAACCTTTGTAGGGTCTACTTCTTCGGCATTATTGATTTTGTTTCCTTGTTCATCTTCTTTTTCTTGCATCTTTATTCTCCATTAGTTTACAATTCTTAAACAAATAAAGATGAAAATAGTTTGAGAGGGCTTGTTAGTCAACAGATTCGCGGATTAAGCCATAATCTAGGGCCATTTTTATGGCTGAGCTCAAGTTGCTCGTCTTGAATTTTTCGATCAGGTTTTTCCGATGGCTCTCCACGGTGTGGTGGCTAATAAAGAGCTTTTCAGCAATTTGGGTCGTCGTCAGACCCTGTGCCGCTTCAGCCAGGATTTCCTTTTCCCGGCGTGTCAATTTTGGGACACTCTTCAGTTCCGTGCTGTTTTTCTTATCAATGATCAGTTTGGTCTGTTTGCATAGAAATTTCTTTCCAAATAGGATTTCCTGAATGCCAAGCTTGATCTCGTCAATGGAAGCATTCTTTTGGATATAGCCATGCGCACCTTCCTGGAAAGCGCTGTTGATCACAGCAAATTCATTGTGGACACTGAGCATGATGATCTTAAGATCCTTATGTTTCTTGATCAATGGACTGATCAATTCCAATCCATTTGCATCAGAAAGGTTGATGTCCAAAAGCAAGACATCAATCGGGGTTTCTTCCAAAGCCTTTATCAAGACCTGCGCATTAGGATAACAACCAATGATATTTAAATCTGGCTCTTGGGCAAGGATGTTCTTCAAGCCTTCGGATAGTAAAGGATGGTCGTCGGTGATGGCGATATTTATCATGTTTGTTTGTTTTTTGGGATATTGATTTCAAAGCTACTACCTTGACCGATATCAGATTGTACATTCAGATTACCCTTCAAGAACTCTACTCTTGATCGTATGTTCTGCAAGCCTGCAGATTTGTTGCTGTGGTTGTTGCTGTCAAATCCTTTTCCGTCATCCTCAACCGTGATATGGTATTCGGAGTCTTCCTCAACCAGCTGGATAAGGATTTGGCTAGGTTCGGCATGTTTAATGGCATTGTTGACCAGTTCTTGGATAATTCTATAGATGACCAGTTGCTGGTCTAGATTCATGTTGTTGCTAAAATGCAGGAATTGGACGTCGATCTCCAGGTTGTCATTGCACATGCGCGAGGCATAGTCATTCAGGGCCTCCTGTAAACCAAACTTCTGCAATAGGTCTGGTGTCAGGTTGTGGGCTACTCGACGGAGTTCATCAACGGCCATATCCAATTGGGTGATTCCCTTTTGCATCTTCTCCTGGATCTCAAATGATGTTTGGTCATTCAGATGGGATAATTGCAGTTTGGTTCCTGAAAGGAGTCCACCTAAGCCGTCATGTAGATCGCGTGCAATCCTTGCCCTTTCTTGTTCTTGCCCATCCAGGAGGGCAGTAAGCATGGATATTTTCGCATTTTGCCTTTCTTGTTCGATGGCAAGGTTGTGAAAGTTCTCCCTTTGTTTCATATGCTTCAAGCGCTGCGTATAGGCATAGAATAGGACCGCCAATAAGGTTAGGGCCCCGATCATCAAGGCAATGTAGTACGTATTGATCTTATCCTTTAAGCTGATTTCCTGTTGATAGTTGCTGATTTCTTGAGCTCTGTTCTTGGCTTCCAGTTTAGACATCTGAATTTCCTGAAACTGCTTCTCAGCAGTCAGTTTGGAGACCTCCAATTCTTTGGACTGATTGTCTTGGATAAGGCGCATGTTTTCCAGTTCCTGCTTCTGCTGAATTCCCAAAGCCGCCATCAATTGGATCTGCTGTTCCTTCTTTTCAGCTTCTACTTGTAAGAGGGCCAGTTCTTGATCCTGCTTCCCCTTTTCGTACTGCGCTTCAAGACGCTTGCCTATACTTAGCTTCTCCTGGTCATAGACATTAGTAAATAACTTTATGTATTCTTTATAATAATTGATTGCCTCCTGATAATTTCCCTCTTGCTCACTGATATGTGAAAGGGTGTTATAGATGCTCATCAAGATCTGTTGATCCTGTACCTGGGATTTGTTGATCTCTATCAGTGAAGACAACAAATGTTCTTTTGCTTTTTTGGAGTTCCCGTTAAGAAGTTCCAGTTCTGACAAAATCCCATAAGCAGAGGCAACTAAATTGTACTGTTTGGATTCCAGTCCTTTTGTTTTTGCCAGTTCAGCATATTGAGTTGCTTTATCCCTATATTCCTTAGGATAGAACTTAAAATAGAGATGCGAAAGGTTGTTGGCTACAAAAGCTAAGTTTGAAGGGATAGGTATCTCATTCTGTTTTTCCAGATAGGTATTCAAGGCTTTTAGGTAGTATTCTTCCGCTGAGTTCCTAAATTCTACATGTTGCTGGTCTTCTAGATATTTCTGTTCATACATATAGCCCAATGACATGTAGGTATCAAAGATGGTCAGTGGATCTTTCTGCTTCAGTGCAATATTCAGTGCTAGTTTGCTGTATTTTTCCTGCAGGTCAAACTCATTCCAGTTTGCGTAAATAGACGTCAGCTCTTTATAGACATTTGCTTTTCTGTTGAAAAGCGTATTGGATTGCTTGGCCTGGTCGTAATAACTCAACGCGATCATAAACTGCTTGACCGCTTCTGCCTCCTGTTGCTGCCTAGCCAGTATCCAACCATAGCCGTAATACACATATCCTTTGGTTTCGATGTCCTTGCTGCGGTCTACCAATGACTTCGCCTTCAAGATGCTTTGCCTTGAACTTGTCGTTTCTTCCATAATCAATTGATTGATGGCAAGGATGGTATAGAGATAGGCAGAATATCGGCTGTCATTTAACTTGCTGGCAACGGCGATATCTTTTTTAAGTAGTTTGAAGGCTTCATCTTCCTTTTGATTGAAAAAGAGCGCTTGCGCCAGCTTTCCGGTACTGAAGAATTTTTCAGGGTCATCGGCGTGGTATTGATTATATTCTTTTTGCAGTTTGTCCAGGATATCCTGAGCATTTGCCGAATGGGGAAGGAGGGCAAGAATGTTGAATAGAAAAACATAAAATATAGATAATAAGACTTTTCCTATGTTAGTGTTCATTCCTGCTTTCTGTTTGTGTATTGACAAAAGTACATAAACAGAGCATAATAAAGGACTCTGTTTATGCTTTCGTTCGATTAGTTGATGTTTACTTTTTCACCTTTGATATTGATATAATATACATCACCGTCATCCGAATCCATAACTGATGCAATTCCATCTTCGAAAGAGGAAACACTGCTAAACTTCATAGGGATGACTAACTTTCCTTGATTATTGATATATCCGAATTTTTCACCCTTTTGAACAATATGCAATGGGTCTTTTTCAGAAAGAGAGATCATATCATAGCCTTCTGCAAGTTTTTTGTTCTGTTTGATGTTGTACATTACGTAATGATCATTTTCAACCGAAACAAAAACTTCAGCATTGAATTCCAGGATGAGAGGATAAGAAATCGGAACGATAACCTTTCCTGTTTTGTCCAAAATTCCAGTTTTATCACCAACGGTAGCCGATAAGTATCCGTGGCTCATATGGCTCACCATATCATATTGAGCCTTGATAATAGGCTGGTCATTGGCACCTAGGATCCCAAACTTGTCGTTTTCGGAATAGATGTATTGTTGGTATTCTGCGTCATACACTAGAAAATCGTACTTGAAAGGGATCTTGATGTTACCATCTTTATCCATTGAACCATATTTGCTGTCCAAATTGATTACCGTGGTTATTCCTCCACTGAATTGATCAAAATAGGTATATTCAGCTTCCGTGATTGGATTTCCATTTTCATCCATTAAACCTAATAGCTCGGTGTTTTCATCTTGGTATAAGTAACGATCTTCATCAACTTGCGGGACTTCTGAAAGACTATCTGCCGCATCTAGATGCTCACCCTCTTCCTCGTCAACAACCAATGCAGCATAGAAAGTGGGAATCTCAAATTCGGTATTGCTCAGACTTTCTTCGGTAATATTAATTGCAGTAAATCCAGTTTCGCCAATGGTAAGTTCCATTACCGCTCCAGGTAGATCTTTAAGGAACATGAATTGATCCCAATATAGGTTTGGAAATTTATCGGAGTACCAGACTTCCATCTTGGTATAGTTATCACCCGAAAGGTCAAAATCTCCATTCACAATGGCCAACTTACAAGGAATACCTACTATGGTCTTTGTTTTGCCAGGGACGAATTCAAATTCTACATCTAATTCCATATATAACCTTCCAGCTTCACCATCATTACCTTCATTGTAAATATAATACTGTTCGGATTCTGGAAACAACAAGAAAGAGCGATCTGTCTTTTTGTTGATAATCTGCAACCGACTAGGTTGTTCGTTGACCGATGTCTTAATAAAAGTATCATTGAACCAAGCCCTCAATGAATAATTATCTGAAGTGCTTACTTGATCCTTTTGTTCTCCAGTTAAAATAGGGCGATAGTCGATTCTGTGAAGCTTTTGTTCCTGTGCTAGCAAAGTTAGATTCCAAAAGCTGATAAGTAAAAATGAGAAAAATAGTTTTTTCATTAAATATGATGTTATTCCACAAAAATGAGCAGAATAGGCCAGAAAAACCATCCCTGATAACAGCTAATTTTGTTGGGATTCTGAATTAATAGGTCGTTTTTTTATACAGTATTACTGTTGTTCAAGAGCATAATTTTAGGAGTTGCTCATGATCAATGGCTTTTGGGATATATTTCAAAACCAGTCCTTTAAAAATATGTGGCATCCTACCTTATTGACTGACAAGAATCTTTTAAGGGGATCCAACTTGTTAAGGTTATTAAACAAAAAAACATGCTTAAAATAATGTTTGTTAAGCAGTGGGAATATTCTATGTTACAACATTTTATTTATTTTTTCTTGAAAGCGGCTTTCTATTAAGAAATGGTTATAAAATTAACTAATGCTTGATTATTAAGCTTTAATTATATTGATTTTTTAGATGAAGTAGCGAAACCTTTTTGTTATTTTTGAATTAACTAATTGCACTTAGTAATAAATCTTTAACATCTTAACCTACTAATAACAAATACTTAATAATAAACCAATATTGTAAAACCTTTCTTTGCTCGCAAAGAAATTGTACTTAAACCATGAAAAAGAACTACACCTACCTACCCATTCTTGTGGGCTTATCGCTTCTTTCTTGGTCTGCTGCACATGCTACCTATAAGCATGTCCCAATAGAGCGGACTTATGAAATCAGTCAGAACATTATTCGAGGTAAAGTAGTCGCAGAAACAGGTGAGGCTGTTGTCGGCGCATCAGTAAGTAATGTCACGATTGGGTCTAGTACCCAAACTGACGAAAATGGAAATTTTGAACTCTCTGGTTCAGTGGGGAACGAACTGAGAATTTCCATGGTCGGTTATTCTGCTAAAACTGTTACTGTTACTGGACCTCAAGTAAATGTTACTATTGTTGCTACCGATCAAAACCTAGATGAGGTCGTGGTCGTGGGCTATGGAAAGCAGAAGAAAGTGAATTTAACAGGGGCTGTCGCACAGATCGATTCCAAAGTATTGCAAGATCGTCCTGTAGCAAATGCAACCCAAGCTCTTCAAGGGGCTGTGCCTAACTTGAACATTAATTTTACCAACGGACGCCCAGGAGGTGAAGGAAAGGTAAATATCCGTGGTTTTGCGTCTATTAACTCCGCCAATGCTGCTCCTCTTGTCTTAATTGACGGCGTTCCGGGGAATATCAATACCATCAACCCTAAAGACATTGAATCGATATCGGTATTGAAGGATGCTTCCGCAGCTGCCATCTATGGTGCTCGAGGTGCATTCGGGGTCATGCTTGTCACAACCAAAAAGGGACAGGCCGGAAAGATGACCATTGGCTATAGCAATAATTTTGGAACTTCTGACCTTACAGTCAATACAGATTTCATCACCAATGGCTATGATGCTGCCGTATTGAATGACGAAGCGTTTTTACGTGCTACTGGAAACCGATATACAGGTTATACCGATGAGGATTATGCCGAATTACTAAAGCGAAAAAATGACCCATCTCTACCTTCAGTCGTAATCCAAAATAGAAATGGAAAGGACCAATACGTGTATTATGCCAATACGGATTGGTGGAATACATTCTATAGGGACAAGATGAACTCAATGGAACATGCCCTGACTTTTTCTGGTGGATCTGAAAAAATGGACTATTATATCTCCGGAAGAATGTACCAGAAAGGCGGTCTTATGAAAGTTCAACAAGATAAGTTTGAAGGATACAACCTAAGAGCTAGATTGAATGGGCAAGTAACGGATTGGTTAAAGGTGAGCAATAATAGCCAAATTAACTATCAAAACTATACTTTCCCAGGATGGAACAGTAGTGTAGATGCCAACAATAACTTTATCTCCACAACTGTGCATGCTTTACCTTCCTATGTTCCTCAAAACCCAGATGGTACGGCTACATACAGAACCGAATTAAACAATTATAATATCGGTGATGGTATCATGGCAGATTTGCTTTACGGTAAATCAAAAGGAGGGGAGAAGGAATATGAATTTATCAACCTTTTTGAGGCTGTCGCTCAAATTATGCCGGGCTTGACAGTTACTGGAAACTACACATTTACCTACAATCCGATTGATAAATTTAATCGTCGGGTTCAGGCTCCATGGTCTGTATATCCTGGCGTGATCAATTATTTGGGAAATGATCAGCTGGTTCAAAACTTAGAGAATTACAAGAAACATTCCCTTAATATTTTTGCCAATTTCAATAAAAAGTTTGGTGATCATAATCTAGGAGCCACAGCAGGTTACAACCAAGAACTGAGTACCTGGCGAAATGTGGGTGGAACCCAAACCAACCTATTATCGGAAGACCTTAATGACTTTAACCTCGGAACGGGCGTGCCATTATTACGTGGCGGTGAAGAATCTTGGGCATTACAAGGGTTTTTCGGAAGGATAAATTATGATTATAAAGGAAGATATCTTTTGGAAGTAAATGGTCGTTATGATGGGACTTCCAAATTCCCTTCTGGCCAACAGTTTGGTTTCTTTCCATCCTTTTCGGCAGGATGGCGTATTATGGAAGAACCTTTCCTAGAGTCTGTGAAGCCTTATATCAACGAAGCTAAATTAAGAGTATCCTACGGTTCTCTAGGTAATGCTCAGGAGGCCTCGCCTTATGGTTATATCCCGTTATTAGGCGCTGGAAACTCAGCCTACATCACCAATGGTGGAAGAACCCAATTCTTAAGTTCACCGTCTCCAATCTCTGGGGATTTAACCTGGGAAAGAACCAGTACCTTAAACTTTGGTGCTGACTTTGAATTTGCTCAAAGTAGATTGACAGCATCCTTTGATTACTTTATCCGCGAAACTTTGGACATGTTAATCCCTGGAAAAACACTGCCAGCAGTATTCGGTGCTAGTTCTCCGAAAACGAATGCAGGCGATTTAAGAAACGTAGGATGGGAGCTGTCATTAGCGTGGAGAGATCAATTTGAAGTTGCCGATAAACCATTTGGTTACAGTTTCGGTCTAGGCCTGTCGGATTCCAAAGCGAAGATTACCAGATTTGACAATAGGGAAATGTTGTTGAACAACTATTATGTTGGTCAGACATTAGGAGAGATTTGGGGCTATAAGATCGATGGTTTGTTCCAAACCAACGAAGAGGCTGCAAATTGGGATGTAAACCAAGATCGTATTGATGCTCGTCGTCTTTCAGCTCCTGGAGATTGGTCTAAGCTGCAAGCTGGAGATCCAAGATTTGTGGATATCAATGGGGATAAAGAAGTAAACCAAGGGAAAAATACCCTTAGTGATCCTGGAGACCAGGTTATCATCGGTAATAGCAGAGCGAGATATAATTTCGGCTTAAACTTAGGTGCCAACTGGCAAGGTTTTGATGTTTCGGCATTCTTCCAAGGTATCGGAAAACAGAACTGGTGGCCTGGTTCCAATGCGGATAAGTTCTGGGGGCCTTATTCCAGACCTTACTATTCATTCGTTCCTAAAGATTTTGTAGAAGATGTATGGACTCCTGAAAATCCAGATGCTTATTTCCCTCTACTGCGTGGTTATATCGCTTTGGATGGTAACAGCTCCCTGAATGTCAAATCAGACCGTTATCTGCAAGATTTAGCTTATATCCGTTTGAAAAACTTAACCATTGGTTATACCCTTCCAAACGCAATCATGAGCAAGTTGAAACTGAGCAATGCAAGGATCTATCTATCTGGAGAAAACCTGTGGACAGCGACTAAATTAAGGTCAAAATATATTGACCCAGAACAAGCAGCTCAAGAATCAAACGGTAGAGCTTACCCTTATTCTAGAACATTTTCTTTTGGACTTGACTTTACTTTCTAAACCCATGAAAAACTCATTTATATTATATATTCTACTTGCTGTTCTAGTTACAGGATGTAGTAAGGATTATTTAGATAGACAGCCGGAGGCTAATATCTCTCCCGATGTCTCTTTCAAAAGTGTCAAAGATCTTGAATTGTTCAGCAATTCATTTTATGACGGTGCCCTTCCATCTGCTGAAGGAATTTATAACGAAGCAATTGATAATATCGTCAAAACCACGCTGCAAGATGAATTAACGGGAAAAAGAATTGTCCCTGTAAGTGGCGGTGGCTGGTCTTGGACGCAACTAAGGAACATTAATTTCTTCCTTGAAAACTGCTATAATCATCTTTCGGTACAGGATGCTGCGCCTTATGCAGGTGTAGCCAAATTCTTCAGGGCGTATTTCTATTATGATAAGGTTAGACGTTTCGGAGATGTGCCTTGGTACGGAAAGGTCCTTGATGTCAATGATGAAGAGGAATTATCGAAAAAACGTGATTCTAGATCGCTCATTGTTGATTCCATCATGGCAGATTTGGATTTCGCCATCAAGAATATGTCAGACGCAAAGTCCGATGAAAAAGCAACAAAATGGACCGCCTTGGCACTTAAATCAAGAGTGGCCTTGTTTGAAGGTACTTTCAGGAAATATCATACAGAATTGAACCTGCCAAATGCAAATAAATACCTTGAAATGGCAGTAGCAGCTTCTAAAGAATTAATGGATGCTGGTCAGTATAGTCTTTATACAGGCGCTGGAGTTGATTCTTATGGCAAACTTTTTAGCTCTGTCAATAGCGTATCCCAAGAAGTTATTTTGGCTCGTAAGTTTTCTGATGCCCTACAGATTTGGCACAATGTAAATTATTATACCATTACAGCTTCATACGGTAAGCCTGGCCTGGAGAAAAACTTGGTCAATTCCTATTTAATGAAAGACGGAACACGCTTCACGGACAAACCTAACTATGATAAAATGACCTTCTTGGAAGAGGTAAAAGATAGGGATCCAAGGTTACATCAAACCATAAGGACCCCTGGGTATACCAGAATAGGAGGGGCAGCACCAATTGCACCTAATTTTGGAAATTCCGTAACGGGCTATCAGTTAATCAAATTCGTTGGTGATGTGAAATATGATAACTATAATCGTTCTGAAAATGATATGCCTATTTTCCGCTATGCTGAAGTTCTGTTGAACTATGCTGAAGCAAAAGCTGAATTGGGAACTTTGACCCAGGCGGATCTTGATCTATCCATTAACTTAATCCGTGCAAGAGCAGAAATGCCAAACTTGGTATTAGCGACGGCAAACAGCAATGCAGATCCGTATCTGGCAAAAGATTACCCAGCAGTAGCTGGAGCCATGAAAGGTACCATTTTAGAAATCCGTAGGGAAAGAAGGATTGAATTGGTTATGGAGTCTTACCGTTGGGATGATATTTTGAGATGGAAAAGCGGTCAATTGATCACTCGTCAATTTAAAGGAATGTATTTCCCTAACATTGGTAAGTTTGACCTCGATGGTGATGGTAAAGAAGACGTTTGGATTTACGAAGGAACAAAACCAACAGCTCCTGGCGTGCAATTGTTAAAATTAGGATCAGAGATCTTATTGGAAAACGGAAAAAGCGGAAACGTGATTATCAATGCCCATATCAAAAAAGTATTTGATGAAGCTAAAGATTATTTCTATCCGCTTCCGATCCAGGAATTGGAACTCAATAAGAATTTAACTCAAAATCCAGGCTGGAAATAATGTTAATATTAAATAAATGAATAAAGCCGCATCTTTTTGATGCGGCTTTTTCTTATGCAATATCTTCTGCTTTAGGGTTGTTTAGCTTGGAATGCTTATAACCGTAAAAGAAATAAACCACTAATCCTATAGCCAACCAGATCAAAAAGATTACCCAGTTGCTCGTACCTAGCTCGGTCATCAAATAGAGATTGATAAGGATCCCAATCACAGGTAGCAAGGAGAAATTGTATTTAAAAGCCATAATAGCAAGTACAACCCACACAGCCCAAAAGATCAAAATCAACGATTTATGCTCCAGGATATACAAGAAATCCAAGTGTTGCCATTCATGGATGGCTTCTTGGTTAAATTTCCAGATCAAAACCCAAGCAATCACAAAACCTAATCCGATCAGATATTTACCGTTGATATAAGGAACTCTAAATTTAGACTGCTTGGATAAGCCGGAATAATCCATGTAGAGTACACCCGCACAGACTAAAATAAAGGCAAAGAAGGTACCTACGGAGGTTAGATCCACAAAGAAATCCATCTTGAAGAACATGGAAGGTATAGCAACCACAAAACCTGTCACGATCGTCGCAAAGGAAGGTGTTTTATATTTTGGATGAATGGTAGCAAACTTCTTCCAGAGCAAGCCGTCCCGACTCATGGTCATCCAGATCCTTGGTTGAGCCAATTGATAGACCAAAAGTGCGCTGGTAATCGCAATAACTGAGGTAACTGAGATTATCCCAGCTAAATAATCAACACCTATGTATTTAAAAACAAATGCTAAGGGATCTTTTACGTTCAGTTCAGTGTAATTTACCATCCCTGTCAACACCAAAGTTATCCCTACATAAAGAACAGTACAGATCAGTAAGGTGATGATCATCGCCTTTGGAAGGTCCCGCTGGGGGTTCTTGCATTCTTCTGCAGTGGTCGAGATAGAATCAAATCCAATAAAAGCAAAGAATACGGCTGCAACTGATCCTAATACCCCTTGAAGACCATTTGGAGCAAAGGGTACCCAGTTTTCAGGATTGACGAAAAAGGCACCACCAAAAATGATAGCCAAGATCACACCGATCTTTACCATCACCATGATGTTGCTAGCCCTTCTAGACTCTTTAATCCCTCGGTATACCAACCAAGTGATCAAGCTGATGATAACCCCAGAAGGAAGATCAAAAATAATAGGTACCTCGCCAATCCGAGGGGCAGATTCATAGGCCCTCAGGCCCAACTTATCTGCAACCGTCAAAGCTTCCGGTCCTAACTCAACTAACTTCTGATGAGCTTCCAAGGCATATTGGGGCGCCATAGAAAGCCATGCAGGGATATGAATCCCAAATCCTTCCAGCATGGTAACGAAATATTGCGACCATGATATGGAAACCACAATATTGGAAACAGCATATTCTAAAACCAATGCCCAACCAATAATCCAAGCGAATAGTTCCCCAAATGCGACATAAGCATAGGTATAGGCACTACCCGAAACCGGAATGGTACTGGCAAATTGTGCATAGGAAAGAGCCGTAAATACGCAGGCAAAAGCAACAAACACAAAAAGTAGAGAAATGGCAGGGCCACCCTCAAAACTAGCCAATCCGATGGTACTGAAAATTCCGGCACCTACGATGGCAGCAATTCCTAAGGAAACTAAGTCTCGAACTCCAAGGACCTTGTTCATACTTTCGGACTGACCCTTTTCCTTGATGATCAGTTCTAGACTCTTCCTTTTGAAAAGCTTATTTCTCATTAGCGATTAATTATTTGGTGAAGTCAACAAAAGTAGATATAAAAATGAAACCCTAGAATGATATTTATAAGAAAATCATACTAGGGTTTCTGAAAATTTATTGAATAAAATATTTCATTTATGTTGTGGCCGAGTAATTATCTAGCATTTCCTGCGTAGGTACAAAGAAAAGTGTACCTGTTTCCGCAGTGCTGAAATCCAATATCCGATCATAATTGCCTATAGGGTCTCCCAAGAACATATTCTCCAACATCTTTTTGGTTGTCGAGAATTTACTGGCGTAGGAAATAAAATAAGTGCCGAATTCACCTTTTGAAGGATTTGAAAACGGAAGGTTGTCCCGCACAATCTTTAGGTCTTTCCCATTCTCATCTGTAATACTGGTCAATGCACTATGGGCATTCTTTGGTTTTACCTCATCCGTCATCTCCACATCCGATAATTTGTACCGACCAAATACCTTCTCTTGCTCGGTAGTTGGCAGTTCTTCCCATGCCTTCAGATTGTGGATGTATTTCTGCACAAACTGATAACTTCCACCTTGATATTGAGGGTCTTCTTCACCAACCAATGCAAATTGAGCTCGTTCATCACCAATTGGATTTTCTGTTCCATCGACAAAGCCAAGGATGGAACGGCCGTCCCAAAACCTAAAGCCATGTACTTCAACCAAATTATCGGCAACTGGATTGATGATATCGTAGATATCCTTCGCCATTTCATAACAGATGCCAGCATTTTCAGCGCGAAGGTGAAAATGTAAATCTCCCTCCGTGGATACAGCAGTATGTTTTCCTCCAACTATCTTTTCAAAAGTTTCCAGTTCCTTAGGAAGGGGAGTAGGCATACCTAATTTATTCCAAGCCTCATAACCGATCCCCATAATACAACTGGTCCTGCCATTTGGCGTACGAACCACAAATGAATGGTTCAGATTAGAAACCAGTCCACAAAGCCTTTCAAAAACAGCTTTATAGTCTGTTCCATCCTTGAATTTCCAAACTGAAAAATTGGTGTTGTTATTGGGGTAATCCGTAATGTTTTGAGATATTGATGCCATAGGTGAATTTAATAGTAGTGTTAACCTAATTTAAGCATTCTTAATAACAGATAAAAGTTAGCCCGTAAATTAATTTATTGAAAGAAAAAAGTACTGCGTATTAGGGCAGTACTTAATGCATTGTGATGAAAAAAGCAGAGAAATAAATCCCTGCTTTCTCAATTAGTAATTTATAACCTTATCTAATTCTTTTTCATCGATGGTTACTTCATTTAGATAACGCTCTAAGCTATCATCCAATTCTTTCATCCAAGGGGTATGGTGAGGTTCAGCGCTTGTACCATCCATGACCGACTTGTAAACCTGATCCCTATAGTTCAGGATATTGACTTCCTTGTCGTTTAACCAGCTTTTAAACATCTCCGCCACACGGTCTAAATCGAATGCAGGATAATCCGTGTAACTGATCAAGTTCTTGATGTAATCTGTCTGGAAATCTACATGCTCAGGACCAGTTACGGTTTTAGCCTCGTAATCCATCCACTGTTTAATATCGGCATCTCTTTCCTCTTTAGATGGGAAATCAACTCTTCCCAACATATAGTCCCTCGCAAACCAAGCCTGAGTATCAAACATATTGAATGTATAGTATTGGTCTTGCATTCCTAAGAATATAAGTCGCTCATTTTCATTGAATACTACGCCTTTATATAAATTGTCTGGATACAGACAGTTCTTCGTCTTTAAACGTAATTCATCCGGTAGGAAAGGGAACTTGTGCTGATATCCTGTACAAAGGATCACAGCGTCATAATCTTCTGTCGTACCATCCTTAAAATAAGCAGTGTTGCCATCAAAGTGAGTTACCAACGGTTTTTCCTTGATTCCTTCTGGCCATTTCGTGCCAATTGGATTGGTCCTATAGGAAATGGTCACCGAGTCACTGCCATGTTTGAAACATTGAACCGCAATATCCTCAGCTGAATAACTACTTCCGATCAACAATAGCTTTTGTCCAATGAATTGATCCGCACCACGGAAGTCATGCGCATGCATCACTGCACCTGGGAAGTTGTCAATACCTTTGAAATAAGGCATGTTAGGCGTTGAGAAATGCCCCGTACCTACTACAAGATAATCGAAGTACTCCTCGAATGTCTCATTCTTTTGTAGGTCATCAAATACGACCCTAAATTGTTTTTTATCTTCGATATAGTCGACCCAGCGAGCTACCGTATTGAATTTGATATAATCTCTTGCGTTACTTTTCTTAATTCGGCCTTGAATGTAGTCAAACAGTACTTCACGCGGAGGATAGGACGAAATAGGTTGTCCAAAATGCTCCGTAAAAGTATAGTCTGCAAATTCCAGACATTCTTTTGGCCCGTTGGACCATAAGTATTTATACATGCTTCCATGTAATGGTTCGCCAAATTTCCCTACACCCGTTCGCCAGGTATAGTTCCACATGCCGCCCCAATTATCTTGTTTTTCATAACATTTAATTTCTGGGATGGGATTACCTTTTTTCTGTTCTGATTCAAATGCTCTTAACATAGCTAAACCACTAGGGCCAGCTCCAATAATTCCAACTTTAAAATCTGTCATATTTTATTCTTTTTATAAATTTTTTAAATTTTTCAATGAGCCATTATCTGTAGATAGATGCAATAAGGCTGTAATGATTCCCATTTTGGGATATAGAAGGCGCGTTGATTTCTTTGGCTGATAATTACCAAATATTCTTGACGCTAAAATTAAAGGAAGTAATAATTAGGTGATGCTGAATGATCATTATACACAAATGTGTTTTTTTCCTTCACTGTTGCAAAGATACGAATAATATTCATTAATTAAAAATATTAACGAAATAATATTCGGATTAACCAATGGTTTTATCGGAAAACCAATGATTAATATTTAGTTCTGTTAGGAATAGTTTAGCAGTTTTGATGGCCTAAAAATTAAGTCCAATTGCCTGCATCCCTGTTGTTTTGGTATATGATTTGCTTTTATCGGGTAAGATTTTCCAAATTATTTTTAGCCGCTTTTTCAATTAAATTAAGGGATTGCGTGATTTTGAGCAAAATCTGTTTATTTTAGGAGTAAATTAAAAAAATCATATATGGCATCAGGAATATTCGCGGTTTTGGATGATATCGCCGCTCTTATGGACGACGTAGCAGTTGCAAGTAAAATCGCAACGCGGAAAACCGCAGGTATTTTAGGAGATGATTTGGCCGTGAATGCCGAAAAAGCAACCGGATTTTTAGCTTCTAGAGAAATTCCAGTGCTCTGGGCAATTACGAAAGGGTCCTTTGTCAATAAGCTGATTATCGTGCCTGTCGCCTTGTTGCTCAATGCTTTCCTGCCCGTAGTGATTAAATATATTTTATTGATTGGTGGTGCTTATTTAGCTTACGAAGGAGCTGAAAAAGTTATTCATTATCTTTTTCACCGAAAAAAAGAAGGGCAGGAGGTCATACAGGAGCAAGCCCTGGAAGGTGAAGCTGCAGAGTCTGCAAAGGTAAAATCCGCAGTCACCACAGATTTTATCTTATCTGTTGAAATTGTAATCATTGCATTAGGTACCGTCCTTGAAGAAAGCCTGGCCATTCAGATCCTTACGGTTTCCGTGGTTGCCATCCTGGCAACAGTAGGGGTCTATGGTATTGTGGCCTTGATCGTGAGAATGGATGATGCCGGACATAGCCTGATCAAAAAATCTAACGATAAGGGAATAGCTGCTAAATTAGGGCATCTCCTGGTAAAACTTTTGCCGATTGTAATCAAAGCATTAGGGGTTATCGGAACCTTAGCCCTATTATTGGTTGCAGGGGGTATTTTTGTGCATAATATCGATTATTTCCACCATTTCCTTCCACAGGTTCCGTCAATCGTGAAAGAATTTGGAATGGGTCTTGTAGTAGGTTTTATCGTACTGGGAGTTGTTCTCCTTGTCAAGAAGATCTTTGGGATAGGAAAGGATAAACATTAATTTATTTGTCGGTCGGTTTAATTTTTAGCAATTTGCGCCCCAATAGGTCCTGGCCTAAACCGAATTAAATTTCTACATGAATTAGTATAGATTATTTATGAAAAAGATATTAAACATTATTTGTTTCGTTGCTGTTTTAGGAGCATTTACAGCTTGCTCCAAAGAGGATGAAGAAGTAAAAACTCCTAAAGATACTGCAGAGCTGATTGGTAAATGGGTTAAGGTTGATGGAATTCGTAATTCAGATACTATTATCACTGAAGGTCCTCATTTGGACACCTTAAAAATGCTTGAATTCACAGCGGATAATAAGTTGACGGTGAGTCGTGGACAGTTCTGTGTTTTCACGGATGCGAAAGATAAGAACCAAAATGGTGATTTTGAATATTATTCAGTAAACAATAGTATTTACCCTGGTATAAATGACCGGATTAAATATAACCAAGGCTGTACTTTTGGATTGCCTGTATCTCTTCAAGGCAATGTTTTACGCATTGGGTTTCCTACAGATGAAGCGTCTTATGAAGAATATATGAAAGTTACACCTGCAGAAACTCCTGAGGTTCCTGAAACCCCTGAGGTTCCCACTGAACCAACACCTGCTGGATAAAAAAAGACATTTGAGGAAAGCCCAAAAATTATTTTGGGCTTTTTTTTATTCTATCTTCAATAAAACAAAAACCCCTGACCAGGTGGTCAGGGATTTTTTTATATGGCCATCCGCCATGTTATTGTTAAACATTTCTTTTTGCTTAGAGATGTAGTTTCATCCCTTCGTGACTTGCCCTAAAACCGAGCTTCTCATAAAATTTCAAGGCTTCGGGTCTTACTTTATCTACGGTGAGTTGAAGGACATGAGCACTTTTTTCTTTTGCTCTTCGGATCGCATATCGGATCATCTTTTCGCCATAACCTTTAGACCGCTCTGCCTTATCAATCCTAACCCCTTCGATCTGGGCCCTAATCCCTCCACGATAGGTCAGGTATTGGATAAATGTCAATTGCAAACAGCCAATAATTTTGCCATCCTCGGTTTCCATTACCAAAAGCTCTTGGTTTTTGTCTTCATTGATCTTATTGAAGGCCGTAATGTACTCCGCAGGAAGTGGATGCCGATAAGCCTCGCGCATGTTCCCTAACATATCGTCCGAAAGTAATTCTATGATTCTTTCTAAGTCCATAATATGGGCTTTTCTAAACTTCATGGTAGATTTTCCTATGTTTGCATAGTAAATGTACGAAAAATCTAGAATAAAAATAAAAGGATAAATAGAAAGAATATTATTTTGACATATCTTAATAAGGATCTCGGAACAGAGCAAAGTTCATCATGAAAATGTTATGATCTGTGTTGGCGTTCGGTTCGTTAACCTTCGAATAAGGATGACAGGGTCTTAGGGAGAAAAACCGCACAGATTCTTTACTAATTGTTCAGAATTGGAAACCCACATTTCATCACAAGCAAATTGTCTGATTTTCAATTTTCAGCACTTTATTACATAAATCTTCCACCTTATTACATTTTCACCTGCTACTATTGTAATTTTTTCTAAAATTATGTAACTTGTTGATAGATAGTTTGTTGATGGATATTTATTTATCCATTACTCCCCATTTATCAACAATTTAATTAACATTTTTCGAAAAACACTTAGTATAGGAGGTATATCATGGAAAGTCTAAAATTTGAAATTGGAAAGGTTTCTCTGCATCAATTAAACAGTGTCAAGGACGCATTAAATGAAATAACAAATATCAACGATTGGCAGATTGCCCCTTATGTGGATGGATATTTGCTTTCTGTAAAGGGCATCAATATCGTAAGTTATTCCATTTTAAAATCCATTACTGCACTGGGGATAAATGCAGAACAACTTTATGAAGAATAGGATCTTCATTATGAGTTTGAGTCAAGGGATTCCCTTGACTTTTTTCGTTTTATTGGATTGGTTTATAGGTGTTAGATTGCTTGATCGTGTTTCTTAGTTATATGCTTTGCCTAGTTATTGGTATAAACATTTAGTTTTTTCCTTAAGATCCTCCGGATGGTATGTATCCTGGTCTTTATTGTTCCTTCCTTAATATCCATGGTCTCCGCGATTTCATAGTATTTAAAGCCTTCTAGGTACATACTTATTATCTCATAATTTTCTGCTGATAAAGACTTGATTGACTTTTCGATATCACCTAAAATAAACCTAGATTCAGCATTGTTTTTCGAACTTCGATTTTCCCCAGTATAGGTGAGTTCTTTTTCTGCAGTTCTGTATAAATTTAAGCGTCTATATTTATTCAAATAGATGTTTTTCATGATTACGTATAACCAAGCAACTATTTTAGGGTGATTGATGAATTTTTCTATTGATTTCAAGGAGCGGATAAAAGTTTCTTGAACCAGCTCCTCCTTTTCGTTTTGATCTGTAGTGAAGTTATTTGCCAACCGATTTAAAATTGGTGAATTCTGCACAATCACATCATTAATTAGATTTTTCATGATTGAATGTTATATGTTATATAACATTATAACGTATTGTTTATGAGCATGTTTTACGCTGTTGAGTGCATTATGATAAAACAGGTATTAAAATTTATTTCAGGTATTAATCTCTTGCTTTTATAGGATTGAAAGGTTTCGAACTGTTAATTTCCATTCAAGACGAACTATTGAAAGGATTTGGATTCATTTGTTACACTTAAATTTGTGGCGAAATTGCGACAAATACCTGAAATCAGTTAAAAAGTACTGAATTGTTTTTAATTCATCCTGACCCCAAGTTGATAGCGATTAATTTTAGTTAATTTTAATAGCTTAATTAAAAAGTTAACTAAGTATTACCGATGAAAAATAAAATTGATTTAGAAAGATGTAGTTCTAAATAAATTGATGTAAACAAGTAAACTAATTAAAGTACAAAAAGTTAAGGTTAATTAGTCATGCTAACTTCAAGAGAAGATTCATTTCACAATTCAGTTAACAATAAAAGATATACACTCTTACAAGAAGATTGTAAAAGTGACTTTTTGTGCTTTGATGTCTTTTTTAAGGAAGGACCCTTTGCTATACTTGTTTTAGACAAAAACTTTCATGTTATACGCGTTAATGGGCGATTTGATTACATATTTGGGCTAAAAGGAAAGGAGTTAATATCTAGAGATATTTTTGAGTTTTTGAACTCAGAAGATGCATATAGATTAAAGGGGATTTTTGAAAATAGAGATGAGTCCAGAAAACCATTGTTGGTCAATCTGAGGTTCAAGAAAAACAGAAGTTCCTTCCTAAAAATTGAAACCTTTATTAAAAAATATATCAATCAGTTCCAGGATCCGCATTATTGCATGCTCCTTTTTGATAAAAAATTTTATCCCCACCATCATTGGGTGGAACTGAAAAAAGAAGTGTTTCAGGCCATTGTTGATACCCAAGAACAGGAAAGATTTAGGATAGGAACCCAATTACATGATAGTGTCGCCCAAACCCTATATGCCATAAAATTAAACCTTCAGCACCTGGAGAAGGATAATGTCGGTAATAAGAATGAAATGCAGAACATTAAACTGATGTTGAACGATGCTATTGCGCAAATACGGAATATCTCAATCGACTTGGTACCTGCCGTCCTCCATGATTTTGGACTCAAGGCTGCAATCCAGTTTATGGTTAACCGAATTGATATGTCGGATTTCAAAATTACCACTGTCATTACCAAGAAAGTTGAGGAGGTAGAGCAAGAAGTTAAGTTAGTGATCTATAGAATCGTCCAAGAACTATTGAATAATTGCCTGAAACATTCTAATGCAAATAAAGTCGCTGTAAAAGTAGGAATGAATGAAAACAAAATTCAAATTATGGTAAAGGACAATGGTGTGGGCTTTTCTGAGGAATTAGCAAATAGCATGAAAAAAGGAATTGGATTGAGAAGTATTAAAAATAGAATTGATTTATATCAAGGTGAAATAGAAATTTTGGAATTAAAAAAAGGAACCGCAGTGGACATAACTTTAAACGTATTTTAAAAATGGGCGATATTAAGATACTTTTAGCTGAAGATCATTTAGTGGTTAGAAATGGTATTAAGCTGCTTTTGAATTCCCAAACAAATTTTAATGTAGTGGCAGATGTCAGTAACGGCATGGACGCCCTGCAAACATTAAGTTCAGATGTGGAGGTCGATGTTGTCATTACGGATCTCGGGATGAACAATCTTGACGGTTTACAGCTTATCCAAGAAGTTACCGCAAAACACCCCCATATTAAGGTCATAGTATTGACTATGCTGGACTGTGAACAGCATATGTTCAAGGCTTTTGAATATGGTGCAAAGGGCTATTTGGTTAAAAATGTGGGTTCGGACGAACTTATTTTTTGTATCAATCACGTGGCTCAGGGCGGGAAGTACCTATGCGAAGAGCTAGCCATGGGATTTATCAATTCAGGTATTGAGAAAAACAGGAGCAAAGACCTCGAATTTGATCCGGTAGCACTAGATTTGACATCCAGGGAATTGGAAGTGTTGGAACTCTTAGGTGAAGGCCTAACAAACCTAGAAATCTCAAAAAAATTGTTCTTGTCTAAACGTACCGTTGAAGGACATAGGCAAAACTTAATTGATAAAACAAAATCTAAGAATACACCCGCACTGATTAAGTATGCCGTTTTGAACGGCTTGATTCAATAATTTCTAAACTTTATCAAGGTTCGATTTGTTCTTCCATTGAAGATATGTCGAACCTTGATCAATATAATAAAAAACGTGATTTCTCCCAGACAGCAGAACCTCAGGCTAAAAAGGAAAAAATCAAATCTACTGGCCAGCATTTTGTCGTACAGAGACACCATGCCAGTAGGCTACATTATGATTTCAGACTAGAAATCGATGGCGCGCTAAAGAGTTGGGCCGTGCCAAAAGGACCATCCCTAAATCCGAAGGACAAACGATTAGCTGTGCAGGTCGAAGACCATCCATTAAGCTATGGCTCTTTTGAAGGCCATATACCTAAAGGAAATTATGGTGCCGGTACAGTTAGTATCTTTGATGAAGGAACTTTTATCCCCTTGGAAGCGAAGTCCGACAAGGATTTCCTAAAGCAATGGAAAAATGGAAACATCAAGTTTACCTTGAAAGGGAAAATCCTGAAAGGTGATTTTGCTCTTGTCAGAATGAATGGAGCTGATTCCGACAATTGGCTTTTGATCAAACATAAGGATGAATACTCTTCGGATAATCCCTTTGACGCGGAAAAGTTGGTCAGTGATTCCATTAAGGCCGAAGGGAAAGACTTTAAGAAAAAATCAACAAAAGCTAATTCTGAAACCGTAAAAAAAAAGTCCCAAAACATCGAGGATAAACAGCTGAAACCCATGCTCGCTAAATTAAGCCAATCCATTCCTGATTCCCAAGATTGGCTCTTTGAGAAGAAATTTGACGGTTTTCGTTCGCTCTATTATGCTTTGGACAGTACTAAAAAATTAATCTCAAGAAATGGAAATCTCCTGAACAAGAAATTCCCCAGTATTCTCAAGGATCTCGAAAACCTAAGCAGAGCATGCGTCCTTGATGGTGAGATCGTGATTGAAAATAAACAGGGAATATCCCAATTTCAATACCTTCAGTCTGGAGAACCTATACAAAATAACTTTCAACTCTATTATTATGTATTTGATATCCTGTATCTGGATGATGTAGACCTGAAATCCTATGCTTTAACAGAAAGGAAAGAAATACTAAGGCTTTTGTTTTCCAAACATAAATTCCAACATATTAAACTGGTTGAGGAAATAATTCCAAAGCATCAAGACCTCTTAGCCTATGCTAGGGAGCAAAAATGGGAAGGAATTATTGCTAAGCTTAAGGATAGCCCCTATGATATGGGCCTGAGGAGTGGGAAATGGCTTAAGGTAAAAATCCGAAATACCCAAGAAGCCATTATCTGTGGATTCACTAAACCTGAAGGTTCTCGGTCTTATTTTGGCGCATTAGTTTTAGGGATTAAATCTGGAGGACAATTCAAATATATTGGCAATTGTGGTACGGGGTTTAATGAGGAACTGTTAAAATCGCTTTCTGCTTTATTTAAACCCTTACAGACACAGACCAAACCCTTTCCAAAGTCTGAAAAAATAGCCAAAGAGAAAGATGTCACCTGGTTAAGGCCTCAATTGGTTTGCGATGTTTATTTTTCGGAATGGACCATGGACGAACATCTGCGACATCCGGTGTTCAAAGGTATCCGAGAAGATAAGTCCGCAGAAGAAACTACCAAGGAAGAACCTGCAAACGAAGAGTCAAGAAAGGAAAATAAGATCATGGATAAAGAACTAAAATTTGGTAAAAAAACGCTCAAATTGACCAATCTAGATAAACTCTATTGGCCGACAGAAAAAATCAGCAAAGGTGATCTGTTAGATTACTATGAAAAGATGGGTGACTTTATATTACCATACCTAAAGGATAAACCTATTTCCATGAATAGGTTCCCTAATGGAATCGATAAACAGAGCTTCTTTCAAAAAGATGTTGACCCTGATAAAATTCCAGCTTGGCTCAAGACAACCGAAGTGTTTTCTGAAAGTACATCCAAGACCATTGACTATCTTGTATGCAATGATCTACCTAGCTTACTCTATATCGTAAACCTCGGTTCTATCGAAATAAATCCATGGCTTTCTACCTATAAAAAACCTGAAAAGCCGCAATATGCTGTTCTAGATTTAGATCCTAATGGCGCAGATTGGGAAGATATCATCGATGTCGCCTTAAGCAGCAAGGAAATTTTGGACAAAGGCAATATTCCCGCCTTTATAAAGACCTCAGGTTCCAGTGGCTTACATATCTTTATGAATGTTGCAGGTAAATATGACTATCAAGTCGTCAGGGATTTTGTCCAATTTATTGCTGAATTAGTCCATCAAATGCATCCTGAAACGACCAGCTTGGTTCGGGATCCTAAAAAAAGAAAAGGCTTAATCTATCTGGATTATCTGCAGAATAAAGAAGGACAGACCATAGTAGCTCCTTATTCCGTCCGTCCCAAGCCTAATGCTACTGTTAGTACGCCCGTCCTTTGGGAAGAAGTGAATTATGACCTTTCCATTCAGGATTTCCATATTTTTAATGTCTATGGTCGGGCCAGCAGCATTGAGGACCCTTGGAAAGACCTCAATAGTAGTAAAGTCGATATTAAAAAAGCCCTGTCTAAATTTTAAGCCAGACTGGCCTTTAATTTTTCCAATAGGTCGGTAGCTTTGGTATTTTCCACATTGATCTTTCGGATGGTAGCGCGCTTTCCTTTGCTTTTTTGATTGATGATTTTCATTAATTCCTTGGAATATTCATTTTTGAAAGCGGAGATATCAAACTCCTTACTATTCATTTTGATGAGCTGAAGTGCCATATCCATCTCCTGTTTAGAGATTTTACTGGAAGGTGTTTTTAATTCTTCCGTATCCCTAATTTCTTCCTCAAAACGCAGTTTGTTGAGTAGGAGGATGTTTTTGTATGGTTTAATGATTGCTAAATTTTCTACACTTCGCATAACAAAGGTCCCTAAACCTGCCATCTTGCTTTTTTCCAAAGCCTGTAATAATAATTGATAAGCTTTTTCACCTGATTTTTGAGGTTCCAGGTAGTAGGGGGTGTCAAAATAAATGCTGTCGATTTCTTGGAGCTTGACGAAGGTTTGCAAATTGATCATCTTGTTTTTCTCGGGCATAGCTTCCTCAAAGTCGGCATCTTCCAAGATCACATATTTATCTTTCAATAAATACCCCTTTACGATATTGTCCCAACTTACTTCCTTATCCGTATCCTCATTCACCCTTTTGTATTTGATATTTGCGTGATCTTTGCGGTCTAACATATCTAAATCAAGACTGCTGCTTTGCGTGGCTGAAAAAATCTTGATAGGGATATTTACTAATCCAAACCCAATGGCTCCTGTCCAAATAGCTTTCATACGATGTTTTTATTTTAATAAACAATTATTAACAAATATAGTTCAGTGCTTCTGACTGAACGATTTTAAGCTTCGATTGTTCTCGATGAATAAAAAGAACTATTGATTGTTTTATGATGATGATAAATGAAGAAAAATTAAATAGGATTGGAGAGTACTTCCGATCAAACAAATTAAAATTATCCTTGGCAGAAAGTATGCCTGCCGGCTTTTTTACCAGTATATGGAGTTTGCAGACCGAAGCTGGGGATTATCTTGAAGGATCAGTGGTCTGTTTCAGTGAAAAAGTAAAAATCCATGTCTTAAAAGTCCCCAAAAACCTTCTTGAAACCTATTCTGCAGAATCCATGGAAGTTACTGAAGCCATGCTAAAGGGCATCATGGAAACCATACCTGCCGATATACACATTGCCATTACGGGCAAAGCATATGATGTCAAACAGACACACAAAAATCAGTGTGAGACTGGTGACGTCTTTCTATCTATCTCCAATAAGGGTAAAATAATATCCAAAAAATATCATTTTTCAGAAGGCAATGCAGCCGATGTATTTATTTGTGCATTCAATGCCTGTTTAGATTTATTGGAATTAGAGTTTGACCTAACGGCTAAATAGTAACCCTTCCACCGGTTGCTGGGATGGTAGCTCCTGAAATATAGGATGCCGCATCTGAAGCAAGGAACACATATATGGGAGCAATCTCTGCGGGTTGTCCAGGTCTTCCCATAGGCGTATTGCTTCCAAATTTTTCATGGTCGGGAATCGTACTGGGAATCAAAGGTGTCCAAATAGGACCTGGAGCAACTGCATTTACCCGAATGCCTGTGTTTTCTTCAAGGAATTTCTGCGCCAAACTAGAAGTGAAATTTTGTATGGCTGCCTTACTGGCCGCATAAGGCAACAAGGTTGGGTTAGGGTCATAAGCATTCACCGAGGTCGTATTGATAATACTTCCGCCAGCAGGAATGTACTTTTTTGCATATTTTACCAAATAAAACATCGCACTTAAATTTACTTCAAATGTTTTGTTCCATTCTTCCGCAGTGATATCTTCAATATCCTTATAGGTCATCTGATAGGCCGCATTGTTAATAAGGACATCTATTTTTTTGAATTCCGTGATACATTGCTCAACGAGTTTTTTACAGTTGAGTTCTTCACTTAGATCCGCCTTAAATAAAATGACCTTCGACCCAGCTTGCTTAACCCATTCGGCAGTATCATAGGCATCTTCGTTCTCTATTTCATCCTTATACGCAATCACTATATCAGCGCCTTCTCTGGCCATGGCGATGGCGATTGCCTTGCCAATACCCGAGTCACCACCAGTAATGATCACAACTTTCCCTTCCATTAATCCATGCCCAACATAGCTGTTCTCGCCATGGTCGGGTATAGGATCCATTAATTTCGTTTCCCCAGGAGGGGACTGAGGCTGTTTCTTAAATGGAGGGGCAGGATATTTTGTCTCTGGATTATTCGTTTCTTGTCCTTTCTTCTTCATAGCTTCTTCTGATTTTTTGTTGTTATGTTCCGTGAATAGAACAATTCTAGCTGATAATCGTTCTGCTAAAAAACAATTCATCATGATGCAAGAAAATAGCTTATACAAGATTTTATTTGATGGAGCAAGTTCCGAATTATTGGTCGAGATTGTATTAAGGACATTGATCATGTTCCTGCTGATTTTGATCATCCTCCGTATTTCAGGAAGAAGAGGGGTGAGGCAATTGACATTATTTGAAGTGGCTATTATCTTGGGCTTAGGCTCTGCAGCAGGTGACCCTATGTTCCAGGATGACCTCCCGATATTACACGCTATCCTGGTCTTCCTAACTGTAATTTTGCTTTACAAAGGGATTACCTGGTTGACAGCAAAGTTCAGTTTCGTGAACAAAATCATGGAAGGTGATCCCTTTGTCGTGGTAAGGGACGGCGAATTTGCCGTTAATGAAGAAAATATAAGCAGCTTCTCAAAAATGGAGTTCTTCGCAGAGCTGAGGAATGAATCCATCGAACATCTAGGTCAAGTCCGAACAGCCGTTTTAGAAACAGATGGCAGCATGAGTGTTATCCGCTTTAGTAAAGAAAATATTAAGTTTGGTCTTCCCCTTTTTCCAGACGATTATATTGAGATTGAACCGCTCAAGCCCGAAGAAGGACCATTTGCCTGTATGTACTGTGGCAAGGTGATGGCTGTAGTAGGACAAAATTTAACCTGCCCAGTATGCCAAAAAAAACGCTGGACAAAAGCGATCAATACCGTGACCCCTTAATCAATTATCGGGAAATAGAGTTTGACCTCGGTTCCTTGATTGATTTCACTGCTTACTTCTATTTTTCCCTGCAGCTTTTCCATCATGCGCTTTACGATGAACAAACCTATTCCGTTACCCTGGAAATTACCTGCATTCGAGGCTCTATGCATATTGGAAAATATTTCGCCCATATCAACTGTTGGTATTCCAATTCCATTATCCCTGATATAATAATAAATCCCATTTTCATCCCTTTCGCTATCAATACTCAGCATAGGTTGATCTTTTTGAGAGGAATATTTGATGGCATTATTTATAAGGTTAGAAAAAACCTGATTTAAGGAGTTTGGCTCAGCATTAATGGGATGTAATTCTCCTAAGTCTATTTTCAGGTCGGTTACCTGGTGAATAAATTTGGCCTCATGGATCCAATGGTTAACCTTCTCCGAAATATGGACTACCTTTTTGCCGATTTTATATGTTCTTGCCTCGCTTAAAAGAGAGGTTTTGTCGATGATCTGTGTCAAGCTGCTAAGGGCATCTTCAATCACATATAACCAGTTCTTGAAATCATTGTTTTGAACCAAATGCTTCTTACGGATGTTTTCAATAGCAATCCTTGCAATGGAAATTGGATTCTTGGCATCATGCACTAAGGTGTTGGTAATCAATTCCAATTCATTGTTATAATTTAAATGCTGAACATGGGATTCAATGGTTTTAAGTGCAACATTTTTCTCTGTTACATCGATAGAGGTATGTAAAATAGCATAGGTCCTATTGTTCTCATCCGTTAAGGCCTTATATTCAAAATCAAAAAAACGCTTGATTGGAATTCCATCCTTCATGATTTCAGCCTCTTTGTCTGTTGCGGTATAACTCTTTCCGCTATGCCATACATTTTCCAATATTGCTGAAAATCCACTTTCTTTGAAGGAAGGAAAAACTTCACTGAATAGTCTACCGCTAATATCCCGCTTGGCGCACCACATTTCTAACATAGCCTCATTGACAAAAGCAATACGTAAATCAGGACTATCGTATATAGCAGTCGCTAATGGAGAATAATTAAGGATTCCGTTTAAAAATTTGTAATCTTCAGGTAGCATAGAATTATTACGAATACGATTGCAAAACAATAAATTTATTGAATTTTAGGTTACTCGCAAGGCATCATAGAAGGCGGGATTCTGTCTAAAATTCCGGTTAACCGTAAAACGATGGATAGATTTTAAACCTATTTTTAAAATATTTCCTCAAGGAAAAACCCTCTAGCGGAGAGCAGGAGGGTTTTAGGAAAATGAAGGTTTTATAAATAAACGATTACTGTAGTAATAACATATAAATCTGCGTGTCATGAAATCTATTAAAAATCAGTGCTTTATAAACGTATGTTTTTTTGAAATTAATTTTTGTTTCGCCGTTTTGTTCGGATGCCATATACGGCATATCCCAATACTAAAACACAGATAAGGATCAAAAAAATAGTTAGTAAACTCGAATCCATTGTTTTTTCCTTTCAATTAAAATACAACTTTAATTATTTCTGAACGTCAAAACCCCTAAAAAACCGTATTTTACTCTGTAAAAACCGTATTTATTTTCTATTTATTTGTAGAAAAACAATACAGGCAAAAGAATTGAGTTTTCTTCTGCCTGTCAATATGGAAATGGGTGTTTGAGTACTTATTAATTAAAAATCTCTTAACTCTTTGATATGTTGATGCGCTTCTAATTGGGTGGCAAGTTGTTGCTGTAGTATTCCTGTCAATTCTTGATAGTCATCTAGACTATCACTTAAAATCTCCTTATAGGTTTCTTTGAATTCATCCTCGCCTTTCTCGCAACTCTCCAAGATCGCCTGAGAAATGGAAGGTGAAATGGCAGATTTGATATCCATCCAAATCCTGAAAATTTTACCAGTAAAATTGCTGTCTTCTGTCGGCTCTTGCCCAAACTGCTCTAAGCAGGTGCTTAACTCAATGATAAATTGACGTGATTGCTCAATGTACTGCTGAAATAAAACCTGTAACTCCCGTAGATTCGCATCGCCAGCAATTTCTATTGCTTTCTTATAACCCTTAATACGGTCATTGTTTATTTCAACTGCTCGATTTACTAAATTTATTTTCTTTTCGTTATTTTCCATGGCTATATATTTTAAATATTGAACCCTTTAACGGATTGTATAGTTTTAACTTTTTCATATTCAGGTATTTATACTCAAATTGAAGTGTAAATACTGCTTATGAATTGGAAGCAATAATTTTTAATAGTTTATCTTTGATGCGTTTAGTCTTAGACGCCTTTGAACTACTTTTATTTTTCCTAATCCAATTACCTAAATTTCCTTCCTCATATTGATAGATCAATTCGGGCAGGATATAATGCTTCAGCGCAATGGCTTGACTGTTCCCCAATTCTTTGGCTACCATTTTGACGCTTTCTTGAGCCTGTTTATACCGTAGTTTTGGGTCTACTGAATATTCGCTGTTTAAAAACAGTTCTAGGCATAAATAACAGGCATTCCAAGTCCTAATTGTTTTGCAGGTTATGTGCTGCTGATAAACATGATATAGATATGCATTTAAATGTCCAGAATCTAATTGCTGGATTTTCTGGTTACTATCTTCAAATTGAAATAACTGCTGTCCTGGAATGGCTTTCACTTTTTTCAATAGGCTGGCTAAGTTTTTAGCGGTTATTTTCTTTTCTTGAGGAACCCCCTTTTTACCGATGTATTTAAAATCGATCCTATTTTTATCGATGGATAGATGTCGATTTTTTAATGTAGTCAATCCAAAGGATCCGTTCTCTTTCTCATAAAATTGATTGCCAACTCGCATGGAGGTCAGGTCCATAATCTGTAAGGCCAAAGCTGAAACTTTTTGAAGGTCAATCTCCTTTCGTTTTAAATCTTTCCTGATCTGTTTTTTTAATTTATCCAGGCCTCGAGCGAAGGGCAGGAGCATGGCAAATTTATCTTCCTTTCGCAGAGCTTTCCATTTGGGATGATAGATATATTGTTTTCTGCCTTTTATATCGTAACCTGTGGCCTGTAAATGACCTGTTTTATAAGGACAGATCCAAACTTTCGTCCAATTTGGAGGTATGACCAAGGATGAGATCCTAGTAAGAGTTTTATCGTCGGAAATAGGTTTTTGTTTTTGGTCAACAAAGGAAAACCCTTTACCCTTTTTAATCCTTGAAAAGCCGGTAATATTACTGTCAACATACTTAAGGCCTTTTATCGTATTGATTGAACTATGGGTAAAGGATTTTTCCATTTTTTAATTAATGATTCCGGAGGACATTAATCATTTCTCCCTTTTTTCATTAGATTGTTTTCCAGAATTTTCTGTTGTTTCTGCTTGTGAATTACTATCTGTCTTAGTACTTTCTTTTGACGGATCGGCTTTAATGTTAGTACTTCTGGAATCCAATGAGTTTTTGTTATGGGGATGTTTATCTACTGCTGTATTTCCTTGTTTTTTCATGTTTCCTCCATGTTCAGTGTTAATTAAATAACACCTGAGAAATCAATATGTTCATGTTTTTAATACTTGTTTTCCAAGGAAAATACTTGCTAGAATTGAGTGTAATTTATTGTGTCTAAATATGATAGCCAAAAAGATAGATTGCTTTCTGCTCCTTGGTTTTTATTGACTCCATATTCTTCCAATCCATCGAAACAGGCCATGTTTTGAAAATCAAATAATGCATCTCCAGTCATATTGATGCCTAAAAACCATGAAAATGCCTGAAGGATCCTTTCTCGACAATTAATGCCAGAGTCATGATGATTCAGTTCATCATATAGCATGATCGTACTCGAGACCTCAATAGGCTGCTGACCATAATCGCTAAGAGAACCATCTTTTTTCAGCCAGTCCATGTTGCCGATACTTGCAAAATATCCCTTTTGAAAGACGACTTGATCCAAATAGCTGCTGCTATGCAATGCAACTTTCTCTAGTTCCTTGTTGTCAAAAAAACGCGATGCCCTTAATAAACTCAATGGAAGGACGGCATTGTCGTAAGAAATCACTTCCTCATACCAATTCCAATTCTCATCCTGAGCAGCATCATATTCATTCATTAAAAATTGACATGAACTTTGGAGCTGTTTTTGGATTTTCTCATCCTCAGGAAATTTTTCAAGGTAATGTATGAGGCCTAGGATCTGGTATGCAACGGCCCTGACTGATTTGCAGTCTTCCATATGGGGATAGGCACGATCAAATATTTCCTTGGAAATAGCATGGAAGTTGGCTATTTCCTCTCTGGAGAGTAGATAGCCTAGGGCCCAAATGGTTCTCCCAAAACTGTCGTCAGATCCTATCCGCTCCAAGAAAGCATGGTCAAAGGACATAAAGTTCCTAAAGGTACCATCTGATTTTTGGGCATATTGGATAAAGGATAAATAAATACTGATATACTTATTTCTGTATTGGGGATCTAAATGATTAAATGCTTTACAAAATAATAACAAAGCCCTGCAATTATCATCCAAACAATAGCCGTGATGATAATCTGGGATATTGAATTTTGCATGCTGAATAATTCCAGTAGGTTTTGTCAAAATTTCAATGTAGGAAAAATCCAATCTTGGTACCCTCTCGAAAAAATCCTTTATAGTTTTCGTCATACTTGTTCTTTCCACATGATTTTTCTCCATCATGAAGAAATTAAGTTCTTTGATTTTCCAGGATCTAGGAACTTCATTGTTTTATCTTGGTTTATTATACTCTGTATTTTTGCTTTCGGATTAAGGATGGAAGAAATTAAGCTCAAATGTAGTTTTCCCACATTTATCCAAGACATGGATTTACCAAAACTTTCAGCTCGCTTTTGGTAACTTGCCATCAACGATGGCTTTTCAATCAATTCATTGATGCAATTTGCCAATCCAGAAACATCATTGAAATCAAATAGCATCCCTCTATCTTCAGCCAAAAGATCCTTGGCATACCAATATGGCGTTGAAATCACGGCCGCTCCTGCACCAAGTGCAAAGGATAGGGTACCACTGCTCATTTGGCTTTCATTTGGATATGGCGTTACATAGATATCACAGGCTTTCAGATATTGTTGTAATGTTTCATCATTTACAAAGTGATTCACAAAAAACACCTTACCTGAAAGGTTGAGATTACCAGCCTGTTGCATCAAACTGTTTTTATAAGTATCTCCTTCCTCCTTTAAGACATTTGGATGGGTGGCACCGAGGATGATGTAAACAAAATTGTCCGAACGGATTTTTGAGGTGGCTTCAATGGCGATTTCATACCCCTTGCTTCTTCCCAGTAGGCCGAACGATAGCATGACCTTTTTATCTTCCAGACCTAAAATTGATTTTGCTTCTTCCTTGCTTAGCTTAAAGTTCGGGACACCATGCGGAATTAATGTAAGTCTATCGGGGTTGACATGATAAACTTTTTCCATCATTTCAATTCCCCGCTGGGTCATGACCGTAATCTTATCACTAAGGATGCTTAATTTTTGGATGACTCTAAACTCTTGCGGATTGGGCTTTTGAAGGATCGTATGCAGATTGCTGATTATTGGAAAGTTGATCCGTAGAACGAAATCCAAAATGTATTCTCCCGCTTCACCTCCGAAAATTCCAAATTCATGCTGTAAGATGCAACAATCGTAGCGTTGGTTGTTTGCCCAATCTGCTGATTCTAAATAATCTATTTTCTCATTTCTTCTAATGGTCTTTTTTACCTCCGGAGGAAATGTATGTTCAGAACCGTCGGTAATAGCAATGACATCAACTTCATTGGAATTATCCATCATGGAGTTGAATAAATCATGCGTAAAAGTTGCAATTCCACATTTCCTAGGCGGGTAAGTGCCAATAATCAAAATTTTCATAGATATCCTTTTGCAAATTGTTTATAATAAAATCATTACTATATGTTGAACATTCCAGAACAGGAAATTGTTCAGGCCAAGCCTTCAGAAAAATTAAATATGACAAAGATTAAACAAGACCAGTTTTTAATCGTTATAAATAAGTTGTTGACTTTTAATCAAATCTATAATGGGAATAACAATAAACCGAAAGAATATACTATTTAAACCAAAGTTGGATAGGGTATTGGCGCGCCGATTTAACCTTTCCCCCGAAAGGTCAAAAAGGATTATTGAAAGGGTAATGAAATTAAGCGATGAAAAAAAGAATGCATTGATTACCCAGATTTTAAGAAACTATGCACGTAGGCACCGCAGTGTTCTGAATGTGTTGGAGCGAAACTTTAAACTCAAAGCCCAGGAACTCAAAGACCTCCAGATTGATGCCAAGAAACTAACGGAAGTTGAAAAATTACTGATCGGGTCATATTTTACCATGGAATATTCCATTGAAGCTGCTGCCTATTTCAACCCCTCCATCGTTTTTTCACCGGATCAATCCCAAACCCATGAAGGAGAGAAAAGAGTGATATTGAGCTTTAGGGCAGTTGGCGAAGGGCATTTATCTTCCATCGTTTTCCGCTCGGGTATCATCGACAAAAATCTAAACATCGAATTGGATGAGGTTGGTATTTTATTGGATAAACCTAAGCATGTCAAGAATTACCGATATAAAAAAGATGATTTTATTGAGAAACTGATGCAAATGCATACCGTTCAGGATGATATTCAAGAAATCATTGAAAAGAAATTGACGGATACATTTACCTATGATGAATTGATGCGATTTGTCAAGGAAATCGAAGAAGATAATGAGATGACCCATGACAATCAGATTCTGATGCATCAGATTATGTGGTTGGCTTCATCACATTATGAGATATCATATTCCTTGGATACATCGATTTCTGAACGGGTAATCTTTCCGATAAGTGATACCGAAAAAAATGGGATTGAAGATGCGCGGTTTGTAGCTTTCAAAAGCGAGAAAGGCAATACAACCTATTATGCGACCTATACCGCCTATGATGGCCATACCATCCTCCCCAAACTGCTTTCAACCAAAGACTTCATCAACTTCAAGGTTCAACCCATCAACGGGAAAATTGCCAATAAAGGCGCTGCACTTTTTCCTCGTAAAATCAATGGGAAATATGTCATGCTCTGCCGGATAGATGGCGAGAACAGTTATGTATCCTTCTCAGATTCCATTACCAATTGGCATGGTGAAATCCATTTGGTCGCAGAACCTGAATTTCCTTGGGAGTTTATCCAAGTGGGAAATTGTGGTTCACCTCTCGAAACGGAAAAAGGTTGGCTGGTCATTACCCACTCTGTAGGTCCCATGCGGGAATATGTGATCGGTGCAATGCTTCTCGACCTACATGACCCTAGCAAAGTCCTGGGAAAATTAACAGAACCGCTGTTATTTGCCAATGAAGAGGAAAGAAATGGATATGTGCCGAATGTGCTCTATTCCTGTGGTCAGATCATTCATAATAATCAATTGATTTTGCCTTATGCATATTCTGATCATGAGTCTACCTATGCAACGATATGCTTAGATGAATTGCTGAACACCTTATTGGAGGAGGGGAATCCCTAGATTTACTTTTGGAGGATGCCTTCGATCAGGGATTTCCATTGCGGATAGGAGGCACCTAATTTGGCTCCTAAGGCAACAAATAAATTCCTTAATCGGTCCAACAGCGAGTCGAGATCTAAGTTCATGATTTCATTTCTGCCGAAATAGAATGCTTCCACGGTCTTACCGTCCCGTTTAACCTGAAAACTCGAGGTTGCCATGTTTTTGAAGAAATGCTTGGTTTCGTGGTCGTCTTCATGATGCGGCATAGCACTCGGCCTTAAGGTTAGAGTAATCAGGTCGTGGGAGCTGTCTGATGATTCATTGATCTGTTCTATCTGTACATAATCATAACCAGAGGCAGTCCATAATCCAGGTCCTGGAATGTCAATCTTCACAAAATCCCCTTCTTGGGGCCTTCCCTCCGAATGCTTTCCAAAGGCATCCAAATGCTCAAAGGTCGAAACTGGAACCTTTGCGACTTGATCCCAATTGTTGATCTCCAATAGCCTGTTCTTCGCCTCTAAGTAAAAATTCTTTGCCTGGATTTCATTCTCAAATTCTATGGAATCGGAGATATCCATGTCTTTGCCTTCATGCTGGGCCGGAATAAAATGTTTCATCGCCTTGATTTTTCTTTATTAACAAGTTATATGGATAATAGTTGGCTCTTTAGGCTACCTTAATTCTGAACGATGTGAAAAATCTGTACGGTTCTCCTTCAAGAGGTCTTGTCATCCTTAACCGAAGGTTAAGGAACTGTAAACTATTGTAGTTAAGGTTTGTATGGCTCCGAGAACCTTTGTGCCTCAGGTTGACACCGGAAAAGGAAAGATTTTTTGCGATTAACAGCTCCGTAGGGACAATGTAATTATGTTGTTTTTTGTGCCATGTTGAGGAACGAAACATCTCGGAAAAATGCAAGCATTCAAATAAATTATATCAAATACTGAACCCCCAGCAGGGGTGGAATCTTTGTAGATTAATGATGGCTAATAACGGCTAACCCACAGCGTGGGTGAAATATTTTTCTAAAAATCCCCGTATCAATCAAATCAATAAAAATAGTTCCCTCATCTTACGATTTCGGGATGACAACGATCCTAAAAAAACACCAAAAAATAGATTCTTCGTTTCACTCTGAATCCCTCTAAAGCGCATTTTGATTCTGAACGATCAGTGAAGAATCTGTACGTTTTTCCTCTCTACGACCCTGTCATGCTGCACCGAAGGTGCAGGAACTGTTTGCCAGTGCCATTATGTTTTGTATAATTCCGAGAACCTTCGTGCCTCCAGCGGACACGGGAAAAGGAAAGCTTTTTTTCAATTAACTGCACTTCTCATCAACTTCCTGTAAAATTTGTGAAAACTGAAAATTCTCGAAATCGAGAACATGATTCGAAATTGCTTTTGCTCTTGTTCGAGGCATATTCGGAAAATTCGAAATATGTCTCGAATGAAACTAAAGTGAGGTCCATATCCAACTGCTTAAGTTAAAATTACTTATTGCAAAAATTTAACGAAGATTTTGGATAGGTTATCCTGGAAGGTTTTAGGCTGTCAACTAAAATACAATAAAATGAACAGGGGCCCGAAAGAGATTTTCGGTGCCCTGCTCTTATTTGCTGAAAAATGAAACAGTACTAATGGCTATGCCCAACTGTACCTACCATTTTGGCATTGATAAAGAAAGCATTCTTTATTACGATCCTGCTGTTGGCAGGTATTTCAATAATTGGGGTAATACCGGTATAGCCCATACTGGAAACGCCTCTAACAACTTCTATTTTTTCAAAATTAATAGGTTTGGAGGTTTCAGGATGATCATGATTTTCTCCCTCCTTATGTACATGTGGTTCCTCGGGGTGTTCATGTTCGCCTGCATGGTCATGTTCCTCGCCTGCAGCATGTACATGGTTTTCATGTTCTGCTTCCGGTTTTTTATCGGTTTCGATAAAAATGAAGGTTTTTCCCTCTGATTCTACTATAGCCTCGTCAGGCACTGCCGCTGTGGTGACATCTTCCACACTTATGGAACCCGAGGTATTCATGCCGTCAATCAGACCAGATTTGTCTCCAATGACCATACTATGGATGGCGATGGTCTTGCTTTCATTTTCAAATGAAGCCCCAATTTGCGATATCCTTGCGGTATAGTTCTTACTCGGGTTGTTGGTCGTGGTAAAACTGATTTCCTGTCCAACCTTTAACTTAGGCAAGTCCCTTTCAAAGACCTGAAGGTCTAGATGGATCATGCTATTGTCCACTACTTCAACTATAGGAGAAGAGACATCTACATAGCTGCCCAGTTTAGCAAAAATATTGGATACCACTCCATTGATCGGGCTAGTGATGGTTAATGCCGATCTCAGATTAGAGGTTGAGATGGCATTGGGGTTAATACCCAATAGTTGGAGCTGTTTGGCAGAAGAGGCTTTTTTCGTCCTTAAGATATTCAGGTTACTCACTGCATTTTGAAGGTTTCTTTTTACTCCTGCATTACCGGCATTTAGCTCTTGCTGACGTTGAAGCTCCTGTTCCGCCGCTTGGATTTCATTGTTGGCATTGAGATAATCTTCTTGTAGTTGGATGAATTGCGGATTGATAATGGTTGCTATCGTTTGACCCTTCCTGACATGGTCTCCTAATTGAACATTCAGGGATTGAATTACACCTCCGTATAACGGTGTCACATTGGAACGGTTGTTATTGGGTACATTTAAAACCCCGTTGGCATTGATCCTGGCCGTCAGGTTTTTCTGTTCGATCTGTCCAAATTGAATGCCCACCTCCTTGATCTGATCCTCTGTTAGGGAAGTGATGGTCGTTTTTTCGCTGGCAGCATGTTCATGCCCATGACCTTCTTCGGTCTCCGCAGCTTTTTCTGATTTAGTGGAACTGCTATTACAGGAAGCTAAGAGGCATGCAAAGCCTAAGCAGAGTAATAGTTGTTTTGTTTTATTGATGGATTGCATAAGCCTATTGATTGATAATTGAATAAATTGAAATGACAGATTCATTGACACTTTGAATGCTTTTTAAATAATTCAAGTAGATATCTGTCGTGGTCTGAAGGGCAAAAAGATATTCTACATAGGAAATATCTCCTGCTGAATAACCTAATTTTGCGGCATTGATGATCTCCCTTGCATTTGGCAGGGCATTGTCCTTGAAGTAATTGAACTGAGCTAGGTTCTGTTCATATTGATTCATCATGTTGCTATATTCGTTCTGGAGTTTTTGCTTTTCCCATTCTGCGGCCATTTCTGCGGCCTGTTTTTCAAAGTCTAAGGACCTAATCTTGGCCTTTGTGGTTCCGTAGGTTAAAGGGATGGCAATGCCCAGATCAAAAGAATTGAACCTTTGGCCACGGCCATAATATTTTTCAACCCCATTTCTATCATGCATTCCCATTAAAGAGGCATTGGTATATCCGATATTAAAGTCAGGCAATGCTGAGGACTTCTCCACCTGTTTACTTGATTCCGCTATCCGTGCCTGTTGATAGAGAGCCTGGATCTGTGGATGATCAGCAATTTTTGAGGTATCCATGATTTCCGAAAGACGGATGGGCTCAAATAGTTCAGCTGTTTCAATCTCAAAATCCTCCGTAACCTGCATCAGATTCTTAAGGCTGTTATAGGCGTTTTTCATCAAGGTTTCATTTTGTTTATATAACAAATTGATTTCCCCTTGTTTAGCCTGAGCGGTATTGATATCCACCTTTTTGGTGTCACCAGCATTATAGCGGACTTCTGCAATCCGAATAAAATCCCTATAGATACTATCCAATGATTTAAGTTCTCTTTCATTGTTCTCTAGGTAAGCTATCTGTAAAAAGTAGGTACGGACCTGTTGTTTTAGTTGGTTAATCCCTACAGATTTTTCTACCTGTTTGGCTTTCATCTGCTCGGTTATCAAAGCTTTCCTATTTTTAAATAACGTAGGGAAGGGGATGGTCTGGGAGATGGAAATGGCATCGTTCTGTTCAAAGCCATCGTTTTGGCCATATTGAAAATTCAGGTCTGTTTTAGGGAGTTCTCCACTTGTTCTGAGGAGGCTCTCTGCTGCTCGGATTTCAAGGTCGTTAGCCTTTAATCCTTTATTGTTGTCGACAGCAATCTGAATAGCTTGATCCATATTGATCTTTTGCTGGGCATGAGCAGTCGATAGACCTAAAAAGCCTAGGATAAATATGCTAATCGTCGTTTTCATATCCGTAGGTTTTACCTTGATTTTAGAATTGAAAATAATATATAACAAAGGAAGGACAAAGAGTGTCAGGATCGTTGCAGTCACCAAACCACCGATAACCACTGTGGCAAGTGGTTTCTGAACTTCTGCACCGGCACTGGTACTTATGGCCATTGGCAAAAATCCCAAAGAGGCCACAGTAGCCGTCATCAATACTGGTCGTAACCTGATCTCAGTCCCTACCTTTACACGTTGTATAATATCGGTCATCCCTTCTTTTTCAAGCTGATTGAACTTTCCTATCAATACAATACCATTCAGTACGGCGACACCGAAAAGGGCGATAAAACCAACTCCAGCACTGATACTAAATGGCATATCCCGGATTAGCAGGGCAAACACCCCACCGATGGCACTCATAGGAATGGCAGTAAATATTAATGTGGCCTGCTTGAAGGAATGGAAGGTGAAGTATAGCAACAGGAAGATCAAGAAAAGGGAAATAGGTACTGCGATCATTAGTCTGGAACTGGCCTGTTGAAGGTTTTCAAATTGGCCCCCATAAGTAAAATAATAACCAGAAGGCAGCTTCACCTGAGTGCCTAACTTGTCTTGAATTTCTTCAACGACAGATTGAACATCCCTTCCGGCAACATTGAAACCTATAACAATCCTCCTTTTGCCTTCTTCACGACTGATCTGGGCAGGTCCGACGGTAAAATCAATCTTTGCGACTTGGGAAAGTGGAATCTGTTGATGGTTTTGTGTAGGGATCAAGAGTTGGCTCACATCCTCAATATTGTTCCTGTGTTCGTCGTGTAGACGTACCACCAAGTCAAATCTCCGTTCATTTTCGTAAACCATTCCACTGCTTTTTCCCGCGAATGCGGTACTGACCACATCATTGACATCTTCAACGGTCAGGCCATAGTTGGCCATTCTCACACGGTCATATTGTATATTGATTTGAGGAAGTCCGGTCACTTGTTCCACCTGAGGTGCCGTAGTTCCTGGAACGGTTTGGATTATTGCATTTACCGTGTTAGCATAGTTAAGCAAGGTATCTAGGTTCTCACCAAAGATTTTTACGGCTACATCCTGACGGATACCCGTCATCAATTCATTGAATCGCATTTGGATGGGTTGGTTCTTTTCAAAGAAAACCCCTGGAATGACCTGTAGCTTTTCCATAATGGCATCGCCGAGTTCTTCGTAGGACCTACCTGATTGCCATTCATCTTGAGGATTTAATATCACCATGATATCGGTGGCCTCTGGAGGCATAGGGTCAGTGGGCACTTCGGCAGCACCGGTCTTGCCAACTACCATTTTTACCTCCTCAAACTCCTTGATAATCCTGGATGCCTGCATGGAGGTTTCTATACTTTGACTCAATGAGGTGCCGGGAGGGAGGATACAGTGAAAGGCATAATCGCCTTCTTGCAGCTGTGGGATAAATTCTCCACCCATTCTGTTGAAAACAAAGATGGTGAACAGGAATATAGCAACAGCAATGGAAACAATGATATATTTTACGCGTATCGCTTTGTCCAATAAAGGCGCATAAAGCTGATGTAATTTTTCAATGAATTTATCGCTGAAGGTTTTTTTGTCATGACCTTTCCGAGGAAGGAAAAGGGCACACATCATGGGGATGTAGGTAAGTGAAAGGATTAAGGCGCCGAATATGGCAAAGCCAACCGTTTTCGCCATCGGTGAAAACATTTTCCCTTCTACGCCCACTAATGTTAAGATGGGAATATATACAATAAGGATAATGATCTCTCCAAAAGCGGCTTGGGTCCTGATCTTGGAGGCCGAATCGAAAACCTCTTGGTCCATTTCCTTTTGGCTAAGCTTGTGAGTGGATTTCCTCAATCCTAAATGGTGTAAAGTTGCCTCCACCACAATGACTGCTCCGTCTACGATCAATCCGAAGTCAATAGCTCCTAGACTCATTAAGTTTGCACTGACACCAAACACATTCATCATACCCAAGGCGAATAACAAGGAAAGAGGAATGGCCGAGGCGACTATTAATCCCGCCCGGAGATTACCTAAAAACAGGACCAAGACAAATATAACAATCAAGGCACCTTCAATCAGATTTTGCTCTACGGTTCCAATGGCTCTGCCGATAAGGTCAGTTCGATCGAGATATGGTTCTATTACTATATCTTCTGGCAATGAATTCTGGATAGTAGGTAGCTTTTCCTTGATGCGGTTGACCACGTCATTACTATTTTCGCCTTTCAGCATCATTACGACGCCGCCCACTGCATCTACCTCTCCATTATAGGTCAATGCTCCGTATCGAACCGCAGATCCTAATCTTACATCCGCTACATCCTTTATGAAAATAGGGACTATGCCATCTGACTTTACGGCGATATTGCCCACATCTTCCAAAGAGCTTACTAGTCCAATCCCTCTGATGAAATAGGCATTAGGTTTTTTATCAATATAAGCGCCACCAGTATTTTGGTTGTTCTTCTCTAGGGCAGTAAATATATCAGGGATGCTGACCCCCATGGCGCGCAATTGATCGGGATGAACGGCTACTTCATACTGTTTCAATTGGCCGCCAAAGCTGTTTACTTCGGCAACCCCTGGAGTACCGTAAAGCTGACGGGCTACGATCCAATCCTGCATCTCCCGCAAATCCATGGAGCTGTACTTATTCTCACTTCCCTTTTTCGGGTGGATGATATACTGGTAGACTTCACCTAATCCGGTAGAGACTGGAGCCATTTCGGGATTACCTATGTTTTTGGGGATATCCTCGGTGGCTTCAATAAGCCTTTGATTAATCAGTTGCCGTGCAAAATAGATGTCAACATCCTCTTTAAAGACAACGGTAATGACAGATAGGCCAAACCTTGAAATGGACCTGATTTCTTCAATATCTGGAATATTGGCGATACTTTGCTCAATAGGGAATGTAACAAGGCGTTCAACCTCCTGACCTGCGAGGGTTGGGGTACTGGTGAATATCTGAACCTGATTGTTAGTGATGTCAGGAACGGCATCAATGGGTAATTTGGTAGCTGACCATATTCCCCAAACTATCAAGACCAAGGTCATTATCCCTATAATGATCTTATTCTTGATACTAAATTTTATGATTTGATCTAGCACATGAATGGCATTAAATTCAACACTTTATGGTTTTTAGATGTAAGCTTAAATAGCCCCATCTATTAGGTTTTTTCCAGAACCATGAATTCTGAAATAATAAAAGATTGAATATTAGACCCGAGGGGGTTGCCAAATGTTTTCCTGGTCATTGCTGACGAGTGGATATTCTTTTTCCGGTAAATCTGTGTTGGAGTAGGATTCAATTGGTATGTCCAGCTTGAACATATGAAAATTCGCAACCGTTAGGGAAATTCCACAGCATGAACAGGTGCAAAATGGTGTACAACTGTCTTTGGAGCAGTCATGTTGTTCCTGATGTGTTGATTTTTCGGTTGAGCTATGAAGATGGGCATGAGATTCCGTCATACGATCACTGCATGGAATCAAGGTCAGGACCAAGACATAAACCATTAATATGATGGAAGCAAATCTCATTATTACAAATATATAGAATCTAATGATTGGGAAATTAGTGATAATCAATAAATAAGGCTTAATGTAACAAGAAAGTTGCGATGCTTGAGTATCGAAACCCAAGCAATCTCGTTTTTTAATTAATCATCTGCCTTTTATGGCTATCTATTAATAAAAACATCAGCATGGGAAACATTCCCCAGAAAATCTTAATTGGGACACATCATTTGGATCATATTGGGGGATCCGAAGCGTATACCTACGATCTGATCAAAGCCCTAAAAAATATAGAAGGGATAGAAGTGGAGTATTTCACTTTCGATAAAGGAGCGGTCTCTCAAAAAATTGAAGAGGAACTTCAGGTTTCCTTTATGTCCAAGAAAAAGTATGACTTGGTGATTGCTAACCATAATACCACCGTGAAAGAGCTTTATGGTCAATCTCCTATTCTTCAAGTCTGTCATGGTATCATTCCTGATCTGGAACAGCCATCACCATTGGCAGATTATCATGTTGGAATATCAGAAGAGGTATCAGATCATTTAATTGATTTAGGGTATCCAAATTCGGTCATCCTTAATGGCATCGATGTGCATAAGAAAAAATCTACGGTGGCTCCCAATGATGAATTGGAAAGTGTACTTTCCTTATGTCAAAGTGAGAAAGCCAATAAACTATTGCAAAAGGTTTGTGATGATAAAGGTTTGGAATTCAAGTCTTTTAATAAGCATGTTAACCCTACTCTCAATATAGAAAAACAGATCAATAAGGCAGACTTGGTGGTGGGTGTGGGAAGGTCCATCTATGATGCCATGGCTTGTGGAAGGCCCTGTTTAATCTATGATAATCGGGGATATAATGGTAATAAAGCCGATGGATACCTTCGTCCTAGAAATTTCTGGAAATATGTAAAGAATAATTGCTCCGGCCGCTATTTAAATAGAAAATATACCGAAAAGGACCTGATTAGGGAACTGGAGAAATATAATCCGCAGCATGGTCAAGAATTGCGAAACATTGCTGTTGAGAACCTTAATTCCCAGAGTATGGCTGTGGAGTTACTGAATATGCAGCAGAATTTTACTTGGAAAAATAAGTTCAAGAAATGGAAAAGGTTTTCAGACCATGCGAAATTAGTGAAGCATGCCCTGCTTTACAAGAGATTATATAATGCAACCGGTATCGAGTATTTTAACAAGTCCTTGATGTAGGCTAGGGTTATTTCAATCTTTATTTTTTCATTAAAAGTATGCTCTAATAACCTGGATAATTCATAATTTACAGAGCCTAAATTAATTGAAATTATGCAGAAATTCGTCGATCGTTCAGAGCAAGCAGCAGATAAGATTTTTGATAGCCGAACCGTACAAAAAGATTATCACAGCATCGTAGGAATAATAAAACCGGGAATGTCGGTTTTGGATGTTGGCTGTGGTACAGGAGCGATCAGTAAAGGCATCGCAGAACTGGTAGGACCGACGGGAAAAGTAATCGGTATAGACAATACCCGTGATTTTATTGAGTCTGGAAAGCGGAATTATGCAGAACAGAACAACCTAGAATTAGTACATGCCGATATTTTTGATTATTCAAATTCAGAAAAATTTGATTTGGTAGTTTCTGCCAGGACATTACAATGGTTATCCAAACCAAATGAAGCCATTCGCAAAATGATAACATTCCTGAAACCTGATGGGATACTTTCTGTTTTGGACTATATCCATGAAGATATTGAGTGGAACCCTAAAATCCCAGAAAGCATGGCCAGCTATTACAGTGCATGGTTGAAGTGGAGATCAGATAATGGCATGAACAACCGCATGGCGGAATGTTTGCCCATAATTTTCAATGAGAACGGATTAAGGAACATTGAGGTGCGGGAGTCCAATGAGACCTATCTGCAAGGTCAGGATGATTTTGTAGATAAATTGGGGATCTGGATCAAGGTAGCCAGTTCAAAGCAGCTGGTTGAAGAACAGTATGTTACGGAAGAATTAAGACAGAAGGCAATTTTGGACTATCAAAATTGGATCAAAACTGATGCCCAGGCGATGCAAATGATGCTGAAAGAGGTGCGAGGGCAAAAGATAGAGTAAGTCTATACATATATTTCAAGTCTAAAGATTCCTTTAGACTTTTTTAGTCTCAAAATTTATACAATTCCGGTATCATTTTTTTTAGTAGATTTATTAGATAAATAACTTATTCAACGTGTTTTATTTATAAACCTAACCATACATAGGTATTGATATTTTATTATAAAATATAACGACCGAGTTAAAAAAAGCTTAGTATCTATCAATCTTGTGTCAGATTGTGTATACATTCTATGCTAATTTTATGTATGGATACATAATCCTGCTTTAGGGCTATGTATAAACGCAATAAACCTATAACTAAGCGTAATATAAACCTGCAATGAGAAGAAAGATATTGGTTTTTTCTGCTTTGGCTGTTCTGGTGCTGACCGTCGGTTTTTTTACTGTACATAACAGTGAAGAAATAGATTTCAGCAAAGATGTTAAACCCATCCTGAACAAGCATTGTATTTCATGCCATGGTGGGGTGAAAAAGAATGGCGACCTGAGTTTCCTTTTCGAAGAGGAGGCCTTTGCCAATGCAAAATCAGGTGAACCAGCAATCATCCGCGGTGATACCGAGCACAGTAACATGATCAAACGCCTGACCGAAGAGGATCCTGAATTGCGCATGCCCTACAATGCAGCAAAATTGGATGACAGTGAAATCGATATCCTGCGCAAATGGATAGACCAAGGAGCTAAATGGGGCAAGCATTGGGCCTATGAATTGCCTAAAGAAGTGGAGGTACCTAAATCCTTTTCATTCGCCTCCCTGTTTGGTTTCAAGCCAAAAGGGATTACCAATAACATAGACTATTTCATTAAAGATAAATTGGATGATCAGGGACTTTCTGCTTCGGAAGAGGCTACCCGAGAAACTCTTTTGAGAAGGGTTTATCTGGACCTAGTCGGGGTTCCTCCAAGCCTTGAAGAGGTAGAAGCCTTTAAAAATGATGAACGCGACAACGCCTACGAAATAAGGGTGGATAGCTTGCTCAGTTCGCAGAAGTACGGTGAGAAATGGGCTTCCTGGTGGCTCGATATGGCAAGGTATGCAGATACCAAAGGCTATGAAAAGGATATGTCCAGGCAGATCTGGGAATATAGGGACTGGGTGATCCGGGCATTCAACAAAGACATGCCCTATGATCAGTTCAGTATCGAACAGCTTGCCGGAGACCTGTTGCCTGAACCTAGCAAGGATCAACTGATTGCTACAGCCTTCCACAGGAATACCATGAACAATGATGAGGGCGGTACTGACAGTGAGGAGTTTAGGGTTGCTGCGGTCCTGGACCGTGTAAATACAACTTATCAGGTTTGGTTGAGTACGACCTTTGAATGTGTGCAATGCCATAGCCATACCTATGATCCCTTCAAGTTTGAGGAATATTATAAGTCCGTCGCCTTTTTCAACAATACCCGAGATGAAGATACCGAAGGTGATCATCCTAGACTGCGTTTTTATGGCGAACAGGAGCAACATAAAATTGATAGCATCAAGACCTGGTTGACTCAATATGGCAATGAGAAGCTGCTTCATTCGACAGACCTTTTCTTAAAAAGCCTGGAACCTAAGATACATGCTCATTATACAGACCAACTGACCAATGCAGCTTTATATGATACTAAATGGTTAGGGGTGCGTAGCGGCGGTAATGCCCGAATGAGGGACATCCAACTGGATGGAAAGAAGCTGATCTACCTGAACTATTGGACCGGCAATACTGGCGGTAGGCTGGAAATCCGTAAGGACAGTTTAGCTGGGGAATCCATCGCTAGTATCGAGCTTCCAAGTACTCAGGGAAGACAGGTGATACAGGCTCCAATAGCCACTACCCAAGGTCGACATGATCTATACCTGGTATTTACCAATCCCAAATTGGGTAAGGATGAACCGGTGTGCATGGTGGAATGGTTGGCATTTCGGGAGCCATTTCCTGATATGAAGGCACCTGGTGCGGAGCATATGCAAAAAAGTATATTGCAGTTGGTCAATACCAATCCTTCCAGTGTTCCGATCATGATCGAGAACCCTGAGGACATGAAAAGGACCACCAAGATATTTGAACGTGGAAACCGTTTGGCACCGGGGGATGTGGTGGAGCCCAAGGTTCCGGAAGCATTGAACCCATTTCCGAAAGGAGCTCCTAACAACCGTTTGGGCTTTGCTCAATGGTTGGTTTCCAAAGATAATCCGCTTACGGCAAGGACGCTGGTAAACCGGGTATGGGCGCAGCTGTTTGGAAGAGGGTTGGTAGAGCCATTGGGTGATATGGGAACCCAGAGCAATCCACCGATCCATAGGGAATTGTTGGATTACCTGGCCTTGGATCTGATGCATGAAAAGGAATGGAGCATGAAATCCTTGATCAAGGATATCGTTCTTTCCTCTACCTATAGACAGTCGTCCAGCCTGGATAGCAAGGATGCCAAAAAGGATCCGGAGAACTATTACTTGGCAAGAGGTCCTCGTTTTAGGCTTTCTGCAGAACAGATCCGCGACCAAGCGCTGACGGTAAGTGGCCTGCTGAGTGGAAAGATGTTTGGACCAAGCGTGATGCCACATCAACCCGATGGAGTTTGGATGTCAGTATACAGTGGCGAAGCCTGGAAGAAAAGTGAGGGCGAAGACCAATTCAGAAGAGGGATCTATACCTTCCTGAAACGGACCAGTCCTTATCCTTCCTTTATTTCTTTTGATGCGTCGAGTAGGGAGGTCTGTCTCGTGGACAGAATCAGGACGAATACTCCGCTCCAGGCTTTGACGACATTGAACGACCCCGTTTATATAGAGGCAGCGAAGAACCTCGCAGCAATTATGAAAAAAGAATCTAAGGGTGACCTGAAATCAGGGATAGCGGCTGGATACCGGCATACAATGTTCAGGGATCTCTCTGCCGATAAATTGGCTGCACTTGAGAAACTCTATGCACAAGCCTATGATAATTTTGAAAAACGACCTGCTGAGGCGGAAAAGTTCATGGGCAAGGACCATGTTTCGCCTAACAGTAAAGAGCTGATCAGTGATGCTGCATATACCTTGGTAGCGAACGCACTGTTGAACCTAGATGAATTTTTGACTAAATCCTAAGGACATGAAAGACTTTGATAAGCTAATGAAAGAGGCCTACCATAGGCAGTTGCAGGCAGAGACTAGACGACATTTCCTTAAGAAATGTGTTGCGGGAATTGGAAGCATCGCCCTTGGCGGAATGATGGCCAGTTGCATGCGTTCTGGAAATTCTGCAAATGCTGAAGGGATTGACCTCAATTCCTTGAATCCTTTGCTGCCTAGGGCTCCTCACTTTGCCGGAAAGGCCAAGAACGTAATCTATCTCCATATGGCCGGAGCGCCTTCCCAATTGGAGCTATTTGACTATAAGCCTGCTTTGCAGAAACTTCATAACCAACCTTGCCCAGAATCTTTGTTAGCGGGCAAGACCTTTGCTTTTATCCGTGGTGTTCCCAAAATGTTGGGTCCACAGGCAACCTTTAAGCAATATGGACAGAGTGGAGCTTGGGTTTCGGATCATCTCCCGCACTTTAGCAAGGTAGTCGATGAGGTGAGTTTCCTAAAGGCTGTACATACCGACCAGTTTAATCACGGTCCAGCACAATTGTTCATGCATACCGGAAGTGCCCGATTAGGACGTCCGAGCATCGGTTCTTGGGTAACCTATGGGCTGGGTTCGGAGAACAGCAATTTGCCGGGCTTTGTAGTGCTGACTTCTGGAGGTAAGACTCCAGATGCTGGAAAAAGTGTTTGGGGCAGTGGCTTCCTGCCTTCGGTATACCAAGGGGTGCAGTGTAGGTCTAAAGGTGACCCCGTGCTCTATATTGCCGATCCGGAAGGAATGGACCGTGACCTCAAGCGGAACGCCATAGATGCCATCAATCAGGTGAACAAGGAGGAGTTCGAAACCTTCAAGGATCCTGAGACCCTGTCCAGGATTGCACAATATGAGATGGCCTATAAAATGCAGGTAGCAGTACCCGAAGTGATGGACATCAATAATGAACCGGAATATATCCACGAACTCTATGGCACCAAACCAGGGCAGGAGTCTTTTGCGAATAACTGTCTGCTAGCACGTAAGCTCGTGGAGAAGGGTGTCCGATTCGTTCAACTCTTCGATTGGGGCTGGGATAGCCACGGTACCAACCCTTCCGATTCCATTGACCTTGGCTTTCGCAATAAATGCCGCGAGATTGACCGCCCAATGACTGCACTCATCATGGACCTCAAGCAACGTGGTTTGCTGGAAGAGACTTTGGTGGTTTGGGGTGGCGAGTTCGGAAGGACCCCGATGCAGGAAAACCGTGACAACAACGACATGCCTTTCTTAGGACGTGACCACCATACCGATGCTTATACAATCTGGATGGCCGGTGGTGGTATCCGTAATGGGGTCAGCTATGGTGAAACGGATGAAATTGGGTTTACGGGAATTAGTGGAAGATCTTCAGTACATGATGTACATGCGACCATGCTGCATTTGCTCGGCTTTGACCATGAAAAGTTTACCTATGAATTCCAAGGACGGCCGTTTAGGCTGACCGATGTGGAAGGGACCGTTATCAAGGATATTATCTAAACTATTTATGAAGAACCTTTTTAGGCTATTGATCATTCTGGTCTTCCATATGAATTTCCTGTTTGCACAGACGGAAAAGGAACTGACCATCAAATATTATTGTACAAACTGGGGCATGACTGATAGCTGGGCAGACTTCTGCAAGAAAGTGAAGGCGGCTGGTTATGATGGCGTGGAGACCTGGTTGCCAAGTGGGCAGGTTGAAAGGACAGCGATGCTGGAAGCACTGAAAGAAAATGGACTTTCCTTAGGATTGCTCGCTGGAGGCGGAGGAAATGACTTTACAGCCTATATCGGCAGTTTTGAGAATAACCTCAAGGAAGCCATTAAGTTAAAGCCGGACTATATCAATTGTCATACAGGAAAAGAGTATTACAGTTTTGAGGAAAACAAGAAATTGATCATGCTTGCCTCTAGGTTCAGCAAGGAATCAGGGATCCCGATCTACCATGAGACGCACCGTGGAAGGTTCAGTTTTGCAGCTAACATTACCAAAGAATATCTTGAAAAGGTGCCTGAATTGACCCTAACCTTGGATATCTCCCATTGGTGTGTCGTACATGAATCCTTGCTTTCGGACCAAAAAGAGGCAGTGGATCTTGCTCTTTCGAGAACCGGACATATCCATACGCGCGTTGGGCATCAGCAGGGTGCTCAAGTGAACGATCCAGCAGCCCCTGAATGGAAAGCTGCCCTGGACCAACACTTGGCGTGATGGGATGCCATCGTTGACCGGCATAAAAAGCAAGGTAAGTCTACGCTGACCATGTGCATGGAGTTTGGTCCATCGGGTTATATGCCCACCCTGCCTTATACCCAACAGCCTGTTGCCGATCAATGGTCTGTAAATAAATTTATGTTGGATCTCCTGAAGAAAAGATATAGCTCCTTATGAAGTTTTTAGAAGAATTGGCCTCCTTTTTCGGTCGTTTTCACCCAATCCTAGTCCATCTGCCAATCGGAATGCTTATTCTGGCCTTTGCTATGGCGGTTTTCGAGAAGGTAAAGAAAACTGTTGAGTTTGGGTCAGCGATTAGGTTTTCACTAATGTTCGGGGCTTTTGCAGCTGTATTGGCTTCGGTTACGGGGTTTTTGCTGTCCAGGGATGGAGGTTATGAAGATGATGTCCTTGATTTCCATCAATGGCTGGGGATCTCGGTTGCCGTATTGTCCTTTCTGAGCTATTGGCTTTACCGTGACGGAAATACACTGCAGGGGATTCTAGGGAAATTAAAGGCGCAACGTTTTGTGATCCTTTTCCTGATGGTCGTTCTGTTGGGAGTTACTGGTCATTTTGGAGGAACATTAACCCATGGCAAAGGTTATATCAAGGATGCAATTCCTTCGGATATAAAAGCCGCATTGGGCATCGAGGAAAAGGAGGAAGAGATTATGGTGCTGGAAAACGTTCAGGAAGCTGAAGTTTATGGACAGGTTATCCAACCCATACTAAAGGCTAGGTGTCAGAGTTGCCATGGTGAAAAGAAACAGGAAGGTGAATTCTCCTTGCATAACAAGGAAAGCCTACTGAAAGGCGGTGAATCAGGATCATTGTTGGAAGCAGGAAACAAGGATAAAAGTGATCTTTATAGGCGACTTATCTTACCAGAAGGCCATGAGGATAGGATGCCTCCAAAAGGTAGGAAACCTATTACAAACGATCAGATCAAGCTAATTGCATGGTGGATAGATAGCGGGTTGGTTTTTGATAAAAAAGTTAAGGAAGTGGAACAAGGGGAGGAGATCGCGGCGATCCTTAAAAAGCTGGAAAGTCCGGCTGAACCCACTGAGTCCCCAATGCTGTATGCAAACCTTCCAGAAGCTCCAGACCTTCCAGAGGACCGTTTGGAGGCATGGCAGGCTAAAGGGATAAAGGTCCTTCCGGTTGCTACGGAAAACAATTATGTGACCATCAATGCCATTAACTATCCAGAGCTCAACGATAAGGATATTGAAGAGCTGATGCATATCAAGGAAAATATTGTGCAGTTGAAACTTGGACATACCAAGGTGACTGACCAAGGCATGAAGCTTTTGGCAACATTACCTAACCTAGTCCGTCTGCATCTGGAACATACCGAAGTTACCGACAAAGGAATGGAAATCCTGAAAGCTGCTCCACAGTTGGCCTATCTCAATATCGTAGGAACAAAGGTTACCGAAAAGGGAGTAGAACAGCTTAGCTCGATCAAGTCGCTGAAGGATATATATGCCTTCCAAAGTGGTGCTAAAATCAATACAGAAAACTTAAAGGGGAAAGGGAGGTCTAGGGTTGACACCGGAAACTATGAATTACCGTTCCTAGACTCTGATACCATTCAATATTAAACCCAAAAGAATGATCGAACAAACCAGTTTTGGGTTTAATGGAAACAATGGATTAAGATTTACTAGGGAAGAAATAGGTGATCAAGATGATGCATTTCTCGTCGCTTTCATTTTTTGTGGACCGAATCATATTTCCATCAAGAAAAATGGAATCACCCGTTTCTAATTCTATTACTTGATTTCTTAAATGTATCGCAGCTTTACCATTGATTATGTGTTTAAAAATGTAAGCATCCTGTTGTACGATGGATTCTTCTTTGTATGGATCTAATTCTAACAATACGACACTCATATTGCTTTCACCCAAATCTTGATCTGTTATTCTTTTGTATAGAGAACCTGAACCTTTCTCCAAGACTAACGAAGAATAGTTTTCCTTTTTAAGTACAATAACAGGACCTGGCTCCTTAGGACCTGAGAAATCTTCAAAAAACTGATTTATGTCAATTTCCAGAGAACTGATGATATTGATTAATACCGGAAGTGAAGGGATAGTCCTATTGTTTTCAATCTGTGAAATTAGCCCTTTGCTAACTCCAGCCTTGTTCGCAAGCTCTTGAATCGTAATACTCTTGTTTTTTCGGATTTCCTTGATCTTACTACTTATTTTGAAAATAGTATTGCCTTGCATTGTTTGTTTAAATTAAAATGATTCAAGTAAAGTTAAACTTATTAAGCAAAAATGTTATTTTTTTATTTTATTTTCGTTGTTCGAAACAAAATAATAATAGATAATTAACACACTCCTTGAAAGTACTTTCTTTATTATGCTGCTTTTTCAGACTTTAAAAAAATGGAAGGGGTATTTAGGATTGTAAACTATCCAAAACTTGGAAAAGAGTTTGATGGGAAATGGGTTTGGTCAAGTACTCAATGTATTGATGCCCGTTATTAGTTTTGTATCGATCTGATTTACAGATCGAAGAACTTATTATGTAGATACTTACTTCTTGGTCTTCGAATAGGTTTTCTTCTTTTATGCTCGTCATCAATTCCCAACCATTCATTAATGGCATATTGATATCTATGAACAAGACATGGGGATAACTTTCCTTGTTGGATTTGTTCTTTCTGAAAAACTCAGCTGCCGTATATCCATCAGGGAAGACGCTCAATTCAATCTGTTTTTTGTCGTACTTTTCAAGGAATTTCTTGAATAGAAAACAGAAAATAGAATCATCGTCCACAAGGGTTATCCTCAATGTTTCCTTCATAGTAGAACGTTAATTTACTAAGGGTAAGTTTATGGTTACCTGATTCCCGAAGTCAACATTTCTAGAGATGTTGATATTTCCACCGAAATTTAAGATCTGTTGCTTAGCTAGGTGCAGATCCAATAATGAGTTTTCATCAATTTCTTCATCCGTAGATGCTAGATCTTTTTCAATACCAAAACAGCGTTGTGATTCACAGTCGTTTTCAATTTTAATCACAATAAAATCATCCTTTCTTTCTGTCCAAATTTTTATCGTGACCTTTTTATCAGAAGCGTTCAGTTTCAGGCTTTCATTGATCAGATAATGCATGATATTGTAAATATAGATAGCAGGGAAGGCAATTTCTATTATTTCAAAATGGCAATCCAGCTGAAGTACTTTACTGTCGATTTTGGACTGAAACTGATTGGTCAAATTTTGATAAATTTCGTCCATATTCGAGGTCTTGAAAAGAGAGTCATTAGAATTTTGTATTTCCACCGTTTCGATCAGTTTATCGAACAGTTTTAGGAATTTGAAGTTGCTCTTTTTCAACAATTTGGTCAGAACTTGCTTCTCATGTTCATCCGTTTCAAGACTCAATTGCTCGACGATCATGTTGATATTACTGATCGGGGTCCTGAGGTTGTGCGTTAGGATCTGATTATAGGCTTCTAATTGATTAACTCGAACTTTCAGTTCGTAGTTCGTTTTTTCAAGGAGTTCGTTCTGTTGGTTAAGCTTTATCTCATTGTTCTTGAAAAGGGATAGGTCTTGAATCTGACAAAGGAAATAGACTAATTTTCCAGTCATATCGCGAACAGAAGAAATATTGATCAGGCAATAAAAAGATTTATCTTCTTTGGCAATACAGCGGGCTTCTATTATGGCTTTTTCCTTTTCACCAGACTTCACCTGTTTTGTAGCTGTTGTCACCAAATCGAGTGATTCTTCATGGATGAACTCTGAGATGGGTTTCTCCAGCATTTCCTCAGCAATGGTATAGCCCAATATGCTTTGCAGTTCCTGGTTGTATTCCATGACCTTTAACGAACGGTTCAAGAGCAGCATGCCGATAGAAGAATTCTTGAAAGCACGATTGAATTTCTCCTCCTTGATCTGCATCTCTGCTTCCAGCCTTTGTTCCCTGGTAATATTGGTCACCACCACTGTCAACCGGTCAGTTTTATTGCTGATGATCTTGGTCTTCAATTTAAACCATTGGTCGGGATTGGAATCATAGGGTGATTTGTATTTCAGTACATAGCCGGTCCTTTTCTTGAAGGATTTATTCAGGATATAAAGGAGGGTTTCGGAAAACTCAACTGGAAAAAGTTCAGCAATGGATTTATTGACAATAAATTCCTTTTCATAAAAGAGCTGTTCGGGGGTAGATGTCCAACAGTTCAATATGACACCATCATCCCTGATTTCAAAAATAATATCATCAATTGAGGATACTAAGGAGTCAAAATCTTCCAGTTTTTGTTTCAATTGCTTTAATTCATCAGACACTAAAGGAAGTTCCATATTGAAAATAATGGTCAGCTTGAAGGGCTGAAAATGATAATTAGATAGTGCTTTCTGTTAATACTTTACGGCCTGCAAGAATGTTCATTCTTGAAATGATGTAAAGATAAAGAAATTTTTGTTCCTATTTTAATGAAAATTTCTTAAAATCGATACAGGATGGTTAAAAATTTATTAAATAAAATTAAAAAAAGTGCTAACTTGCTCCTGTTAACCTAAGTGCATTTTTGTACTGTAACACTTACTATTAATAAATACAATTAATAAATCTGAAGAATGGTAATTCGTTCTTAATTAGAGGTTTTGTAAATGTTTTTGTTTAAAAATCTGTAATCGAAAGACCAGGAAAAGATTGAAATTATTGCATGGCAAAATGGATTATTGTGCAGAAAGTAGGACGCTAAAATATTTCTTGGAAATAAGATATTAAAATAGGTTTAATATAATTAACTAATCAATTTAAAATATGTCTTTTTTCAAACCAATATCATGCTACCTTTGCGACGCAAAAATTTATTAATTCAGGTTGTTTAAGCATGGAAAAACCAAACCAAATTTATCAGTGGGCAATCTTTTGTTCAAATGGTATCTATAGAATTAAGGTAATTTTTCAATTAACAAAATTGGTTTTAATAAAGCCAATATTGTCCAGAAATTAACTACAATGCAGATTAGGCATTTAGTCAACATTAGGTAATATTAGCTTTAAAATAAATTTTATTTTATTTATTAAATATAGCCGACAGAAAAGTGACATTAATTTTAAAAAATGGTAGACCTGTTGTAAGATTAAGGGCGTTTAGAGCGATAGATGACCCTGAAACATGTTTACGATTTATCAAAGGGCATGAACACGTGCTAACTTCCATAGGTGTTAAAAAAGTAACCTCATCCAAGGACGAATGGATGTTTAATCCTGCATCTTTTGTTTTAATTGTAGAATCTCTAGATGGTGAAAACGTCTATGGTGGGGCGCGCATACATGTTGCTGGTGGTACACAACCTCTTCCTATCGAAGAAGCCACCGGAATGATGGATCCAAAAATATTTGACCTTGTCTGGTCGTACGCTCAAGAAGGCACTGGGGAGGGCTGTGGACTCTGGAACTCCCGTGAAATTGCTGGTTATGGAATCGGAAGTATTTTCCTTACCCGTGCAGCCATTGCCATCGCACCTCGAATCGGATTGAAAACCTTATTTGCACTTTGTGCTCCTTATACCATCAATCTAACTAAAGCAGTAGGCTATCGACAAGAATTTGGAGTAGGAAATAACGGTACGTTTTATTATCCAAAACTAGATCTATTGGCCACTACGATGGTTTTGGATGATGTGCTGAATGTTCCTACCGCCTCGGAAGAAGATCGGAATGCCATTCTTGCCTTGCGGGATATGGCCGTAGGTCCTCGGATTGAGGTCCTCCGATCCAAGGAGATTGAAATCCATTACGATCTAAGCCTTAATAACCTGCAAGGTTGGGACCTTCAGAAAATTATCAATATGGCCAATGGACCAAGGTCGCTTGATAACGGTAAGAGTCCCGATGATATTGTAATTCTATAAAAACTATGCAAGACAATCACACTACCACAAACGTAAATTCATATAAACCTATATTTTTTGACAAATCCAAACCTGCGGATGCAGAAGCCATCCAACAATTGCTGGATAAACAGGAAATCGTATTTGTGCATGATCAATTCGAACGGCAGTTAAGGGACCTTTTTATTTGCCGAAATCCTACTTTTTCGACAAATGAAGAACAATTTTTGGAATTTGTTGGTTTAATCAGTAATCAACGACCTATGGAAGAGTTGGGTGCCTGGGTTTATTATCCGTGGAGAAAAACCTTAGTGCACATTTTGGAACGTGAAGAATTTATCGAAGTAAGAACAAACCGCAATCAACTTAAAATATCAAGATCAGAGCAGGAGCTTCTGTCGACTAAGACAATTGGTATTATCGGACTTTCAGTTGGTCAATCAGTGGCTATTACCATTGCTATGGAAAGAGGTTGTGGCAAGTTAAAGCTTGCCGATTTTGACGATCTAGATCTAAGCAATTTGAATAGGTTGAGGGCCCCAGTTTTCAGCTTGGGGATTCCCAAGGTTGTCCTGGCAGCTAGGGAGATTGCAGAAATCGATCCCTATCTGGAAGTGGAGATATATCCCAAAGGTATCCAAGAGGAGAATTACCGAGAATTTCTTCTGGGGAGCCAAAAACTGGACCTGCTGATCGAGGTCTGTGATAATTTTGAGGTGAAGGTCGAAAGCAGGATCCGCGCCAAGGAGCTAGGCATTCCGGTAATTATGGAAACCAATGACCGAGCGATGCTGGACATAGAAAGGTTCGATGTATTTCCTGACCTGAAAATATTCCATGGACTTGTTGGTGATATAACGGTTGATGAGATCCAAGCTTTGGACAAGAATGAGCGAATGGGGCTGTTAATGAAAATTGTCAATGCCAAGGAGCTATCTGAAAGGATGAAACTATCGCTTCCTGAACTGGGTAAATCCCTGAAATCTTGGCCACAATTGGCTTCCGAAGTTGTCTTGGGCGGTGGTATTTCCGCTTGGGCTTCGCGAAAACTTCTGCTCGATCAAGATCTGAAATCTGGAAGGTATTACGTGGATTTGGAGAAAATATTAAGTGCAAACCCTGTTAACTAATACATCAGCGATGTTAAGGTATTTGTTGTTTCTAACGGTGATTTTATGCTGTCTTTTTAGCACTAAAGCTAAGGCATCGACAGATAGTGTCATTTACTTTAATGGTAATGATGTCAAAAATATTGGAAAGTATTTATCTCTATATGAAGAAAATGGGGAGTCCGTTACTTTTAATGATGTATTAGCACATCCAAACCTTTTCTCTAAATGTAAAACGGAAGTCCCTAACCTTGGGATCGTCAAGAAACCCCATTGGATCAAATTTGAAATCGTCAATAATTCTGATGAGGATCGACTGATCGTAGACCTATCCCAACCCAATATTGCGGAGGTGAAATTTTACAGCATTATCAATTCCCAAATAGACAGCGTTGGATACAACTTAAAACAAGGTTATAGCGACCGTAAATATTCCCATCAATTCTATTTGTTTGATCTCCATCTCAAAAAAGGAGAAAAAGCAGTCTGCTATATGAAATTGCAGAGCGAAACCCAGGTCATTGTTCCGCTTTCCATCCATACGCCAACCGGACTTTTTAATTTTCTGCAGAAAGAAGATGTCCTTTCAGCCATCTATATTGGACTGATGCTGTCCTTAGTGCTTTATAATGCCTTTCTATATGTAGCGACAGGGGAGAAGCATTATTTAAGCTATGTGAACTATATTTTCTGGGTTTTTGTGGCCCAAATGGCGGTATTAGGGCTACTTGAACGAGTTTTTCCCATTCGCAGTGAATGGCTATCAGCACGATTGTTAACGTTTTCAGGCGCTATGTCAGGCATCGGGGCCATTCTCTTTGTCAAGTCTTTCCTGCACACCTCCGTAGAAGCAAAAGGCTTCAATAAATTACTGAACGTATTTCTTTTTGGTTATTTCTTTGCCATCCTATTGCTGTTAGTAGGGTTTATTATACCAGCATATAGAATCGTAAACCTGGTTGCAGGTGGTGGTGCAGCCATCGTCCTCATATTTGCCTTTGAGTTATCCCGAAGAAAATATAGCCAGACCAAGTTCTTCCTCTTTGCATGGTGTATCTTCCTGATCAGCGTACTGGTCTATGTCCTGAAGGATTATGGCGTGCTGCCAACCAATGTTTTCACGGCACGGTCCGTACAGATTGGTTCCGTTATCGAGGCGCTCCTGTTATCCTTTGCATTGGCAGATAAGATCAATACCTATCGGAAAGAGATGTTGGAATTACAGGTCCGTGAATTGGCTATTTCCCAAGAAAACGAAAAGCTGATACGCGAACAGAATGTGATTTTGGAACAGAAGGTCCGTGAAAGAACGGAGGAACTCCAAGAGTCCAATAAATCGCTGAGCTTAACCTTGTCAAACCTGAAAGATGCCCAAGCCCAGCTGGTGGAATCTGAGAAAATGGCCTCTCTAGGTCAGTTAACGGCCGGTGTAGCCCATGAAATCAATAATCCGATCAATTTTGTGACTTCCAATGTTTCTCCACTTCGTCGCGATGTCGGAATCCTTTGGGATATCATCGATCAGATTGAAATGATAGCATTGGATAAAGACCTTCAAGCAGAAGAAAAACAGGAGAAAATCCAAAATATCAAGAATATCAACGATGTTGACTACCTGAAATCGGAAATCAATTTCTTGTTGAAGGGTATACAGGAAGGTGCAGAACGGACAGCTGAAATTGTTCGGAGCTTACGGATTTTTTCCAGGATTGATGAAGATACACTTAAGCGAGCCGATCTGAATGAATGCCTGGATTCCACATTGGTCATCTTGAATCCAATGACCAAAGAACGGATTAAGGTCACCAAAAATTACCATAGTATTCCAATGGTGGAATGTTATGCAGGTAAGCTGAACCAGGTTTTCATGAATATACTTTCCAATGCCATCTACGCCGTTGAAAAGAAATTCAATGGAAATGCGGGCGGAGAAATCAAAATCGAAACAAAACTTGATGAGGATTTGTCAAAAGTAATAATCAGTATCATGGACAACGGTACGGGGATCCCTCCAGAGGTCATCGGACGTATCTTTGAACCATTTTTTACAACAAAGGATGTTGGTGAAGGCACAGGTCTAGGGATGTCAATTGCTTATAAAACAATTGAAAGACATAATGGAAAAATTGGTTTGCGATCCATGGTCGGAGAGGGAACCACTTTTGATATTCTTTTGCCAATCAAACAATAAGGTAAAGATTAAAATAAAGGTTTTTTAGGTCACACTAAAAGGTAATAGTATGGATAAGAATTTTGAGGTGTTGTACATTGATGATGAGTACAATAATTTGGTAGGATTTAAAGCGGCATTGAGGTTTCACTACGATATTCATATCGCGAGCAATACTACGGATGCAGAAAATATTTTAATGACCAATCCCAATATCAGGGTGATCTTTTGTGACCAAAAGATGCCCGGAGAGAATGGGATTGATTTCTTCAGCAGGATCAAAAAGGAATTTCCGAAGCCTATGCGGATCCTGATCACAGCTTTTGCAGATATGGATACGGTAATTGACTCCATTAACCGCGGTCACATCTTCAGGTTTATCAAAAAACCTTGGGAAGAAGCTGAGATTATTTCCTGTATCGAAGAGGCCAATAAGTTTTATGTAACAAATTCTTTGTTGGATATGCGCAATATGGAGCTTCAGAAAGCTTATGAGGAGCTTGATAAATTTGCCTATAGCGTTAGCCATGATTTACGCGACCCACTTGCGGGGGTGCTGGGCGCTATCCGGATTGCTTTGGATTTCAAGAGTGTCGAGCAGGTTCATGAAATCCTGAACCTCATGAAAACTTCCATTGTCAAACTAGAGGACTATATCAATAGCCTTCGCGATTATTATCTGTTGAGAAGGGGAGAGCTCAACCTTTCAAAAATTGATTTCAATTCCATCTTCGAAGATATTCTTGATTTTTATAAGATGTACAGCCAAAACTCGGGCGTGGAGATCAGCTTTGAAGTCGACCAAGAAAACACGTTCATCAATGATAAGTCAATCTTGGAATTGATCATACACAATTTGGTGTCCAATGCGATAAAATACCAAAAATTGGATTCCCTGGATAAATGGGTGAAATTGAAGGCAGAGACGGAAAATGGTCATGCAAAAATAACCGTCACTGATAATGGTATTGGAATCTCAGAGTCTTCGATCAACGATATCTTTAGGCTGTTTTTCCGCGCTAGCGATCAGGCTGAAGGAATGGGCTTTGGATTGTATAATGTCAAGACTGCCGTGCAGAAACTTAAAGGTGGGATTTCAGTAGATTCAGAACCAGAGAACGGATCTAAATTTGTAGTGACTATTCCTTCCAAGGAATAGTCATTGGAATTTTAGGACAACAGTTTTTGACGGAGCAAAAACTCCAATTGTTCGTTTGAGATCTCCAATTTAGATTTTTGATCGATGATATTTTTCTTGTTCTGATAGATTTCAAAAGCTCTTGAGATGGTTTCGGTCAATTCCTCTTCGCGCCAAGGCTTGTTCAGGTAATGGAAGATTTTGCCCTTGTTGATGGCATCGACCACTGCACCCATATCTGTATAACCGGTCAACAGGATTCGCATAGGGTCAGGTTTGATTTGAATTACCTTTTCCAAAAATTCCACACCGGTCATTTCAGGCATTCGCTGGTCAGTAATAATGATTTGGATATCATTTTTACTGATAATTTCCAATGCTTCAGCTCCCGTTAAGGCCGTAAATACATTGTATTTAAACCTAAACGTGGCTTTAAAAGAAAATAAATTGTTCTCTTCATCATCCAAATACAGCACATTAATCTTATTTTCTATGTTCATTACTTTCTTACTTGAAAAACTGTTTCAAAATTAGTAATTATTTGTGGTCCATAATAATTGATTTGAATATAATGAGAAAATTGCATTTATTTTCAGATTTAAATTAATATTTTACTTGATAGTCTTTTGGAAACTTTTTTCCGGAAAAAGCTCGCTGTGAAGTCAACTCTTCCCTTTGAGAAATCCAAAATTCATCATCGGCAGGTAAGCCCAATGGCAAGAAGGAAAGGGATGCTTCATATAATGATCCGGCATTGGTATAGGTATCAGCGATATTACCCTGATCTGTGGAAGTAAATCCCAAAATCAACCATCCATATTGATCATAAAGATCATGCCTGTAAATGTTTTTCAGGATGGCTGTCAATCCATTTCTGATTTGGCCGTATGATAGATTCTCTGGAAGTTTCTTGTCCAATGCTACTTGTGCCAAAGGTTGGAAAGCCCCATTCCTATAGGTTGAACTTCGGCCGATAATTGGGAAATAACCTTCCGGAGAAATCAATCTTTCCAGGTGTTGGGCATAGCGTTGCATCCTCTTGTAAGCACGGTCGTACTTCTCTTGGTAGTCGCCAGCCTTCAGGTTATGTTTTAAGGTTTCAACCAACATGCAATGGATGATATAGCCATTGTAATGGTCAAATGCAAACCGATTGCCATCTGAGTACCAACCATCGCCGACATACCAGTCCTGGTCAAATTTTTGGACCGCTAAATCTATGCTTTCCCGATTGGGTTCCACCCCGATGCTGTATAGAAAGGTTTCCGTAATCGATGAAAATAACAGCCAATTGTTTTGCCCTGGCTTTATCCAGCGGATGTATTTTAACTCCTCAATGACCTGTTGTTTGGTCTTTTCAGGAAGAGGTTCCCATAAGGCCTGTGGAGCCCTTAAAAAGCCCAAAGCTAAGTGGGAAGCATCTACCAAGGTCTGTCCTTCTTTTCCCCGCCAGGCGAAATAATCGGGCGAGCTGGGGTCAAACCCATGTTGTATGCCGAGTAAGGCTTGTTCCCTATATTTTTTTCGAAGTTTACCTTCTTCAGAAGCATCGTCTTGCAATCCCAACCAAGGAGCCATACCGGCCATCAACCGTCCAAAGGCTTCCAGATACCCAACTTTTGGATTACGCCCATCAAAAGATTCGGATACAACCATGGGCATGTATTTTTGGAAAGTCCCTTTGCTGATGTTTTCCAAAATAGGACTTGCCATTTTGCTCAAAATGGAAACCCAATAGGCGCGGTCATCTGTAGCTAGATCTTTTGATGCTAATCCATCTTTGTTGGTCTCATTTAGGCTGGCGTAAGCGCTGTTTTTCTGCATGGCCAAACCAGCTATCATTAATCCAGCAGACTCTATCCAGGTTCTTCTTTTCATAGGGGTAGGATTTTTTGGGTTTAGGTCAGTTGTTTGCCTTTTCCCTAATTTAACATATTCTGGCCAAAAAGTAGCATATATTGAAAATCGGCATCCTCACTCAAATTTATTAAGTTTGTAATATCGAGATGTAATAAGGTATGGAAAAGAATAAAATCAGCGCTGATGAGTTCGTCGAGAAGTTTATGGGAGGGAGCCTTCAACACCTGACCTATATACATACGCCAATCAAAATCTTTCCATTACGTGATATAGCACCGTATCTGAAGACCCCGATTCCTCCTATTTTCTTTGGCTATAATCTCCTTATCTATATTTATCAAGGGTATTTCAAACATCAGATCGAATCTACTTCATTTATGGTGCAGGCACCTTCTGTGCTAATTTCCAATTATGGTAATATTTCTGCCATTGATTCGGTGGATAAATCCGCACAGGGATATTGTGTATTGATCAAGGAGCAGGCGATGACCTCCTTGTTCAGGGAACAGGAAATCCTCAATATTTTCACTATCTCACCTTTATTGAATCTCAATAAGATAGATAACGCGGAATTGAACGGACTCCTGGATTTGCTATACAAGGAAATCTATACGGAAAAACCCTATAAAGAATACTATGAAAGTATTTTTAAGACCGTGATGTTAAAGATTATCAAGATTTCTGACTCCAATAAATCCTTAGGAAGACGGCAGGAAATTGCGATATCGTTTAAACAACTGGTTCATTTACATTATAATAAGGAAAAGTCCGTTAATTTTTATGCAGATAAATTAGCTGTATCCGTAAACTATTTGAATAGATGTGTTTCTTCGATGTTCAAGAAATCCTCAAAACAGCTCATTCTAGAAGTTGCCATAATCCATAGCCAGTTAATGCTGTTGGAAACCAATAAAAGTGTGGCCAGTATTGCCTATGAATTGGAATTTGAAGATCCTTCTTATTTTACCCGACTGTTTAAAAAGATTGTAGGCATTTCTCCAACAGAATATCGCAAAACGATAAATTAGCGTTAAATGGTTTTTATGCACGATTTGTCCTAAATATAGACGAATTCCTCATAGCTATTTTCTTGATTTCCCTCTAATTTTACAATTGAGTTTTATAATAGCCAATTTGTTCAACTCAAATAGGCGAACCTATGAATTGCTCACTATACATTGTAAATAAAAAAATAGCATGAACGGAGTTATAGAAAATATAGATTTTGAAAGCTATATTTCATCATTCAGAAAACACTTATACCACCTTTTCAGAGAAGAATTTGATTATTCATCCATTAGTTTGAAACGTGATTTTCCTGCAGAATTTCTTGCAGAGATCATGAAGAAAAAACCTCTGGCGGTGGCTATCCCTAAATTGCACGGAGGAAGAGGCGTATCGGTAAAAGAATGTTTAGGAGTTCTGTCTGCCGCTTCATATGAATCTCTGGCACTTTCCTTAATGTTCGGTATCAATATCGCCCTGTTCTTGGAGCCTGTTGCCAAGTACGGAAATTATTCTGTACAAGAACGCGTATTTAAGGAATTCATCGAGAACAATGCCATGGGAGGTCTAATGATCACTGAGAAAGCCTATGGTAGCGATGCATTGAATATGAAAACGGCTTATGAGCAAATCGGCAACTCTTATAAGATTAAGGGTGAAAAACATTGGCAAGGACTGAGCGGTGCTGCTGATTTCTGGTTAGTGACTGCCCGTAAACTTACTCCAACCGGTGAATTGACCCGAGACATTGATTTCTTCGTAACGGATAACAGTAATCCTGAACAACATATCCCTATGCTGGAACGCTACAACAATCTTGGTTTGTATGCTATTCCTTATGGCGTCAATCAAATTGATGTAGTGGTGCCTGAAGATCAAAAATTAACACCGGAGAGTACGGGAATTAAATTGATGCTGGACATGCTTCACAGAAGTAGATTGCAATTCCCAGGCATGGGCTTAGGTTTTATCAAGCGTCTACTTGATGAATCTCTACAACATTGCCAAAACAGGATTGTCAGTGGAAGTCCATTGATCAACATTGATTCTGTAAAATATCAGATTTCAAGAATCCAAGCAGCCTTTGCCATCTGCTCAGGTATGTGTGCTTATTCAGTAGCAACCAGTGGTATAGAAAATGACCTTTCAGGATTAAGTATTGAAGCCAATACCTTGAAAGCCTTGATTACCGACTTGATGCAAGAGTCTGCACAGATTAGCCTTCAATTAGCAGGAGCAAATGGATATAGATTGGATCATATCGCTGGAAGGTCAGTGGTGGATAGTCGCCCATTCCAGATATTCGAAGGATCCAATGAAATGCTATATGGACAGATTGCTGAAGGTATCAGCAAGATGATGCGTAAAGCAAAAGAATCAAATCTATATGAATTCTTAAAAAACTATCCTAATGCTAATCTGAGTGCTCCATATTTCAAGGAACAGTTGAACTTTAGCCTAGAAGCCGGTATCAACCAACGCGACATGGTGACCATTGGTCGGATGATCGCAAGGGTAATCAGTTTCCAATTTGTTCTTCAAATGGAAGGCTTCAATGCGGAATTAGTAGAAATCACCCGTCAGCATATCTTGATGGATCTGACGATGTTCCATGGCCAGTACATTAGCAAAAACAGCGCTAATCCTTTGGTTGAATATGGTATGGATTCGGATTGGATGAACTTTGTCTCTTAATAACAATTTCAAATACAACAAGGAGAGCTGGGTTTTATTACCCAGCTTTTTTTATGGCCAAAAATTAAGATATCCAAGAATTTCTGCTTTTCCAATTGATCTTATTCGAGACATATTCCGAATTTTGAAATGATGAATAAAATAAAGCTAATATCCTATCCGAAGCTTTCTCGAATATGGCTCGAATGAGTCTCGAATATGGTCTATTTTAATAGCCATAATTATGTCAGGAAAATCCCTGAAAAATACCATTCTCCTGAATCTTTGATAATTTTATTTCATCATATAAAAAAACTAGCTATAGCTTAAACAATCTATTGTCTTTTACTATTGTAAATACGGTATGGAGAAACAGAAAAAGACTGAAATTGCTACTGCTCCAATTCGGGATGAAAGGAAACTGGATGTTTTCTATAAAGTGGACATTGTAGTCATCGGTGCGGGACAGGCAGGTTTGTCGGCAGCCTATCATCTCAAAAGGGAAGGTTTAGAGCCGGGTAAAGGATTTGTGGTATTGGATGATGAATTTGGTTCTGGTGGTGCATGGCAACATCGCTGGGATTCATTGACCTTGAGCAATGTGAATGGGATCAATGATCTGCCGGGGATGACCTTTTCGGAAGCGGTCAATCGTGATGATAAACAATTGCGGGCCAATGTTGCATTGTCCCAATATTATGAAAAGTACGAAAAGGCCTTTGATCTCCCTGTAATCAGACCAGTAAATGTATTGCATGTGACCGAGCGAAATGGAAGGTTTCTGATCCATACCAATGGGATGCAATTTTCAGCAAGAGGCATAATCAATGCGACTGGTACTTGGAAGACTCCACATTGTCCAAAATATCCGGGCTGGGAAAAATTTAAGGGAAGGCAATTGCATACCGGTGAATATAAAAATGCAGCTGAATTTATAGGGAAGCACGTCATAGTCGTTGGTGGAGGGATTTCTGCCGTCCAATTATTGGGTGAGCTCTCCAAAGTGACAAAGACTACATGGGTGACGCGGAGGCCTCCTGATTTTCGGCCTTATGAATTTAACCCAGAATTAGGTCGCGAGGCGGTGGCCATGGTTGATGAACGGGTACGGAAAGGATTACCTCCAAAATCGGTTGTTTCCGTCACGGGATTACCGATCACTCCGGCTATTGCAGATATGTTGAATTCTGGAGTATTGGATAGGAAGCCCATGTTTCAAGAGATTACAGAAAATGGCGTGAAGTGGGAGGATGGTACCGAAATGGATGCTGATGTTATCTTTTGGAATACTGGCTTTAGGCATTCCTTGGACCATTTGGAACCTCTGGAATTAAAAAATGAGCAGGGTGGAATAGAGATGGGCGGTCAATTAGCGACCCAAGTGGTAAAAGATCCTAGAATACATCTGACGGGCTATGGTCCTTCCTCTTCAACCATTGGAGCAAATAGGGCAGGGCGAGCGGCTGCAAAGGAATTAATAGCCTATTTGAAATTGAAATAAGTGCCGAGCAGAAATATTTTGAGAACTTAACTAACTATATGACTTTTTCCCGATACGAATCATTATTGGTCGCGATGTTGACCATTGTCCAGTTTACGGTTGTTCTAGATTTTGCAGTTATGGCACCTTTAGGTGCAGAGTTGATCGACTCCTTGGATATTTCCACCAAGCAATTTGGAATTCTAGTGTCCGCCTATGCATTGAGTGCGGGTGCTTCGGGCTTCCTTTTGGCCGGTTTTATCGATCGCTTTGACCGGAAAAACATCCTCTTGATCATGTACGTAGGTTTTATTATCGGAACAGTCTGTTGCGCAATAGCTCCATCGTACTATTTTTTGCTGGTATCTAGGATTGTCGCCGGTGTTTTTGGTGGAGTCATGTCAGGGATAACCTTTGCGACCGTTACCGATTTTTTCAGGTATGAGATCCGGGGTAGGGTGATGGGTTTTATACAGATGGCATTTTCTGCCAGCCAGATTTTGGGGATTCCATTAGGGCTCTATTTAGCGCATATTTGGTCCTGGCATGTTCCATTTTATTTTATCGTAGGTATTGGTCTCATCAATATCGCTATGTTGGTGAAATATATGAAGCCTATTCCATCCAAAACCATTCCCGGCGAGAAAAGCAGTTATTTTCAAGTGATAAAAAGGGTTTTTACCAATAAAAAATATTTGGTTGCCTTTTCAACGACCTTTTTCCTGGCAACGGGAGGGTTTATCCTACAGCCCTATATTACGCCACATTTGGTATTCGATCTCAATTATGCAGAAGACCAATTGCCCTATGTTTTTTTCTCTGCGGGGATAGCTACATTGATTGGTTCACCAATTTTTGGAAAATTAAGTGATTCTTGGGGAAAGTATAAGTTGTTCGTTACGGGTAGTTTATTGGCCGGAATCTGTATCATTTGGTTTGTTAATGTTCCAGGGGGTAATTTATTTATGGTTGCCGTGGCATTCAGCTGTATGATGCTGTTTGTGTCTTCTAGGATAATCAGTGCAACCGCCATGATCACAGCCATTCCAGATGCTAGTGAACGTGGAGCCTTTATGAATATTAATTCGGCCATCCAACAGTCCAGTGGAGGAATTGCCTCCATCCTAGGTGGAATTGTTTTGATTGAAAAGGAAGGTAATCAGGGCTTTGAGAATTTTCAGTTATTGGGGCTGATTACGTTTGCGAGTATTTTGATCTGTATCTTGTTGATGTATAGGGTGAATAAAATCGTGGAGGGGAAATATTTGTAGTAAATGTAAGGATTGTGGTAGGGGGGATTGGATAAGCCCGCTGGTATTTGAACCAGGATGCAAGGGATAAGAGGATGGACCAAGATCGGTGAATTGAACCAGGATAGAAGGGATAGGAGGATGGACCAAGATTAGGGGGCTTATTTTAGCGTATAATTAGTGCTAAAAGGACTGTTTTTTTTCGGGGTCATCCTGACGCAGGAAGGATCTCGGTACAATGCAAACCATAATTGCATTGGCGTACTTTCCTGTACCTTCGGTTTCCCCCTTCCTGTCGTCCTGACGAAGGAAGGATCTCGGTACAATGCATACATATCCATGTTGTATTGGCGTACTTTCCTGTACCTTCGGTTTCCCCCTTCCTGTCGTCCTGACGAAGGAAGGATCTCGGAGTTTTACAGACATAATCAAATTACGGATGGCATTGGCGTACAGGTCCTTAACCTTCGGTTAAGGATGACAATCGGTTTGTGAGGAGAACCGTACAGATTCCTCACTGATCGTTCAGAATAAAAATGCGATAAGGAGGACCCCATTTCTCAAAACTTGATCTTTTTACCCTAACCTTTCAGATGTAATTTTTTTAATTCAGTTCTTTAGACTGAAATAAATAATTGCATATTTGTTTTTTGACTGACATTTGTTAATTTGGTAAAACGGATTAGCGAAACCTAAACACAAAAAATATTAATAAACTAAAATATGATTAAACATTGTTTATCCAAGATTTCTCTCCTGCTAATATTAGTGGCGGTACTGAGTTCTTGTCAACAAAAGCGATCTGGAAAGCCTAGGGTATTGGTTTTCAGTAAAACTGCAGGTTTTCATCACAATTCAATTGAAAAGGGCAATGCAGCCATTCAAAAATTAGGTCTAGAAAACGATTTCGTGGTGGATACCACTTCAAATGCGGATCGATTTGTTGAAGATTCTTTGAAGAATTACTCAGCAGTTGTGTTTTTAAATACATCTGGGGATGTCTTAAACAATTATCAAGAAGCTGATTTCGAGCGTTATATTCAAGCTGGAGGTGGTTTTGTTGGAATCCATTCAGCGGCTGAGTCGGAGACGGATTGGGGTTGGTACGGACGTTTACTTGGTGGTTATTTTGGTTCAGAGCCGGAATTGAAACAAGGTAAATTAACCATTGTTGACAAAAATCATCCTTCCACAAAAGGTCTTCCTGATCCTTGGGAGATTACCGATGAATGGTACACCTTCAAGAAACAACCTGAAAACTTAAAAATCCTGATGACGGTTGATAAATCTGTTTTCCCGAATAAGGATGAGGTTGAGCAGGCTCCAGTTGCTTGGTTCCATGAGTATGACGGTGGAAGGTCTTTCTACACCGGTTTGGGACATGAGGATGCCGAATATGCAGACCCGAATTTCTTGAAACATATCTTAGGGGGTATTCAATATGCAATCGGTAAAAACCTTGAATTAGATTATAAAAAAGCTAAGACTGTTCAGGTTCCAGCTGCAGACCAATTCAAGAAAGTAACTTTGGCTGAAGGAGAGTTCTTTGAACCGACCGAAATGGCTATCCTTCCAAACCTTGATATCTTGATTGCACAACGTCGAGGCGAATTATTGCTATACAGCAAAGAAACCAATAAAGTAAGCCAAGTTGGACTTTTGGATGTTTATCATAAGACAGAAGTTCCAAACGTGAATGCGGAAGAAGGATTTATGGGTTTAACAGCTGACCCTGATTTTGCTAAGAACAATTTTATCTATGCCTATTACAGTCCTAAAGATACCTCGGTAAATAGACTTTCGAGATTTGTCTTTAAGGACAATAAATTGGATATGGCTTCTGAAAAAGTGATTTTGGAGCTTTATTCTCAACGTGATATCTGTTGTCATACAGGTGGTTCATTGGCATTTGGTAAGGATAGAAACCTGTTCATTTCTACAGGTGACAACTCCACACCATTTGATGAGCCAAACCAAAAATATGTGAGCAATGGATTCTCGCCTAAGGATGCTCGGGAAGGGCATGAGCAATATGACGCTCAACGTTCTTCTGGAAATACCAATGATCTGCGCGGTAAGGTATTACGTATCACCGTTAAAGAAGATGGTACCTATGCTATTCCTGAAGGCAACCTATTTGCGAAGGGAACAGAGAAAACAAGACCTGAAATCTACGTAATGGGGAACAGAAACCCTTATAGAATCTCTATTGATAAGAAAAATGGATTCTTGTATTGGGGTGAAGTTGGTCCGGATGCGAATAAGGATTCTTTGAACAGAGGTCCGCGCGGTTATGATGAAGTTAACCAGGCGCGTAAAGCAGGTTTCTTTGGTTGGCCTTATTTCGTAGGAAACAACTATGCTTACCATGCTTATAATTATGAAACTGGTGAAATGGGTCCTGCGTATGATGCGAAAAAACCAATCAATGATTCAAGGAATAACACTGGTTTAAGAGAGTTGCCAGAGGCAATGCCTGCCTTTATATGGTATCCATATGCTGAATCACCAGATTTCCCACAAGTTGGTTCTGGTGGCCGTAATGCGATGGCCGGTCCAATCTATTATACCGATATGTTCCCTCAGGAGACCCGTTATCCAGACTATTACAATGGTAAATTGTTTGTCTATGACTGGATCCGTGGCTGGTTTAAAGCGGTAACGATGTTGCCGAACGGTGATTTCGATAAGATGGAGCCGTTTATGGGCGGTGTTAAATTCAACAGTCCAATCGATATGGAAGTTGGTCCTGATGGTAAGTTCTATGTCTTGGAGTATGGCAGCGGGTGGTTTAGCAAGAACCCTGATGCTGGAATTTCAAGAATTGATTTTGTGCCAGCATCGGCAGATCAAGCTGCGCATAAAGGAGCTGAAGGGGATGCAAGTGTTGCTGGACCAATGGGCCACCAACAAGGTAGCAAGCCTAAAGGTGAGGCCTTGATCGAGGCATCAGACTGTAAGGCTTGTCACGCTATCGATAAGAAGTCTGTAGGGCCTTCATATGTAGAGATTGCAAAACACTATAAAGACAATAAAGATGCGCACAGTATCTTGGTGAAGAAAATCAAGAATGGCGGAAGTGGCGTTTGGGGAGAAGTAGCGATGGCCGCACACCCGAATATGAAAGATGCCGACCTAGATGAGATCGTAACCTGGATCTTGTCGCATAAATAAGAAATCGTTTAGATAACCTGATTTTTCAGGGATAAAAGAATTGGAGTGGCTGAAAAGCCGCTCCTTTTTTGTATTGGAAGGATGATTGATTGCTTAGGTAGGCAACCCCTAGCGGGCAATATCATTAAGTTAAGGGAAATAACCACAGATTCTATGTTACTTTTGAAGCCCAAAAGTAACCAAAAGGCTTCGGCCCATTTAAGGTGGCTTTTCGCACAGTCATCCGCACATGGACAAGAATGCCTTGTTGTCGGGAATACCTTTCTCAAGACCATCCCTTTTGATGGGATGATCTTGAGAAAGCATTCCAAGGCCAATCCCATCGCACAGGTCATCGGCATTCTTTCCATTTTTCCGCCACTGGAAATGAGCCGGGGGCTAAAGGACTTCCTTCGGAAGGTGAAATGTTTGTAGAAAACCCCCAGCGTAGGTGGAATCTTGATAGAAGGGTGAAGCGTTAAAAGGAAAACCCCCGGAGAGGGTGAAATATTTGTAGAAATAAGATCTGTATAATGGCCAACCCCTAGCTGGGGTGGAATATTTTTTTTCTATATCCCTTTTATGGGTCTAAAAAGAAAAAATAGTTTGTTCATCTTACGATTCACAAAGACTACGATCCTTAAAAAAAGTAATAAATAGATTCTTCGTTTCACTCTTAATCCCTCTTTAGCGCATTTTTATTCTGAACGATCAGTGAGGAATCTGTACGGTTCTCCTCACAAACCGATTGTCATCCTTAACCGAAGGTTAAGGACCTGTACGCCAATGCTATCCGTAATTTGATTATGTCTGTAAAATTCCGAGATCCTTCCTGCATCAGGACGACAGAGAGGGGGAAACCGAAGGTACAGGAAAGTACGCCAATACAACCTGGATATGTATGCATTGTTCCGAGATCCTTCCTGCGTCAGGACGACAGGGAGGGGGAAACCGAAGGTGCAGGAAAGTACGCAATACAAC
>NZ_DAMBMM010000006.1:0-266462 GCF_032065005.1 Sphingobacterium sp.
TGCCATAAATAATGAACCCCAAAAGTTTTTGTCTAACTTTTGGGGTTCACTTCAAATTGACACCCTTTTTCTATTCTTTCAACTCTTGGATAGCCCTTTCAACAGCGACAGGGTCTTTCAAATCAACCCCTCTTTTTTTCATCGAAATATAATAATTACCCGGAATAATAACATATCGATATTGTATGTTGACATTTATGGAAACTACTGGGCCACCATCATAAACCATTCTAAGAATTACTAATTCCCTCAATTTGGGGTGAAAGGTGATGGTCGACATCTTAAAAAACGCATTACTTGAAAATGGCAGTGGGTAAACACCTTGACCATAATCCAAATAAACCAAAATAGCAGAATTTGCTAAAACCTCCTTAGTTAATTGTGGTTCATAAATGTGAGCAGCTCTAACCCTTGTATTGTCAAATGATGTATCCACCATGCGGACCGCTAATCTCCAACCTGAATACATAATCTTAACATTGGCTTTTAAATTTGTTCCAGCTCCCCAACCAGTACTCGTCTTTGGTCCATATAAAACCATTTGAGCAGTGTTAAAATAAAAGTCGCCTACAACACCCAATGTTACCGCAGGAATTGCAGTACCTGAAAGAAATTGAGAGCCATTTTTCCCATTGGCTCCATTGGTTCCGTTCTTCCCATCAGCACCTTTGAGTTTGGTCGGTTTTCCCCAACCTGCAGCTACCTTTGGCCCATACAAATCACCCGTCGTCGTTCTAAAGTAGAAATCTCCATTTTTACCCAAACTTGCAGCAGGAACTACGGTACCACTATAAATCATAGATCCATCAGCTCCTTTTGCTCCAGTAACACCTTTATCGCCCTTATCTCCTTTTGCTCCTTCAGGGCCCATTTCACCCTGATCACCCTTCTTACATGAACCTGTCCCGAAAATAATGAAGGCCAGTAAAATCATTAAAAATTTAGTTTTCATAATCTTTTGTTTAAAATCATCATATATTATTGGATGACCTAAACTACTTGTTAATGAAAACTTAAATTATCAATAATGAGTAAAACCCAGTGCAGATTGAGTGAACAATTTATTCTAATGAGGGATTAAATCATAAGCTGTTTAAACATAAATCATCAAATCAATTTAAAGTCAGGGTATTCAACCCTTCCTTCACTTTAAATTCCTTAACAACCTCCCCAAAACGAACTTTAACCTTTTCAGCAGCTTTTGCTTGTACAGTTAAAGAAACAATCTTACCATTTTCCCATTTGAAACTTAGTTTTTTGTCACCCCTAGTTTTTATTCCATTGACTGAACCTGATTCCCATGAAGAAGGAATGGCTGGTAATAGATGGATTTCATTGTTATGGGATTGAACTAACATTTCAGCAAAACCGGCAGCTCCACCAAAATTCCCGTCAATTTGGAATGGTGGATGGGTACTGAACAAATTAGGCAGACAGGTTTTCCCGATCAACTCCTTTAGATGTTTATTAGCTTGTTCTCCATCATATAATCGAGCATAAAAATTGACAATCCATGCTTTACTCCAACCAGTATGCCCTCCCCCTGAGGCAAGTCTGTTTTCAATCGTTTTCTTGGCAGCCTCAAATAATTTAGGGTCATTAGGATTAATAGAATTCCCTGGATACAAACCCAACAAATGCGACATATGTCTATGCCCAGGCTCCACTTCATCATAATCATGGATCCATTCCTGGATTCCACCATTTTTCCCTACTCGGATTGGAGGTAATTGCTTCCTCACTCCTTTTATCCGTGCCACCAGCTCCTTGTCTTCATTCAATATTGTGGCAGCTTCTTCGAAATTATCAAAAAGCTCTAAAATGATTTCTATATCTATGGTACTCATATAAGATAACTGGGACCTAACTTCTTTCCCATCAACCATGGTCTTAAATTCATTTTCTGGAGAGTGAGAAGGATTAGTCACTAAATAACCCTCAGGTGACTTGATCAAGAAATCTAAAACCCATAACAAAGAACCTCGAAGAATAGGATAAGCCACATTCTTCAGGTATGCCCTATCTTGACTGAAAGCAAAATGCCGATAAACCGGGAATGTCATCCAAGGACCAGCCATTGGCGATACACCCCATACGCCATCAGCCACCCCTGTTCTTCCAAATGGGTCAGTCAAGTGGTGGATCGTCCAACCTCGCGCAGCATACATTTCCTTTGCCGTTCTTTCGCCCGGTTTCATTAATTCTTTCATGAATTTCGCCAATATCACACTTGTTTCCCCTAAATCTCCAGACTCCGCAGGCCAATAGTTCATTTGCAGATTGATATTGGTATGAAAATCAGAGTTCCATGGTGCTTCATATTCTTGGTTCCAAATCCCCTGCAAATTCGCCGGCAATCGTCCTGGAGATCGACTTGAAGACATCAAAAGATATCTGCCATATTGATAAAAAAGTACTGGCAGTCCAAAGTCTTCTTGCCCTTCCGAAAAAGCCTTCAACCTTTGGTCTGTAGGCAAATTTGATTCAGCAGATGAATTTATGGACACTTTAACCCTTTCAAACATCGACCGATGATCATTTACATGACTGAGTAAGTAATCCTGAGCTTGATCATCTAAAATTAAACCCAATCTACTTTTTACATCAGCCTCCAAATTTCTGTTTCCAGAAAAATTAAGCTTCTCCAATTCATAATCAGTCACACCTGTATAAACCAATTCAAGCTTTTTTACATCTTTAAATCGAATTCCAGATCCAGCATCATCACTGAATACTTCATATTCCCCATCTATGCTCTTGACCATAAGTCCAGCTGCAAATTGCATATGTGATCCGGCAGGTCCAGCATCCTTTTTGACTGAATCTTGAATCTGCCCCGAATAATATGCTCCATTCTTCCATGTTCCATATTCCTTCACATCTCGACTCCTATCAAGCTTTACAGTAAAGGAAATTGCTGCTGTTGACTCCCATTTCAGAAACATGGCATCAGCTAATGAAGGAATGTAGGAAGTTTGAACTATTTGATTCGATTTGACCATAAATGTCGTCCGATGGACTCCTTCATTAAGATTAAGAACTCTTGAATATTCTTCTACCTTTTCACTTCCCCAATCGTATTCCACTCTTATATTTCCCAATGGCTGATATGATCGGATCCTAGCAGGAGTGCCAACCATATACTTTGTTGCCAATTCTTTAGCCAATTCAAATTGATTTCGGAAAATGGCACCTTGAATTTCCTTCAAATGCAAAGCAGATTCAGGATTATTTTTATTGATTTGGTTTCCTGCCCATAGGCTCTCCTCATTCATCTGGAACAGCTCATGATCATATCTACCATGAACCATCGCCCCAAGACGCCCATTACCCAGTGGCAATGCTTCTGTCCACTTGGCAGCAGGTTGTTGATACCATAACTTTAGATCATTCTCCTGTCCGAACAGAAAACAAGGAATTAATATGAAGATTAGGTTTAGTAGGTTTTTCATTTCATTAATTTACGAATTTTGACCTAAGACCAAAAAACAAAAGACATTAGACTTGTGGAAGTTTCAAGTCTAATGTCTTTTATCTCTAAATCTTGTGTGAAAAAAGAAAGAGAGCAACTCGCATTGCTCTCTTTCCCTTAATTATTCGCCTTGCGGCTTATTTTCTTGTTTTGGCTTATCTTCTCTTGGAGGACGAGGCAACAAAACTTTACGGGAAAGCTTCATCTTACCTTGTTTGTCTACATCCAAAAGTTTCACGGTAACCATATCTCCTTCTTTGAACACTCCGTCCATAGTCTCAAGACGTTTCCAGTCAATTTCAGAAATATGTAATAATCCGTCTTTACCTGGCATGATTTCAACGAATGCACCAAATGGCATGATTGATTTCACTTTACCTTCATAGATCTCACCAATTTCTGGTTTAGCAACGATCGCTTTGATTCTTGCCAATGCAGCATCGATTGCTTCCTTATTATCAGCAAAGATTTGAACCACACCTTTATTGTCAACTTCTTCAATTGAAATAGTAGCACCAGTTTCACGTTGCATTTCTTGGATAATTTTACCACCTGGTCCAATTACAGCACCGATAAATTCTTTATCGATTAAGATTTGGATGATACGTGGAGCGTGTGGTTTGTAGTCCTCACGTGGAGCAGAAATAGTTTTAGCCATCTCTCCCAAGATATGTAGACGAGCTTCTTTCGCTTGATCTAATGCCTGAGTCAACACTTCCCATTTAAGACCATTGATCTTAAGGTCCATCTGACAACCTACAATACCTTTTTCAGTACCGGTAACTTTAAAGTCCATATCGCCTAAGTGATCCTCATCACCTAAGATATCCGAAAGGATTGCATATTTACCTGTTTTCTCATCAGTGATCAGTCCCATTGCAATTCCTGAAACCGGAGCAGCAATCTTAACACCCGCATCCATTAGCGCCAATGTACCAGCACATACGGTTGCCATAGATGATGAACCATTTGATTCTAAGATATCAGAAACAACGCGGATAGTATAAGGATTATCTTCTGTTGGAAGGACTTGTTTCAATGAACGCATCGCTAAGTTACCATGTCCAACTTCACGACGACCTGGACCTCTGTTTGGCCTTACTTCGCCAGTTGAAAATCCTGGGAAATTATAGTGTAAGATGAATTTGTTGTAACCATGGAAGAACGCTCCATCGATCATTTGCTCATCATCTTTTGCTCCTAATGTCACAGACGTCAATGATTGTGTTTCACCACGTGTAAACACTGCTGAACCGTGAGCTGCAGGTAAGTAATCTACCTCAGTCCAAATAGGACGTACAGTACGAACATCACGACCATCTAAACGAATTCCTTCATCTAATACAAGATTACGAACTGCGTCATATTGAACATCGTGGTAATACTTCTTCATCAAGAATTCTGTATCCTCATCGATCTCATCACCCATGGTTTCAAAGAATGATTGACCAATCTCAGCAAACTTCTCAGTACGCTCATGCTTGCTAGATTTTGATTTAGCAACTTCATAAACTTTCTCATAAGTTGCAGCATAGATCGCTTCTTTCAATTCTGGATTAGAAGGCTCATGGTTGAAATCACGTTTTTCTTGTGATCCAACTAGGTTTGCCAATTCAATCTGTCCAGCAACTTGCTTTTTGATAGCTTCGTGTGCAAAAGCAATCGCTTCTACCATTTCAGTTTCTGAAATTTCTTTCGCCTCTCCTTCTACCATCACGATGTCTTGTGCAGAACCCGCAACGATAAATTCCAAAGATGCTTTCTCCAAAGCTGAAACAGTCGGGTTGATCACCAACTCTCCTTCAATCTTCGCAACACGAACCTCTGAAATAGGTCCATTGAATGGAATATCAGAAACAGCAATAGCTGCTGATGCTGCCAATCCTGCCAATGCATCTGGCATAATTTCTTTGTCCGCAGAAATTAAGCTTACCATAACCTGCGTATCTGCATGGTAAGTCTCTGGGAACAATGGACGTAAAGCCCTATCGATCAAACGTGAAATCAAAACCTCATAATCTGAAAGCCTTGCCTCACGACGTAAAAATCCTCCTGGAATACGACCTGTAGCCGCATATTTCTCTTGGTAGTCTACTGATAATGGAAGAAAATCAGCACCTGCTTTAGGTTCTTTTGACGACACCACGGTCGCTAGCAACATCGTTGCTCCTTGTTTCAAAACTACTGATCCATCAGCCTGTTTAGCTAACTTACCAGTCGACAATTCAATGGGAGCTAGTCCGCCACCCATTTCAATTGTTACTTTCTTTTCGTTATAACTCATTGTTTTTTCTTTGTGATGCATTTGCCTCATTTTACATGCACCAAATTAATATTGACCTTTTTAATCGCACAAAGGTAATTAAAAATTCATTGCCGAATCATCAACGGCCAAAATTTTAGAATCTCTGCCCATTCATTATAAGCGTGGTGCAATTTTATTAATTCAAAATAAAAAAAGGGACCCTGAATTTTCAGGGTCCCTTTTAAAAGCTCTTTACAGATTGCTTATTTGATGATATCACGTAAGCCTAATGCTTTGATGATAGCACGGTATCTTTCGATATCCTTTTTGTACAAATAAGCTAATAATGAACGACGCTTACCTACTAATTTTTGTAGGGAACGTTGTGTGTTAAAATCTTTTCTGTTTGATTTCAAGTGCCCAGTTAAGTGAGCAATTCTTTTTGTAAATAAAGCTACTTGTCCTTCTGCAGAACCTGTGTTTTCAGCTGCTCCTGCAAATTCTTGGAAGATATCAGCTTTGTACTCTTTACTTAAATACATTTCGTGAATAATATTAAAGCGTTAAAAATTTTATTAATTGCGTGCAAAGTTAACATCTTCTTACCGAAACAAAAAATTTATTGTTCTTTTATTGATGCTTCTATTGCTCAGTAACTTAGAATTATACTTTAATGTAGATTTTCTTTTGATCTAACCAGTAACAAATCGCCCACATCACGACCAGAAAACATAATGAATAGGCAAACGAACCTATTTCGGGAATTCCTGGAATCTGTGCACATACATTTTTATAGAACCAGGTTAACGGACTACCGAATGTTGTTTCTCCAAGGTCGTTCACTCCCATTGGAATCCGGATTAAACCCAAGGTCTTCGGCAACAACCCACTTAAAACAAAGATAAAAAGTGGATTTTTCCCAAAGACATCAAAGAATCGTGTCAACCAATTCTTAACTCCCTGCACTTCTATATACCAGATCATGGTTCCAATAGTCAGAATTCCTAAACCAGTGGTATATAAAACATATGAACTTGTCCAGATCTTTTTATTGATTGGAAATCCTAATGACCAGATCCATGCCAAGACCAATAGAATAAAGCCAGTTACAAACATCCCTGACAACAACTTAAAATGAGGTTCATTGCTCTGTGGTACCTTTGTCCATAACCAATCTACTTGACCTTGCTTTTTGATGAAGACTCCAGCCAAATAACCGAAAACGACCTGAACAACAGCTGGCATAGCACTCATTAATCCCTCTGGATCAAACGGAACACCTTCTCCTTTATACATATGTGCAACCCCAAGGATCTGCTTGTCTATCGCTGTACCAAACCACCCTTCTAATGAATAAGGATCTCCTGTCCCCAAAAAGGCACATAATCCCCAATAACCTAAAAGGATCGCAGCTGAAATATATATTAAGGTTCTAGGTTTAAAATAATAAGCCAAAATAGAGGCAAAGAAATAAGCAATGGCAATTCGCTGTAATACCCCTAAAATCCGAACTCCCTGTTCAGGATTGCTGCTATTTACCCATTCCCTAAATTGAAGGACCCCATCAGACCAATGTACAAATGGAAACCAGTTCAATCCCAATCCAATCAAAAAGATCAGTATCGTTCGCTTGATCACTTTCTTCCAAAATATGCCATCGCCAGCCTCCTGTAATCTCGGAATCACAAATGACATCGCATTTCCAACTGCAAATAGAAAAAAAGGAAATACCAAATCCGTAGGGGTACAACCATGCCATGGAGCATGCTTCAAAGGTGCAAACATGTGCGACCAGGTCCCCGGGTTGTTAACCAAAATCATTAAGGCAACTGTCGCTCCCCTAAAGACATCTAATGAATAATAGCGCTGTTTCATAATTTATATTCTCCCGAAGTTACAATTAAACCCACATAAAAATGCAATACATATTCTTTTTATTAGCCAAACAGGCATAAAAACGCATAAATCCTCGCTACTTTGCTCTATTTTCTGATAAATTTAACAACACTTATTAATTTTTTTAAAAAGTATTTGTTTGTTAATTGCTTTTTATCATAACTTTACGAAAGTATTAAATAATCAATTTTAACTTTGGATAGCCTTAAATTATCAATACTAAAGCGGTTATATTTTTCCAATCCGCAATCGATTGCAGAACTTAGTGCGTCGATTGGGAAAAGTGTGCCCAATATTACCAATGCCGTAAATAAATTATTGCAACTAAACCTGATCGAACAAGACGGCCTTGCCCCTTCCACAGGCGGTAGACGTGCTGCTCAATTTGTGCCCAACGAAAAACATCTCCCTTTAATTCTATCCATTGCTATTGACCAATTCTATACTTCAGTGGTCGTTGTTGACTTTAAAAACCAATATAAAACTGCAATAAACACTGAAGTGATCGACCTAAGAGAGGACGATGCTTATGAAAAAATTATTGCACTGACTAAAAACACAATCAAACAAACCGACGCTTATCAAATTTATGGAATCGGTATAACCATTCCTGGATTTGTAGATAGCAAAACTGGCAAAAACAATTCTTATAGTAGCAATTCCCCATTCTACGACCTGAAAACTAACATTCAAAAAGAATTTAATTTGCCGACTTTTGTGGAAAATGACTCTTCCGCAATTGCAATAGCAGAACATAAATTTGGATCTGCAAAATCCATTCAAGATGTTATGGTGGTTAACCTCAATTGGGGTGTTGGACTAGGAATGATCCTGGACAACGAACTCTACCGTGGACATTCTGGATTTGCAGGTGAGTTCAGTCACATCCCTCTTTCTGACTCAAACAAACTTTGTTCTTGTGGTAAAAAAGGCTGCTTGGAAGTTGATGCTTCCCTGTTGGCTGCCGTAGAATCTGCATCTAACTCTCTAAAATCCGGCGAGGCATCCTCGCTACAAGCTGTTTTCAAACAACAAAAATACCTGACTGGTGACCAACTTTTAACTGCTGCCATACATGGAGATCAACTCGCCATGGAAGCGGTCAATAAAATTGGATATATGTTAGGAAAAGGTATTGCAACCCTAATCCATATCATCAACCCTGAATTGGTGTTGATATCTGGACGTGGTGCAAAAGCCAAGGATGTACTGTTGCCTAAAATTCAAAGCGCAGTATTGGAGTTTAGTATCAAAAGATTATCACAAAACACAAAAATTGAATTCTCTAACACAGAAAACATACAATTATTGGGTTCAACATGCATCTGCATCTTGAACGCAGACAAAAACATCTATAAAACACAATTAATAGACTAATTACTTAAAACATCAACAAATGAGCAATTTTTACTCAAAATGTTGCAGTATAACCTTAGTTATGCTTTTCAGCTTATCTTCGTTATTTGCACAACAAACTGTTACGGGGAGAGTAACAGATCCTAATGGAGCAGGTCTTCCAGGAGTGAGTGTGTCTGTTGTTGGAACAAACAAAGCAGCTCAATCCAACATGGATGGAAACTACTCCATCGAAGCCAATAATGGCCAAAAACTACGCTTCACCAGTGTAGGCTATCAAACACAAGAAATCAATGTTACTTCTTCTACATTAAATGTAACCATGCAGGAAGATGCTGGTAACATCGATGAAGTCGTGGTAACTGCCATGGGTATCAAAAGAGCACCTAAGGAATTAGGGTATGCCATGAGTACCGTTGAAGCAAAAGAATTGACCAAAACAGGTTCACCTAACTTTGCAGGTGCGTTATATGGTAAAGCGCCAGGCGTTCGTATTTCTGCAGCGCCAGGTGGTGCAACTTCTGGTATTAACATCAATATCCGTGGTGTCAACTCAATCACCGGTAACTCTCAGCCTTTAATTATTATTGATGGTGTTCCAATGAGAACGACTACCTTCAATAACTCTAACTACTGGGGTGACCAAAGAGCAAGAGGTAACGGATTAGAAGACCTAAACCCTGAAGATATCGAATCCATCACTGTACTTAAAGGTGCTTCTGCAGCCGCTCTATATGGTTCCGAAGCATTGAATGGGGTAGTAATGGTGACAACAAAATCTGGTAAAGGTGGAGAAGGCGTTGCAATCGACTTCAACGCAACCTACACCCATGACCAGATCGCCTACTTACCTCGCTTTCAAGATGTGAGAGGTCCAGGTTATACCACTCAATATGCTGATGCAGGTCAAGGTGAAGACATGTTCTTCTATTATGGTGATGATCTAGCTGTTGATGGTGTAAAAAGAGGTCTTTTAGGAGCAACAATTAACTTTGGTCCTAAATTCGACGGCCAACCTGTTGTTTCTTGGGATGGTAAAGTAAGACCTTATGTAGCGCAAAATTCATATGGCAAACTATTCAACAACCCAAATAACACCATCTTCAACTTAGCCCTATCGCATACAAGTGATAAAGCAAACACAAGGTTCTCGTTGACTAGACAAGACAACGAAATGACCGCTCTTTCTTCTTACAACAAGAAAAACATCGCTAGTATCAATTCAACTATGAAATTCTGGGATAAATTGACCACAGATATCGTAGTAAACTATGTTAACCAACATACCCACAACAGACCATTCTTGACAGACCGTCTTGTAAACAACTTTACAGGGATGATCTCAACTTTTGATAATCCAGAGTGGTATTTGGACAGATATAGCACTAGCTTGGGCTATAAATATGTAACTGGTTCTAACCAAAGTTTGACGCCTGGAGAAAACCTAAGACACAATGGCTATAAAGCTGACGTATTAGACTTCATGTGGAATAACTTGGCTAGACAATATGATGAATACTCGAACAGGGTTATCGGTTCATTTACCAACACTTGGCAAGTAACACAAGACTTCTCTATCCGCGGTAGATTCTCTGCAGATATGACGAACTTAAAAACAGATGATAAACAACCAAACGAAATTCCGGTTGCATTCGGACAGTCTGGATATTATGCATCTAATAATACAACTGCAAATATTTACTACACCGACTTATTGGCTTCATACAGCAAGCAAATCACCGAAGATGTAAAATTAGGGGCAATGCTTGGTTATACAGCTACTAAATTGAATACTACGAATTTATCTGCAAATACCGACGGTGGTTTATCAGTAAGAAATTGGTATGATATCAGTGCATCTAACAATATTTCAAGAGGAAACTCAACAAAATTGAACTCTTTACGTGATGCTACATTCGGAACCATCAACTTTAACTTTAAAGATTTCTGGTTTGTGGAAGGTACGTTAAGAAGAGAGCAAATTTCTCAAATGCACCCTGATAACAACGTATTATACTACCCTTCAGTAAATACCAGTATTATCTTGAATGAAGCTTTCCAAATGCCTGAATTCTTCAATTATGCTAAATTAAGAGGTTCATATGGTATCGTGGGTAAATATCCAGACATCTACTTAAGTGCCTTAAGTTATTCCCAAGCTACTTTGGGTAATCAAGGTACCGATGCATCAGTATTGTACACTCAGATCCCAACTTCTTCTTTCGGTAATGAGAAAATCAAACCTGAAAACAAACACGAATTGGAAATTGGTTTAGAAACTAGATTGTTCAACAACAAATTAGGTTTAGACATTACCTATTATAACGGTAAAATCGTTGACCAGATCTTAAACTATACCCTTCCTTATTCTACAGGTTCTAATTCAATCCTTGCTAACGTAGGTACATTGAGAAACACTGGTTACGAATTTGCGTTAAACGGAGCTCCTATTTCAAATGATAACTTCAAATGGAATTCGATCTTAAACTTTGCATTCAACCGCAATAAAGTAGAAGCCCTTCCAGGTGGTGCTTCCCAATTAATGTTAGCAGATTACGATGGTTCTGCAGCAAGATTAGTTGCAAACGTAGGCCAATCTATGGGTGATATCATGGTACACCCTTACGTATATGATGCAAGCGGCAAAAAGATTGTTAATGATAATGGTCTTTACCAATTAGATCCAGATGAATGGGTAAAAGCGGGTAATGCAATGCCAAAAGTAACAGGTGGTTTCATCAATACCTTCACTTACAAAAACATCACTTTAGATGCATTGATTGACTTCCGTTGGGGCGGACATGCCATGCCTACTGGTATCAACTGGATGAAATCTCGCGGTCTATTGGAAGAAACCCTTACAGCAATGGATGCTGAGCACGGTGGTCTAAGCTACTATATCAAAGATGGTAAAGGTATTGCAACAACTGGAAACGCTGGCCCTGCTGGTGAAAAAGTTTTCCACGATGGTATGGTAATGGACGGCGTATTAGCAGATGGTTCTCCAAACACCAATATCATTTCTCAAGCATTCTACTACGCTCAAACTTACAACTGGGGAGGTCCTCAATACTCTAACTCAAACTACGGTTTGTATGTTCAGAAAAACAATTACATTAAATTAAGAGAACTTTCATTGGGTTATAGATTACCTGCTTCTGTAGCAAAAAGCTTAAGAGCGAAAAACCTTCAGATCTCTGCATTTGCAAGAAACCTATTCTTCATTTATAGATCAATGAAAGATTTAGATCCTGAGCAAATGACAGGTGGTTCTTATTGGGTAAACAACGTTACTAATGCGGGTACTTCTCCTGCAACTAGAACTTATGGTTTCATGTTACGTGCAAGCTTCTAAAATTATGAAAACAAACAAATTATTGGTGATCGCGGGATTAATGGCTGCATCACTAGCAACGATAACCTCTTGTAAAAAAGAGTCCTTTGATGCTGAATATCGGAACCCTTCTAAAGTAACGAGTTCAACCATCGAAAAACAATATACAGGTGTACAATATGGCTATATAGAATTAGTCGTTCCTACCTATAGAAATTACTTTGTAACCCTTTCTCCAACCATCCACCGTTATCTACAGACGATTGGCTGGGCAAACACCACTGATCAATTAACGCCAGGTATGGCCGCAATTAACGATCGTTGGGAAAGATACTATAGAGGATTAGCTCAATTCAGGGAATTTGAAAAAGTGTATAACGCTAGCCCTGAAGATGAAAAGGCAATGAAGAAAATCTTCTTATTGACGGCAAAGGTCTTTTTCTATGACCTAACACAACAACAAGTGGATTTACATGGCGATATTCCATGGTCTCAAGCTGGTATGTTAAGTACAAATGGTGGTGATTATACCATCTCTTACTCAAAATTTGACAAGGCTGCTGATATCTATACAGCTATGTTAGACGATTTAAAATCTATCAGTAATGAGTTGAGCAATTATACGCTTCCAGCAGCTGTAGTTAGTTCTTTCAAGACTCAAGATCTGGTTAACTCTGGAAATGTAGACTTGTGGAAAAAATACTGTAACTCTTTAAGATTACGTATGCTGACCCGCGTTGGAAAAGCTTCTCAGTTTTCTGCTAGAGCTACCCAAGAGATCAATGAGATCTTAGGTAATCCAACAAAATTCCCTGTCTTGGCATCAAATGCAGATAATATCCAAATTGATATCTTCAATAACGCTTCTGATGTGAATGCAAGAGGATTTAGGGATGCAATCGAAAGCTGGAACAACAATATTGCTGGAAAAGTAATGATTGACCACATGCTAAACAATGCCGATCCAAGACTTCCATTTATGTTTGAACCAGGAGCTGGTGCCAATGGAGCTTTCATCGGTCTAGATCAATCCCTTACAAGCGCTGTTCAATCTTCACAGATTGCTGGAACACCTGCTAACCCGAGTAAGATTGCCATCTATAACAGATCTACTTATTCTCGCAACCAGAACTTCCCTGGTATCTTGATCACGGCTTCAGAAGTTGATTTCTTGAAAGCAGAAAATCAATTGAACAGTGGAAACGCGACAGCAGCAAAAGCTAGTTTTGAAAAAGCTATCAAAGAATCCATTGAACTCCAGGTTTCCTTGAGAAATATCAGTAATGATGGAACCGTAGCAAAACCTACTGCTCCAACTGCGGCTCAAACAACAGCTTATATCAATAAAATCGGATGGGGAACAAACAATCTCCAATTGATCGCTATGCAAAAATGGTTACACTTCAACATTATCCAATCCGTAGAAAACTGGTCGGAGGTGAGAAGATTAAACTACCCAACTTTTGCTTTCCGTGTTGAAACTTCGGATTTCCAAAAAACAGTTCCTGTAAAATGGAATATGGTTCAAGATGAAATTACGTACAATCAAGAAAACTACAACGCTATCAAAGATCAAGATAACGTAAATACAAAATTATTCTGGGATGTAAATTAATGCCCAAACTAATTATTATTTGAAAAGCCACTTCGCGTGGCTTTTCTTTTATCAACCCCCTAAACTTTATACCAATGAAGAGATCAACATTATTTACCGCAGCTTTCCTCCTTGCTTCATCCCTTTCTTTTGGCCAAGCGCACAACGTCTCCGCGGGTTATCAAAAACCTACTGATCAACAGGTCATCCAGAACCTGGAGCAGTGGCAGGACATGAAGTTTGGGCTTTTTATGCACTGGGGAACCTACAGCCAATGGGGAATCGTGGAAAGTTGGAGTATTTGCCCTGAAGATGAAGGCTGGACCCAACGCAAACCCGAACACGGAAAAACCTATTTTGAATATGTAAAAAATTACGAAAACCTACAGAAGTCTTTTAACCCAATAGATTTCAATCCCGAAAAATGGGCCGATGCAGCAAAAGCTGCCGGAATGAAATATGTCGTATTTACGACCAAACACCACGATGGCTTCGCCATGTTTGACACCAAAGAGTCTGATTATAAAATCACTTCCAAGAACACCCCTTTCTCTAGTAACCCAAAGGCCAACGTCACCAAGGAAATTTTCAATTCCTTCCGAAATGAAGGGTTCAAAATAGGAGCCTATTTCTCCAAACCGGATTGGCACACAGAACACTATTGGTGGCCCTATTTCCCACCAAAAGACAGAAATGTAAATTACGATCCTACTAAATATCCAGAACGCTGGAACAATTTCAAAAACTACACCTACAACCAGATCAATGAACTGACCTCCGAATATGGAAAAGTTGACATCCTATGGCTTGATGGGGGCTGGGTCAGACCCTTCAGTACCATTGACCAATCCGTGGATTGGCAACAAGGCATCAAGGTCGAACAGGATATTGATATGGACCGTATCGGTGGAATGGCAAGAAAAAATCAACCTGGAATCATTGTAGTAGACCGTACTGTTCCCGGAAAATGGGAAAATTACGTGACACCGGAGCAGGCTATTCCTGAACATCCGTTAGATATTCCTTGGGAAAGCTGTATAACCATGGGAAATTCCTTCTCTTATGTGCCTAATGACCAATATAAGCCTACAAAAAAGATTGTAGAAACCTTAGTCAAGATTATTTCTCGAGGTGGCAACTACCTGATGAACATTGCTCCTGGACCAAATGGAGACTTTGACCAAGCTGCATACGATCGCCTTAAGGAATTGGCAAAATGGGTGCAGATCAATGAGTCTGCAATTTACGCTACGAGAAGTGTTGCTCCATACCATGAAAATGAATATTACTACACCCGTAGCAAAGACAATAAGACTATCAACGTATTTCACTTGTCCGAAGGTGAAAAATACAGTGCTCCAACCTCCTTTTCATTCCAAATCCCTGCCAACAGTAAAATTAAGGCAGTGAAAATCCTAGGCCATCATGAAAAAGCAAAATGGACTTTAAAGGAAAACATACTCACTGTACAGAATTCAGCCAAGAACCTGGATTATGCAACAGCCATTCAAGTCAGCTTAAGATAACCACTATCTGATTACAATTTCTTATCTTAAATACCGGATAAGAAATTGTAATCTAAATTGAAAACAACGCGTATGAAAACCTCCTATATAATCATCCTTCTTCTTTTTAACTTAAATCTTTTCGCGCAATCTCCTCAACCTGAAATATTGAAATCGGAGTTTCTTTTTGAACAAGGCAAATATTTCGATCAATGTCATGCTTCAACCATTGAGGAGGCAAAAGACGGAACCTTACTGGCCAGTTGGTTTGCAGGAACTCATGAGGGCAACCAAGATGTTAAGATTTGGGGCGCTATATATGATGGAGAGAAATGGTCCGAACCAACAATTTGGGCCGATGGAGTCGCTGATAAAACCTATCCATGTTGGAACCCCGTGCTTTTCCGAAAAAACAACGATCAAACCATCTATCTTTTTTATAAAGTGGGCCCCAATCCAAGGGAATGGTGGGGAATGGTCAAAACCTCAAAAGACAATGGAAAAACTTGGTCAAAGGCAGAAAAACTACCTGATGGAATTTTAGGCCCAATCAAAAATAAACCTAAACAGCTTTCTAATGGTACCGTTGTTTCTCCATCCAGTGAAGAATTAAGTGAAACCCGTTGGCTTGCCCAAGTTGAAATTGCAGACAAGAATATGAAAACATGGAAAAAATACCCAATCAACCATGAATCAACCTTGAATGTCATTCAACCAAGCGTTCTACAACACCCAAACAATAAGTTACAGGTTTTATGCCGCAGCAGAGAGGGTTCGGTCATTTCATCTTGGTCTACCGATAATGGCAAAACTTGGTCAGACCTTGAAAAAACAAATCTGATCAACCCCAATTCTGGAACTGATGCCATACCGGTAAACAACCAATATTGGATTGTTTACAATCCTGACATTCCCGGAAAAGAATGGTGGGAAGGAAGAGCGAAATTAAATATTGCCTTTTCCAATGATGGACTGGACTGGAAAAAGTTCATGGAATTAGAAAATCATGATAAAGGTGAATTCAGCTACCCGACCATCTTCCAAGATTCCAAAGGCAAAATTCATATAACTTACACCTACAATAGAGTCAATGTAAAACATGTGGTTTTAGACCCAAAATAAAACAGAAGGCCAGAATGAATTCTGGCCTTTTTCTTATTTCAATTTTTTACTGTCCATAACCTCAAATTCCCCATTCAGCTTAATATTATCGGATGCTGGACCTATCAATACCTTGAACTTTCCTTTTTCGACTTGCCAATCTTTGCTTGCTGTCCATAACTTCAAATCATTTTGATCAAGGGTAAAACTAACTTTTCGCGTTTCTCCCTTCAACAAAGGAACCCGATCAAATCCACGTAATTGTTTAACTGCTGAAACAGCGGAGCTGACCTCATCGATTAGATATAGCTGTGGCACTTCCTCACCATCAAAATTTCCTGTATTGACCAAATCGAAGGAAACTTCCACAACTACATCCTCATCCCCTTCTAATATCCCCATCTCCAAATTCTTGTATTCAAAATCAGTATAACTCAACCCGTATCCAAAGCTATATAATGGAGTAGACTCTTCATCAATGTAAGGATGATGTTTGGGCTTTTGATGATTGTAATATACCGGCAACTGCCCAATAGACCTTGGAACGGATATAGGAAGTCGACCTGCTGGATTATAATCCCCAAACAGCACATCCGCGATTGCAGTCCCTCCTTCTTGCCCTGGATACCAGGCATCAAGAATGGCAGGAATATGTTCATCCGCCCAATTCAGGTTTAATGGCCTTCCTTTAATAACCACCAATACAACTGGCTTTCCAGTTGCTTGAATGGCCTGCATTAATTCCAATTGATCGCCCATCATATCCAAGGAAGCACGATCAAACCCCTCTCCACTTTCCATATCAGAAATCCCTTTTTTGCTACTTTCCACCTCTGCAGCGCCCGTTGCTTGATAGGAAGTCTTAAAGTCGCGAGCACTTGAACCTCCAACAACCAAGACCACAACATCCGAACGTTTCGCAGCAGCAACTGCAGCAGGGATATCGGTCTGCCCCGTATCACGGATCGCAGCCCCTTTTACATATTCAACTTCAGTTCCTGAGCCCAATTTCTCCTTAATCCCAGCCAAGACGGTCTTGACCTTGCCATCTGCCTGTGGGGCTGTATAATCTCCTAATTGATTGTAAACATTATCTGCATTCGGTCCAATCACCGCAATTCGCTTGAGATCTTTTTTCAAAGGAAGAAGATCACCCTCATTTTTTAGTAATATAATCGACTCTCGTGCAACTTGTCTTGCAACTTCTATATTTTCAGGACTAGCAACTTTCTTCTTTGCTTCCTTTTCTGAAACAAAAGGATTTTCAAACAGACCTAAGCGAAACTTCGTAGTTAAGACTCTGCCAACCGCTTGGTTTAATTCATCTTCACTCACTAATCCTTCCTTGATAGCTAACAACAGATTCTTACCATAAGCCGAACCGCTTAAATCTACATCCAATCCTGCTTTCAAGGCTTGCGATGCCCCTTCTGCTGGATTTGCAGCCGTATTATGCCCTCCAGACAATCCTTGTATACTCAATAGATCAGACACGACAAACCCTTTAAATCCCCATTCTTTTCTCAAAACTTCATTCAACAACCAGGAATTTGAAGAACATGGAATCCCATCTATGGAATTATAAGCCGTCATTACGGACCAAGCTTCCTGTCCAACCGCTTTTTCAAAAGGGAATAGATAATTCATCCTCAAATCCCGCTCCCCCACTGAAACACTACCTCCATTATGCCCCCCTTCAGGGACACCATATGCTACAAAATGTTTTAAAGTGGAAATCACCTTTCCTGCTTGACCAAGTTCCTCTCCTTGCATGCCCCTGACCATGGCTTCTCCCATCCTTCCCACTAAAAAAGGATCTTCTCCGTAAGACTCTTCCGTTCTTGACCATCTTGGTTCTCGAGCTAGATCCAATACAGGACCATAGCCATTATGGGCTCCAACTGCGGAGGCTTCTGAAGCAATTACCCCCGCCATTTTTTGGATCAAAAACCGATTCCAGGTACTGGCCTGACCGATCGCTGTCGGGAAGGTTGTAGCTCCAATAGCCATATGCCCATGTGGAGTCTCCTCGGAAAGCAACAATGGTATGCCCAAACGAGTACTATCTAACATGAACTTTTGAATGGCGTTGGTTGCCTTAGCAGCCTCTTCAGGTTTTAAACCAGTCGACAAAGTCTTCTGGGTCCAAGGGTCGGCACGTAGCGTAGCCCACATTAAACCTATTTGTTGATTCTTGACAGTCTCTTTAAACTTTTGACTTACGCCTATTTTTCCAGCACGTTTATCATACATTTCCCAACCCAAAACCTTTGACAGTTGACCGACCTTCTCTTCAAGGGTCATCCTGCCTAAAAGGTCTTCCACCCGTTTCTCTACGGGAAGATTCTTATTCTTATAGGGAAGTTCCTGCGCTTGTAAATTGGATTGACAGAATGCCATCAAACCAAATATCAAAAGTCCTTTTATCTTAATTTTCATCTATTAGCTATGCTTGGGTTTAGGGATTAAAATCTACTTGTTATAATCATGGTAATTTAATCAATTTTATCCTTTTAGCGGTAAATAAACTATCTATTGCTTGCCAACCCTATTAGAATATGTTTTCAGTTTTCCATATATTTGGATAGACCCAATTTTATTAAAACCAACATGGCATCATCATCAAAGCATATCCTTCTGATCCTGTTATTGACATTGACAAGTCTCAATATCTTTTCCCAAACCAAGAAAGCCCAATGGTTGGAAGATGACCGTTTCGGCATGTTTATTCATTGGGGCCTTTACAGTGCAACCGAAGGGATTTGGAAGGGCGAAAGGTTAAGACACCCCAATAATTACGCGGAATGGATTCGATACAGAAACCGCATCGGCGAAGCAGAATATGGTGAATTGGCAAAAAGATTTGACTGGGATAAAATCAATCCGGAAGAATGGGTACTCCTAGCCAAAAAAGCCGGCATGAAGTATATTGTCATAACCTCAAAACATCATGATGGTGTAGCCCTTTGGGATAGTAAAGTCAGTGATTATTCCCTCCCAAAACTTAGCGGAACGAATAGAGATGTCATTAAAGAAATTGCAGAAGCCTGTAAAAAACACAATATCAAACTATGTTTTTACTATTCCCACTGGATCGACTGGCAACATCCCTATGCTTGGAACCATAACCAAGAAGTCACAGGCCGAGTTACAGATGCTCAATACAATCAGTATTGGCAGCAAAAGGTAATCCCTCAAATCCGTGAATTGCTAACTGATTATGGCGATATCGCTATGATGTGGTTTGATATGTGGATTCCTTACCAACAGAGCATCATCAAAAAAGAACAGCTTGATCAACTCGCCAATCTCATCCATGAATTACAACCTCAGTGTTTAATCAATTCTAGATTAGGTTTCCCGATTGAAAATGAACATGTAGACTTTGAAACTTTAGGTGATAATCAATTCGGATCGGCTTATACCGACCATATTTGGGAAACACCTGGTACCATCGCTCATTCATGGGGATTCAATGCCCTGGAAAATGAATGGAAGTCCAGCAATCAATTGTTCCAATCTTTAATCAACAATGTTAGCTTGAACGGTTCTTACACCCTGAATATCGGTCCCCGTGCCGATGGTTCTGTGCCATACGAAGGCGTTCAGCGATTAATGGACATGGGACAATGGCTCAGTAAGTATGGACAAGCTGTTTATTATAACAATGGTCTGCCAATCCGCTTCTCCCAACATGACTGGGGTAAAATGACCATCAACAACAAAACAAAAGAACTTTATTTACACGTCTATAATTGGCCTTTGGATAAAATCCTTCGTGTGACCGGATTGCAGAGCAAACCAACCAAAATCGAGGTGCTAAACGGAAATAAAAGCCAAGCAGTAAAATTTGAACAGTTGGGCCCTATCATCCATATCCATGTACCGGAAGAGCAACCTGACCCTTATGTATCTGTCCTAAAAGTAACAATGGATCAGCCTCAATTCAATACAGAAGTCGTTGCTGAATCTACCTTTGGCGGATTCTCATTAAATGCCAAGAATCATCTTTCAAAAGGACTGGAGTTCAAGGCCTTTGATGGCACTAAACCCGACCACCTTGTACTAAAGGCCAACCAAAAAGTGCAATGGAAAGTTTATCTTCCAGAAGCCGGAGAATACAGCATAGAAACCTCTTTACATAATGGTTCAGGCAAAACCACCCAACTCAGCATCAAGGATATCGAAAGCACCTTCACCGTATCCGCAGCTCCCAATGGAAAAGTAACGGTGGAACCTAATCAAAACTGGTATGTAGAAGAATTCTTGGATGTCCCGGTAGGAAAGATCAACATCACAAAACCCATAGAACTAACCCTAGAATTCTCCGCATCAGACCCTATTCTTTTTAATAGAATATGGATTGACAAAAAGAAATAGTAAGGAAGGATTGGGGGATTGAACCATGATGCCAAGATTTGGTTTTGAACCAGGATTAAAGGGATGAGAGGATGGTCCAAGATTATTATTCCGCTAGGAAGGTGTCCAATTTTCGTAGGCTCTTTTCGAATACGCCCGTTTCAAAATTAATCGAACTTTGCCAAAGAAACCCCTGGTGGGGGTGAAATATTTGTAGAAATTGGATGGCTGAAATGGCGAACCCCCAGTGGGGGTGAAATATTTTTCAATAGATCTTTTTAAAGAAGGAAAACAGTTCGTTCGCTGTGCTCACGATGACAGCGATCCTAAAAAATAAAAAAATAGATTCTTCGTTTCACTCTGAATCCCTCTTTAGCATATTTTGATTCTGAACGACGAGTGAGGAATCTTTACGGTTCTCCTCAGACAGGTCCTGTCATGCTGTACCGAAGGTACAGGAACTGTAAGCCTATACTTTTCTTGGCTATTCTTTGAATAAATCTGTAAGTTTTGATGCTACCTCCAAACTAACTACCCATGTTTGCAAGAAAAATAGAACCCCTCTAGGCTTCTATTTTTAATTGCGAATCCTTATAAACAAGAAAAGGCTACCCAATTGGGCAGCCTTTTCTTGTTTATTAAATGCAAAAACTAAATCGCTTTTGTTTTCTCTTTCAACCACGCTTTTTCAGCATCATCCAATTTAGGGGACAATTGTTCATAGACCCAACCATTATATTGGTTCAACCAATCGATATGCTTTTGGTCCAATAGGGTTTTTTCAACCAACGCAGTATCGATATAACACACCGTTAAAGTCTCAAAACCCATAAAATCACCAAATTGATTACTCTCCACTTTCTTCGAAAGCACTAAATTCTCAATACGGATTCCATAATGACCTTCTCGATATAAACCTGGTTCAATGGAAGTAATCATGCCTTCCTCAACCGGAATATCGATTGCCGCCATATTGAAAACCTGTGGTCCTTCATGAACGTTCAAGAAAAATCCTACCCCATGTCCAGTACCATGTCCATAATTGCGTAAGGTTTCCCAGATAGGCCTTCTGGTAATGGCATCAATGGAATATCCCTTAGTTCCAACAGGAAATACAGCCTGAGAACCCTCAATAGTTCCTTTTAGCACAATGGTATAATCGGTTTTCTCCTCAGGTTGTATCTGTCCTAATGAAATTACCCTGGTAATATCAGTCGTACCATCTAGGTATTGACCACCTGAATCCACTAACAACAAACCTTCAGGTTTCAAAACCGAATTACTGGATTCTGTCGCTTTATAATGCGGTAAAGCACCATGGGCTTTATAACCAGCAATGGTATCAAATGAAATATCCACAAAACCCGCGGAGGCAGCACGTAGTCCTTGCAATTTTTCAGCAATAGAAATTTCTGAGAGTTCTCCCGATGCTACATTTTCCTCAATCCATTTAAAAAATTTGGTCAATGCAACCCCATCCTTTATCATGGCATTTCGGGTATGATCTACCTCTACCTTGTTTTTAATAGCCTTCAATGACGTTGAAGGATTCATGTCTTCCAAAATTTCGATGTTTTCTGGAACAGAATCATAAATGGCAAAACAAGTACGCTTAGGGTCTAATAATATACGTTCGCCTTTCAACTGTTTTACAGTCTCAAATGCTTCCTGATAGTCAGCGACTTCTACTCCAGAATCCTTTAAAGAAGAAATATCAGCAGGAGATAATTTCCCTGAACCAATAAACAAGGTGTTTTTATCCTCTTCAATCAGCAAAAAGCCCAATACAACCGGATTGCAATGAACATCATTCCCACGGATATTAAGGATCCATGCCAAATCATCCAATGAAGAAACGAAATGAAGGTCGGCCCTTTTATCTTTAAGTTTTGATTTTATGCTTGCAATTTTGTCTTTTGTAGACTGTCCAGTCGTACTTACATCCAGCAGAAATGCTTTTTCAGTGGGCAGTTCAGGTCTACCTTCCCAAATAGGTTCCAAAAGATCTAGATGACCATTCACATGGATGCCTAAGGGATTCAGTTCAGACGCTACGGCTTGTGCAACCGCAACAGAAGCTAAATTACCATCGAAAGCTACCGTATCGCCTTTTTTCAATGTCTTGGAAAGCCAGGTCGCATATTCTGCTTTACCTTGAACCTGTAACTTCACTAATTCAAAGCCGGTACCCGCCAATTGCTCATTTGCTTGAACAAAATAACGAGAATCTGTCCATAAACCCGCAAAATCTTGCGTGATGGCCAATGTCCCAGCGGAACCGGTAAAACCCGAGGTCCATGCTATGCATTTGTATCTTTCCGGAAGGTATTCGCTAATATGTGGATCGGAGGAGGGAATTATATAGGCATCTACACCCTTTTCTTTCATCTCTTTACGGATGGAAGCTAACTTATCGATGTATTTCATTATGTAATTTTTAATAATCCCCGCAAGTTATAAAAACTCTCACAATTAATACATTTACTTCATCATACATTTGAAATTTTACAATTTAAATGTACTACTTGTGCAGTAGATTACGATATTTGCTACCTATGAGAAGATTTTTTTCATTTTTTTATTTCCTTGCTGTTATCAGCGTCCTAAACACGCAAACAGTACAAGCCCAAGGAGTAAAGGCAAAAGTCCAAACGGCATTTGATGCTTTTAGCAAGAACCCGTCTCTAAAAAATGGCATGGCTTCCTTGACGGTCATAAACTCTAAAACTGGTGAAATTGTATTCGACAGCAATAACCAGATCGGAATGCCTACCGCATCAACCTTGAAAGTAATCACGTCCATTACAGCACTAGACCTGTTAGGGGCTGATTTCACCTATAATACTGAACTTTTCTACACCGGTCAGATTGACTCTTTAGGCACCTTAAATGGCGATATCATTATTGAAGGTAAGGGCGACCCTACCCTTGGAAGTGATAGATACCCAGATACAAAACCGGAAGTTCTATTGGCAAAATGGTCTGAAGCCATCAAAAACCTCGGCATCAAAAAAATCAATGGTAAAATCATTGCTGATGATATTTTCTTCAACGGCTACGATGTTCCGGGAACTTGGATGTGGACCGATATCGGAAATTATTATGGGGCAGGATTCTCTGCTCTAAATTGGAAAGAAAACAAACTGGGAATCAACTTTACACCGGGTGCAGCAGGAAAACCAGCAACATTACAGCCTGTAGAAAAAGCTCCATTCTACCATTTAATCAATGAAGTAAAAACAGGAGCCAATGGTTCTGGTGATAATGTATATGCTTATTCAGCGCCCTATTCCACTCAAGTGTACTTAAGAGGTACCTATGGTGCTAATCTCAAAAAAACCATTGAAATCTCAGTTCCTGACCCTGCTCTTGACCTAGCATATTCGCTTTCTGATGCCTTAGGTAGGGATTCCATCTTTGTTACAGACTCCTTAAATAAGGTAACTACTGCAAAAAGATTAACGGATATGGACTCTTCAAGTATCTTGGATGCAAAAAGAAATTCAATCCTTCTGGTCAAATCGCCTAGATTAGGTGAAATTGTGCATTGGTTCAACCAAAAAAGCATCAATCTATATGGAGAGTCGCTGTTAAAATTGATCGGTGTGGTTTCCGCAATGGAATACAACACAGAAAAATCAGCAACCCTAGTCTCTAAATATTGGCAGAATAAATTATCGATCGACCCAAGTGCCATCAATACCTTCGATGGTTCTGGCTTATCGCCTCAAAATAGAGTGACGACTTTGGCGATGAGCAAAATCATGCAATATGCTAAAGGGAGACCTTGGTATGATGAGTTTTTAAAATCTTTGCCAACAATTAACAATACGACCATGAAAAGTGGTACTATTGGCGGTGTATTAGGTTACACAGGCTACCAAAAATCAAGCGATGGACAAGAATATACCTTCGCATTGCTTGTCAACAACTACCAAGGCCCTGCTGGACAGATGCGCCAACGTATGTTTAAATTATTAGATGTATTAAAGTAGATTATTACTAGGTGATAATCATGAAATATTAGTATAAACCAAAATTGTAATGAGTAACATCAACAGAAAGAAAGACGCTTTAAACTACCATGCTATGGGGCGTCCGGGTAAAATAGCAGTGGTTCCTACAAAACCACACAGTTCACAAAGAGACTTATCTTTAGCCTATTCCCCAGGTGTAGCCGAGCCTTGTCTGGCAATTGCAGAAAACAGCGAAGACGCTTATAAATATACTGCCAAGGGAAACTTGGTAGCCGTAATCAGTAATGGTACTGCCGTATTAGGCCTTGGTGACATTGGTGCCCAAGCTGGTAAACCCGTTATGGAAGGTAAAGGATTACTTTTCAAGATCTTTGCCGATATCGATGTATTTGACATCGAGTTAGACACCAAGAACGTTGATGAATTTGTCAATATCGTTAAAGCTTTGGAACCTACTTTCGGTGGTGTGAACCTAGAAGATATCAAAGCACCTGAGTGTTTTGAAATTGAACGCCGCTTAAAAGCAGAAATGAACATCCCGGTAATGCACGATGACCAACATGGTACCGCAATTATTTCTGGGGCTGCTCTGATCAATGCTTCTGAATTACAAGATAAAAATATCGCCGACCTAAAAATCGTGGTGAATGGCGCAGGTGCTGCAGCAATTTCGTGTACGGCAATGTACGTGGCTGTAGGCGCTAATAAAAACAACATCGTGATGTGCGATAGTAAAGGAGTTATCCGTAAGGACCGTGAGGTATTAGACCCTACAAAAGCTGAATGGGCAACTGACCGCGATATCCATACCTTAGCTGATGCTGTTAAAGATGCTGATGTTTTCATCGGTCTTTCTGCTGCAGATGTTTTGACGCCGGAAATGTTGAAAAGCATGGCTCCAAAACCAATCGTATTGGCGATGGCAAACCCTAACCCTGAAATCGCCTATGAGCTTGCTCTTGAAACTCGCGATGATATCATCATGGGTACTGGACGCTCTGACTTCCCTAACCAAGTAAACAACGTTCTTGGTTTCCCTTACATTTTCCGTGGTGCACTAGATGTAAGAGCTACAGCCATCAACGAAGCCATGAAAATTGCTGCTGTTAAGGCAATTGCTGAATTAGCAAAACAACCTGTTCCTGAAGAAGTGAACATTGCTTACAATGCCAACAACATCCGTTTTGGAATCGATTATGTAATCCCTAAACCTACAGATCCACGCTTGATCACGGAAGTTTCCGTAGCGGTTGCAAAAGCTGCTATTGAATCTGGTGTGGCGCGTAAGGTAATCGAAGATTGGGATGCATACCGCGATGAATTACGCAAGAGATTGGGTAAAGATGAACGTTTGATCCGTACCATTACCGCCAAAGCAAAATCCAACCCTAAACGTGTTGTATTTGCTGAAGCCGATAATTATAAAACCCTTCGTGCTGCACAGATTGTTAAAGAAGAAGGTATTGCTTTCCCAATCCTTTTGGGTAACCAAGAAAAAATCAACAATTTGATCCATGAATATGGTTTTGAACTGGATGGTGTAGAGATCATCGATCCTCAAGCTGAGATCAAATCCGAAAGATTTGAAAGATACGCAGAACACTTATACCAAAAAAGACAACGCAGAGGTGTTAATAAATTAGACTCTCGCAAGTTAATGACCAACCGTAACTACTTTGCAGCAAGTATGGTTGAATTTGGCGATGCAGATACCCTAATTTCCGGTTTGACACGCAACTATGCTTCAACAATCCGCCCTGCATTACAAGTAATCGGAGCAAAACCAGGAAGCAGGGTCGCTGGTATGTACATTATGTTGACAAGCCAAGGTCCTTTATTCTTTGGTGATACCACTGTAAACTCGAACCCAAGTGCGCGCGAACTTGCTGACATTGGGGTATTATTGGATTCAGCAGTTAAAAGATTCAACGTTAAACCTCGTTTAGCGATGTTGTCTTACTCTAACTTCGGTTCAAATATTGGAGATATTTCCGATAAAGTAAGGGAGGCTGTAAGCATCTTGCATAAAGAACATCCGGAAATTGTTGCAGATGGTGAAATTCAAGCAAACTTTGCATTGAACAAAAACCTATTGGCAGATAACTTCCCATTCTCGACTTTAAATGGTGAGCCAGCAAATACCTTGGTATTCCCTAATCTGGAATCTGGTAACATTGCTTATAAATTGCTACAGGAAGTTGGAAATGCAGAGGCTGTCGGACCAGTTCTATTAGGAATGAACAAACCTATCCACGTATTGCAATTGGATAGTTCGGTTCGTGAAATTGTGAACATGGTTACCATTGCAGTAGTGGATGCAATTGAACACGAAAAAGAATCAAAAAATCAGTAAGCATAGCTTATGTACGAATATTTTAAAGGTAAGTTAGTTTTTAAAGCTCCAACCCATGTCGTTTTGGAGGTGGGTGGAATTGGCTATTACTTGCATATTTCATTGACTACCTACAGCCAGATCAAAGATCAAGAAGAATGCAAACTTTTTGCTTCCTTTCAGGTGCGCGAAGACTCCCAAACGCTGTTTGGCTTTGCTACAGAAGCAGAAAGACATCTCTTTCACCATTTGATCTCTGTGTCTGGAATCGGTCCCAATACCGGTAGAATGATGCTTTCTTCGATTACTCCTGAGGAAATCCAACAGGCTATCGTCAATGGACAGGTCAATGTCATCCAGAAAATCAAAGGGATTGGTCCAAAAACAGCTCAACGCGTGATTCTTGAACTTCAAGATAAACTTAAAAAGCAAGGTCCAGATGCATTGATTCCATTGATCGTCAGCAAACCTTCTTCAGCCGAAGAAGCATTGACGGCATTGGTCATGTTAGGTTTCCCAAAAGCTCAAGCGGAAAAAGCCCTTCAGGCCATTTATACCGCCGAGCCTGACCTTTCTGTAGAGCAATTGATCAAAGCAGCCTTAAAACGCCTGTAAGGGTTAATTATCTTTATAAAAACATGATTAAGAGGTTATCTGAAGAAGATAACCTCTTTTTTGATGGTTGTTGATTTAGAATTTTATGCCATCATGATCGAGAGTAGGCCTCGGAAATATCAAAAGCCCAATTATGAAATCTTTCAAGATTGTATTGGTGTACAGTTCCTGTACCTTCGGTACAGCATGACAGGACTTGTTGGAGGAGAACCGTACAGAATCAAAATATGCTAAAGAGGGATTCAGAGTGAAACGAAGAATCTGTTTTTTTATTTTTTAGGATCGCTTTCATCGTGAGGGTTTAAAATTCAAACTAAATTTATCGGAAGGTGATGACAGTATAGTGGAAGGCAAAAAATTGTTTTTTTTAATTTTAGAGATATAACCCCTTTTGGGGTTCCATTATTTTAGCAGACATGGCACCTTAGCCTGAAAGTCGCGCAAAAACGATGTTCGATTAGTCGAACATCGTTTTTGCATTAGCCCTATATTGTTTACCATCCATGCTAAAATAATTCATCCCCGTTGGGGATGTATGGCGGCTAGAAATATTTTTTTGATAAATAAATATGGGACTGAAAGGCTAGAAACACAGTTCTATCAAACTTGTCATTGATACGAAGGGAGGGTCTCGGATTTTTACATACCCAATTTTGTTTATGATCGCATTGGCGTACAGTTCCTTGACCGTCGGTCAAGGATGACAGGGTCTGTGGGAGGAGAACCGTACAGATTCCTCACTGATCGTTCAGAATAAAAATGCGCTGAAGAGGGATTCAGAGTGGAGCGAAGAATCTATTGTTGTTATTTTATGAGGATGTTGGACATTGCGAATCGTAAGATGAGGAAACTGTTTCAAATGAAGTATGGATGGTTCCGAGACCCTTCGGGGCTGCCCTCAGGGTGACACAGAAAGGGTATAGAAAAATATTTCACCCACGCTGTGGGTTCGCCATTTCAAACATCCAGTCTCTACAAAGATTCCACCCCCTCTGGGGGTTCTCACCATTAACAAACATTATCCTTCCGAAGGAAGCCCTTTAGCATCCGGCTCATTTCCAATGGCGGAAAAATGGAAAGAATGCCGTTGCCCCGTGCGATGGGATTGGCCTTGGAATGCTTTCAAAAGATCATCCCTTTTGATGGGATGATCTTTTGAAAGATATTCCCGACAACAAGGCATTCTTTTCATGTGCAGATGACCGTGCGAAAAGCCATCTTAAATGAGCCGAAGCGTTTACGGATTCGAGTTGTTTCTGGTATCCGTGAGCTCCTTCGTCGGTATGGTTACTTTTGCGCTTCAAAAGTAACGAAGAGGATTAGTGTCCATGAGAGCCTTCAGGCTTACACAAATTATTAAGGACTTTATTTGTCGGTTGTATGCAATATATCCCTACGACACGATATACAAAGCAAGCGAACAATATTGAATGTTCTTGGTCTATCCTCTCATCCCGTACCCCGAGCGGCGTCGAAGGTCATCCTGGTTCAAAACCATATCACCCAACAATTCCGTATATTTGCATCACAAAAAGGATCCAAACCATGGCAGAAGATTTACACATAGCAAGCGGAAGTAAAGAACAACAATATCAATCCTTGATCCCACAGATCAAAGGGCTTCTGCAGGGAGAAACTAATTTTATTGCTAATCTGGCAAATATCAGCGCAGCATTAAAGGAACAGTTCAATTTCTTTTGGGTAGGTTTCTATCTTGTTGAAGGAAACGAATTGGTCCTCGGTCCTTTCCAAGGACCAGTAGCCTGTACAAGAATCGCTTATAACAGAGGTGTTTGTGGGACAGCTTGGGCAAAAGAAGAAACCGTCATAGTTCCCAATGTCGATGAATTCCCGGGACATATTGCCTGCTCATCTTTATCGAAATCTGAAATAGTTGTTCCTCTCTTTCAAAACAAAAAATGCATTGCCATACTAGATGTCGACAGCAAAGAATTAAATTCGTTTGACTTAATCGATAAGCAGTATCTAAATACCATCTTAGAACTTCTTAATTCTCAGTAAAAATCTTTATATTTGTCCTGCCAAACACATTAACTATTAACCAAGCATGGCAGCACCAAAGACATTATCATTTTTGAATTTAGTGATGGTAGCCCTCAATTTTCTATGGATCGCATGCCTAGAGAATGGCTTCTTATTCAGCTTTTCATTTACTGATACCATTGCCTTCTATCCATCTTACTTGACGCCAGCAAAGTTCAGCTATAAAATCTGGACATTTATCGCTTTCAATATGGTGTTGGCTGCTTACATGATGTATGTAGGGACGCAAAAAAACAGCTTGAATGAAAATGTAGTCCGGAAAGTTAAAAAAATCGACTACCTGTTGATTTTGAACCAGATGGCCCTCGGTCTGAGCATGACCTTGAAACACAATGATTATTTCTATTGGTCCTTAATGTATTCCATAATCTGTCTCGTTTCAGTAATGGTAATCAACAAGCGGATCCAAATCCAAAAGCTGACTACCAATTCCTTTACCCGATATTTTATCCGTTTAGGATTTGGCGTGTATACCGGCTGGTTAATGTTCGTGATAGGCTTTAATTTTGCAGTTATCCTTTCAAAACTGAGCCTTACCTTAGGGGATGCTTTTTACTTCTATCTGAACCTGGGTGCATTGGCAATCATCTGTGCCTGCATGTTAGCATACTCTTACTACAATTATTTACCTTCAGTCTCAGCAGTATTGGCTTGGGGTAGCTATGGGGCATATGTAGAAAACAAACAGGACCCTCTCCCTACCCAATATGACATCCTGCCTTTCTTGATTATCTCTATGATTTTGGGGTTAATCTTTACCGCATTCAACTATTACAGGTGTACGGTCAGAAGGAAATCACTTACTGTCGCTATTCAGGAACCACCTTCCATAACTTAATGGTCTTGTCATCACTTACGGTAAAGATCCGATCTTGATCCCAGAGTATGTTATTGATGGATAGATAATGGCTGTCATAGCCACGGTCTCTCGAAATATTCTTGATCAATGCTAGATCTTCCAGTCGCCAAACTTTTAAGGTCTTATCTCTGCTAACCGTAGCAATGAGATCCTCCTCCATATTCATGCTGATACCATACACCGTGAACATATGTGGAACGATATCCTGAATCGTATCCAGATTGGCGTCCAGTTTATATAACTTCGCATCCCTTCCACCAGAAAGCAAATTCCCAGCTGGGTCAAATTGTAAACTGGTTACCGGTAACTCATGTACTTTCCTTTTCTTGAATTCCTGAAAATCGTGGGCATGGTATAAATGGATTTCACCGTTCTTATCACCAAATGCAACAGTCGAACTATTTTTATCCACTTCAATTACCCTAACGGTAGTATTGGAAACCTTGAACCTATAAAGCAGCTCAAAATTCTCCAAGCTCCATACATAAGCATAACCTTCCTCCCCGATTGCAATCATTTCCTGTTTACCGAGAATGGTTTTTATCGAGAATACAGCGCCCTGTTCCACCTTAAGGTTGGCCTTTAAACTTTGGTTCTGTGTATCTACCACCAATATCTGACCGGATCTCATCCCAATCGCCAGCAAGGAAGTTCCGGGTATGGACAAGAGTGCATAAACAGAGCTTCCAACCTTGCAAAGGATCCTTTTAAAGCTATTGCTTTCTAAATCCCATTCTACCACCCCTTTATCGTTGCCTCCTGTAAATAGGACATTCGGATCAACACTTGAAAGGGCCAAGGCAAATACAGGATTTTGATGACCAGACAAGGTCCCATTTAGGTTGATATTAAACTTTTCTAGATTCATGTTATACAAATATACCCTTGATCGCACAGAAATAAAAAGAAACCCGACCAGCTATCCCAAATGCTGACATAAGTCTTACGTTCAAGAGGAGATTTGAACCAGGATGCCCTTCGACGTCGCTCAGGATAAGGGATGGGAGGATAAACCAAGATCTGGGTTGAACCAGGATGGAGGGGATAGGAGGATGGACCAAGATTATTCTCCCGTTAGAAAGGTGTCACCCCTTCCAGGGGTTCCCAATTTATACAAACAACCATCCTTCCGCAGGAAGTCCTTTAGCACCTACCTCAATTCCTTGGCGGAAAAAATGGAAAGAATACCGATGACCTGTGCGATGGGATTGGGCTTCACCGCCATTCTCCAAACAAAAAATCCCCAGCCAAAGGCTGAGGATCACTCAAATAAAAATATCTTGTTCTCCTATTGATGTCTTCCTTCCAAATTCTTGGCGATGGTTTCCAGGCTTAGGCCTTTCTCCTTTAAAAGAACAATAAGATGGAACATCAAATCTGAAGTCTCATTGATAAAATCCTTTTCGGTTTCCGTAAGAGCTGCAATAACCGTTTCAACAGCTTCCTCACCCACCTTTTGGGCTATCTTATTGATACCTCTTGAACGCAGGCGGTTCACATAGGATTCATCATTAGGAAAATCAATCCTATGCTGAACAATGCGCTCCAACTGCAATAGAAAGTTCTGATTAAATTCCGTATTAAAGCAACTACGGCTTCCTGTATGACAGGTAGGACCCACAGGGTCAGCTTTAATTAAAATGGTATCCTGGTCACAATCGATATGAGTACTAACAACATGAAGAAAGTTTCCGCTTTCTTCACCCTTTGTCCATAGTCTATTTTTGCTCCTTGAAAAGAAAGTGACTTTTTTCTCTTCTTGGGTTTTGTTCCAAGCCTCTTCGTTCATATAGCCAAGCATCAGAACTTCCAAAGTCTGATTGTCTTGGATAATTACTGGAACAAGTCCGTCACCTTTGTTAAAATCAATACTCATGTTTTATGTATTATCGCCTAACGGAAATTCCATTGGCGTGCAATGTTTCTTTTAATTCAGGGATTAAAATCTCCCCATAGTGGAATACAGAAGCTGCAAGAGCGGCATCTACATTGGACTGTTGGAAAACATCCACAAAATGCTGCTGGTTACCTGCTCCTCCGGATGCGATCAAGGGAATATGGATAGAATCATTGATCTTTTTCAGCAAGCCATTATCAAATCCATTTTTGGTCCCATCATGGTCCATGGAAGTCAACAGGATTTCACCGGCACCTCTATTTTCTGCTTCCTTGATCCAATCTTCCGTTTCAATATCGGTAAGGTCTCGGCCTCCACGTAGGTGGACAAAATTCTTGCCATTTACCAATCGGGTATCAACCGCTAAAACCACAAATTGAACACCAAAAGCTTTCGCAAACTGGTCTAAGAGTTCAGGATTACGGACCGCAGCTGAATTGATGGAGATTTTATCTGCACCAGCATTCAACAGGATATCCGCATCCGATAGCTCATTGATCCCACCTCCGATGGTAAATGGAATATTGATCTGACTGGCTACGGCCTTTACCAAATCCACCGTAGTTTTTCGGCGTTCATGGGTAGCTGTGATATCCAGGAATACCAGTTCATCTGCTCCTTGCTGCGAATATTGCCAAGCTAATTCAACGGGATCCCCAGCATCTCTAAGGTCAACAAAATTAACCCCCTTTACCGTCCGGCCATCCTTAACATCCAAACAAGGAATAATTCGCTTTGCTAGCATTTTAAAGACTGATTAATGCTTTTAAGTTCCAAGCTTTGATCTCTTCGATGCTGATCCTGTTTTCATAGATCGCCTTACCAACCACCACAGATTCCATTTTGCCTAAATTGTTCAGTTCTTCAATATCAGCCATTGAACTGATACCGCCTGAACCGATCAATTTGATAATTGGCGAATGATCCAATAATTTCTTGTATAATTCAACGCCTGCACCACCTAATTTTCCATCTTTACTGATGTCGGTACACAAGAAGCGATAAAAACCTAATGCCAAGCATTTATCAATGTATTCGATTAATTTGATCGGAGAACTCTCCAACCAACCGGAATATTTGATGACTTCATCCAATACATCGATCGCAATCACAATGTGATCTGCATATTTTGTTCTACCTTCATTTAGCTTGCTCAATTCCTCTAAAAAGGTAGGGTTTGTAATAGCTTGTGTGCCTACGATAACGCGATATACACCTGCATCTACCAATTCCTTAACTTTTTCAATGCTACGGACACCACCACCATATTGGACTTTCATTTCGGTTCTCCGAATGATATCAAACAGGTATTCCTGATTGCTAAAATCTCCCTTCGCACCATTGAGATCAATGATATGAACGATTTCGGTACCATTCGCATGGTATTTCTCGATCTGTTCTTCCAAAGTAATGGAGTAAGTCGTAACATCTTCATAGTTACCCTCTCTCAAACGGACAACCTGTTTGTCCAATACATCAATTGCAGGTATAATATACATAGTCTAAAAATTCATTTATAATTCATTAAAATTCAGCAATAACTGCTCCCCAACTTTTCCAGATTTCTCGGGATGAAATTGTACTGCCCAGAAATTATCCTTTGCTATTGCTGCCGAAAATGGCAATCCGTACTCACAAGTAGCTATGCCGTAGGTTAATTCATGTTCAATGTAATAAGAATGAACGAAATAAAAATAGGCATTATTAGGAATTTCCTTAAAAAGTGGACAGTTCTCTTCAAAATTAATACTGTTCCAACCCATATGAGGCACCTTCTCTTTAACCCTATCCTCAAAGTGTAACGTCTTCAGGGGAATGATCCCTAAAAGGTCTGCTTGACCTTCCTCTGAATAATCCGTCATCAGCTGCATGCCCACACAGATCCCCAACACCGGTTTTTTTAAGGTCTTGATGGTATCGGACAGCCCAGATTCCAGCAACTTTTGCATGGCCGCCCCAGCATGTCCTACACCTGGAATAATAATCCTTTCATACTGCTCAAAATCCTCAGGATGGTTAATCATCCCATATGAAATGTTCAGTCGTTTTAAGGCTGCAGTGATGGAAAATATATTCCCAGCTCCATAGTTTACTATCCCAATCATAATTCCTTTATATATAACCCCTTAAATCCCATTTCGTTTTTACAGAAGACCTTTTGTACTTGGAAGTTGCATATTATCAACATCTCTTCGTACCGCTTTTTTGATGGTTTTCGCAAAAGCCTTGAAGATGGCCTCTATTTTATGGTGCTCATTATCACCAGTCGCCTGAATGTTAAGATTCGATTTTGATGCATCTGAAAAGGATTTGAAGAAATGGAAAAACATCTCGGTTGGCATATCTCCAATTTTCTCACGTTTGAATTCTGCATCCCAAACAATCCAATTCCTACCTCCAAAATCAATAGCTACCTGTGCCAAGCAATCATCCATTGGAAGGGTAAAGGCATAACGTTCAATCCCGCGCTTATTCCCCAACACGTCCAAAAAGATTTCACCCAAGGCAATTCCTGTATCTTCGATGGTATGGTGCTCATCGATATGTAGATCACCTTTAGCTTTGATCGTTAGATCCAATGCACCATGACGCGCTAATTGATCCAACATATGATCGAAAAATGGAAGGCCCGTTTCTATATCGGATTTTCCACTTCCGTCTAAGTTCAATTTAATATAGATATCCGTTTCATTGGTCTTACGATGGTGCTCACCGGTACGGCTTCCCAATTTCAAGAACTCATAGATAGCTTTCCATTCACTGGTTTCCAATGCAATGCAATCCTCCGAAATGGCAACATTCTCATGCATGCCCAACTCATCGTTATTCCTTAACCAAATAGCCTTGGCGCCAAGGTTCTGAGCCAATTTCACATCATTGACACGGTCTCCGATGACGAAAGAATTCGCCAAGTCGTATTTCGCGGCGTCAAAATATTCCTTTAACATGCCAATTCCTGGCTTGCGAGTGTCCGCATTCTCATGTGGAAATGTTTTGTCGATATGTTCTTTAACAAAACTCACCCCTTCACCTGAAAAGGCATCCAAAACAAATTGATGCACCGGCCAAAAGTTCTCTTCAGGGTGCGAGGAAGTGCCCAAACCATCCTGATTACTTACCAACACCAACTCAAAATCAAGTTCTTTTGCAATTTTTGGCAAGTACTGCAAAGCCCCTGGATAAAACTTCAACTTAGCAAAGGAATCAATCTGTTCATCCTCAGGTTCTAAAATTAAAGTTCCATCTCTATCGATAAACAGTATTCTTTTTAATTGATCAGCCATGCTTACTTATTTATAAAATTGTTGGATCTCTTCTAATAATTTTTCGTTTTCAAGCTTTGTTCCGATGGTAATGCGCAGACAACCTTCACATAAAGCAACTTTGGATCGGTCGCGAACGATAATGCCACGTTCCACCAAGTGCCCATATAATTCTTTTGGACGTTCCAGCTTAACCAAGATAAAGTTGGCATCTGAAGGTGTAATATGCTCTACCTGTTGAAAAGCCTCCAATTTCTTGGACAGCTCTTCTCTTTCGGCAACTGTCGTTTTAATCCATTCGTTGACTACCTCTACATTTTCTAAAGCTTCCAATACTAAGTCTTGCGTAGCTTGGTTGATATTGTAAGGTGGTTTGATCTTATTGAAAACCTCAATGATCTCCTTACTGGCAAATGCTAAGCCTAAGCGTAAAGCGGCCAAGCCCCAAGCCTTTGAAAGGGTCTGCAAGATGACCAGATTAGGAAACTCCGGCAAAGAATGGGTAAAGGACTTCTGCTTGGAATAATTGATATAGGCCTCATCTACGACCACTAAACCAGAGAAGTTCACTAAAAGTGTTTCTATATCTAAAGGATCGATGCTGTTTCCGGTGGGATTGTTAGGCGAGCACACAAAGATCATCTTGCTGTGCATATCGATTGCTTCAGCAATTCCGTCAAGGTCAAGCTGAAAATCCTTGGTCAAATTGACTTTCCGTGTTTCAACATCATTGATATTGGCGGAAACCTCGTACATCCCATAGGTTGGAGGTACCAAGATCACATTATCTATTTTCGGGGTACAGAATGCTCGGTATAGAATATCAATGGCCTCGTCTGAACCGTTGCCCAAGAAAATATTTTCCGCAGGCACACCCTTGATCTTGGAAAGCTTACCCTTAAGTTGATGTTGAAGGGGATCCGGATAACGGTTATAATCATGTGGAAGCGGAGAGCCAAAAGAGTTCTCATTGGCATCTAAAAAAACAGATGCTTCTCCCTTAAATTCATCTCGCGCCGAAGAATAGGGCACAAGGTTCTTGATGTTATCTCGAAGAAGTGCGGTTAAGTTGAATGACATTGTAGTAGTCTAAAATTTTTCGAGCTGTAAATATGGCCAAAAATAAACAAAATCACTAAACTAAAAACCATTTCCCTTCCACCGATAGTTCGGTATTTGGAAAAACCTGCTGGGCTTCCTCCAATAACGGCTGCAAAGTCCTGTATCTCGCTGAATAGTGGCCAAGTAAAAGCTTCTTTACATGGGCTTCCTTTGCAATTTCTGCTGCTTCCAAGGAAGTCGTATGGAAGGTCTCTTTGGCACGGTCTACCATTTCATGTAAAAAGGTGCTTTCATGGTACAATAGATCAGCCCCTTCTATTGAACGCAGGTAAATCGGATGCCTTACGGTATCCGAGCAATAGGCATAGCTCCTTGATTCTGGAGGTGGTAAGGTCAATTCACTTGCTGCATAGACCTTTCCCTGTGGGTCAACATAATCGATCCCTTTTTTCAGGGCTGCAAAATAAACCTTGGGGATCTTTAACTCCTCCACTTTATCCGCTCGCAAGGCTGCTGCCCGTTTGCCTTCATCAAACCGAAATCCCGTGCAGGATATTCGGTGGATCAATGGAAAGGACCTGACCGTCAACATCCTCGACTCAAATATCACCTCTTCCTGATCCGGATTGGTCTGATGGAAGATGATATTATAACGGATGACCGTTTCAGAATATTTAAAATGTAACTCTAGGATTTCCTGCAACGGGGCAGGACCGTAGATATGGAGATCAGCCTTCCTACCAACCAGGTGCATGGACGATACCAGGCCAACAAGACCGAGGTAATGATCACCATGCAGATGGCTAATAAAGATGTGATCGATGCGATTGCTCTTGATCCCATACTTGGAGAGCTGCATCTGTGTGCCCTCCCCACAGTCAATCAAGAACAATTGCTCATTATAATTTACTACTTGAGATGTAGGATGACGCTCGAACATGGGTGTCGCCGAACTGTTTCCTAAAATTAATACCTCAAATCGTAACATACTACTCTTGCTCTTCTTTTAAATCTAATCGGATTTCATTCCCAAAGATCAGGTCCTTGGCTTTCTCAATGTTCTTGGTAATGATCAGGTATTTATCCAACCCCAAAGATTTGATGTAAGTCAAGATCTCCTCATTTAGATTTGTCAAGATAAATAGGCCCCCTAATGATTTACATAGACGACGAGCCAATAGACCTGTGCGAATCCCTGTCTCATCAGTGGATTTCACATTGTTCATGTCCAAAACAATATTGCGTTGCCCACCTGTATTGCGCAACATAAACTCGCCTTTTAAACTTGCGGCAGTTTCTCCGTCCAACCTCTCTTGAAGAGGCTCTATTACAACATATCGATCGTATTTGTCTACCGTAAATTTCATCTGTCTATAAATAATTAGTTGTGTTTATCCTTAATTCAGTTCTTCCAAGGCTTTCGCTACATTCTTTTCTACCCGATCCAGGACATGCCCTTCTTCCGGATAATGAAACTTCTCCCCAGTAATGTGTTCGTAAAGCTCAATATAGCGCTCAGAAATGGATTTAACAATTTCTTCGGTCATTTCAGGTACTTTTTGTCCTTCTTTTCCTTGGAATCCATTTTCGATCAACCATTGTCTCACAAATTCTTTCGAAAGCTGTTTCTGCGGCTCCCCCTTTTCCTGACGCTCCGCATAGCCTTCTGCATAAAAATAACGGGAGGAATCGGGCGTATGGATTTCATCGATCAAATAGATCTGTCCATCTTTTTTTCCAAACTCATATTTGGTATCCACCAAGATCAAGCCTCGTTCGGCAGCAATCTCAGTTCCACGCTGGTATAAAGCATGGGCAAACTTCTCTAACTGCGAATAATCCTCTTCTGATACAATGCCTCTAGCAATGATATCCGCTCTGGAAATATCCTCATCATGGCCCACATCTGCTTTTGTCGATGGCGTAATGATTGGAGTAGGTAATTTATCGTTCTCTTTTAATCCTTCAGGAAGTTCCACCCCACAAAGCACCCTTCCCCCATCGCGATAGGTTCGCCAAAGATGTCCGGAAACATATCCACGGATCACCATTTCAACCTTGAAAGGTTCACATTTCTTTCCTATTGTAACATTTGGGTCTGGAACGGATGCCACCCAATTTGGAAGGATATCAGCTGTGGCAGACAGAAATTTGGATGCAATTTGGTTCAAAACCTGACCTTTAAAAGGAATAGGCTTTGGCAATACCACATCAAAAGCAGAAATACGGTCTGAAGCTACCATCACCAGGTAGTCCGACCCGATGCTGTACACATCTCTTACTTTTCCTCTATAAAATGCTGTCTGTCCCTTGAAGTTAAAATTTGTTTCTTTTATTGTATTATTCATTGTGTGTGCGTCTGAAACGCATTAATTTAATCTTAAATGTCACCGTAAGCTTCCAAGATACGTTTCACCAATTTATGGCGAACGACATCCGAACCGCTCAGGTAAATCATATCTATCCCTTCAATCCCATCCAAAATCTTTACGGCATTGACTAATCCCGATTGCGTTTTTTTAGGTAAATCTACCTGGGTCATATCCCCTGTCACGATAAATTTGGCAGTTGGCCCCATCCGTGTCAAGAACATCTTGAGCTGCATATCTGTGGCATTCTGTGCCTCATCTAGGATAACAAAGCAATTGTCCAAGGTCCTTCCGCGCATAAATGCCAATGGAGCTACTTCAATGGTTCTGTTCTCCAGATATCCCTTCAGTTTTTCCGCAGGAATCATATCATCCAATGCATCATAAAGCGGACGTAAATATGGATCAACCTTCTCTTTTAGGTCCCCTGGCAAGAAACCTAGGTTTTCACCAGCTTCAACCGCTGGCCTGGTCAGGATAATACGTTTGATTTCTTTATTCCTTAAAGCTCGTACCGCAAGGGCAACTGCTGTATAGGTTTTTCCGGTACCTGCTGGACCAATGGCAAAAAGAATGTCATTCTTATTGATACTGTCCACCATACGCCTCTGATTAGGCGTCCGAGCACGTACCACGATCCCATTTGGACCATATACGATAGGTTCGCCTTTAAATGCGGCCACCTTTTGCTCGCCATCTTCCTTCTCTGCAATAACTGGCTTTACATTCGACACCGACCCTAACAAACTTTCCAATTCCAACAAGGAAAGAGTCTGAAATTGGTTGATATGAGCTAGAATATCATCAAATACCTGTTGAAACCTTGTCCGCTCCCCTTCTTCCCCTAAAACCTTCAAGGTACTCCCTCTTGCTACCAGACGTAACTTCGGAAAAGCTTTCTTTATAAACTCAAAATTTTCATTCTGAGCCCCCCATAATGTCACCAAATTGACGACATCTAAATTGATTTCTAATTCGCTCAAATTGTTTCCTAATTAATTTCCTGAATATTTCACGTCCTGTCCGATTGGCGTGCAAATAAAGATATCAAAAAAACGAAAATATTATGCGCTTTTCGCACTTTCTTGAATCAAAAATACAAACTAATTGAGCAGAATTAAAAGCAATTGCAAGTATTAATTCATAATAGATTTAGCAATCTATTTACTTTTTCTATTTTTGTAATTCGCTTAACAAAATATCAATATAATTTTTTTAGCTTCAGGCTTGCTGAACACTATGGGAGTAATTACGTTAACCACCGATTTAGGTCATCGCGATTTTTATCAAGCTGCACTCAAAGGCAGTATCATTTCGCAGTTGCCGAATGTTAGGCTCGTTGACATTTCTCACGATATCCCCTCTTTCAGTATACAACATGCGGCTTTCGTTATCAACAACGCTTATCCGTACTTTCCAAAGAATACCGTACACTTAATCGGTATCGACACCGTCTTCCAAGAAGACTCGCGTTACCTCGCCATGGCCTACAAAGGTCAGTTCTTTGTCGGTGCAGACAACGGGATCTTCAGTATCATCATCGGTGAAGACAAACCAACTGAAATGGTCGAGATCAATATCATGCAGGATCTGCGCTACCTGCATTTCCCGCTTGCTGATATCCTGACCAAAGCTGCCTGTCACATCGCAGATGGCGGTAAACTCCAAGATATTGGCATCCCTATCGACAATGCGGTACAGAAAGTCACATTTCAACCCATCTACAACCAGAACAGCATCAAGGGCCATGTCACCTTCATCGACTCCTTTGGTAATGTCATCAGTAATATCAGCAAGGACCTCTTCAACCAAGTCCAACAGGGCCGGGATTTTATCCTACGTTTCAAGCGAAACGAAACGATCAGCAACCTGTCCTGGCACTACAATGAGGTTGCCGAAGGTGAGAAACTATGCTTATTCGGAATCAGCAATTTCTTGGAGATAGCCATCAACAAAGGCCATGCAAGCCAGTTGTTGGGACTATACCAAGATGAAACCATTCTTGTTGAGTTCCTGGAAAAGAAATAGACCCTCCGATGGAGTGTGGTCGACAAAATGTTCCACGTTTTTTTCTTGTTCGCAATCGACTAAACGATAAATTGTTAAGTGTTAATTTCACATGTAAGAAACACTGGAATTTAATCATATCTCATTCGAGACTCATTCCGAATTTTCCGAACGCAAACCGGATTTCCTCGAATATGCCTCGAATAAGGTCAAAATAAAACTCGAATAAATAGCCCCTTCGAAAGTACAAAAAACAAAGGGTAGCAAATCACTTTGCCACCCTTCCCATGCTATGGTTATTAGGATTATTTTATCATGAATGCGTTTTAGAATCCAAATCCTATCTTTAAGGAGAACCTATGTGCATCCATTTTCTTGGTTTCTGCATATTCATCAATTGGATAAGCCTGGATGTAATCCACATAGGGCTCAAAAATAGGTGGCTTTTGCTGGGTATATTTAGCTTTTATAGCTTGGTATTGATAGCCTAAAGTGAAAGATATAAAACCAGTCCCTTCGGACAGTTTCAATTTCAGGCCCAATTCTGGGGCTATCCGTATTCCACCTGAGATATCGGCCTTTTGTCGAGGTTCATTTTCCCAAATAATGCCGTAACCAGCATCTAATCCAGAAATTAACCTTGCTTTACCGGGATCCAAAAAGGTGTATCGGGCTCCCAAGGAAATCGGGACAGAGGAAAAAGTATGGATGGCATCAACGGCATATTTTTCGAAACCCGTAGTCCCTCCGATAGCTAGGTCAGGATTCAATAGGTACCCATTAAAGGTTTGGGCGGTAATGCCGGCTTCCTGGAAGGTCATATCATAGGCCATGACCCCAAATTCGGTATGGTTCATGTATTTTTTCTCTTGCGCTCTTAACACTTGGATACTGTTCAGTCCTAAAATGAGGACCAAAAACAATTTGAAACACTGCTTCATAAAGAATTATTTTTTCAGGTTAATGGAAATACAGCTCAATTGTTTCAAATTGGCTTTGTTAGTATAATCATATTGACAGATACCCTCAGGCCCCAAGACTATCAAGGATTTTGGTCCGGCAATGACATCAAAGCTTTTCAGGTTTTCCAAGTTCTGCATGATGTTCTTATCAATGGCCGTGACATCGGTAACTTTGAAGCTTTTCAAACCGGACGCACCTTCACATACATAGAGATGCTCACCGGTCAGGGCCAATCCATGGGGGCTCTTCAGGTTATAGCTCTTTACCAATTGTGGTGCAGTCAGGTCACGGATATTGACAACTTGCAAGGCATTGACGTTTCCATTACATATCGTACCGGTCCGCAACGTCACAAAGGCAAAATCATCGTTGACAACGACAGGATCACAGGCAAAGGCATGGGAATAATTAGAAAGCTCCTTAGGGCTGGTCGGATTAGTGATATCTAGGATATGCATACCATTATTTGCACCGACAAACAGTGATTTCTTATATGGAAACAAGGTTTCGATTCCAAAACCTAGGCTCACTTCATTGATCAATTTTGGAGCGCGGGCATTTTGAAGGTCAAAGTTTTTCACTTTATCCTGAAAAATGGCAAAAAGAAAGTTTTCGGCAATGGCAAACCTAGCCAAGGAACCTGCTTGCCCGACAGTGTTTCCACCGGTGCCACCCCCATTTGAACCGGAATAATTATTACCTATACTTTCATAGACTAAATAGCGTTGGCCATCAGGTTTATATTCGCGATGATCAGCGAAACTCACCAAAGAGTCTCGGTATGCCACGGGGACAGGGTCATCATCCCTTAAAACATTAACCGGTTTGTTGTCTATTATATATTTGACAGCAAACACATCCTTTTGTCGATTAACCAAGACGGGCTTGCTGATATTCGAGATATCAAAGGTCAACAAATCGACAATATTATCAACATAGAGCAAGTTATTTTGTACCCCAAGATCAAAATTCCCAAGGATCGGCAGAAAACCTAATGCTTTGGGGGTTGCAGGATTGCTATTATCATAAATATGAATACCTTTATTCGGTTCATTCATCAATAGATAATCCTTATACAGATAAATTTTACCTGTCGAAGCCATCGGTTGGGGCTGAGCGATGCTAATATTGCTGGCCCTGATTTCTCGCAAAGTTTTATAGATGGGAATCTTGGCGATATAGGTCCCCTGGGAATCAATTTTGTCACAGCCCCAAAAAAGAGAAAGTAGCAGGACTGGCAAAATCAGCAAAAAGCATCTTTTAACAGTTAGTGTTGTGGATTTCATAAGTTTATACAATTGGGTTATATTTATGATATACGGTAACAGAACTCATATTGCGACAGCAGGTTAATGTTTTTTCACAATAATGAGATTTTATTGATTGTCGGTAATAAATAGACCTTGAACCAGCATCTATACAAAAACAGGCAGTAAAATTGCGGTTAACGAATCCATGATTAAAAAAAATAAAGCAAGAATCATCCATACAAATATGAAAAAACACAGCCTCCTGATATTTATTGCGCTCTTTTTTGTTCAATTGTTGCATGCTCAAGATAGTACGGCGGTCAAGGCAGACTCCATAACGTTTGAGGCACAACGGGAACGAGTGAACCAATTATTGAACGATAGGAGCCGTCGATTTGGCGAATATGACCAGTCATTGGAGAAGAAAACTGGGGTTTTCGGACTGTTCAAGACCAAGAAGGACATGCAGAAATCCATCGATATCCTGAGACAGGTGGTATTGAACGACAATAACATCTTTTTGGAAACCCGGAAATTATTAGATTTAAAGGATGCGCAAAGTGAACGCTATCAACGGTTGGCCAGTGAATATGACATGCAGGTTTCTGCGTACATGAAAACCATCACAAAACTGCAGAATGAAAATGACAAACTGCGGGAGGAGCTGAAATCCATGGAAAGTACGGATACAGGGAATGGGGTGCTGATTTATTTGGCTGTTATCGTCATCATAGCTTTAATAATCCTTCTGATTTATCAGTACAATAGGCATAAACCCAAAAAATTGACGGAATAGTGATAAGAAGACCTATTTATATTGGTACTTTTGCTCAAAAAGAGAAAGAAATTAGTACATGGCCAGACCGAGATTGAACAGTGGAGACACCCATTCGGGGGATTTACCCAAACCGAAGCTGAACAAAGAAATTTTCCAGAAAGCATTACGGATATTTTCCTACATCAAGCCTTTTAAGTGGAAATTTGTGATTGGGATGGTTTTTTTAATCCTTTCCAGCTTAACCATGCTGACCTTTCCGGCACTATTAGGAGCAATGATAGATGCAGCACAGGGACGCGTGAAATACGAGTGGCTACCGGCTAGCGTGATGTACATAGGTGGATTATCATTGATCATCTTATCCTTTCAGTCCGTAATTTCTTTTTTTCGGATCCGCTTGTTTGTGGAGATTGCCGAAAAAGCATTAGCGAATATCCGCAAGGACACCTACCATCGCTTGATTACCCTACCGATTGATTTTTTTGCCAACCGCAGGGTTGGTGAACTGAACAGTCGCCTGTCATCCGACCTTTCCCAGATCCAGGACACCATGACCACGACCTTGGCAGAAATGCTCAGGCAGACCATCAGTCTATGTTTTGGGGTAGCTTTATTGATATGGGTTTCGCCAAAGTTGGCATTGATGAACCTATGTATCCTACCCTTGATAATTATCGTGGCGATTATTTTCGGGAGATTCATCCGGAACCTTTCAAGGGAAGCACAGGATAAACTGGCAGAATCCAATTCTGTTGTACAAGAAACATTATTGGGCATCAGCAATGTCAAGGCTTTTGTAAACGAGTTCTTTGAATCAAAGCGTTATGCAGAAAAGCTGAACCAATCGGTGGCATTAGCTGTAAAAGGTGCTACTTACCGTGGTATTTTTGCCTCCTTTATCATATTTGCCATCTTCGGGGCAGTCATTATCGTTATCTGGTACGGAGCCTCCTTAGTATCCATCCATGAAATTTCAGTAGGAGATTTAACGACCTATATTCTATATTCCATGTTTGTTGCTGGTTCAATGGGTAGTTTCCCAGAACTCTATGCCACCTTACAACGCTCTTTAGGGGCAAGTGAACGTGTGCTAGAAATCTTGAACGAGCCGAAGGAAGACATACAGGTCAGCGAAGATGATAAAGAGATCAGAGTCGAATTGCATGGTGATATCCAATTTGACCATGTGACCTTTGCCTATCCGACCCGCCCGGACCTGACCATATTAAAAGATCTCTCTTTCCATGTTGCTGCGGGCAAAAAACTGGCAATTGTCGGCCCTAGTGGAACTGGGAAATCGACCATTGCATCCTTGATCCTACAATTTTACCAGCCTAGCAGTGGTACCATAAAATATGATGGTATTCCAGCAGAACAGCTGGCCTTGACCGATATCAGGAACCAAGTTGCCATTGTCCCTCAGGATGTACTCTTGTTCGGAGGTACCATTCGTGAGAACATCAGCTATGGAAACCTGAATGCAGAAGCGGAGGATATCATTACCGCTGCAAAACGAGCAAATGCGCACCAATTTATCATGGACTTCCCAGAGGGTTATGATACCGTTGTAGGCGAACGCGGCGTGAAATTATCTGGAGGGCAAAGACAAAGAATTGCCATTGCCCGTGCCCTATTGAAGGATCCAGCTATCTTAATCTTAGATGAGGCTACCTCTTCCCTAGATTCAGAATCTGAAAGAATGGTCCAGCAGGCATTGGTAGAACTGATGAAGAACAGGACATCCATTATTATAGCACACCGACTGTCCACTATTCGAGACGCTGACAAGATTATTGTTGTCGAAGAAGGCGTCATTTCAGATATGGGAACCCACCAGGAATTGATGGAAAAAGGCAGCGGATTATACCAACATCTCTACACATTACAGTCCCTTCACGTAGTTGAAAGTTAATTTTTGTTAATTTAGGGAAGCAAAAAACATTTTGGCTTATACCTTGTTTATCATTAACAGAACATATTAGACTAAATAGGATAAAAAAATAGAATCATGGAAAAAAATAGAAATGGATTAGTGGCATTTGCCTTACTAGGATTAGCAGTAGGAACTGCAGCATATTACTTATTAGGAACTGAAGACGGAAAGAAACAATTAGATCGTGCTAATGATGGCATCAAGAGCTTAACAAAATCGATCAAGGATCTTTCTAAAAAAGAAGCGAAGAGAGCTCAAAAATTAGCTAAAACTGCTAAGGAAGATTTAGAGAACTTAAAAGACCGTGCTAAGAATGCTGGCCGTGATGCTTTGGATAAAGCTTCATCAAAAGCAAACGAATGGGCTGGAAAGGCATCAGATGCTGCCCATAATTTAGCAAACAAAGCTGAAGATGCAGCTGATAAAGCAAAGTCAGAAATTAAAAACGCTTAATTTCTAGCGCAATCATACAATGCTCAACAGATTGATTTGTATCTTTGTGCTACATGAATCTGTTCGAACAAGTAAAAACATTAATATATAAAGATGTTGTATTAGAATGGCGCTCGAAATATGCCATTAACAGCATCCTACTTTATGTGGTATCCACAGTATTTGTATGTTATCAATCATTCAAATCTGTGGATACTATTGTTTGGAACACCTTGTTCTGGATAATTCTCTTATTTGCGGCGATCAATGCGATGAGCCGCAGTTTCATCCAGGAAACGGGCACACGCCATCTCTATTATTATGCGATCGTTGGCCCAAAGGCTATTATCCTTGCCAAGATCATTTACAATTCCCTGGTCATGATCCTGATGACCGCCATTGCATTCATCGTGTATAACCTGATCTTTAAAACAGAGATTGGGAATCTCCCGGTCTATCTATTAAGCATCTTATTGGGGAGTATATCCTTTGCCACCGTATTTACGATGATTGCGGGGATCAGTGCAAAAGCAGGCAATAACAGCACGATCATGGCGATATTGAGTTTTCCGGTTATCATTCCCTTACTGATCATATTGATCAAACTTTCGCGATCGGCATTAATGGGCGGCTTTTTATCGAGCAGTTGGGCTGATATTGCTGTGTTATTGGCAATTAATGTCGTTACAATTGCTATTTCTTTGCTGTTATTTCCTTACCTTTGGCGAGATTGATTTTTGTTCTTATGAAAAAAAGTTGGTGGAAAATTTTAGGGGTTGTCATGGTCGCTAGTACCATAATTGCAGGACTCCTTGGCCCCGTTCCCGTATTATCTATTTTAAATGAAACCATTCGTAATGTATATTTCCACGTTCCAATGTGGTTTACGATGATGATTCTGTATTTAATATCCCTGATCTATAGCATTAAGTATCTGAACACTGGTAAGCGTGAATACGATTTTATGGCTGTTGAGGCCGTAAATACCGGTATTTTATTCTGTGCCTGTGGATTGATGACAGGTATGTTATGGGCAAATATTACTTGGGGAGCACCATGGACGAATGACCCACAGTTGAATGGAGCAGCCATTGCCACCTTGATGTATTTGGCCTACTTGGTCCTTCGCAATGCCATGGAAGAAGAACAAAAACGCGCTAAGATCTCTGCGATCTACAATATTTTTGCATTTCCGATCATGATCGTATTGATCTATATCCTACCCAAGATGAACGATTCACTGCATCCGGGAAGCGGAGGCAACTCTACTTTTGGGGATTTGGATATGGACAATTACATGCGTCCGGTATTTTACACAGCAGTAATTGGTTGGATATTGATTGGTTGTTGGATAGCGACCCTACGCTATCGCGTTCGTATAATTGAAGATAAAAGAAATAGTTTTTAATATGAGAAATTTCCTATTGTCCCTACTGGCATTAATGATCAGTTTTTCGTTGAATGCCCAAGAAAAGGTTCAGATGGCTGATGGTCTCCGTGCTGAAGGAAAAATCTATGTGGTGGTGGCAGTGATGCTGGTAATCTTTTTATCAGTTGCCATTTACTTATTTAGCATAGATAAAAGAGTCAAAAAACTAGAAAAAGATAAATAAGGGAGCAACACTCTATGCTGATCAACCAACATCGAACACTTTCGGGACTGAACGTATTTCTCGTTATTCTTGTTGGTACCGTATTATGCCTAGGTGTGTTCTACCATCTGCCTGAGAAACTGACTCCAGTTTTATTTGAACCAGGATTGGACCGCTTAGCTGGAATCCGTTTAGGATCCAACTTTTCACCCTCCGGTAATGTATTGATTACCTTGATTTTGACCCTGCTACAGGCATTTTCCTTAAATCGGGTAGTAAACCATTTCAACCTATTGGGAAAACCTAGCTTCCTGACGTCATTGATGTTCATGACCCTAGTGAGTCTATTCATCCCGTTCTTGGTCCTATCGCCTACCCTGATCTGTAATTTCATTACCATTTGGATGCTCCAAAAGCTGTTCAATATCTACAAGCACGTGGATATTAAAGGGATCATGTTTGATCTTGGTCTTTTGGTGGCATTGGGAAGTTTAATTTATTTCCCCTTCATCGTGATGCTGTTGTTGATTTGGTCAAGCTTAGTCATATTCCGTCCTTTTTACTGGCGGGAATGGATCACACCATTATTAGGGGTGATAACGGTTTATTTCCTATTGGCGGTAGCTTACTTCTGGTTGGAAAGAATGGATGAGTTCTATCAGATATTCCTTCCCTTTACCTATGCATTTCCAACGAAACTAAACATGGATATGCATGATTATTTTGTCCTGATCCCTATCGTCATTTCGTTGGGAGGATTTTTATTTATCCTAAAGGACAACTTTTTCAAGAGTGTGGTACAGATAAGAAAAAGCTTCCAGTTATTGTTTATCATGTTGTTATTGATCTTTGGTTCCTTTTATTTGAACCAGGATAGATCGATCAATCACTTTTTGCTTTGTGTACCCCCTCTATCCATTTACCTGGCCTATTTTTTCACGCATGCCAAGGTGAAATGGTTTTACGAAACGCTATATCTAGTCATATTATCCACAATTATCTATTTTCAATTTTTCTAAACTACTGTCCAATAGGTGTTTAACCTTTTTTAACAAACAAAAAGCTTGTGATATTTAAAAAATAGATAGTTTTGTAGCAAAAATTCGGATAATACAGCCATCATAAAAGATTTAGGCGCATTGATTTGAACAGAAGATATTTTGCAAGAATAATGCAGCGATAAATCCACTTAAAATGTCAGAACAGTTGAAACTATTTTACTCTAATACGTCCTTACTTATTTTATTAGGAATAAGTTCAATTTTACTCTCGAGTACACGCTCCTATGGGCAATCCTCTACCTCACATTCGCCATATTCCCAATTTGGATTGGGACAAATGCGCGAAGATCTACTTCCTCAGACCCGAGGAATGGGCGGGATTTCTGCTGGTGTAAGATTTCAGGGCGGTTTACCGGTTTTAAATATTTCAAACCCTGCATCCTATTCAGGATTCAACCGGACCATTTTGGATGCCGGTTTATATGGCAACGTCACTCAATTGCAGAAGAACAGCTTGACTGACCATACTGCAGATTTTGCATTTAGTCATTTTGCCTTCGGATTTTCATTGAACAAGAACAATGGACCAAAATTAGGTGGTATCTCCTTCGGATTGATGCCCTATTCAGATGTGGGTTATAGCATCTCCGCAAAAAGAGATATCAGCAATACACCTTATTTGACCAAATTGGTTGGAGAGGGCGGCCTGAACAAGGCCTATGTTGGATATGGGGTTTCTCCATTCAAAAACTTCAGCATTGGTGGTAATATTGGATTCCTATTTGGTAATCTATATGACAAATCAATCATTGAGTTTCCTTCCAACTACGACTACTACAATACCTCAAAAACAGATACCAGAAGAGTTACAGGTATTGTATTTGATTATGGAGCACAATATTTCATCCCATTGGGAAACAGAAAGAACTTAACCATTGGATATTCAGGATCACTGGATAACTCGGTGAAGAGTAAAGTTTCTACGATCGTGACCCGTACGATGACCGGTACAGGAAACATAACGGAACAGGTTCCGATTGACACCTCTTATTCAGATGTACTATCCAATCGTAAAATCAACTTACCTTTAAGACATAATGTAGGTTTTACGTTCAGCAAAGGTGTGAACTGGACAGTAGGTGCTGATTTCAAATACGCAGATTGGTCGAAATACCAAGTTCGTCAGGGAGAAGATGCCCTAGGAAAGAACATTGGTTTTGCTGTCGGTGGACAGATCAAACCGGATCCTACCTCATTGAACTATCTAAAAGTAATCGATTACCGTTTAGGTTTCAGATATAACAAAACACACATGACCGTGAACCAGCAACGTATCAATGATATGGCAGTGACGGTGGGATTAGGATTACCATTACCAGAGACCGGTTTTGGAAGGACCTTCTCCAATGTGAACATTTCGGCCGAGTTTGGCCAACAAGGAACGATCAAGAGCAATTTGGTCCGTGAGCGATATATCAATATCAACTTAGGGTTCACCATTAATGATGCTTGGTTTATCAGAAGAAGTTACGATTAACAAATGCGCATTGCAGAAATGAAAATATCGAGAATATTGCCCCTAACAATTGTTTTGCTAGGGGCAATCTTGTCAATTGCCTGTGAAAATGACACCAAGGACATCGATCGCTTGGCAAATATCAAGCAGGAAGAGGCTGTGGATATTTCCAAGGATGTAACGGTTGTATATAGCGATTCGGCGAAGGTAAAAGCTGAACTAAAGGCACCTGAGATGCGTGTCTATCATGACAGTACCGGAAATTATGAGTTCAAGAAAGGCGTCCTGATTATTTTCTTCGACGACCAAGCCAAAGAGATGCAACGAGTAACCTCCGAATATGCCTTGCAGAAAAGGATTGAAGGACTGACAGAATTCCGGAAAAATGTAGTGATTACCAAGGTGGATGGGACGATAATCAAGACGGAAGAATTGATTTACGACGAGAAGAACAAGAAATACTATGGTAGTCAACCCATTACTGCGGAATACAATGATGGTCGGACCTCTGCACAGGGGACATCCTTCACGGCGGATGCAGATTTCAATGACATTCGATTTATGAACGGTACTGCCATTCATATTCCATCGGCAGACTCCCAGCTTCCTTCGTTTGGGAACTAACAGAAATAGAAGGAATTGGCGAAAAGAAAATTGAAATAGGCTAAATATAAATTTTTACCTTATTTTTTTATAAAAGTTGTATCTTGCGCCTTGTTTTTAAGAAAAACAAATTAATTAAAATATTAGCATAAAATTATAGAATATCGTTATGGGATTAATGACCTCTTTGCGAAACCGTGCGGGCTTAGTAATTTTCGTGATCGGTTTGGCAATTGTTGCATTTTTATTGGGTGATGCCATCAATGTTGGTACCCCATTTTGGCAAAGAAGCCAAAATGAAGTGGGTAGTATCAATGGAGAAGGGATAGATTATCAAAACTTCAATGTACAAGTTGACCAAGCAAGCCAAATGTATCAACAACAAATGGGAGGAGCTTCCTCGCCACAGATGCGCGGATTTGCCGTACAACAAGTATGGAACCAGTTTTTAACACAGAATTTATTAAATCAAGAAATTGATAAAATCGGTCTTCAGGTAGGTAAGGAAGAATTGAACAGCTTATTGTTCGGTAACAATCCTTCACCACAGATCATTCAAGCTTTCACTAATCCACAGACTGGACAGTTTGACAAAAACTACCTTTCTGCAGTTATTGAACAAGCGAAAACCAATCCGGAGATGAATGCACAATGGGAAGGTTTATTGCAGAATGTGAGAAACGAACGTTTGAACCAGAAATACACGAACTTGATCAACAACAGCATCTACACTACTTCTTTAGAAGCTGAATATGATTACAATTCACGTAATAAACTTGCAAACTTCAAATATGTCATGTTAGACTATGCATCGGTAAAAGATTCAGAAATCAAATTGACAGATGCAGACTACAAGGAATATTACGACAAAAACAAAAATGCGTTCAAAAATCCAGAAGAGATCCGCACGTTAGAGTATGTTTTGTTTGATGCGAAACCTAATTCTGCTGACTCAGCATTAGTATTAGGTGAGATCCAAAAATTGAAAACAGATTTACAGGCTTCAACGAATGATTCAAGCTTTGTAACGATCAATTCAGAAAACAAATACCCTGTAAGATATTATACAAAAGGTCAATTGAGCCCTGCATTGGATTCAGTAGCTTTCCAAACAGCTGCTGGAACGGTAGTTGGTCCTTTCTTGACAGAGAATGTTTACGAGATTGCCAAGGTAATCGCAGTAAAGAACAGCCCAGATTCAGTTAATGCAAGTCATATCTTAATCAATCCAGCTACAGAAGGTGGTGTTGATAAAGCCATGGCGAAAGCAGATTCGATCAAGAACCTGATTCAAGGTGGAGCGAGCCTCTCAGCTCTAGCGGTTGAGTTCAGCGCAGACCCTAACAGCAAAAACAATGCTGGTGAAATCGGTACATTAACTCGCGGTGCATTCCCTGAGCTTGATGAAACCTTATTCGAAGGTAAAACTGGTGATGTGAAAGTGGTATCGACCAATTATGGTGTCCATATCGTTAAAATCAACAGACAGATCGGTAATTCTCAAATTGCGAAACTTGCTATCGTAGACAAGAGCATCAATTCAGGAAAAGAAACTACAGATGCTGCATATTCTAAAGCGAACCAATTCTATACAGCTGTAAACAAGGACAATTTCAATGATATCGCGAAACAACAGAACGTTGAGATCTTGAAAAACGACCGTACAGTTGCTATGGACAATATGTTAGGTGGAGTTGAAGTACCTAGAGAGCTAATCCGTTGGGCTTTTGAGGCTAAAAACGGAGAGGTTAGCGACAAGGTTTATGAAACTACGGATAACTTTATCGTTGCAAGGGTAACCAACATCCAACCAAAGGGAATCCAGCCATTGGAATCAGTTAAGACATTAATTGAGCCCGTTGTTAAGAATTTAGTTAAAGCACGCATGTTGAAGGAGAAAATGAACAATGCATTGTCTGGAGCTGGGAACATCGATCAGGTGGCTCAGAAATTAGGCAAGAATGTTCAGACAGTAGACAATGTGGTTTTAGCGAACCCAGTAATTCCGGGAGTAGCAGTTGAGAATGCTGTTGTAGGAACAGTATTTGGTCTTCAGCCAAACAAACCATCTAAGTCTATCGAAGGGAAACAAGGTGTTTATGCTGTTCAAGTGGCAGGCTTTGTAAATCCAAAGGCATTAGCTGGCGAGGAATTGACTACACAACAAAAGCAGATCACAGAAGCAAAATCGCAACGTTCATGGGGAACTATCTTGAAAGCCCTACAGGACAACGCGAAGATTGTTGACAATCGTATTAAATTCTATTAACATAGAATTGATTAAATTTGTAGCTGGATGACGAATGTTATCCAGCTTTTTTTATTTTTATAGAAATGGACATTCAAGAAAACATAATAAACAAGGTCGCTCAGAGCGGGTTGATAACGATTGATTTGGCAGAGCATGCTCCAAAGGCAGCTATTGAGATTTATGATATCAAGGATAATTTATTTCATGGTCTGATCCTTAAGGAAAAAGACTTCAGGGAGTTCATTAAAACCCATGACTGGACGCAGTATAAGGACAAACATATCGGGATAATCTGTTCGGCAGATGCGATTGTGCCTACCTGGGCCTATATGCTCCTATCTACAAAGTTAGCTGATCAAGCCTTGTCGATCCACTTTGGGGATGAGGACTATGTGCGCAAGGTCTTATTTGACCATGCCCTTTCTACCCTGGACTATAGCCAGTACCAGGACCAACGTATCGTAGTAAAAGGTTGCGGAGATATTCCGGTACCTGAGTCAGCCTTTGTTACATTCACAACACAATTAAGCAAGGTTGCCAAAAGCGTCATGTACGGGGAGCCTTGTTCCACTGTCCCTGTATTCAAGCGAAAATCTTAAACTTTCCAATATAATTGCTGTCAAACCCGTATGAAAAGATTTATTTCATTAATTGTATTCAGTGTTTTTTTGATGACCACGGTCATTGGACAAACCCTACCCTATTTAAAAGAACCTACCTTCAAGCCCGGCGAAATATTAAAGTATAAGCTTAGATATGGTTTTATTTCGGCAGCAACTGGAACCCTTTCGGTTCAGGAGTCAAAATATAGTTTTGGGATCAACGATGCTATCCATTTATCGGCCTTTGGGCAGACCTCAGGAGCATTTTCCAAATTTTACACGGTCAAGAACCAGTATGATTCCTATATAGATCAGTCCAACTTCCTTCCTATTCTCTATACCGAGAATATCAGGGAGAACAACTATCGAAGGGTAGAATATGCGACATTTGATCACAAGACTAAAAAGGTAAAGGGTAAAAAAGGTACTTTCAGCAGCCCGACACAGCAGACTTTTGATTTGGTTTCTGCATATTATTTTTCCAGGAACCTAGATTTTTCAGGCTTAAAGTCTGGCGATAAATTTAAGATCACTTACTTTTTGAACGATGAGGTTGCACAGCTTGGTGTAGAGTATATTGGGGTTGAAAAGGTAAAGTCGGTATTGGGGGAACTGGAATGTATCAAGCTTAGTCCAGAAATATCTCCAGGAAGAATCTTTAAAAAGAGCAGTCGTTTGTATCTTTGGGTTACCAATGATGGCAATCGTATACCTGTGAAGGCTCAAGTGGAAATCTTGATTGGATCAGTGACTATGGATTTAGTGAGTGCAGATGGTCTAAAGTATCCATTGGGCAAGAGGGTAAGTTATTCAAAATAGAAAATGATAGAAGTAGGAAATGTCCTTGTTCATGAGGATATCATCAACAATGACTTTGTGTGTAATCTCAGCAAGTGTAAGGGAGTTTGTTGCATTGAAGGCGATGCAGGAGCTCCATTGACGGAAGCTGAGACCAAGATATTAGCGGATATTTATCCAAAAGTAAAACCCTACCTCACTGAGGCGGGGATAAAGGCCATTGAGGAGCAGGGAACCTCGGTGGTTGATGCCGATGGCGACCTGACTACGACCTGTGTGGGCGGCAATAAGGAATGTGCCTATGTAACCTGGGAAAACGGGATTACGAAATGCGGTATTGAAAAAGCCTATGAAATGGGGGATGTGCAGTGGAAGAAACCGATTTCCTGCCACCTCTATCCTATCCGTGCTACGCACTACCCTGAGTTTGATGTTTTGCATTATGACCGTTGGTATATCTGCAAAGATGCCTGCAGTTTTGGGCAAGAACTTAAAATCCCAGTTTATAAGTTCCTGAAAGACCCTTTGATTCGTGAATACGGTGAAGAATGGTACCAACAGCTTGAAAATACCTTAGCTTCTAAAGCATAATTTTAGTATTTTTATTGCGATTCAGTTTGACCTGAAGGTCTTATACCCACTACATGTTAACATTAGACGAAATACAACTTCCTATAAAAGAACATCTCAAACGCTTTGAAAAGACCTTCAAGGCTTCTATGCAGAGTTCCGCCCCGCTATTAGATCGTATTACACGTTATATTATTAAGCAGAAGGGAAAACAGATGCGACCTATGTTTGTTTTCTTTTCAGCTGGATTGACCGGAGGTATTACCGAATCCACCTATCATGGTGCCTCGTTGGTAGAATTACTTCATACTGCTTCCTTGGTACATGATGATGTAGTGGACAATTCCAATGAGAGACGTGGTTTTTTCTCGATCAATGCCTTATGGAAGAACAAGGTTGCTGTATTGGTCGGCGATTTTTTGCTTTCCAAGGGTTTATTGTTATCGGTAAAGCATAAGGAACATGATCTGTTGCGCCTAGCCTCGGAAGCCGTGGAGCAAATGAGCGAGGGAGAATTGCTGCAGATTGAGAAAGCAAGGCATCTGGATATTGAAGAGGGTATCTATTATGATATTATCCGTAAAAAAACGGCTTCTTTGATTGCTTCCTGTTGTGCCATCGGTGCTTCATCAGCTGGAGCAGATGCAGAAACCATTGAAAAGCTACGATTGTTCGGAGAAAAGGTTGGAATAGCTTTCCAAATCAAGGATGATCTGTTTGATTTTGGTTTGGATGATGTCGGAAAGCCGGTTGGTAACGATATCAAGGAAAAGAAAATGACCTTGCCTTTGATCCATGCCCTTTCTGTTGTTGATAAGGCGCAGAAAAGGAAGATCATCAACTTAGTGAAGCATCATAATGAAGATGCGCAAAAAGTGGCTGAAGTCATCAATTTCGTCAAGATCAACGGTGGATTGGACTACGCTACGGAGCAAATGCTGAAATATCAGCAGGAAGCTTTTGATATCTTAGATACCATCCCGAACGGCGGAGAATATAAATTAGGATTAGAACAATTAGTACGTTACACTACAGAAAGAAAAAAATAGAATATGAGCCACGAAGCACTTTTTATGATCGGATTTATAATATTTATAATTCTGATGCTAGCGATAGATTTAGGTCTATTTTCCAAAAGTGACAAACCAGTATCGTTAAAAGTTGCAGCCATCATGAGTGCCATCTGGGTAACCTTTGCCCTCTTGTTTGGCTTGCTCCTGTACTATTGGGGAAATGAACTCCACAATGTTCATGACATGGCTCGACTCAAGGAAGTCGTCGCAAACCATTTCCATAACATTACCATCAATGAAAACGACCTAGCGGGCAGTATTCATATCTACAACAAGAACCTGACCCTGGAATACCTGACCGGTTATGTGGTTGAGTATGCCCTTTCCGTTGACAATATTTTTGTAATGGTTCTTTTGTTCAGTTCATTTGGTATTCCTGAGAAATACTACCATAAAGTATTGGTTTGGGGTATCCTAGGTGCGATTATCATGCGTTGTATCTTTATTTTCGTAGGTGCAGCCTTGATCACCAAATTTGGATGGATCCTTTATGTATTCGGTGCATTTCTGGTTTATACTGGATTTAACATGTACATCAACCGTAACAAAGAGGAAGAGGTTGATCCGGAGAACCACCCTGTGGTAAAATTTGCATCAAAACACTTTAAAGTAACCCATAAGTTAGACCAAGGAAGGTTCTTCCATATTGAAAATGGCGAAAAATACATGACTCCTCTGTTCTTGGTCCTTTTGGTGATCGAGTTTACCGATTTGATCTTTGCAGTTGACTCGATCCCTGCGATCTTCTCGGTAACGAAAGACCCTTATATTGTATTCTTCTCCAATATCTTTGCGATTCTGGGATTAAGGTCAATGTTCTTCCTATTGGTAAACATTATCCACAAGTTCCATTATTTGAAAGTTGGATTAGCATTCCTGTTGATCTTCATCGGTCTGAAAATGTTGTTGCACAGTTACCTGAAAGAATGGGGCTTTACGACATCGCATTCCCTGATCGTCATTATAGGCATATTAGCACTAAGTATCATTGCATCCCTTGCCTTTCCGAAGAAGCAAGATTTTGATAAAGCATAAAGATTTTAGAAACGGGCTGATGATAACACCAGCCCGTTTCTTTTTATAGCAGGCTAATCTTAATCGTATTGAAATATTTGTGCTAATATTTTTACAAAATCTACCCTTGTTCGCGGTTAATAATTAATAAATTCGTGCACAATTAAAAAAACACACAAATCATATGAATTGGAGTAAATCTATTCTAATTGCAGCAGCGTTCTTTGCTGCTACACAAGTACAAGCTCAAGACAATCTAATAAATGCCCTAAAAGGAAATGCAAGCGACAATAGCAAGGAAGGGTTTAAATTCACAGAAGTTATCAACTTAGGAAGGACTTCTATTAAAGATCAGGGATCATCAGGCACCTGTTGGTCATACTCAGGAAACTCATTCCTGGAGTCAGAAATGATCCGTATGGGCAAAGATCCTGTTGAAATCTCCCAATTGTATACAGCGCGCAATACTTATGTTGAAAAAGCGAAGAACTTCGTCCGTTTACATGGAGAGCAAGCACAAGGAGATGGTGGACAATTGCATGATGTATTGACGATCTTCAGAAAATATGGTGCTGTACCTTATGATGTATATACAGGATTGCCAGAAGGACAATCAAGAAATAACTTCAGTGAAATGAGTCCGATCTTGCAATCCATCACGGAGACAGTTGCAAAAAGCAAGAAACCTTCAAAAAACTGGATGAGCGCATTTACCGGTGCCATGGACTCTTACTTAGGGGAAGTGCCTGAATCATTCCAATACAAAGGAAAAACATATACGCCAAGAACATTTGCTGACCAAGTAATCGGCATCAATCCTGACGACTATGTAGGGATCTCTTCATTTGAAGAACATGCCTACTATAAACCATTTGTCCTATTGATTCCAGACAACTGGTCATTTGAGAGTTTTTACAATGTTAAGATCAATGATCTAACTGATATCATCGACAAAGCTTTAGAAAAAGGATTCACTGTAGCTTGGGCTACCGATGTTTCTGAGAAAACATTCAGCTGGAAGAACGGTGTAGCTTTCGTACCGGAGAAACCGATTGAGAAGATGAGCAAAGAAGAAGTAGATCAATTGTTCAATGGACCTAAAGCAGAACCAGCTATCACTGCAGACCAAAGACAAGAGGCTTTTGACAACTACGAAACGACTGATGACCACGGTATGCATATCGTAGGAAAAGTGAAGGATCAAAACGGAAAAGAATATTATATCGTGAAGAACTCATGGGGAGTTTCCAATGATTACCAAGGATACCTTTACGCAACAAAAGAATTTGTTCGCTACAAAACAATTTCTTTATTGGTTCATAAGAAAGCATTGGATAAAAACATGCAGAAACAATTAGGTATTTAATCCTAAATAAAATATCAAAAGTCCCGATAAAAATCGGGACTTTTTCATTTAAATAATTAACTTAGTTTTTACAATTCCACAATATGTAATAAACACTGATTATGAAAAAGTTAATATTATTGTTATTCACTCTCCCATTTTTGGCAATCGGCCAAGAGAAAGGGATTTCCTTTGAGCACAATACGACTTGGGCCAAAGTGAAAGAAAAAGCCAAAGCAGAGAACAAGCATATATTTGTTGATGCCTTTACGACATGGTGTGGACCATGTAAATGGATGGCTGCCAATATTTTTCCTCAAGAAAAGGTAGGCACCTTCTTTAATGAGAATTTTGTGAACCTGAAAATCCAAATGGATGAAACTCCAGCGGACAATGAGGATGTTAAATCATGGCGCGAAGAAGCTAAACGCTTTGCAAAGGATTATAAAGTGGCGGCATACCCTACCTTCCTGATCTTCAGTCCGGATGGGGAATTGGTACACCGCATCGTTGGTGGTGGTGAAGCTGACCAATTCATTGCAGCGGCAAAAGAAGGTCTAGATCCAAACACGCAATACGAAACATTGGTTAAGAAATTCAATGAAAAGCCCAATGATAAAGCTACCGCTAAATCAATGGCTGCAGCAGCAGTAAAGGCTTATGACCGAGAATTGACCGCCAAAGCTGTTGAAAGTGTTATCAACAACTCTACTGCAGCGGAATTGATGGAAGATGACGTTTTGAAATTGATCAGCAAAAACGTGGGTAAACCAGGATCTAAAGCATTCAATACCCTTTTGGAAAACAAAGAGAAAGTTGATGCTAAATTAGGCGCTGGAAAAACAGACCAAATCCTTTCGGTTTCCATTATCAATTCAGAGATAGCTCCAGTGGTGATGAAATCTGAAACCGATATCTTTGACAAAACGGTAGAGGAAGTGAGCAAAAAGTATCCAACGATTTCTTTAACGAATTCGATTGCCAGCTTCAAACCTAACTACTATGCCAGAAAGCAAAATTGGCCAGCATTCAGGGATGCTGTTCAAGCCTATATCAACCTTGACCCTTCTAAAGTAAATGCATCACAATTGAATTCATTTGCTTGGGCCATATTTGAGAACTGTGATGATCCTTCCTGTGTAGAATCGGCTTTAGCATGGAGCAAGAAATCCCTTGAAGAAGCAAATGATCCAGCATTAATGGATACTTATGCCAACCTATTGCACAAAGTAGGAAAAACAAAAGAAGCTATCGAATGGCAGGAGAAAGCTATTGCTGCAGTGGATGAAGGCAGCAAGGCTGAATACCAAGCCACTTTGGAGAAAATGAAAAAAGGTGAACCTACTTGGGTGAAATAAATCTGTTAAGAACACAGACCTTATGCCCCCTATCCAACTCATTATGAGGCGGAAGATATTTTAATTTAGGAAAAGAAGCTATCTAAAACAGATAGCTTCTTTTTTTGATATACGCATTTTTTAAGCATCATAACGAAATTCAAATAGCAAATATTTCCCTTTGCTAAATAATCTTTCTACATTTGTTGCATATCCCATTATTACCAAGATGCTATGAAATTTACACTTAACTTTAAGAATTCCCTGCTAATTATTCTCCCGTTATTATTTAGCTATTCCTGTACCAAGGATCCCATTGAACCAGAAGACAAGGAGGATCCCGATAAGCCCATGGTTTATAAGTTTGATCGATTGGAACTAGTGAATGCCAAATTGTATGTCGGTTCCAAGGAAGGGGCTGTAGATAAATCTGAAGGCTTCGATCCAAACACTTATTTTACGACCTCTTTTGGGAAAGAAAGCAAACTTTCCTATTTCAAATATGATTCATTGATGGTACGAAGAGATACATTGACTGAATTTCCAAATGAATATGAGAGTAATGTCTTTGGATTCAAAGTCGGTGAAAAGGACTCCTTGTTCCGATGGAATATTTATGCTGATTTTTGGCAATACTATGGTACTTACCCAAGTACCAAGGAAGAAATCATTTATGAAAGCAATTATAGTCGCTTGATTAAAAAACGAAAAGATTTCTCTTTCAATCTGGATAATCGGAGTGAAGGACTTGTTTCTGACAAGGATTTCTTTTGGGGAAATACCTATCATTTCCCGAGCAAGGATGATATGACCGAATCCTCGGATACCCTTGCCTATGCCAACGTGAAGTACTATTATAAATTGATTAAAAAGTAGGGCATCATCGCCTAATAAAAAGAGGCTCGGAAACAATTCCGAGCCTCTTTCATTTATTTAACTTCTTTATAGCCCTGCTTCATGTTCTGGAACATAAAGGACCATTTATCGGTCTGTTCAGCAATGACCATCGCAGTTGACTTTCCTGCTCCATGGCCAGCTTTTGTATCAATCCTGATCAATACCGGATTGGTTCCTTTGTTATATTCCTGTAGCCTTGCTGCAAACTTGAAGGAATGCGCTGGTACAACACGGTCATCATGATCGGCTGTGGTGACCATCGTTGCTGGATAGTCTGTCCCTGCCTTTAAAGCGTGATATGGAGAATATTTCAACAGGTAATTGAACATTTCAGCATTATCATCAGCCGTTCCATAATCAAATGCCCATCCTGCACCAGCTGTAAATTTATGATAACGCAACATATCCAAGACGCCTACCGCTGGAAATGCCACTTTGTAAAGCTCTGGTCTTTGTGTCATACATGCACCAACCAAAAGACCACCGTTGGAGCCGCCTGAAATTGCCAGTTTCTCCGATGAGGTGTATTTTTCGCTGATCAGGTATTCTGCAGCGGCAATAAAATCATCAAAAACATTCTGCTTTTTGAGCTTCGTCCCTGCAAGGTGCCAATTCTCGCCATATTCGCCACCACCACGAAGGTTAGCAACTGCATAGACGCCGCCTTGTTCCAATAGGATGACATTGCTCACACTGAAGGAAGGTGTCAAGGAGATATTAAAGCCTCCATAACCATATAACATGGTCGGATTAGTCCCATCCAATTTAATTCCCTTTTTATAGGTGATGATCATTGGGACTTTGGTTCCGTCTTTGGACGTGTAGAACACCTGCTTGGATTCGTATTTGGTTGGGTCAAATTGAACCTCAGGTTTCTTGTAAATCTCTGATTTCCCTGATGCAATCTCGTATTTATAGATCGTACCGGGGTTAACATAGTTCGTGAAAGAATAATAAAGATCATTCTCTTCTTTCTTTGCACTAAATCCACCTGCAGAACCTACTCCTGGCAATTCTATATCGTGTTCAAATTTACCTGCTCTATCGTATTGCTTCACCTGGGTCGTCGCATCCTTTAGATAGCTGGCAAATATTTTACCCCCTCCAATTGATGGACTCAAGACTTGATCCGTTTCAGCAATCAGGTCTTTCCAAGCATCTGGGGTTGGAGTAGCGATATCTGTTTGCACAATGCGGCCATTCGGTGCATTTAATTCGGTATAGATCAAGAGACGATCGCCATCATTGTCCAGGACATAGTGGTTTTTCTCCATATTGTTTACTACGGTGACAAATGGAGACTCAGGTTTTGAAAGGTCTTTGATATAAAGTTCGTTTCCTGAAGTTGAGTTGGCAGCCGTAACGACCAGGAAGCGTTCATCTTCCGTCAGCCCAGCACCAATATACCTTCTCGGTGTTTTCGGTCCGCCAAAGACAAGCTCATCCGTATTTTGAGGAGTATTTAATTTATGGAAGAACAATTTATGTTGGTCTGTCATGGCAGATAATGCAGAGCCTTCCTTTGGTTTGTCATAAGAGCTATAGTAGATCCCTTCATTACCTTTCCAGGCCATTCCACTGAACTTTACATTCATCAGGGTATCACCAACAATGGATTTATCTTCCGCATTAAGGATAATGACCTTGGTCCAATCGGAACCTCCTTCAGAGATCTGATAAGAAACCAAGGACCCATCTTTACTAAAGGACAGTCCCGCTAATGAGGTTGTGCCATCTGAGGAAAGTTTATTAGGATCCAAGAAGATTTCTTCCTTACCATCATCACCTTTTTTGCGATATAGCACACTTTGATTTTGCAATCCATCATTTTTGAAAAAATAGATATAGTCACCGGATCTGAAAGGTGCAGATACCTTTTCATAGTCCCATAGATGCTCTAAACGTTTTCTGATCTGTTCACGGAAAGGGATTTGGCTTAAGTAGTCTTCAGTTACTTCATTTTCTTCTTTCACCCAGTTTTTGGTTTCTTGGGAAAGATCATCTTCCAACCAACGGTATGGGTCTTCGACTTCAGTTCCAAAGAAAATGTCTTTTTGTTCTATCTTTTGGGTTTTGGGGTAGGGTTTCACGCTAATGTCTGCTTTTGATTCAATTACTTTTTCTTGTTGGCAAGCTGTCAGTCCAACAGCAAGGATGCCAATACTTAAATATTTCATCATATTGATCGTACAATTAGTTCAGCACAAAACTAATGAAATAATTTGCAAGTCAAATCCCCTGCAACTTGTAAACTATGCGTAACGAGAGTTTCAATGATAAAATGGTTAATAAAATGATTTTGGATAGCAAGGAAATCAGGGCACCTGTTGTTCAAACTTTTTTCATTTCTCTCCCATCCTGCCTATTCCCTTCATAATATTGGTTTTAATTCCATTAAACCAAATATTACCCTGTCTTGATAATCCGTAATTATTATGCTAGTTTTGACCTGAATGAGTCCAGGCAACAAAATATATTTTGCATCAGATTTCCACTTAGGTTCCTATCCGATGGATCAGTCCAAGGTTAGGGAACAGCATATTATTTCATGGCTGGACTTCATCAAGACCGATGCTGCAGAGCTCTATTTAGTTGGGGACATCTTTGACTTTTGGTTCGAATACAGCACGGTTGTACCAAAAGGCTATATCCGTTTCTTGGGCAAACTGGCTGAATTAGCCGATCTAGGCATCAAAATCACGCTATTTAAGGGCAACCACGATATGTGGATGTTCGGATACCTGAAAGATGAACTGAAAGCGGAAATCATATCCAATGAGAAAGTCATCAACCTCAATGGAAAGTCCGTTTATATCCACCACGGCGACGGATTGGGCCCTGGTGACGCGAAATACAAATTCCTCAAGAAAATATTCCGAAGCTCACTCTGCCAATGGCTGTTTGCCAGACTACATCCTAATCTCGGAATCGGGATTGCACAGCGCTGGTCCAAACATAGCCGTATTTCCAATAATGCCGAAGAAAAATTCCTTGGAGAAGAGAATGAGTGGCTGATTGTTTATGCCAAGGAAATCCTCGAGAAACAGCATTATGACTTATTCATCTTTGGACATCGTCATCTACCCTATGATATTCAATTGAAAAACAGCAGCCGAATCATTAACCTAGGCGAATGGATCAACTACCATACCTATGCTGTTTGGGACGGGCAAGAAATTAAACTTGAAAAATGGAATTCAGAGAAATAGCAAACTCGATCTACCCGATGAATGATGAACAGTTTTCCTTATTGGAAAGCATCTGTGAACTGATTGAAGTCCCCAAGAACAGCACCGTAATCTATGCTGATAAAACCAGCCCCTTTCTCTATTTCCAGAAAGAAGGGATCTGTAGGATCTATTATCATAAAATAGAAAAGGAAATCATCCTTGGTTTTACCTTTCCCGGTGAGGTCCTGATGTCCCTGAATAGCTATATCCATCAGCAACCCGGCTATGAGACCATCCAAACATTAGAAAAATCTCAATTATACCGTCTCTCCATTCAAAAGCTACAGGAGCTTTACCAAAACCATACCTCCATCAGCAATTGGGGCCGCCGCTTAGCCGAACTTGAAGCCTTAAAAATTGAAGAAAGGTTGATGCTACGCCTTTTCAGGTCTTCTTATGAGAGTTACGAGGAACTCTTAAAAAAGGCTCCAAACATCACCAACCGGATTAAATTAGGCTATATTGCCTCCTATCTAGGGATCTCCCAAGTTACATTGAGCCGTATACGCGGCATAAAAAGATAAATTTTTAACAATTGTAAAAAGAAATGGTTAAATTAAAATAGACCTTTGCGCCATTAAAAAAACACAGCAATGAATTGGATAATATTAATAATTGGTGGTTTATTTGAAGTCGCCTTCACCTATTGTATCGGCCGCGCCAAAGATGCCACTGGAACCGAAATGTACCTTTGGTACCTGGGCTTTCTGATCAGTGTGACCATCAGTATGGGTTTGTTGATCAAAGCTACCAGTACCCTACCTTTAGGAACTGCCTATGCGGTTTGGTCCGGAATCGGTGCTGTAGGTACCGTTTTAATGGGTATTTTCTTCTTTAAAGAACCTACCGATTTCTGGCGCATCTTCTTTATTATCACTTTAATTGGGTCAATTGTTGGGCTAAAAGCAGTTTCTTCGCATTAGTATCTTTAAAAGCGCATAAAAATCTTTATTTTTGTCGATTAATTACCGTGTATGGTCTTCAAACGCCCTGCGGTAAAGCAAGATGTAATTTATGTTAGAGAAACTACAAGCCATAAAAGAGCGCTGGGAAGAAGTTGAAAGAGAGTTAAGCAATCCCGATACCATCAGCGACATGAAGCGCTTTGCAAAGTTGAACAAGGAATACAAAGACTTGGGCAAAATTGTTGAGCAATACCATATTTACAAAAATATGGTCAGCAATATCGACACCAACAAGGATATCCTAGCCAACGAGAAAGATCAGGAACTGAGAGAGATGGCCAAGGAGGAACTGGATATCTTATATACGGAGAAAGAGGAAAAAGAAGAGGAAATCCGCTTAATGTTGATCCCTAAGGATCCAGAAGATGCTAAAAACGCCATCATCGAGATCCGTGGCGGTACAGGCGGTGATGAGGCAGCATTGTTTGCAGGAGATCTTTACCGTATGTACACTCGTTTCTTTGAAACCAAAGGCTGGAGAAACGAAGTAATGGACGTGACGGAAGGAACTTCAGGCGGTTACAAAGAGGTAATCTTGAAAGTAATCGGTGAGGATGTCTACGGACAATTGAAATATGAATCAGGCGTTCACCGTGTTCAACGTGTTCCAGACACAGAAACACAGGGTCGTGTGCATACTTCTGCAGCTTCGGTAGCCGTTTTACCAGAAGCAGAAGAGGTCGATGTGGAATTGAATCCAGGCGATATCGAGATGCAGACATCAAGATCAGGTGGTGCTGGTGGACAGAACGTGAACAAGGTAGAAACCAAAGTTCAGTTAACCCACAAACCATCGGGTATCGTAGTTGTTTGTCAGGTAGAGCGTTCGCAGTTAGCGAACCGTGAATTAGCCATGGAGATGCTACGAAACAAGCTTTATGAACTAGAAGTACAGAAGAAACACGGAGATATTGCGGCAAAACGTAAAACCATGGTATCCACTGGTGACCGTTCGGCAAAGATCCGTACCTACAACTATCCACAAGGCCGTGTAACGGAACACCGCATCGGATTGACGATGTACAACCTGCCGGCAATTATGGACGGTGATATTCAAGACATTATAGATGCATTGCAGTTTGCCGAGAATGCAGAAAAGATGAAAGAAGGCGCCGTAGAGTAAGATTTTTCAAAAATTTATTAGCAGATATAGAAATAAACACTATATTTGCACACCTTCTGAAAAGAAGGAAAAAGGTCTGGTAGTTCAGCTGGTTAGAATACATGCCTGTCACGCATGGGGTCGCGGGTTCGAGTCCCGTCCAGACCGCAAACAAAAAGAGAAGCGAAGCTTCAAGGAGTTCTTTTTTTAATTTTAAGAGATTTTAGGTCTGGTAGTTCAGCTGGTTAGAATACATGCCTGTCACGCATGGGGTCGCGGGTTCGAGTCCCGTCCAGACCGCCAAAAAAATCAAAAGGTATCATGAAATCCATGATACCTTTTTTGTTTTGTGCCAATTCCTTCCTTAACCTCCATGTAATTCATACTGCAAAGCTCCCGAAGGGCAACGATCAATCTGCTTGATCAACTCCTGCGTACTTGCATGTTCAGGCTTAACCCAAGGACGGTCCCCAGGATCATACACCCTTGGCAAGGCATTGATACATACCGCCGAATGAATACATTTCTTAGGCCGCCATAACACCGTTATCTCTCCATTAGGATGCTTATAGCGAATAATTTTTTCTTCCATGATCTTCTTTCTCCTATTTTAATGAGAAACAAGCTACTCATGCTTTTGTTTATAAAAACCATCCTGGAAGAAGGCCAGAAATTACCTCATTCGATTTCATCGTGCGCAAATTGAACCTTAAAGTATGTGAATAGAAACTTATTGAAATATTTGTTTATTTTTAATCTAAATTATAACCTTAATCTTATGGAAAATCCACAAACTCCGATTGAAAGTGGCGGTAACAACACCATCAATGATGGTAAAAACATTGCCATAATTGCCTATTTAACAATCATTGGTCTTATAATTGCCTTTGTATTGAACAATGAAAAACGGAATGATTTCGCAACATACCATATCCGTCAATCATTGGGCATATTTTTGACATTATTCGTTTCCGGTGTAATGAGCTATATTCCATTTATAGGATGGATCATATCAGCCGTAACGGCGTTATTGATGATTATCTTATGGATTATCGGGATCATCAATGCAGCCAATGGCAACAAGAAACCGGTTCCTTTGTTGGGTGAGTATTACAACAATCTATTTGCGGGGATTTAAGCCCCATGAACCAAATAAATGAAAGACACCCCCGACAGGCAGGTGTCTTTTAGTTTGTCATTCCTTCAAATTTTTAAAAAATGTCAATAGATTATAAATTGGATTGATATTCCATAAAAATTCTCTTACGTTTGGAAACGAAATCACAAATAATAAAATTTTTAACAAATCTTGGGTTACTATTTGAAAATTAGGGTATTAATAAGTGAGTAAAATAAGACAAATATTACCAAAGACCCGTGAGGACAAGGAATTGCTGGAAGGTTTACGAAAAGGAGACAACTCAGTGATTTCAGAAATCTATAAAACCTGCTATCCTTCCGTATCCCACCTTATTACCGGAAACAAAGGAACGGAGGATGAAGCCAAAGATATTTTTCAGGAAGCGGTCATGGTATTGTACGATAAAGTTACTCATGAGAATTTCGAGCTCAGCAGTAAGTTAAGTACGTTCCTATATGCAGTATGTAGGAGATTGTGGTTAAAGCAACTGAACAAAAGGGAAAACAGCATGGGCACTTCTGACTCCGACGGATTAGAAATTGCCGATGTGGAAAGCGACATCCAGAGCCATATCGAGAAAGAAAATGACTTCTCTAAAATGGACAGCGCAATGAGCCAACTGGGTGAACCCTGCCAAACGATCTTAAAAGATTTCTACATCAGGAACAAGTCGATGAACGAAATCTGCGAAAAGTTTGGATACACTAATACTGACAACGCGAAAACTCAGAAATATAAATGTTTACAACGATTGAAGAAGCTTTTCTTTGATCAAAAATCTGATTAGTAAAAGTTGAAATGAGACAGCAAGAATTTTTAGAATTGGCAGACCGCTACCTCAACGGCCAGATGGATCCTAAAGAAAAGGAATCATTTGAACTGTTGTGCGATCAAGACCCAGATTTGAATGCGCTTTTTCTATCGCATGCAGAATTCGTGCAGACCATGAAGCGCCATGAAGCGCGTGCAGAGTTTAAAAGTCAATTGGAAAAAACCATCCAAGAACAGCCTACCGAAACTATTGTGGTTCGTTTGTGGAAGAAATTAAAGATCAATGCCGTGGCAGCTGCTGCTGTCGCCGTTCTTTCTTCTTTAGCTACGCTGTATTCCACTGGATATTTCTCAACGCTCCGTAGAGCCAACTCGGACTACAGCGCCCTTAAAAGAGAGATAAATAGCGTTAAACGAAACGTCAATGCTCACCACAATGCCATCAGGAACATCAACAAGGAAAGCAATGCTCCGCAGGATGCCCTTCAATATGGTGCAACTGGTTTTATGCTGACCAAAGATGGCTACGTAGTAACGAATTTTCACGTCGTGAGTGGAGCTGACTCCATCCACCTACAAAACAATAAAGGCGATTCCTATAAGGCTTCCATTATCTTCGTGGATTCTGAGAAGGACTTAGCTATCCTGCATATTTCAGACTCAAACTTTATCGCTCAATCGGCAAATATCCCATATACGTTCAGAAGACAGAACACCGAACTTGGTGAAGGTATCTACACTATCGGTTATCCAAGGGATGAAGCTGTATATGGCGAGGGCTACTTGAGTTCCTCAACAGGTTACAGCGGTGATACCACAGCTTATCAAATCTCTGTACCCGTAAACCCGGGTAACAGTGGGGGCCCAGTCCTAGATAAGAACGGAAATATCATCGGTATTATCTCCGGTAAACAGAAAGGACTCGATGGAGCAGCTTTTGCGATCAAAACCAAGGCTCTGATCGAAACATTGAACCGTATCCCAGAAGAATCCCTGAAAGGGAACATCGTTCTGAACAATAAAAATAGCCTATCAAATTTACCTCGTACCGAGCAGATCAAAAAGTTGCAAGACTTTATCTACATGGTCAAGGTCTATTAAAAATAAATTGGACTTTTGTATGAAGCAAGGTGTTACAATCATGTAGCACCTTGTCTGTTTTTATACCTACCCACCCCAACAAAAATTATATCCCTTTGATTTTAAATATCTTATTCATTATATTTAATAAAAAAACAAAGTGAATATGCGGACCTTTTGGACCTATTTTTTCATCTTTCTAGCATTGGCAATCTTTGTACAGGTTTTTCAATTCTTGTCATCACACAGCGCTTTTGAGCTCGACTATGGAGCTATCTTAAAGCAACTATGCCTCGTGACCCTTATTGCTCTGATCACTTCGTATATCGTACCTAGAAAAAAGAAAAATCCATTTAAAGAAAAAGCCAACTAACTAGAGTTGGCCTTATACATGATCCTATCCAGATAAACCGGATGGGCTTATTTGTTTGGTTGCGGAGTCGTCCTCAAGTAAGGTTTGATCTCCTTATATCCTTTCGGGAACTTCGCTGGAATATCCTCAGTCTTGATCGCTGGAACAACGATTACATCCTCACCATCTTTCCAATCCGCTGGAGTTGCTACCTGATAGTCAGCAGTAAGCTGCAAGGAATCAATCACGCGCAAGATCTCATCAAAATTCCTTCCTGTTGAAGCTGGGTAAGTCAAGGTAAGTTTCACCTTCTTATCTGGTCCGATCACAAATACCGAACGCACTGTAGCTGTCGCAGAAGCATTTGGATGGATCATATCGTACAGCTCGGCCACATGTCTGTCCTCATCTGCAATGATAGGAAAATTTACCTGTGTATTCTGTGTCTCATTGATATCCTTTACCCAATCATTATGGTCCTCAACGGAGTCAACGCTCAATGCCAACACCTTTACATTACGTTTGTCGAACTCGGATTTCAATTTTGCCGTACGACCTAATTCAGTGGTACATACCGGTGTATAATCTGAAGGGTGTGAATACAGGACAGCCCATTTGCCGTCTATATAATCATAGAAATTTATATCACCCTCTGTTGTTTTGGCTTGAAAGTTTGGTGCATCATCACCTAATCTTAAACTCATATCTATTAATGTTTATAATGAACGAAATTGTTTACTCTATCAATATAGTAGATTTTATTGTAAATCGCAATACAGCTCTCTAATTTCAGACGTTTCTTACAATCATTTTACTTTTATGCTACACAACTAGATAACACTCAAGGCAGAACAAAGGTTTATCAGGAAAAAATATTTTCCATCCTCACTGATAATATTTTGGTTTTTATTATGCTTGCATAATAAAATATAATTATATTTGAGATAACCTTATAAGCAAAGAGATGAATTTCGAACTATCAGAAGAACATAAAATGATCCGCGAAGCTGCCCGAGAATTTGCTCAGGAGCTTAAACCCGGTGTAATTGAAAGGGATGAACTGGCCAAGTTCCCGACCGAGTTTGTCAAAAAAATGGGCGAACTGGGTTTCATGGGCATCATGACGCCAGAACAATATGGCGGTGCAGGAATGGACACGCTCGCTTATGTTTTGGCTCTCGAAGAGATAGCCAAGATAGATGCCTCTGCGGCAGTGATCATGTCGGCCCACAATTCCCTGGTCCTATTCGGACTGAACGAGTTCGGAACCGAGGAACAAAAGCAGAAATACCTCAAGCCCTTGGCTTCCGGAGAAAAACTAGGCGCTTTTGCCCTATCCGAACCAGAGGCAGGCTCTGATGCCTCCTCTCAGCATACCATGGCAGAAGACAAAGGTGACCATTACTTACTGAACGGTACAAAAAACTGGATTACCAATGGTGGTAATGCAGATATCTATATTGTTATTGCCCAAACCCACCCTGAATTAGGACACCGCGGAATCAATGCACTCATTGTCGAAAAAGGCACTCCAGGTTTTACCATTGGCCCAAAAGAAAATAAGTTGGGAATCCGCAGCTCGGATACCCATTCCCTCATGTTCTCCGATGTCAAGGTTCCAAAAGAGAACCGCATCGGTGAGGATGGATTCGGATTCAAGTTTGCCATGAAAACCTTGGATGGAGGACGGATCGGTATTGCTGCACAGGCTTTAGGCATTGCTGCTGGGGCATATGACCTTGCATTGGCCTATTCTAAGGAAAGAAAGACCTTCGGCAAGCCTATTTCAGACCATCAGGCTATTCAGTTCAAATTAGCAGATATGGAAGTGGATATTGAAGCAGCAAGGTTACTGACCTATAAAGCTGCCTGGACCAAGGATCAAGGTCTTCCTTATGGAAAGATCGCCGCCATGGCCAAATTGAACACTTCCGAAGTAGCGATGAAGCATACCGTGGAAGCTGTACAGATCCATGGTGGTTATGGCTATGTGAAAGAGTACCATGTAGAGCGACTGATGCGTGATGCCAAGATTACGCAGATCTATGAAGGAACCTCTGAAATCCAGCGCTTGGTCATTGCAAGAGAAGTATTGAGATAAGAAACGGGTATAATTATTAATAAATCAAAGTGTAACTAAGAAAAGAAAGCCAGGCAAATTGCCTGGCTTCTTTTATGAATAGGAATTCATTTAGCACTACAATGGGTTTTGAACCACTACGCCTAAGGTTCTATCAATTTCACCTTGAGGGATCAAGAACTCCCAACGTTTATCACCTGCAGGAATTGAAAACTCCACGGCAAGGGAAGCAATGTGATTTGCACCATTTCTGTCCAAAGGAAGGTTCAATCTCTTCAAATCGTAGAATCTGAAGCCTTCACCCCATAATTCAACTCTTCTCTGGGTCAAGATCTCTTCGATCAGACTTGCTCCTGTATTGGTAGAAAGAACATAATCAGGGTCCCTGTTTTCAGCAAGTTCCATCAACACATCTTTCGCAGCAGCCTCTGAACCTGATCTTGCCAATGCTTCAGCTTCGATCAAGTACATTTCCGCAGCACGCATAAACATCAAGTCACCATTACTATTACCAGGGTTAGACAAAGTGAATTTTCTGGTCATATATGGCATACGAACACCACTTGCTGCCACTGGGAATGTTTTATCCGCTCCAGTTGGATCCCAAACACGCTTGCGAACGTCAGTATCTGAAATCTTATCATACAACAACGAGTTAATCGCCTTAGGGTTACCACGGGTGTTGGTAGAACTGAAGTTACCTACATAAGCATAGTACGAATAAAAATAGGTTGGTTGGTCTTCTCTATGACGGATACCCCAAATCCACTCTGGATTGGCAGCTGTTGTAAACGAGCCAATATATTGAGCGTTGGTCATCAGGTCATAATCAGCACGTGCTTCTTTGGCAAATTTTGCTGCAGTTACATAATCTTGTTGAGTCAATGCAACACGAGCTTTCAACCCTTTTGCAACATCGATATTCAAATGTGATACATCTGGTCTGCCTGACGCATTTGCAAATAATGCAATCGCATCATCAAGGTCTTTATTGATCTGTGTATAAACTTCCTCAACAGTATTGCGTTCAACAGCCGTAGTAGATTTATCCAAGATAAGGGAAACACCTAAACCTGAGTTATTCCCACCTTTTACATAGCGTTTACCAAATAGTTGAACCATTTGATAATAACCCCATGCCCTGTATGACAAGGCCTGCCCTTTGATGAAGTTTTTATCTTCTTCAGGACCTGTTGCGCCATCAATATTATTGATGATCTGGTTCGCGTTTCCAATCAATGCATAGTAAAAACCATAGTTATACTGGTTGATCGATGAGTTCGCATCTCTATGGCTGATCCATTTGTATTCACTATTGAACCAACCATTGGCCGCGCCGGTCATGACAAAGTCGTCACCAAGCACTTCCATATAGATCATGTTACCGCTCTGTCCACCCGCAGCTTGGTTACTGTACCACTGCGAGTACATTAGACGGTGCATACCGTTGATCGCTGAATACGCATTCTCTGTCGATGCAAATACGACCTCTGTATTGATTTTATCACTAGGGTCTTTTTGCAGAGCCTCCTTTTTACATCCCGAAAGGAAGAGTACAGCAGTCAATACTGTTCCTAGAATAGGGTATTGTAATTTTCTATTAAATATTTTCATTGTCTTAAAGTCCGAAGTTAATACCAAAGTTAAATGTTCTCGCGTGGTTGTATGAGCTATTTCCAGTAGGACCAGTCAGACCACCCACAGGGTTAAATCCTTTTTTCGCAGACCAGAAGTATAGGTTTTCAGCACTCGCATAGATACGCGCTCTCTTGATACCGATTCTGCCTGAGAATGATTCCGGAATTCTATAACCCACATTGATCGCACTGATATTTAAGTAAGATGCTTTAGTTAACCATCTTGATGAAGCAGCACCATGTTGTGAAGTTCTACCAACGTCCATGCGTGGGATATCAGTTACATCACCTGGGTTTTTCCATGCTCCAAATAGATCTGAATGCAAGTTAGCACCATTTGAAGGTCCTGAACTCATCAAACCTGCATAGTATCCATCGTAGAAATATCCACCAACACTATAGGTCAAAACAAATCTGAAGTCAAAATTCTTGTAAGTAAAGTCATTCACAACACTACCATAAACTGGAGGAATTGCTGATTTATCTAACCAAGATTGACGAGCCGAGTTATGGTTTGAAGTAACAGTGTCTACACGGCCGTTATTCTCGATCAATTTATGCTCTGGGTTTGAAGCATCGTATGTTACTCCATCAGCAAGACCTAGGTACAATGCGTTTCCATTTTCAGGATCTACACCGTAATAAGTTCTTGTATAATAATCATACAATGATCTTCCAACAGCGCGCTTGTATGGGCTACTCACCAACTCTGGAGTTTCCTTAGGCATCGCTGTGATCTCATTCTTCACAGTAGTTACGTTAAAAGTTAGGTTCCAGTTGAAGTTTTCCTTTCTGATCAAACCTCCTGTTACACTTGCTTCGATACCCTTGTTGGTCATTGCTCCAACGTTTTGGTTGATGGCATATGATCCAGCAGTTGTACCACCATTATGGTATGGCTGATTCACACTGAACAATAAACCATCTGAATTTCTATAATAATACTCTAGGGAACCCGATATTCTTCCGTTCAAGAAACTGAAATCTACACCCACGTCCAATGGCTTTTGTGTCTCCCAAGTCAAACGATCACTACCTAATGAAGCATAGATAGATCCAGGTGTTGAAGCATTGTTATAACCAATTTCATATCCTGGCTGATAAGGATAATAAGAACTCAAATCAGAGTTACCTAATTGTCCATAAGAGAATCTAAGTTTTAATAGATCTGTGTAATCATTCTTGAAGAAGTCTTCTTGATCCAATCTCCATGCAGCACCTACTGACCAGAAATTCTCCCATCTTAAGTTTGCAGGGAACCTAGAGTTACCATCAGCTCTCAACATCGCACTTAAGTAGTATCTGCTGTTGTAGTTATAGTTTACACGTCCAAAATAACTCTCAATGGAATTTTCACGAAGACCTGATGTCAATGAGCTGATATCAGTAAAGTTCTCCATTACATTTACCCCTTGGAAACCTTGACCGGTTCTCATACCGCTTAAGTCTTCAATCTTGTACGAGTAGAACTCATGTCCCAATACAGTCTCCAAGTTATGAAGTCCAAATGTGTTATTTGCTCTTAATAATTGGTTGAACGTATAAGACAATTGTCTGTACCAACTTTGGTTGTAGCGTCCAGCTGGAGCACCATCACCTACAATTGTATTTTCATATCCTTCTGAACGGTTATTTTCTAAATCCGGACTGAAGTTCATCGTAAATGTCAACCAAGGCAATACATTTACGTCCATATATGCTCTCGCACCAATAAAGTCGCGGTTAGATTTACTTGTGTTGTACATGGTTTCTGCAATCGCGTGACGACCGCTATTGAAAGGTCTAGATAGACCAAACTCTGATACCAAGTTACCATAGTCGTAACGTTTTACACCAAATTCATCATAAACGATTTTTCCAGTTTCTGGATCATGTACATATACAGGATAAATTGGAGCAATTCCTCTAGAGAAATAGAACGGGTTGTTGATACCACCACCATCATAAGCGAAATCAGCTTTTCTAGAAGCAGCGTTCAAGTTCACACCTGTCTTTAACCAATCAGTAACTTTTGTATTTACGTTAACTCTCCCTTGGAATCTTTCATTCATCGAACGTAATCCCCATCCATTATCCTTTAAATAGTTTAATGAGGTATAGATGTCAGTAGAATTAAAACCACCTGAATAGTTCAAGTTATATTCATTACGCTTTCCTGCTCTTGCAGCTTCGTCCTCCCATGAAGTAAATCCTTCATAACGGAACTTCGCATTCGGGTTTAATTTACCATCTACGCCAACTAAAGCTTCCTTAGGTACATCAAAAGCATTGTAGTTACCTAGGTACTGTACAATATCTTGGTATGTTTTACCATTGTAAATCTGTAAATCCTTAGCATTTCTTGGCAATAAACCAGAACCTAATTGTCTCGCAACATCCATTGGGATCTTTGCCGAACCAAAAGCTAGGTTGTTGGTGTAAGCCTGCCACATCAATTCATAGTATTGTCCTGCATCTACAGTTTCATAAGCCGGAACCCCGTTTTTATTGAAACCATATTGTGCTGACACGTTCAATTCAGACTGACCAGATTTACCTTGTTTGGTAGTAACCATGATCACACCGTTTGCACCACGTGAACCGTACATCGCAATGGTTGCAGCATCTTTCAATACCGTTACGGACTCCACATCAGCAGGGTTAATGTTGGTCATTCCCCCATCAAATGGAACCCCATCAACAACAACCAATGCGCCTTGTCCTGCAGAATACGATCCAAAACCACGAATACGGATAGCTGGTGACGAACCCGGAGCACCAGATGGCGCGCTAGATTGGATACCCGGACCAGCTCCCTGTAAGGCAGTCAACACGTTGGAAATCGGTCTCTTGTCGATTTCTTTGGTACCAATCTGTGTCGCAGAACCCGTAAAGTCAGATTTTTTCACCGTTCCATAGGCAACTACAACAACCTCATCCAAAGCATCAGAAGTAGAGATTAAGGAAATATTCAAGGTTGATCGGCCAGATGCAGATTGAGTTAGGGTCTCATATCCAATAAAAGAAAATGTCAATCGACCATTCTCATTCACCATGATCGAGTAATTTCCTTGTTCATCAGTTTGGGTAGCAGTGGATAATCCAACAACTTTTACCGAAACTCCAGACAGGGGCGTTCCTGTTGTAGCATCAGTAACCTTACCACTCACCTGACGACTTTGCGCATTTAGCAATCCAATGGACAGCATAAACAGCACAAAAAAGCTGAGTAATTTTTGTTTCATAATAATTGTTTGAGTTTTGTTAAATAATTGTTTTCATTAGGGACGAAGGTTAGTGCGTCCAGTTAGTTACCATAATTTGGGCAAGTATATAACAAAAAATTAATATGAAACAATAACTTTCATTACTTTTTTAACCAAGCACTGTTATTCATTGATAAAATAATAGGAATCAAAGAAATAAATACTCATTTTTTTAACTGAAAAATTTATTTTGTAACAGAGCATACAATAAACAGGCTAATTCCGCCGTTTATAGGGAAAATTCCGAGCTACACAATCAGCTTTTTAAATTTTTGCAATAAAATTTGCTATTTAAATAAAAATTCCTCTTATAAAAGAGGAATTTTCTATAAAACATTATCAATCTTTGATAAATAATCAAAATCCTCAAAAGAAAAGGACCCTGTTTTCTTCATGTTCCATTCGAAAAGAAATTTGGCTTTCTTCAATAAGGCATGGTCCCGATTCATCAAACCATCATACATCAGCAATTGCGCCAATGGCCTTATTTGCTCCGGCTCCAATGCCGCAATAAACTTCTCTAACCCAGCAGTATCTGCTTCTAAAAAGAAACCCCTGTCTGTCTTAAAAAAGTCCGTGTACCCTTCAGTCAGGTCCATCGGCTCTTCGGTTTCATCAAATGCAGTGTACCGATCAACGACCAACCGCATGTACTTCCCCATCTCATTGATCCAATTTAGGATGGTATCTTTCTCAAATCTTATTCCCATAACTATCTTATTTGTCCTTCACCCGTCACGAACCACTTCTCGGTCACCAATTTTTCTAGAGCAAATGGTCCACGGGCATGCAATTTCTGCGTGGAGATGCCTATTTCGGCTCCCAACCCAAATTCACCCCCATCCGTAAATCGGGTGGACGCATTGGAATATACCGCTGCAGCATCTACCGCATTCATAAAGTTCAGGATATTTTCTGAATCAGCAGAAACAATACACTCAGAATGTTTGGACGAATACCTTGCAATGTGATCTAGGGCTTCCTCTAGCCCAGATACTACCTTCATGGAACAGATCAAGTCCAAGAACTCCCTGCCAAAATCATCTGCCTCCGCCTTACCCAATTCCGTATAGCCCTGTTCTTTCAGGCTTGCATAGCTTTGATCATCTGCCAATACTTTCACTTTAGCTTCCTCAAATAAGGGAACTAAATTCTTCACAAACCCATCTACGATTCCTTCATCCAGCAAAACACAGTCCAAGGCATTACAGACCGATGGTCTGGAAATCTTGGCATTGGCGACAATTTTGGCAGCCAATTCCAGATCTGCGGTCCTATCCACATAGGTATGGCATACCCCAGCACCCGTTTCGATCACGGGAACCTTGGCGTTTTCACGCACAAAGTCGATCAAGCCTTGGGATCCTCTAGGAATGATGATATCTACATATTTGACCGCCGTCAATAGCTCAGCGACAAGCTCCCTATCGGTTGGCAACAGTTGAACAATATTCGGGTCTTGCCCAAAACTTTTCAATACCTTTTGGATCAAACCAACCAAACAGGAATTACTGTACCAGGCATCAGAACCTCCCCTAAGCAGACAAACGTTGCCAGATTGGATACAAAGGACCGCAACATCAATGGTCACATTAGGCCTCGATTCATAGATAACCCCTACGACACCCAAAGCCACCGATCTCTTTTCTACCAAGAGTCCATTATCGAGCGTTTTACTGCTCAATAATTTCCCAGTAGGATCATCCAATTTAGCAACCGCCCGCACGCTATCAGCAAGGTCTTTGATTCGTGCATTGGTCAACTTCAATCGATCATATTTGGAATCCGACGGATCCATTCGTTCCAGGTCCTTTTTGTTTTCTTCTATGATCTGTTCGGAATGTTCCAAAATTTCAGCCGCAATGGCATTCAGTATTTCAGCCTTCTTTTTAATCGACAATTGTGCAATGGCTCTCTTGGCCTTTCTGCTATTTTCAAGTTCGGTTAATATCGTTTTCTTCATTTTAATTTCCTTTATAGCAGCACAATATCATCGGCATGCGCAATTTCAATATTCTTCTTCTCAGACTTAGACCGCAACGAAACCGAGTCTATCTTCGATTTGGCAACAGCATGGATCACATGGTCCTCATCGGCAATCTGGAAGACCTCACCCACCTCAAAATCTTGGATAATTTTGTTTACACCTACTGCCAATAAGCTTTTTCTTTTGTTCAAGGCTGCTAAAGCACCCTTATCCACCTGAACCAAGCCTGTAATCAAACTACCACTCGCCAACCATTTGTTTCGGGAGGAAAGTTTTTTCACCTGAGCTTGGCATATTGTCCCGGTATCTCCAGCTACTGCTTTCAAGATCCCATCCTCGGTTTTCATCGAAAAAATAACCGCTTTGATGCCCATTTGATTTGCCAACCTTGCAAAATTCAATTTTGAGATCATCCCACCTAATCCTACAGCAGATTTTTCCTCCTTTGCCAAAGCCAATGCCGCTTTGTCAATGATCTTCAACTCCGGTATTACCTTTCCATGCTCATCCAAGACCCCCGGCACTGAAGTACTGAACAAGATCTGCTCTGCACCAAAACCCACTGCAATCAAGGTCGCTAATTCATCATTATCAGAGAACTTGAGCTCTTTATTGCTGACTACATCATTTTCATTGGCGATAGGGATTACATTATTCTTCCAGAGCGTTTCGTAGGTACTCTTCAACTGCAGGAACTGACTCCTGTTTGCAAAATGATGTCGCTCACATAGACTTTGCGCCAATGCAATCTTAAAAGGCTTGAAGTAGGTGCCATATGTGCGCACCAACAAGGGGTTTCCAATGGCTGCAGCGGCTTTCTTCTGGGCAAGCGTACCCGTGTATTTAGGGATAAACTTCTTTCCGGCAGCAACAGCACCCGATGAAACAATGACAATATTATATTTCGGCTGTAACTGTGCACATTGACGAGCGATCTCCAAGACAATTCTTTCATCAATTTCTCCATCGGTCGTTATGGCCGCCGAACCAAACTTGATGACCAGTATAGGTTTTTTCATTTTATGATATAGTCAAAAGATTAAGCAGTTTGTTGTTGAAAAATCAACAATAACAAAGAATAAATATAAAAATATGAATTATTAAACGCTTTTCAATCGTTTTCCTTGATATAGAGATTGTAAAAAGCAGATAAGATTAGCCCAGCTTCGTGGGTCGTAAGGCATTATTTAGGAATAATGTGGCTGAAATAAGCAATGAAAAAGGGCTGGAAATATCCTTCCAGGAAAGCTCATTTGTACCAAATGCCAAGTAGAGTTCATAAGTGCAATACAGCAATAGAATGGCGGAAATGGTAAACATAAATATTGCAAACTTCTTGCCCATGAAATAAATATAAGGAAAATCAGATTAAAATCTACTGATTAGGTATAGAAAAGACTAGAATAAATTAAGCTCTCCCTGTTTAATGAATAGTTATGTTTGAATTTACAAAATCATTAACTTTAATTTTAGTTACTAGCCCATCCCTTAGAAGTGTTCCAATAATGCACATGAAAAACAGCCAAATTTAGGGTGAAATAATCCTCCCCAAAACAGGGTTTCATTCGAGACATATTCGAGACATGTTGCGGAACCATTCGGAAAACTCTTCGAATTTCTAAGACAATGCTCCGATGAAAAATCAACAGTAGCTCAGGACATTTTGCGAAAGTTCCGAATGTGTCTCGAATAAGGTCAAAACCGGATTATAGATCACACAGACTTAAGACAAAAAAAAAGATTGGCCAGAGTTTTTCTCTAGCCAATCCAATTTAAATATTTTTATCGTCTCTTGTTAGTCCAGGATCAATTCCACTGGGCAGTGATCGGAATGAACCGCTTGAGAAAGGATTCGAGAAGACTTGATACTGTCCTTCAGATCATTGGAGACCATATTGTAATCGATACGCCAACCTAAGTTTCTCCCTCTTGCTCCAGCACGATAAGACCACCAAGTGTAATGATGCGGATCTGGGTTGAGGTGCCTGAAAGAATCGGTATATCCCGAGTTGATAAAGTTTTCCATCCATTCACGCTCTGCCGGTAAGAATCCGGAACTATTGGCATTGGATTTAGGGTTATGGATATCAATGGCACGGTGACAGATATTAAAGTCGCCACAGACCACCAATTTCGGTTTTTCTTTCAAAAGATCATTGCTGTACAATTGGAAATCATCCAAGAATTTGTATTTGAAATCCTGTCTGACATCCCCTGTCGTTCCCGAAGGAAAATATACACTCATCACGGAGGCTTTATCAAAGTCGGCACGGATTACCCTACCTTCAAAATCATAGTCCTCATGACCACAACCATATTCAATATGGTTCGGGGTGATCCTGGTGAAGATAGCAGTACCACTATAGCCTTTTTTCTGGGCAGGGTACCAATAGTGCTCATAGCCCATCTCCTCTAATAAAACCAGTTCAGGAACCTGATCTGGGCTTGCTTTAATTTCTTGAATACAGATTACGTCTGGGCTTTCAGCCTTGAACCAATCCAGCCAACCTTTTTTCAAAGCGGCACGGATACCGTTCACATTATAGGTAATGATCTTCATCTTAAGGAAGTTTGTAGGTTTTGGATTTCATGGAATCAAACAGCTTGGTAAAGAAACCTTTCTTAGGAGGAAGTCCTTGCAACTTGCGTTCTAGGTCCAATGCCTGTCTCCTATCCAATAATTTCATGGCAAAACGCTCATCATTATAGGGGCGGTCGTTGTCATCGGTTTTAACCGCTGCAATGCTATCTACAACCCCAATGCCTTCGATCAACTCACCAAACACTGTGTACTCACCATCTAGATGCGGAGTTCCACCGATAGTTTTGTAGGTTTCCCTTTGAAGCGGGGTCAATTTCTTGCCTTTCAACCTGAATGTTTCCAAAGAGTCAAGGGCAGCTTCAGAGAACACGCGGCCTTGAACCAGGTAGAACTGAGATGCCGAGGATTCCTTGGCAGGGTTATTATCCCGAGCAGCACCTAATGATCCTTTTTTGTGGATAATATCGGCTTGGATTTCAGCAGGGACCTTGTAATCGGGACCACCATTACCCAATTGCTGTCTGCTGCCTGCATAACGGGAATCAGGGTCACCTCCTTGGATCATGAAGTTATGGATGACACGGTGAAACAATAAGGAGTCGAAATAGCCTTCGCTGACCAATTTGACAAAATTATCACGGTGTTTTCGGGTTTCGTTATAGAGTTTGATAATACCGTTGCCTTTACCGGTTTTTACTTCAACATAATAGTTTTTTGGAGTCTGTGCATATACAAAACTCAAGCCCATCACAAAGGCAAACAACAATACAATTTTTCTCATATATTAAATGAAATTTACATCTTCAAAATAATCAATTATCAACGATTTGATAATCATTTCCTGTTCCATAAGGGTATAATTAGGAATCGGCTTAATGAGCTTCCAATGTGGCCAGCCCTGTTCATCCTGCCCTTCGAGTTCATAAAACCCTAAGCTACTGAAAAGTCTACAGGTCGCGATGTGCATCAACTCTTCTTTTTCTCTTTTTGAAAACTCCTGAGGACCTTTTCCCAATTCCTGAACCCCAATCAGGAAAAGCATGACCTTGATATCAGGAATGTCCATATCGAAGCTCTTGGCGATTGCTCCCTGCAATTCTGCCCACTTCTTATTGATTTCCGCTGCTTGCATGAATTTAATTTTCTGACCAGTCTTGAATGAGTTCTTTACATCGAGATTCAATCAGTTCAAAGACTGGAACGAACATGTTTGAATCATAGTATGGATCTGGAACAATATCATCGATCAGAAACAGGGAAACCTTAGCTCTATCTTCTTCAGATATGGCCATCCCCACTACGTCTGCGTAGTTCTGTTTGTCCATCACCAGAATACGGTCATATTTAGAAAAAAAAGAAGGGTTAAAATGTTGGGCCCTTTGACTGGAGATATCAATACCCCTTTCTTTAGCCACTTGGATAGATCGACGATCAGGCGCCTGGCCAACATGCCAATCTCCCGTACCCGCAGAATCTATCTCCCAAGACAATCCACTCTCCGCAACCATGTGCTCCATGATGCCGTGAGCCAACGGAGACCTGCAAATATTCCCTAAACACACCATTAGTATTTTCATGGTTTCAAATATAACATTATCTAATTAGTATTGAGATGTGAGATATGAGATATGAGACACTAAAAACAGACATATGACACAAGACATAAGAAATTTCTGGCGGGCTAACTGGAAGGTTTGCGGAAAGATACGATCGTGTCATCCTTAACTTTAGATTTGGGAACTGTAACTCAATAAAAAAACATACTGTTTTTGATTTTGAGGTCTTGCATGACACTAAGGATGAACCTAAATATTTTCCAAAAATCATTAAAAAAATGAAATTCCTATCTGCTGTAGGTTCTACGGTCTTGTGTCTTGTGTTTTATGTCGATTAGTCTAAAAAGCAAAAGGGACCACAACTTCTTGTGATCCCTTTTGCTTTTTAATCTCGTTACTAGTATTTCAATGGAACATTGAATTGAACGGTACTACCTCTTTCAGGTACGCCAGTAATACGGACGATGTTTCGGCGAGTGCTACCTAGGGCAGACTCTACATCATCGACACTGTTTACAGGTTTACCATTAACTTCGGTAATCACCAATCCTCTTTCAACGCCGAAGTATTCGAATACACCACCTCTGTGTACTTGAGAAACAACTACACCTGATTTGATGCCTAATTCTTGTTTGCGCGCATTGCTTGCAGGAACAAAACTAGCACCTAATTTATTGAAGATCTCCGTTGCTGATGCACTAGATTCAGCATCTTCTGTTTTAGGTTTGCTTTCTTCACCTTTCAGGGTCAATGAAACGTCTTTCTCTTTACCGTCACGTTTGTAAGTGAGCTTCACTTTATCACCAGGACGTAAGCGAGCAACATATTCCTGTAGGTCAGGAGTACCGTAGATGACGCGACCTTCAACCTTGGTCAAGATATCACCAGATTTAATGCCGGCAGCTTCTGCAGCTCCACCTTTCAATACATCACGTACATATAGTCCGTTTACATCTTCAATACCTTTCTCAGCACGTAACTGATCGTTGATTTCTGTAAAGGTCACACCTACATAACCACGTTTAACACTTCCGAATTCCTTGAAGTCATCGACAATCTTTTTAGCAAGGTTAATTGGGATAGCGAATCCATATCCAGCATAAGTACCGGTTGGAGAAGCGATAGCGGAGTTGATACCGATCAGTTCACCTCTGGCATTAACCAAGGCACCACCACTGTTACCTCTGTTGATCACGGCGTCAGTTTGCAAGAATGATTCTACAGCATTGCTGATCATTTGTTCTTGCTGGCCCATTCCACCATATCCACGGCCTTGAGTTGGTTCGTCCAAGATACCGATACGGCGGCCTTTTGCACTGATGATACCCGCTGTAACGGTAGACTGTAACCCTAGTGGATAACCTACCGCTAACACCCACTCACCAATCTGAACGTTATCTGAGTTACCTAACTTAACCATTGGAAGGCCAGTAGCATTTACTTTAATCAAGGCAAGGTCAAAGTTCGGATCTCTACCGATCACTTTGGCTTCGTACTTGCGTTTATCGGTCAAGACCACTTCGATTTTATCGGCCTCTTCCACTACGTGGTTATTGGTTACGATATATCCATCAGGAGAGATGAGTACCCCAGAACCTGACGCTGTTGCAGGGCGGGCCTGGCCACGTTGTTGTGGAACACCAAAAAACTCTTCGAACATATCGAAAGGTGAACCGCCACCACCACGGTTACCACGGCTTGCCATTGTTACTTGAATATGTACGACCCCCGGAGAGACTGCAGCTGCAGCTTGGGTAAAATCCGGATTTCCGGTAGAAGAAAGAATCTCTTCGCCGGGGTTGTTTGCATAATATACTTTTTGACGCTCTTCAAACGTCATGTTGTCCATCTGTTTGTTTTCGAAGAGTTTAAACCCACCCACGGCTATGGCTCCTCCTATGATGGCTGCTAATAAAGTTGCACCTATCTTTTTCATATCTATAATTAATCTAACTTTTTTAATTTATGTTTCCTAATTCAAATGTAATACCATTCAGAAGGCCTTAAAGACTTTTGTCAGTTAAAAAATGTTAACGGAAGCCTGCTATGTCAAGCATTTAACAAGATTTAACAAAAGTTCGGTTTATTGTAACAAGAATATTAAATTTACAGCAGAAACTCAACAAAATGTCAAAAGAAATCCAATTCTATAAATACCAGGGTGCGGGCAATGATTTTATCTTGATTGATAACAGAAAGGGCTCGTTTGATGCCAATAACCAACAATTGATCCAAGAGCTTTGTGACAGAAGGTTTGGGGTTGGCGGAGACGGATTGATGCTTCTTCAAGATACAAATAATTATGATTTCCAAATGCTTTACTTCAATGCAGATGGCAAAGAAGGGACCATGTGTGGAAATGGAGGACGTTGTTTGGTTGCTTTTGCCAGGGACCTTGGAATCATTTCACGCGACACTGTCTTTTTGGCAGTCGACGGAAGACATGATGCTCAAATCCAGCAAAATACTGTAAACCTTGGCATGATTGACGTGAATGAATATAGCATGGATGGAGAGGCATATGTCCTAAACACGGGTTCTCCCCATTATGTGGAGTTTGTAGAAGATTTGGCACATAAAAATGTTTTCCAAGATGGCCATGCAATCCGGAACAACAGTACCTATGGCGAAAAAGGCATCAATGTAAACTTTATCCAAGCGGAAGAGAACGGGTATTTCGTGCGCACTTTTGAACGTGGAGTAGAGAATGAGACCTATGCCTGTGGAACGGGGGCGGTTGCTTCAGCGATGAGCGTGGCCTTGAAGTCCGGCAGAGATGGTGATTTTCAGATTCCGATCCGGGTTTTGGGTGGACAGCTTCACATTTCTTTCCACAAAGTGGGGCATCAATTCAGCAAAGTTTATCTTTCGGGACCTGCAATCCAAGTATTTCAAGGAAAAATCGATATTTCATAATAATTTAACCTCCTTAATTTTGGAGAAAAAGACCTAATACACGTATATTAGTAGCTTTTTCTACGGAAACTATAGGATGCAGCAGGTCGACACAATAACTTCTTATCGTTTGGTTTACTCATTAGGGAAACACCCCTACTTGGGCTACCTGATTGAACCCCATATTGTACAGCTCAACCAAAATGGATCTTATTCCCTATCCTATAAAAGGGTTTTCAGCAATACCGTAGATGAATTTTCGGATGCCTTAGATGAAGTCGACTATGAACTGATCCGTCTGTGTGATGAAATTGAACAGACGCAGTTGATCAAAAGGTTCCATAAAAAAGCAATCCGTCCCGCTGATTACTTCTCCAAGATCTTTGACCAAAAAATCTACGAGCATATCCGTCCAAAGATCGAAAGCCGTTTATTGCATATCCTGAACAACATTGGCGATAAGCCACTGTTCCTGATGAGCAAGGATGGATATCCTGCAGAGCAGGAACTAAGAATTGCGGATAAACCAACCAGCATCCTTTTTCATTTCAGAAGGAATGAAACGGAAACACGCTATTTTCCGACCCTCAAATATGATGGGCTCCGCATGGAATTTATGTACAAGAATGCGGATGTGATAGTCAACCAACAAGCTTGGCTGCTCTTAGAGAATGTCCTTTATTATTTCGATGAAGAACTGGAGGGCAAGAAATTGACCCCCTTCTTAAATAAACGCTTTATTTCAATCCCCAGGAATACAGAGAAAAAATACTTCGAAACCTTTGTGACCTCGCTGATTGAAAAGCATCATGTATATGCCGAAGGTTTAGAGATCATCAACTATAGGGAACAGGCCATCCCTCAACTTAGGATCGTCTATAGTCCAGAACAAGAGGCACAGCTGCAACTGTATTTTGAATATGGGGAATACAGTTTTCCTGCAGGCGCTCAGCATCCTGTGACAGTCCGTTATGTCTATGACAAAGAAAAGGATTCCCATCAGTTCTATAGAATAAAAAGGTCCCTGCAATGGGAGGAAAAGAAAGCCAAAACCTTAGAAGATTATGGTTTGGAGCGTGCAGACGCCTTATTTGGCTCCTACCTGCCTGTTACCGGGATCAATGGCTACCGAATTTCCAGCATCGAATGGGTCAATGAGCACCTTTCGGAGTTGACCGAGGCTGGCTTCCATATCGTCCAAAACCATAATGACAAGAAATTCCTGATCGGCAAGACCAGCATCAGCATTGAAGTCACCGAGAAGAACGATTGGTTTGACATATCTGCAATCGTACGGTTCGGGGAATATGAAATTCCATTCATCAATCTTCGTCAGCATATATTGAACAGGATCCAAGAATTTGAATTGCCGAATGGTGAAATAGCCATTATTCCTCAGGAATGGTTCTCCCAATATGAGCACCTATTCCAGTTTTCATCACAAAAGGAGGGCATTCGATTAAATCGGACCCATATCGGACTGTTAAATGATGTCACCGAACATACCCAAGTCAGCATGCAACGCAAGTTGAACAAACTTGGGGAATTTGATGAGATCGCAGACATCGATACACCGAAAGAATTTAAAGGCTCTTTACGGCCGTATCAAAAGGCTGGTTATAACTGGTTCCACTTCTTGCAGGAATACCGCTTTGGCGGTCTCCTAGCAGACGACATGGGCCTCGGTAAGACGGTCCAGACCTTGGCACTATTACAGCAGCAGAAAGAAACCTTGGCTGCCGACCAGCCTAAAACTTCTCTGTTGATCGTCCCGACATCCTTGATCTTCAACTGGCAAAAGGAAGCTGAAAAGTTCACGCCTAAATTGCGGGTATTGTTACATACCGGAACTTACCGCAGCAAGAACAACTTTGCCTTCAGCCATTTTGATTTGGTGATCACGACCTATGGTGTGGCGCGAATTGATGAAGAACTGCTTTCAGGCTTTTACTTCAATTATATTATCCTGGACGAGAGCCAGAACATTAAGAACCCAAGATCTAAATCCTTTTCGGCCATCAAGCACATCAAAGGAAAGAACAAGCTGGCCTTGAGTGGTACTCCGATCGAGAATTCGGTAGCTGATATCTGGTCGCAGATGTCTTTTGTCAACCCTGGCCTTTTGGGCAGTTATACTTATTTCCAGAAGGAATTCGTCCTGGCCATCGAAAAGAAGAAGGATGAGGAAAAAGCGAGACGCCTACAGGCCATCATAAAACCTTTTGTATTGCGAAGGACCAAGTCCCAAGTTGCAACGGAATTACCACCGAAATCGGAGCAGATATTCTATTGCAGCATGACCGAGGAGCAGTCTGAGTATTACGAAAAGGTAAAATCGGAATATAGAAATGCACTGCTGGACGGTGCATTCACAGGGAAAGCGACCCAGATTGCCTTGTTACAAGGGCTTACCAAATTGAGGCAATTGGCAAACCATCCGCTGATGATCGATAGCCAATACAAGGATGGTTCTGGAAAATTTGATGCCGCGATAGAGACCATGGATTCCATCCTTAAGGAAGGAAACAAGGTCTTGATATTTTCCCAATTTGTAAGGCATCTTCAGATCTTCAGGGATTATTTTGACAAGAATAAAATCCGCTATGCTTATCTGGACGGTTCTACGACAGATAGGAACAATGCCGTAAAGGAATTTAAGGAAAACGAAGAAACCCAAGTCTTCTTGATTTCCATTAAAGCTGGCGGTGTCGGATTGAACCTGACGGAGGCGGAATATGTATTCATCTTGGACCCTTGGTGGAACCCTGCAGTGGAACAACAGGCCATCGACCGTAGCCACCGAATCGGACAGACCAAAAATGTATTCATCTATAAGTTTATTGCCAAGGATAGTATTGAAGAAAAAATCCTCGCCTTACAAGGGATGAAGAAGTCACTGGCCAGCTCACTGATCAGTACAGAAGAGAGCTTCGTGAAATCACTGAGCAAGGAGGATATCAATGAACTATTCAGTTAATTCTTCCCTGAAAATATTACAATCCAGGCCGCGCAAGTATTTTTATTAAAAATCAGGTATTTCTAACATCCCTGCAACATTTCTATATTCTTACCGAGAAATCCCAATTTTCATTTGGCTCATATTTCAATTTTATCTTGAAAAAGTACTAATATTAACTTTTCAATAATTATTAAGGGAAATATTACTCTAAATTTCCCTCTCTATTTTAAACTTAATCGGGAGAAAATCTACCATAGACCCAATAGGCAAAAGTTACAATAGATTTCGGTAATGGCTGTAAAATTTTTTTCTGACTTATTTACACAAATATTAGCTTGAATTAAATTTTAGCCGACATTCTTTTTCCTAAAAAGACTGTTTTGTTTTCTCAGATTATTGATATTAAGGCATAAAACTTTTTTTGGTTAAACAATTATATATTTTCTCATTATTTAATAAGCGAATTAAATATATTTATAAATTCATACAATTAACACCTAAAAAGCAGTAAAATGTACAAACTCGATTTTTTCACACAGTACTGTCAGTTCTACTTGGTGAACAAGGCAGAGGTCAGTGAAATGGACGATCTGGAGTTTTGGAACGAAAAGGCACTGGAAGAGCGTTTGGCCGTGGAAAAAAACACCTTGGGAGTTACCGTGGAAAACGACTTCTCCATTGTCAAGGGAGAACTGGAAGTTTTAGATGCCCCAAATGAGCGTTTAGATCCTCAAGCTGACCACATCGTAGAGGGAAGCCTGGAGATAAACTCAGGGGCTATGGAAATCCAAGACTGCCCTACTAGCGACACTATTCTGGAGGTGCCATTAGAAAACGGGCCGTATAGGGTCCGGATCTATTCCTATAACCTAGACAATCCCTACCATGAAACGGATGACCGCAACCCAAATGACCACTACCGAATAGAAGTCTGGAAAGAGGAACTTTCAGAAAGAACGGTGCTCAAGCAATGGTTTCCAAACCATTAAGATTGAAAATGATACTTTGACTAACGCCTTACAAAGTATCCTTTAATACTTAATTTCCTCCCTCCTTATAATCCTTTTCCTTCTCGTTATATAACAAAAACCTGTCAGCAAAAAGTTGGTTCTTCTTTAGGTTTAAATAGGTATGGTTCCTTAATTTTCCTTCTATCTTAATATCCTCCGTAAAATCATAGTAATGTGCTTTCTTGGTGCTTCTTTTTGCTCATCATCATAAGGAAGTCAACTTGGTTATTATCTTCATCAGGGCTTGAGGAAGGTAGGCTTAAAACAGAATGGGCAATAAGTTGCCTTATTGCCCATTTGATAATTCATTTTGTTCTTAAAGAGCGGCTCTAAAGTTAACCACGCTTTCAGTAACTTCTGGAAGGCTATTTTCCCAGTTATATTCGTATTCAGCAGAAAGCATTCCTTTGAAATTTTGACGCTTTAATTCTGCCTGTACTTCTTTCATTCCTAATTTACCTGTTCCCCAGATCACATCATGCGCTTTTTTATCACCGAAAGCGTTTAAATCCTTAAAGTGAACATGGTATACTCTGCCTTCAAGTTTTTTAAGGCATTCAATCGGATTTAATCCCGATCTCATCCAGTGACCAACGTCTGCTGCTGCCCCCATTCTTTTGCTTCTTCCCTCAAGGGCCTTAAGCACTACATCAGGATTCCAATAATGTGAAGGATCTGGATGGTTGTGGATAGCAACTTTGATATCGTATTTATCACAAAGTTTTGAGATATAGTCCAATTGATTTTCTGCTGGCTCTGCATTGATTACCTTAATATCAAAGTCCTTAGCAAATTGGAATACTTTTTCCCATTCAGCTTCATCCTTTGCACCTACTACGCCATAAGCATGAACGGTAATCCCTCTGTCCTTTAAAAGTTTTTTCACTAATTGGCGTCCCTCTGGCGAAAGTTCATAAGTCATTTTTTCTGTGCTACCACCACCTACAGTTTGACCCGGGAAAGCCTCTACATAACGAAGGTTTGCCGCAGCGATCTTATCTAATGCTTCTGCAAAAGAAAATAGTCGGAAGGTATAGGCTTGAGAACCTAAATGCCAGCCTAACTTTTCTTCAGGGAATGGGCCTTTAGCCTTTGCGGTTCCCTTTGCAGCAGGGGCATTGCTAGAGCAGGATGAGAAAATGACCAAGGCAAGGGCCAAGCATCCTACAAACAATTTACTAAGTTGTTTCATATAATTTGATTTAAGTTGAGTTCTTAGTCTTGAAATTTTGGAACAGCAATCTTGATTCTTTCGATGACTTCATCCTTGCCCAATACCTCAGCAATCTTGAATACATCAGGTCCGAATTTTCCTCCAACCAACATGATTCGGAATGGCATCATCAATTCTCCCATCTTCATTCCTGAGTCTGCTATCTTCTGTTTAAATAGAGGTTCAAGAGTTGCAGCATCCCAAGAAGATTGTTCTTGAAATAAATCAGCTACTTCATTAAAGAAAGTTGTTTTATCTTGATTCCATTTAGGTTTTACTGCATCGATATCATAGTTTGCGGGCTTTTGAAAGAAAAATGAAGCTTGCTCCCAAAAATCTTCTATGTAAGTTAATCTTTCTTTAACTAAATCAAGAATAGTTTCCACAAAATCATCTCCAAATTCAGCAATTTGAACATCATGTTTTTCCAATACTGCCTTCACTTCAGGTAAAAGTTCGGTATTAGGTGCACGTTTGATCCACTCCTGATTGTACCATTTAGCTTTTTCGAAATCAAATTTAGCTCCTGCCTTGCTGATACGCTCCACGGAGAATTTCTGGATCAGTTCATCCATGTCAAACAGTTCCTGTTCGGTACCATCATTCCAACCTAACAAGGCTAGCATATTGATAAATGCTTCAGGAAGGAAGCCTCTTTCGCGGAACCCAGTGGTAAGATCACCTGATTTAGGGTCTTGCCAATTCATGGCGTAAACCGGGAATCCTAAACGGTCTCCATCGCGTTTACTTAATTTGCCATTTCCATCTGGTTTTAAGATCAATGGAAGGTGCGCCCAATTCGGCATTTCATCCTTCCAGCCTAAATAATCCCATAACAAAATATGGACTGGAGCAGATGGCAACCACTCTTCACCTCTGAAGATGTGAGAAATCTCCATAGCTCTATCATCTACTACTACAGCAAGGTGGTAGGTAGGCATGCCGTCAGCTTTCAACAAAACTTTATCATCAACTAGGCTTGTTTCAAAGCTCACACGACCACGGATCATATCATCAAAAGAAACCACTTCGTTTTCAGGCATTTTGATACGGATGGTATGTGCGGCACCATCTGCCAATAAACGCGCTGTTTCCTCTTGCCCAAGGGAAAGGGAATTCCTTAAGCTCATGCGGTTATCGTGGGCATAACGGAAGTTAGGATGTATTTTACGCTGTTCGTCCAGCTCTTCTGCCGTGTCAAAGGCGTAATAAGCATGGCCTTTTTCCACTAGTTCTTCAGCAAACTTTCTATAAGAAGGCTTACGTTCGCTTTGACGGTAAGGGCCAAAGTTGCCTGGATGGTTGGGACTTTCGTCAGGATTCAAACCACACCATGCTAAACATTCCATAATATATTCTTCAGCACCGGGTACAAAACGGGTCTGATCGGTATCTTCAATGCGTAAGATAAACTCGCCATTATTGTGTTTCGCGAAAAGATAATTGAACAATGCGGTACGAACGCCGCCTAAATGTAATCCGCCTGTAGGACTAGGTGCAAAACGGACCCTTACTTTTTTGTCTGAACTCATAACCACAAAATTAAGCAATTATTACTTTTCTTTCTCGTAGCAATCTTAAAATGATTAATTTGGTTGAATTGAAGAGTTATGAAGCAACATCCCTATCGATACAATAAACAACAATGGAAGTTTTTCCTTTTTTTATTTGCGGCATTGATTGCTGCTGCATCGTTGCTTTATTCCAATTATTTGGTCAAAAGCCTTTCAAAGTCGGAACGGACGAAAGCTGAAGTATGGGCCATGAGTACCCAAAGCATCGTTTCGATGCCCGATGTAGACGATCAGTTCATCAGCTTTATCTATGCCGTTCGAGATAGTCTTTCTCTACCTGCCATTATCACCAAAGAATCGGGAGAGATCATTTTTTGGAGAGACCTGGACAGTACCAAAACAAATATCCACCCTTCAACGCAAGATTCCGCAACTTCCTTAATATATGATCCGCCTTATTTCGAAAAGCAGTTGGCGAAGATGAAAAAAGCCCATCCGCCCATCCACATTTCCCTGGATACCGGCGAGAAATGGCTAGTGTACTACCATGACTCCAAGGCGTTGAGCCAACTCAGGATTTTTCCCTATATACAGTTATCCTTGATTGCCGTGTTCCTTATCGTTGCCTATACTGTATTTAACTCCATTCGGGATTCTGAACAGAACCTAGTTTGGGTCGGTATGGCAAAAGAAGCTGCCCATCAATTGGGAACCCCCATATCATCTATGATGGGTTGGCTTGAACTGGCCAGGATAACCTATCAAGGAAAAGACAATTCCCTGTTGGATGAAATGGAAAGGGATGTGCAGCGACTGGAAATCGTTGCGGACCGTTTCTCGAAAATCGGATCAACTCCCTCATTATCAAACCAGGTCATCTTTAAGATTGTTGAAGATTACGTGAATTATTTCAAGGTAAGGACCAGTAAAAGGATATCGTTTGAGTTGACGGGCGACCAACAGGTGGAAGCAAAACTGAACGTACAGGTATTTGACTGGATCATCGAAAACCTTTTGAAAAATGCGGTCAATGCCATCGAAGGCGAAGGAAAGATCACGGTCAACATTTCGGAAAACATTGCAAAAGAAGAAATTTTTATAGACATTAGTGATACAGGAAAGGGAATCCCGAGATCAAATTGGGAAACCATTTTCCAACCAGGATATACCACCAGGCAGCGAGGCTGGGGCTTAGGCTTGAGCTTGACCAAGAGGATGGTATATTATCACAAAGGACAAATTTTTGTCAAAGAATCTGAATTAGGAAAAGGTACAACATTTAGAATTGTATTAAAAAGTAATTTACGCTATGAACCCACTCAAATCTGACGAATACCCAGCGATTTTCAACGATTATATCGAAACCATTACTGGCGATGTAATGGAAGAATTAAATGAACAAATTGAATCTTTTCCTGAATTTATTGCGAGTATACCGGAAGAATTGGGCACTTTTTCATATGCCGAAGGGAAATGGACCATCAAAGAGGTGCTTTGCCATATCCTTGATGCTGAGCGAATCATGACCTATAGAGCATTAAGGTTCGGCAGGAATGACATGACGGCCTTGGCTTCCTTTGAGCAGGATGAATTTGTTGCCAACGGAAGACATAACGAAAGAAAAATGGCCGATATCGCCGAAGAGTTTATCCATCTGCGCAAAGCAAATATGTTCCTGTTCAACTCTTTTGATGAAACAGAACTCAATAGAAAAGGTATGGCTTCTGACCGCTTGATCAGTGTGAGAGCCTTCTTATACATTATTGCAGGACACCTAAACCACCATGTTACTTTATTGAAATCCCGTTATCTAAAAGATCAAAATTTAAACAACAATGTGGTATAGAGAATATAGTCTAGAAGAAATCAATGGCCTTTTTGCCATCAACATGACCGGCTTCTTGGACATCAAGGCTGTTTCCATCACTCCGGACTGCCTAGTGGCCGAAATGCCTGTTACTGAAAAAGTAAAGCAGCCTTATGGCCTATTGCATGGCGGCGCATCCTGCGTATTAGCCGAATCTGTTGGCAGCATAGCGTCCAATATGGTCATCGATTCCAAAGAATGGGCCGGTGTAGGATTGGAGATCAATGCCAACCATATTCGACCTGTCACGAAAGGTTTGGTCCGCGCAACTTGCAAGGCTTACCACATCGGAAAAACCACCCATGTATGGGATATCCAAATTCACAACGAACGTAATCAGCTGGTATGTATTTCAAGGCTTACCATTGCGGTGATAAAAAAACCGAAGGCCTAAAAAACAATTTGTTCCAACATCTGTTGAGCTTGTATCATATCTATATGGTTTTATGATACGGTTTAGGTTTTTAGAAGAGACATTAGCTTAATGTCTCTTTTTTATTGAATATAAAATCTTGTAGCCTGACTTCCTAGACGCCTGAAGGAGTGGAATAAATGGATTTTTTCTGCTAAATGCAATCGATTGCTTGTTATTTTGCGTTTTAAAATACCGAATTATTTTATTAGCCTTGTAGCTACCTTATTATTAATTTGTAAATCAAATTTATGAGTAATCAAAATAATCAATCGACCGTAGGGCCAATGATCATCATTGGATCCTTGTTTTTTATCTTTGGTTTTGCGACCTGGTTAAACTCTCTATTAATCCCCTATTTAAGAATTGCATGTGAACTGACAGAGGTACAATCCTACTTTGTGACCTTCGCTTTTTACATTGCTTACTTGGTGATGGCACCGGTATCTACCTGGGTATTAAATAAATTTGGTTTCAAAAACGGAATGGCAGTTTCTTTAGGTATCATGGCAGTAGGTGCCTTACTATTTATTCCTGCTGCTTATTCTAGGACATACATTCTTTTCTTATTAGGATTATTCGTTATGGGAGGTGGTTTAGCCATTCTCCAGACAGCATCCAATCCATATATTACGATCCTCGGACCGGTGGAAACTGCAGCAAAGAGGATCAGTATCATGGGGATCTGTAATAAATTTGCCGGAGCATTGGCTCCGATTATTCTCGGATACTTCCTTAAGCTAGATGAGGCTGATAAAGTGAAGAACCAATTGGCCAGCATGAGCCCAGAAGAATCCAGTATAGCTTTAGATAAGATTGCTCTACAAGTAGTTAACCCGTACATAGGCATCGTAGTAGTTTTGGTATTACTTGGATTTTGGATTTCTAAATCTAATTTACCGGAAGTTAAAGGAGATGAGGAAGAAGATGCCGAACACCATAACCTAACCGAATCAAAACAATCAATCTTTGATTTCCCGCACGTATTGTTAGGGTTTATCGCATTGTTTGCATACGTTGGAGTGGAAGTTTTAGCGGGTGATACGATCATTGCTTACGGTACATTCTTAGGCATTCCATTGAATACAGCGAAATTCTTTACGGCATTTACGATGGGATCCATGGTTGTCGGATATATCATCGGTATCATTGCCATCCCTAAGTATCTTTCTCAAGAGACAGCATTGAAATCTTGTGCTATCTTAGGTATCATCCTGACGGTAGGAATTATTTTCACTGACGGAATGGTATCATTAACATTGGTTGGTTTATTAGGTTTAGCGAACTCATTGGTGTGGCCTGCTATTTGGCCATTGGCGCTGAAAGGTGTGGGTAAATTCACTAGTGCAGCCTCAGGCATCTTAGTTATGGGTATCGCCGGTGGTGCCGTTATCCCATTGCTATATGGAGCATTGTCACACTCTGTTGGTGCTCACCAAGCTTATTGGATCGCTTTACCTTGCTATCTATACATCTTGTACTATGCCATTTCAGGGCACAAGGTCAGGAAAAAGACACATGCTTAAATTTAAGCAAGGCAATGGGGTTAGTGTACTAACTCCATTGTTTTTTTGAAGTTTTTCTTATCTTCGAATATTCTATTAAAATGATTATGAAAAAATTAGCATTAAGTATCCTTGTTGCGGCAGGGCTTGTATTTACGTCTTCTCAAGCAGAAGCCCAATTAAAGCTGCCTCAACCAAGTAGTACCCAGTTTATCCTACAGGATTTGGGAACTGAACAGATTAGTGTGGTTTATCAGCGCCCAAGTGCTAAAGGACGTGTTATTTTCGGAGATCTTGTTCCTTATGATCAAATATGGCGTACGGGTGCCAATGATGCAACCAATATCACTTTCCAATCTGAAGTAATGATTGAAGGTAAAAAGCTCGAGGCAGGTACTTATGCCCTATTTACCATCCCAGGGAAAGAAGAATGGACAATCGTTTTCAATACGAATGCAAAACAGTGGGGTGCTTATACCTACAATGCTGAAGATGACGTATTGCGTGTAAAAGTGAAACCTACAACCTTAGAAAACCCTGTTGAAACCTTCACCATTGAATTTGATGATGTTCATGAGCAATCATTAGATCTTTCATTAAGCTGGGAGAAAACAAAAGTTTCTTTCAATATTGCTGTAGATCAAAAAGAAGAGATCATAGCAAACATCGAAGAAGCAATGAAAGGTGATAAAAAACCTTATTTCCAAGCTGCTATGTACTATTTCAGCAATGGTCTTGATATGCAAAAGACCGTGACTTGGATGAAAGAGGCTGACAAAGGAAACACAAAAGCTCCTCATATCAAATATTGGAAATCAATCGTATTGGCGAAAGCTGGCGATAAGGCCGGAGCAATTAAGGCTGCTGAAGAAGGTTTAGCAATTGCAAAAGCAAGCAACAACCAAGAATATGTAAAATTGAACACGCAAGCGTTAGAAGCTGCGAAAAAATAAAATATTCATTTGACAAGAAAGCGGAGGACGAACTATCGACCTCCGCTTTCTTTTTATAAATACATACTGACCCTTACCTATTTAAGGGCATTAAATAATATCTCGACTGGATGCAAAGCTCCAGCACCCGTTCCATCCATGATCTGATGCCTACAGCTTGCTCCTGGTGCAGCAATCAAGGTCTCATCAGCCTTTCCACGCACAGCCGGAAATAACACTAGCTCTCCAATTTTCATCGATAGCGCATAGTGCTCTTTTTCATAACCAAATGAGCCCGCCATACCGCAACACCCGGAAGGAATTTCCTTGACCTTATAATTGGCCGGTATCTCCAAGATCTTAGCAACGATTGGCGACAGTCCCCAAGCTTTTTGCTGGCAGTGCCCATGTAATAGAATATTTTCTTCCTTCGAGACAAATTGGTTAGATGATATATTTCCGACCATATACTCTTCCCAAATAAACTCTTCAATAGTCAATGCAAAAGGGGCAATCCTTTCGGCATCTGCCATCAAATCTTCATCTACAAGGTCCACATATTCGTCCCTGAAGGTCAGAATGGTCGAAGGCTCAACAGAAACCAGTTTAGTGTTCGAATTCAACCTTCCACGGAAGGTCTCCACATTCTTATTGGCCAGTTTCTTGGCTTCACGCAATAGGCCTTTCGATAATAAGGCTCTACCAGAAAAGGCATGTGGCACCATCAACACCTCATAGCCCAACTTCTCTAAGAGAAGAACAGCTTTCTTGCCAATTTCCACATCATTGAAATTGGTAAACTCATCACAGAAAAAGTATACAGATTTAATTGGTTCCTTATGCCCAGAAAAGGGCTTATCCTTTCCTTGGAACCATTTTCTTAAGGTCTTTGAAGCAATTTTAGGGATGTGTCTTTCAGGAGCAAACCCCAATACATTTTTCACTAACCCAGAAGTCAGCTTTGATTCCACTACCCAATTGTACAGACCTGATATGGGCTGCATCAACTGCGTTAAAGTATCCACATGGGCTATCATTCTCGATCGGAACGGAATACCATGGCTATCGTAATAGGCCTGTAAGAACTCCGCCTTCAATTTGGCCATATCCACGCTGGAAGGACATTCAGATTTACAACCTTTACAGCTTATACATAGATCCATGACCTCCTTGATTTCCTCATGGTCAAAAGGATTCGCCTTCTCCGAATTGGTCAACATCTCTCGCAGGATATTCGCTCGAGCCCTTGTTGTATCCTTCTCATCTTTTGTAGCCATATAAGAAGGGCACATCGTACCACCTGATAAATGCGACTTCCTACAGTCTCCAGATCCATTACACTGCTCAGCATGCTGTAAGATGGTCTGTCCTTTATATCGGAATACGGTCTTGATCTCTCTATTGGCATGCCCAGGCGTATAGCGCAAGGAGCTATTCATGGAAGGGGTATCAACGATCTTTTCGGGGTTAAAGATCCCTTCCGGATCCCATGTCTCCTTAATTTCCTTCAGTAATTGGTAATTATGCTCTCCGATCATTAACGGGATGAATTCACCGCGCAATCGTCCATCCCCATGCTCACCGCTCAAAGAACCATTATACTTTTTCACCAAATGAGCAATTTCAAGGGCTATTTCACGAAATAGCTGATTGCCTTCTTCAGTCTTCAAATTGATGATAGGCCTCAAGTGAAGCTCACCAGTTGCGGCATGGGCATAATGAACAGCATAAAGATTGTACTTCGTAAGGATATCATTGAAATCACTGATATAGGCAGGTAGATCCTCCACATCAACGGCAGTATCCTCAATAACCGCGACAGGCTTCTCATCCCCAGGCACATTACTCAGCAATCCCAATCCTGCTTTCCGAAGGTTCCAGACCTTCTTTTTGTCATCCCCTAGGACCACTGGAAAGTGATAACCTAGTCCATGGGCCAAAAGATCTTCCTCAACAGCCTTTACTTTGCTCAGGATAGCCTCTTGATCCAGCCCATCATACTCAGCAATCAGGATTGCTTCCGGTTCGCCCTCCACAAAAAAGCGGTTCTTGGACTGTTCCAGATTATTCTTGGTACATTCCAAAATATATTTATCCATCAGTTCGCTGACCAATGGATGGTGTTTTAATACAATAAGATTTCCCTTTAGTGCATCTTCCAAGGAATCGAAATGAATACAAAGCAATCCGCTCGGGTTCTCCGGCAATGGATTGGCATGCAGTTTAATCTCGGTAATGAAGGCAAGGGTTCCTTCCGAACCACAGATCAGTTTACAGAAGTTGAAAGGCTCTTTCCCAGCTGTAAAAGGATCAGTTTCCAGAAGCATATCAACCGCATAGCCTGTATTTCTACGATGAATAGAAGGCTTTGGAAAGTTCTCACGGATCTGTTCCTGATTATGGTAATTGCCCAGCATACTCCGGATTTCATGATAGATCCGACCTTCCAAATCAGGCTGTTTGCATTTGCGGTCAAACTCCTCAAAGCTCAATGCCTTGAACGTCACTTCAGAACCATCGCTCAACAAGGCCTCCACCTCTAAGGTATGCTCTCTGGTACTTCCATAGATCAACGAATTGGAACCACAGGAATTGTTGCCTACCATTCCGCCGATCATAGCACGATTGGCCGTTGAAGTTTCAGGGCCAAAATATAGTTTATAGGGTTTAAGGAATAGGTTCAGTTCATCGCGGATTACTCCGGGCTGAACCCGCACCCAGGATTCTGCTTGGTTGACTTCCAATATTTCCGTGAAATATTTAGAAACATCAACAACGATCCCTGCGCCAACCACCTGACCAGCCAAGGAGGTCCCAGCAGTCCTAGGAATCAATGAAGTCTTTTGTTCTCGGGCAAATTTAATAAGCAAAAGAAGGTCTTGCTTATCTTTGGGGTAAGCTACTGCAAGTGGCAACTCACGATAAGCAGATGCATCCGTTGCATATAACAGACGCATCTTTTCATCCCAAAATAGTTCACCACTTAGTTGTTCCGAAAGCAGGGTTAACTGCTCATCCATAAGTTATGATCCTTTAATCTGTGATGTATAGGTACTTTCGAATATTTTATCGGCATTGTTCGTTTCGAAGCCGTCACGACGATGCTCTCTCTTAATTTCTTCTTTTGCTAAATGTTTAAACTGTGGCAATACACTGCGTTCTGCAAATTCAACATAGCTACCTGCAATTTCCAAGGTTTTACCGTCTGCAAATTTAGCATCATACAAGGCCGAAACCGTACTGCTCTGTCTTAGAAGATTGTCTCCACTCGTTTTGATCTTGCCACCCGAAGTGTTCAATTTAATGCCAATGCTTTCTAAAAATGCATTGAACTCTTCAAGGGTATTATATCCATCTTTCAATTCATGGATAGAGATGGTATAGTGGTTCAAGTAATAGCGATTATAGATGACCCAAGCCGCATATTCACTTTCAGCAAGCAGGGTTTCATATTCAGAAGAAGTAGGTAGATCCCATAAAGGTTTCTGTAGAAAATCTGCCAATTGCTGCCCATTGTTCAAATCCAAAGCATCCACTGGATCAGAAGTGATTGGAGCAGTATATTTCAGGATAATCTCTTGGGCCGCTTGGCTCAACTCAGATACTCGCAATTGGGAAACAAATATTCGGGGATAATGGTCAGCAGGAGGTGCATACCAATGTGCGTCAAGTTTCTTGCCTTCAAAATAATAGTAATCCATCTTTTTATAGCCGAAAGAAAGGAAAATCTTCTCGAAGGAGGCGATTCCTAGATTAGGAACACCTAAGGTACGGAATGCAATATGGTCATTTACGATGTCAGCTTGCGATTGTACAACCCCACGCTCCAGAAGAGCCTTGGTAATCTTATCCACATCTGAAACGTTCGCTCGGTAATGTTCAAACAAATCGTTCAACACTATATCAATAGGCTTTTTTTCGTCGAAATGCATAACAATGAATTTAGTCTTATAATTTGAATAAAGTTATCTAAAATTTATCAAACAAAAACTATTGTTCAGCAAAAAAGAGATAACTAAAAATATTATTCAGGAAAACTACAATTCTTCCGCTAAAATCTTCTCCAATTCCTCGGCAGTCAGGTTCATATTGATATTTCCATCCTTCGCGAAGGAAATCTCTCCGGTTTCTTCCGATACAATAACGGCCACCGCTTCAGACACCTCGGTCACACCGATGGCTGCGCGGTGTCTCAATCCAAACTGAGGTGGTAGGTCCTCACTGTCCGACAGGGGGAGTACCGAACTCGCGGTCATGATCCTGTTGTCCACAATAATAACGGCACCATCGTGTAAAGGGGAATTTTTGAAAAATATACTCTCTAATAATCTTTTGGATATCGGCGCATCGATCACCGTACCGCTGGTCTGGTAATATTCCTCATCAAAATATCTTGAAAACACCAATAGCGCACCAGTTCTAGACTTTGACATGTTTTGGCAAGCCTCCACGATAGGTTTGATAAATTCAACATTCTCACGATGGGTAGATTTCTTGCCCCCAAAGATAGACCACAAAAACTTCTTCCTCCTCAAAGAGATGTTTTTACCGATATGTAAAAGGAAACGGCGTATTTCCTGCTGGAACACGACAATCAAGGCAATGGATCCTACAGAGATAAAACCACCGAATATCTCGGTCAAAAGGCGCATCTCCATCTGCTTTACGACTAGATATATACCGTAAAACAACCCCACACCAATCAAGATATTTACGGCTATAGTCCCTTTGATCAAGCTATAGACATAGTAGATGATAATTGCTACGAGCAATATATCGATGAAATCCAGTAGCCTGAAGCCACTTAATAGATTGAAGTCCAAACCATCCATACTTCCTGCAATTTAAAAAATATTATCCATTGATGAACCTATTTAAAATCATAAAATGATAGGAATATGGCAGTGCAAAACAGTAAATTTGTAAAAAGGAGCTAAACTATGACTAAACTTTCAGTAAATATCAATAAAATCGCGACCCTGAGAAATGCCCGTGGTGGAAATGTTCCAAACCTTCTTGCCGCTGCCCTAGCTTGTGAGAAATTTGGTGCACAGGGAATTACCGTACATCCAAGACCCGATGAAAGACACATCCGCTATCAGGATGTCTATGACCTAAAGGCCAATATCATTACCGAATTCAATATTGAAGGTAATTGCCGTGAGCAGAAATTTATTGACTTGGTCCTTGCGAATAATCCAGCTCAGGTGACCTTGGTTCCTGATGAAGAAGGACAGATTACTTCCAACCATGGCTGGGACACCATCAAGCACCGTGAATATCTTTCCGAAATGGTGAAGCTTTTCAAAGGTCAGGGCATCCGTGTTTCTATCTTTGTTGACCCAGTAGTGGAATTGGTTGAAGCAGCAGCAGAAACGGGAACCGATCGGATTGAACTGTATACCGAAGCTTATGCAACCGATTTTATCAATGATCCTGAAAAAGCGATCGAACCCTATGTTAAGGCAGCACTTGCGGCTCAAAAGGTTGGATTGGGATTAAATGCCGGTCATGACCTTGACCTAAACAACCTACAATATTTCCATCAGCATATCCCTGGATTATTGGAGGTCAGTATTGGCCACGCCCTGATTTCCGACGCCCTTTACCTAGGTCTGGAAGAAACCATCAAGAGATACCTCGCCTGTCTAAAATAGCATAGGCAGAACACATAAATAGAAAATGGGAGCCAGTTCTGCTGACTCCCATTTTCTATTTGCTATTGACCTTAATGAATAGGTCTAAAGATTCTATTCCATCTAATTTTCGACAGGAAGGATCCGTTCTCATCCCAGCTCAACCATGTGAACAAGGCTTTACCAACGATATGGTCTTCCGGCACAAAACCCCAACCTCTCGAATCCAATGAATTATGGCGGTTATCCCCCATCATCCAAAAGTAATCCATGTTGAAAGTATAGCTGTCGGACTTCTGTCCATTGATATAATAGCCGTCAGATTTCTTTTCAAAGGTATTTCCTTCGTAAACCGAGATCGCTCTTTCGTACAATGGAACTGTCAATGAATCCAACTTAACGGTCCATCCTTTTTTAGGAACCTGGATAGGGCCAAAGTTATCGTAGTTCCAAATGATCCCATTGGTATACATCGGGAAAGCCTGAAAACCTGGATTCGCGTCCCCTGGCTCATAAATAATCTCCCTAAATTCCTTGATGTTGGACCATTTCTTCACCTCTTCAGCCTCAGTTTTTGTCATGTGCATTGCGTACTGACCCATACTTGGATCTGTATACAGCATGTCCATTTCGATACGCATATCCAACAATTTCTGTAGGTTGAGGCCGTTCGGGTCCGTTATGACCAAATAGTTGGTTTGAAAATCCTCATCCGTAAAGGCAGGTTCTCCATTGACAAAAAGCTTTGTGCGTTCCATGGAAATAACATCCCCAGGCATACCCACACAGCGCTTAATGTAATTTTCGCGTTTATCGATAGGTCTATTGAAAGGCGCATCAGCTTCCATTGGGTAGTTGAATACAACCACATCATTTCTCTTGATATCCTGAAATCCAGGTAGTCTTTTATATGGGATCTTTATCGCTTCAGAATAAGCTTTTCCACCAGTGACAGGCATGGTATGGTGAGCAAAAGGAAATGCCAAAGGAGTCATCGGAATCCTTGGACCATAGTTCAGTTTACTTACGAACAAGAAGTCACCAACCAACAAGCTTCTTTCCATCGATCCAGTAGGGATCATATAGGCTTCAATCAAGAAACCGCGAATCAACGTTGCGGCAACGGTAGCAAAAATAATGGCATCAGCCCATTCCCTAGCTACTGACTTTTTATAGGGATATTTCTTTTTGAATTCCTCGGTAGTGGACTGTCCCAAATATTTCACATTCGGGTCCCTGCCCCACATCGGCAATACGATAAATGGGACCAATACCGCTGCAGCATTTTCCCAAAACCTACGTTTCCCAAAAGATTTGATCAAATTCAATAGGAGATCATACCCTATAAAGATATTTACAATCGGAACAAATAGCCACACTATCCACCAGGTTGGCCTTCCAACCAATTGCGCCATGACATATTGTGCATAAACGGGAACAAAAGCTTCCCATCCTTGCTTGCCCGCTTTTCTATACAATAAGTACAGTCCGTAAGCGGAACCAATGATGTATATGGCTAAAATGATATACCACATATATTATTTATTAAAATCAAACATTTCAGTCACCTGATAAAACCCTTTTTTACCAAAAAGCCATTCAGCCGCAATAACCGCACCCAAAGCAAAACCTTCCCTGCTATGCGCAGTGTGCTTGAATTCGATTTGGTCAACTTCCGAGCTGTACAAAACAGTATGGGTACCAGGAACTTCTTCTATTCTTAAACTTTCGATCAGCAATTCATTTGGCTTTGGAATGACTTCCTCACCAGACCCTTCCACCGAATTTACCCAGGATTTCTTTTCATCACTGTTCTCCAAAATCCCTTCAGCAATAGTAATTGCTGTTCCGCTTGGGGCATCTAATTTATGGATATGATGGATTTCCTCCACCTGAACATCGTATTGCTTATAAGGATTGATGGCCTTTGCCAACATCTTGTTGATATGGAAGAAGATATTCACCCCAATACTGAAGTTAGAGCCATATAGCAAGGCTTGATCAGCTTCTAAACAAGTATCTTTTACTTCGTCCAAATGCTCGTACCATCCCGTGGTTCCGACCACTAAGGGCAGATTGGACTCAAAACAAAGACTGATATTTTCTAAGGCTGCATTTGGAGTACTGAAATCAATGGCCATATCAGCTTCTTCCAGATCTTCGGAAGTAATGCTGTCCCTATTTCTTTCATCAACGATCAAAACCACTTCATGCCCTCTTTTCATGGCGAAGCGCTCGATCAGTTGCCCCATTTTTCCATAACCTAATAAAACGATTTTCATATAGTTAATTGGTTTTTATTTAATGGTAAAGGTCATTTTCAAACCCGGAGATACAAATCCGTTTCCAGAAAAAGTACCCATCCCCGGTGTATAAGCATAGTTAGGAAGTAAGGTTGGTGAAACCTTAAAACTCAGATCATTACTGATATTCCAACGGTTTTTCAGGATCGAATCCACGTAGGCCTCAACCACGTTCAATCCATACCAACCTACCGTCAGCAAGATCGTCAGATCACGGTTTCTGCGACCATAATCCTTCTGTTGAACCAGACCCTGAACGGTCCAGCTACTATTGATACCTAAGGACTCATGATTGGACGGTTGCCCAAACTCTTCCCGATATTGCAGCTCACCTAAGAACTCCTTATAGTACCATTGCCAGTAATTAAAGGTCAGACCTGCACCGACAAATCCTCCGTAAATGATCGGAACTTTGATCCACCATAACCCCCCATTGGTATACTGCCCCCAACCCGGTAATATCAAAGATCTTTTCCAGGCAATCCTGGTCAATCTTTCGATTGCCAACCTTGCTGAATCCTTACGGATATCCTTATAATAGAATTTCTCGCGCTCCTTTTCAGCCTTTATCCTGGCTTTCCTTTCCGCGCGAGTCTCTTTCTTGACGGTATCTTGCGCAGCTTTCTTCACAGAATCCTGCACTTGAACCATTTTCGTAGAGTCAGGAATGGTATCTTTCACTTGGCTTTTAAGACAAGTAAAGGAAAAGATCATCCCAAAGAGCAGTAAAAATTTATACATTACCAGTCTAACAACTCTAAAATTCGGCTCAAATCATCCTCAGAGTTAAAAGGAATCTCAATGGCGCCTTTCCCCTTCGTAGATTTCACGTTCAATTTTACACGAGTGGCAAATTTCGAAGCCAGGTCATCCTCAATTTTTTGATATTGAAAATTCAAAGGCGCCTCTTTTTTGCCTTTTTGTTTTTTATCCTTAGCCTGTTGAACCTCACGGACCAATTGCTCAGCCTTACGTACCGACAATCCTTTTTCAACAATCTCCTTGAATATAAACAATTGTTTATCGATCTCTCCGACATTGATCAGGGCTCTGGCATGTCCCATGGATAAATCCCCATCACGGATTGCCGCCTGGATCACAGGAGGAAGTTTTAACAAACGAAGGTAATTGGTTACTGTAGAACGGTTCTTGCTTACGCGATCGCCCAGTTCCTCTTGCTTCAGGCTGCATTCCTCGATCATTCGCTGGAAACTCAATGCAATCTCAATGGCATTCAGGTTTTCGCGTTGAATGTTCTCGATCAGGGCCATTTCTAGCATCTGTTGATCATTTGCAGTCCTTACATAGGCAGGGATTTCGGTAATTCCCGCCAATTTGGATGCCCTCAACCTTCTTTCACCAGAGATCAATTGGTATTCATTCTTACCAATCTGACGCACAGTGATAGGCTGGATCAAACCTTGTACCTCGATAGACTCAGATAATTCCCTTAGGGCTCCTTCATCAAAATCTGTCCTAGGTTGAAAAGGGTTGATCGATATTTGTTCTACTTTAATAAAGTTTATGCTACCGGCAGGAGAGCTCGGTGTCTTGCTCGCAGGAACATCGGCCGTCTTGTCTTTAGGACTGCTGATCACTTCCTGTTGAAGCAATGCGCCTAAACCCTTGCCTAATCCTGTTTTCCGCTGTTGTGCTGCCATACTATACTGTTACAGTTTGCTTATTCTCTTTTAATAATCCATTCTTCTCCAAAATCTCGCGTGCAAGGTTCAAATAATTGATGGCACCTTTACAAGATGCATCATGCATGATTACTGAAATCCCGAAACTTGGTGCTTCACTCAAACGCGTATTTCTCTGAATAATTGTATCAAACACCAAATCGTGGAAATGCGTGCGCACCTCCTCCACTACTTGGTTCGATAACCTCAAACGAACATCGTACATCGTCAATAAGATACCTTCGATCTCCAGTTCGGTGTTCAATCGTGTCTGTACAATCTTAATTGTATTCAACAACTTACCCAATCCTTCCAATGCAAAATACTCACATTGAACCGGAATGATCACTGAATTTGAAGCTGTAAGTGCATTGATGGTAATTAGTCCTAAAGATGGGGAACAGTCAATGATAATAAAATCATAATCATCCTTCACTTCATCCAAAAGACGTTTCATCTTGTATTCGCGCTCCTCCAGGTTGATCATCTCAATCTCCGCACCGACCAAGTCGATATGGGCTGGCAATAGATCTAGATTTGGAGTATCGGTAGCCTGTATGGCTTCTTTTGCTGTCACATCATTCACCAAACATTCATAAATGCTGGTCTTAATGGCGCGAGGATCAAAACCAATTCCAGACGTGGAGTTTGCTTGCGGATCCGCATCCACCAACAAAGTCTTATATTCTAACACAGCTAAACTCGCAGCAAGATTGATGGAGGTGGTTGTTTTACCAACTCCTCCTTTTTGATTGGCTATGGCAATAATCTTTCCCATTGTGATTCCTCAATTTTTGAAAATAATGTCGACCGGCATTATTTCACTTCAATATGCAAATTAACATACCTTGATGATATTAGACACTTAAATGATGTTAAATTTGCTAATTTTGAAGCGAATCTCATTCTACCAAGTCAGGATGCTAAGATACGAAAAATAGATTTAGGTATTGATACCGAACGCGATTGCTTTTTACATGTAACATCAAACAATGAATTTAATTATCTCAGGCACAAATAGAAAACGTTCCAACTCATTAAAAGTTGCAAAATTTTATCAAAAGGAATTGTCAAAAAGGGGCGAAGAGTTTGAGATACTTTCCCTTGAAGATCTTCCCCATGATATCACCAATACGGATCTATATGGAAAACGCAGCGAAGCCTTTGCCGAAATCCAGGAAAAAGTGTCTGCAGCTAAAAAATTCGTGTTTATCATCCCTGAATACAATGGCTCCTACCCGGGAATCTTAAAGGTGTTTATCGATGCCTGCGCATTCCCTGCCTCTTTCTATCACAAAAAGGCCGCTCTGGTCGGGGTATCAACAGGAAAATATGGAAATATACGTGGCGTGGACCACTTCACTGGTGTATGCAACTATATGCGCATGCACGTCTTGCCCTTAAAGATTCACATTCCCCTGATCCAGAACGAATTGAATTCAGAGGAAGAATTTCAAGACCCCATATCCTTGAAGTTTATCATGGAACAGATCGACGAAATCGAACGCTTCTAAGCCCAGCTGCTTTTTAGGCTCCTCTGTCATATTTTCTTTATACAAGCTATTCTCCAGGGCCCTCCCAAAATTTTCTTGATTTTTCTTTTTACATTTAGTCCTTTGTAATATTTTAAAAATCAACAACTATGTCGACCAACCCTATCAAATCCATTGCACTTATCCTATCCTTAGCTTTAGCTTCCTGTAACCAATCCACAACCGTAAAGGAAAGTCCAGAAACTTCAGATTCCAGTGCATTTTTCAATGCAAAGGACTTGACCGGATGGCATGTATACAACCGTGGAAACATGGACTCCAAATGGAAGGTCGACAATGGCGAATTGATCTGTGACCCAAAGGGCAATGGAGAATTCGGCGACCTGATCAGCGACAAAGAATACCAAGACTTTGAACTGGACTTCGAATGGAAGGTCAAAAAAGGTGGAAACAGCGGTGTATTTATCAATGTTCGCGAGGATAGTACCTACGCAGCCACATTTGCAACCGGACTGGAGATGCAACTCCTGGACAATGCCAATGCCGAACCAAGGCATCAGGTAGACTCCACGCATTGGGCCGGTTGTCTCTATTCTGTGGAATGTATCGGCAGCAACTCCAAGCCTAATCCTTACGGCGAATGGAACAAAGGCAAGATCAAACAGCAAGATGGACAGGTAACCTTTTGGCTCAATGACAAGATCACCTTCCAAGATAGCATCAATACCCCTGCATTCAAACAAAAGATTGCCAATAGCAATATGAAAAACTATCCTGCCTTTGCAACATACCCTAAAGGAAAGATCGCATTCCAAAATCATACAGATTCCGTCGGTTTCCGAAATATCGCCATCAGAGAGCTATAGACACAGCTATTACAGGAGAAATTCCAACGTTTTTTTAACTCAGGCGACAATATATAATCCCAATGTCATAAAGGAACTATTATTTATAATCATTCTAAATAATACCTACTTTTACTCCAGCAAAGAAAACAGTTTCAATTATACAGAAGTCCTGTTTACCCGCATGAAGATAGGCATGCGGGTAATGCAGGCACAAATAAAAAACGGGATTGGCTATATATGGACAACTGTCGCCTAAGAATTCTCTCCAAAAATGACCAAGGCTTCATCAGTATGCCAGAGGGTCAGAATATCATACACCTTTGTTTCAATAATATCCTCATCAACTTCAGCAAAGAAGATTTCATCATGTTCCGAAGGATCGTGAAGGACATCTATGCAGAGAGCAGCCCCGTATCATTTCCAGATGGTCGAGAACGGATCTTATTGAACAGCCCCTATTCGGGAATCAATTTCTCCTTCAACCACTTTGAAATGACTGAACTGGTCAGGTCTTTAGATGAAGCCTATTACATGGAAAGAATCTATTCTTTCTTGCAATAAGCAGGCTTTAATGGTCTTTCACTCTACGTTTCTGACTGTTCAGCAATCAAGACGCCACGCTAAAAATCAAATTAATTATTTGGCTTTGAATAATTTGCCAATTCACCCACAAAAAATATCCATAAAATATTTTGTAAATCAGAATTAACCCCTATATTTGCACACCGCAACACGGAAAAGGAGAATTAGCTCAGCTGGTTCAGAGCATCTGCCTTACAAGCAGAGGGTCACTGGTTCGAATCCAGTATTCTCCACCAAAAAAGACCAAGCTCAGTCATTCAGAGCATTCCGAAGTAAAACCGGAAGTGGTCAACAAAAAGGAGGCTTAGCTCAGCTGGTTCAGAGCATCTGCCTTACAAGCAGAGGGTCACTGGTTCGAATCCAGTAGCCTCCACTACCGAAAGAAAAGCATCAAGAAATTGATGCTTTTTGCGTTTAAAGGTACTAATTAGATGTTTTTCAAAGGCGATGGGGCTGGTTCAGAGCATTCCGACCAAGAGTCGGAAGTGGTCACTGGTTCGAATCCAGTAGCCTCCACTACCGAAAGAAAAGCATCAACAAATTGATGCTTTTTTTGCGTTTAAGATTTTATACTACAATTTTCTCTAATGTATACCGTGTACATTATTTACTCTCCTTCTCTAGACCGATATTATATCGGATTTACTCAAGACATTACAGACAGGTTACGGCGTCACAACTCAAAGAGCAAGGGATTTACAAACCGAGCCAATGATTGGATTATAGTCCATGTAGAATCATTCAATCAAAAAAATGAAGCAATGAAAAGAGAAAAAGAAATAAAAGGGTGGAAAAGCAAAAAACTAATCGAAAAACTCATACGCGATGCTGGTTCACAGCATTCCGACCAAAAGTCGGAAGTGGTCACTGGTTCGAATCCAGTAGCCTCCACTACCGAAAGAAAAGCATCAAGAAATTGATGCTTTTTTGATTTACCCCTGTTTTGTTTCAAACCATCCAGCTAAAATGGGGCAATACATCTAAAATAAGTTTATTTTTACAGTGTCACCTTGAGGAACGAAAGGTCTCGGAACCATGCGAACCATGATTGTATCAGCGAACAGTTCCTGTACCTTCGGCACAGAATGACACGTCCCTATAGAGGAGAACCGAACAGATTCTTCACTGATTGTCCAGAATCAGAGAGCGACAAAGAGGGATTCAGAGCAACGCGAAGAATCTATATCTTGTTTTTTTTTAGAAAATTGTAGTCATTCCGAAATCGTAAGATGAGGAAACTATTTCAAATGAAGAGTGGCACGTTCCGAGACCCTTCGGGCAGGCCCTCAGGGTGACACGAAAAGGGTACAAAAAAATATTTCACCCCCGCTAGGGGTTAACCAATAATCCATTCCAATTTCTATAAAGATGTCACCCCTGCTGGGGAGTTACGATTAGACCAAAATCAAAAAATCCTCATAGCTTTAATCCTGACCTCATTCGAGACATATTCGGAATTATCGCAATATGTCCCGAATATGCCTCGAATAAAACCCAAAGCCCATCAACAAAAATTCTCTCAAAAATCTACACCCTTTTACAAGATTTTCCCTGCAATCCACACAAGAATCCCACCCCCTGGCAAGAATTTTCACCAAGTCTAAATACTAAATACTCTCTACTAAATACTACTAACTATTAATCATAGAATTTCCAGGATACCCCAAACCTTAGGTTTGCAGGCGCCATAGGATAACGTCTTACGCTGTAATACCCATTAGGGTACACATGTTGGTTGACGAAATTATAGCTTAGGAAAAGATTGACACGATCGATGTTTCCAGTGAACCAAAGATCGGCGATAGGATAAGTTGAGAACTCGATCCCTACGTTGTCATTATAGAACTGTCCGGAGTTGATGGAATAAGAAGGCGTACGGAATGGCGTATTGAAACGTACATCCATACCCAATCTAAAGTCCATGACATTGTACAGCTTGTTGGCATAGTAGAAACTGTGCCATGTGTAGAGCTCTGGCGTCGCCAGGATGTCCATCGCATCGGACTTTTGGTAAACTACACGGTTATCTAGGTGGAACCTACGGAACTTGAAATTCTGGCCGACGGTCAGTTTCAGGAGATTAAGGTTTCCTTCTTGGGTTGGCAGGATATTCCTCGCGCCCAATATATTGTTGTCAGGATTTGGAACTTCGTGAAAATAAGTGTAGTTATTGATCAGGAAGTATTCTAGCTTTCCGTTGAATCCTAATTTATCATTCGCATATTGAAAGGAAAGGTTTTGGGTCTTGATCTTATTCAGGTTAAGGTCTTCCTCTTTCCAGGAATGGTAAGAAAGGTTGGCATTTTGGAATATCATTTCGGGTGACTTATTCTGGGAATAGGCACCGACCCTTAATTTTCCTAAAGTTTCGTTCAAATGTATGTCGGCATAAGCTTCATATAGGAAATCCCCAAAGTTCCGACCTACCACTATTTGGTTGGCGGTAAAATTGACGTCTACTTTGTCGGAAAACTTATAGCCGATAGCGCCCTTTACCATGGAGTTCTGGTAAAACTTATTCAACACACTGTCCGCATACCAGATCAGGTCATTTTGGAAGCCCAGTTCGACCTTCGCTTCATTCTTGAGGCTTTTCCCTCGGAGATAGAAACTATAGGTAAAATCGTTTGAAATGGTCGTAATTTTCGTTGTGTCCTCTACCCTTACCAGGTTGTTAAAAGGTAGGGCATTATAGAGGTCTGCCTGATTCTTAAAGAAGATAAACTTCTGTTGCCTGATACTGGAGTTATGGGCAATAACATTCGTTGGGTGGATTTCGGCATCTGGACCATTGCCACTGACCGTGTCAATCCTTCCCATAAAATAGGATTGCCTAATAAAGAAGCCTAGATCTTTCCATTTATTGTACGGACGGTTTGACTGTATCCCATCTAATTTCACGGGGTAACGAGATGGCGAAGTGTTACTGGAAGTATCCCTGAATAAGGTATCGTTCCTTACCGAACCGTTCTCGGTAGCATCCAAGGTGTTGAATGTAAAGTTTGAAAGGAGGTTGTACCTTTTGCTAGGTGATTCGTACCAGGCAAATACAGCCCCTTTTCGGTCGCTATATTGTTGGTTATTATAGAACCCATCGGTATTGGTCGCATGGTATTCAGCACCAATATTCAGGTGGGGATTGATATTCTGCGCCAATTTGGCTCGGAATACCTGATCATCAAAGAAGAAACCCACAGCATATAACTCCGAGTAACGAGCTCGGGCACGGTAATATTGGACAGAATCCGGATGCAGGATATATCGTTCCATGGCATGGTAGCCAGATTGAAACCCGATGGTCTTATTCGGGTTGAACAACAGGTCTCGAGTCGCCAAACCATAGGACCCTAGATTGATCGAAGGATCCCAAGGAAGGTTCTGTTTATTGTAATATTGAAAATTGACATGGGAAGTATCGATCTGAAAGGTCTTTGTTCCCCGCTTCATTGTTTTCAGGTTAGTAAACCTTACGTATTTAGCCGTGAAGATGACTGAGTCTTTCTTATTATCCTCTGCATTACGCGCAGAATCCAGTGCAGAACTGAACTCCTCTTCAGTCTGGGCGTATAGTTTAGGAACAAGGCTAAACAACAACAATACAAACAATAACCTTCTTAGCATACTCAAATCAGGAACGGTACAAAATTTATGCCCTCAAAAATAGCGCAAAAAACCAAAATTATTGCAATGCGATCAATTCTTTTAAAATACTTGTCATTTTTGGTTCTGCCTTTGCGGCCACTTCCACTATTTCCTGAAGCGATACCGGTCTTAGATTCGGATGGAAACCTTCATCTGTCACTACGGAAATGGCAAAAACAGGTAAGCCCATATGATTGGCAACAATCACTTCGGGAACCGTACTCATCCCAACGATGTCCCCTCCTATAATGCGCATATAACGGTATTCGGCGCGGGTTTCAAGATTTGGTCCAGGAGCGGAGACATAGACCACTTTATGGGTCCTGAAACCTAGATTATTGGCGATCTCCATGCCTTGTTCGATCATCTGGAAATTATAGGGCTGGCTCATGTCAGGGAAACGGGGGCCTAAGTCCTCATCGTTTGTTCCCCGTAATGGATTATCGGGAAGTAAGTTGATATGGTCTTCAATAATGCCGATATCACCTTTTCGGATATCGGGGTTCAAGGAACCTGAAGCATTGGACACGAATAGTTTTTGGATCCCTAAGCCTTTCATTACGCGAACAGGGAAAGTGATTTCCTGCATGCTGTAACCTTCATAATAATGGAGTCTACCTTGCATGGCTACCACCTTACGCCCATTGAGCGTTCCAAAGATCAATTTTCCGGTATGGAATTCAACGGTAGAGATTGGGAAATTGGGAATATTGGAATACATCATCTGAAATTCCACTTCAATTTCCTCTACAAGTTTTCCAAGGCCTGTGCCTAAGATAATTCCGAATTCTGGGGTGAAATCGCCGATTTTACGACGGATAGATTGGATAGATTCTTCAATCATTTGATACATGTGTGCAAAAAAACTAGTTAATCAAACTTACTGTTATTTTTTTGCACACACAAATCAAAGGAATAGGCTTACTTTACAGCGGTCATGGGTTTTCTAACTTTCCCTGGAGAAGTTAACCATAACAAGATAAAGGTAGTTAAGCCATTATATACGATCAGCTCGAAACCGATTTTATATTCGGTCAGTGGTAATAGATAGGTCGTCAACAAGTACATCAATATCGGTGAAACGACACAGATGTAAGGCACAAGGTTATCTTTGACACGCATCTTGGTCAGGATACCGAAAGAGAACAGGCCTAACAATGGACCATAAGTGTATCCTGCAATCTTAAAGATGGCTGATACGACAGACTCGTCGTTGATGACATGGAACAACAAAATAACCAATAACATAACGATCGAGAACGCAAAGTGCACATAGTTACGCTGTTTGACCAATTTTGGATCATTAGGGTTTTCCTTTTTATTGAAGTTCAAGAAATCCACACAATAAGAAGTGGTCAAAGCTGTCAATGCAGAATCTGTTGTTGCAAATGTCGCTGCTGTCAATCCCATCATAAAGATAATTCCCGGCACAATAGACAGGTGTCTCAATGCGATTTCTGGATACAGGTAATCCGATTTGCCCAGATCAGCAATATTGATTCCGTTAGCATCAGCATAGAAATACAATAAGGCACCCACCGCTAGGAAGAATAGATTGATCACCACGAAGATACCTGTAAAGGTCATCATGTTGGTCTGTGCTTCCTTGATGGTCTTCATGCTCAGGTTTTTCTGCATTAAATCTTGGTCCAGACCTGTCATGGCAATGGTCACAAAGATACCGCCGATCACATGTTTCCAGATATTCCTAGGGTCGCCCAATAGGTTCTCCCAGATAAATACTTTGGAATAGGTGCTTTCCTTAACCTTTTCAAATGCCTCAGTAACGGTCCAACCTAAGCCGTCTGCCATAAAATAAATAGACAGGACAACGGCCAATAACAGGAAAGTGGTCTGTAAAGTATCGGTAATAATAATCGTCTTTAATCCGCCCTTATTGGTGTACAGCCAAATTAAAATAAGACAGACTGCCACAGTTAAGATGAATGGTACATTCCAAGCATCGAAAATATAGCGTTGCAATACGATGGCAACGAGGTACAATCTAAAGGCAGATCCGATGGTCCTAGAGATCAAAAAGATCATAGCTCCGGCCTTATAACTTTTGTGACCCAAACGTTCTTCCAAATAGGTATAGATGGAAGTAAGGTTCATGCGGTAATAAAGCGGCAGCAAGACATAGGCGATGATAATGAAGCCTATGGCATTCCCGAGAACAAACTGAAAATAACTGAAATTATTGGGGTCGCTCAGGCCTGCAGGCGTATTGCCCACATCACCGGGAACCGAAATAAAGGTCACCCCCGACAGGGCGGTACCGATCATACCGAAGGCAACCATATACCATTTGGCATTTCTGTTCGCGACAAAGAACGTGGAGTTATCGGAGGAATTTCTGGATGTAAAATAAGCTACAGCCAAAAGAAGCCCAAAATAAACCACAATAAAAGTTAGCAGGATAATTGGTGACATAGGTAGATCTAAATTTTATTTATTAAGGTTAAAATTATCGATCGCTTTTCGAACATTTCCGAATTCTTCGATCAGTGCAGTTGCAGTCTCTTCGTCAGTTCCGGTTTCAGCCATGACCATACGAACCCCTCTACCAACCAATTTATGGTTAGAGAGCTGCATATCTACCATTTTATTTCCCTTAACTCTGCCCAATTGGATCATGACAGCGGTACTGATCATGTTTAACACCAATTTCTGTGCAGTTCCAGCTTTCATACGAGTAGAACCCGTAACGAATTCAGGGCCTACGATTACTTCAATAGGATATTTGGCACGGGCTGCAATCGGTGAGTTTCCATTACAAACCAAACATCCGGTTGCAATCCCTAACTCATTCGCTTTATCAAGACCGCCAATTACGTAAGGTGTAGTTCCAGAAGCGGCGATACCAAGGACAAAGTCATTTTCATTGATCGCATATTCTTCTAAATCTTTCCAAGCCTGTTCAACATCATCTTCAGCAAACTCCACCGCTTTACGGATAGCCGTATCGCCACCAGCGATCAATCCGATCACCCAGTCAAAGGGCACGCCGTAAGTAGGAGGACATTCCGATGCATCCAAGATACCCAAACGACCCGAAGTCCCTGCACCGATATAGAACAGACGCCCACCTGCTTTCATACGGTCAGTAACGACCTTCACTAGGGCATCAATTTGAGGAATAACCTTTTCAACGGCCAACGGCACTGTTTTATCTTCATTATTAATATTAGTCAGGATCTCAAGAACCGACATCTTATCTAGGTCTTGATAGTTGGAATCTTTCTCCGTTGTGTTGATCATAGCATTCAGCATTTGCAATACATTCAATAACTTTTCGTAAATATGCGACTTTTTGCTAAAAAACGCAAAAACACGCATGTTAATTTTATATCTCGTCGAGTGGGACGAATTTATAATTTTTATTCTTCAATAAATCAATCAATCTTTCTAATTGATTAAATAATTTATCTTCTCTTTTAGGGTCAGTGCCAAGATGGACAATAATTTGGAATCCATTGAGGCCCTTGCTCTGTTCATACTCAGCCAATTGTTTCAGAATCGCTTCAGTGGACAAATACCGCGCTCCCATTTCTGGATACGTATAATCTGCCGCTGTTCTTAAACCTGGAGTAAAATTATACAGCTCCATGCCCAACTCCTTCGTCCAGGCTGCAATTTGCTTATTGTACCATTCATACGGAGCAACAAATTTGTCCATTTTCGTGATACCAATTGCATGGAGCTTATCCAGATTAGCCTGTAAATCGTTGACAAACTCCACTTTAGACAGCAAAAGGCTATCCCTTTTCTCCCAAGGTGCATACAACAGATGTTGGTCAGAATGTGGACCAACATAATGTCCTTGACGATATAATCTTTTCAGCAACTTTGCTGATTTCTGATCTTTCAGAAATCTCCCTGTAACAAAGAAGCTCCCTTTCACTTTTTCTTTATCGAGTGTTTCTGCAACTGTTTGCAGTCCTTCCCTGAATTCATCACCTGTAAAAATCAAGCTAACCTGCCTTTTACTGGTATCGCCCCTAATGAAGGCGCCTTGAGAATCCGTTATTCTTTTTTTTTTGATTCACTCTCTTTTGCCGACAACAGATAGATCAAAGACGCTGTTCCATCCATGGTTGGCTCATTCGTACTATAATCACCAAAATCATCATGGTAAACCACCAAATCACTTTGGAATGGAGCATACACATCCGGCTTGTACAATTGAATGCCGATCAGGTTATTATAGATCGCGGAATATACCGGTCCATCCACCAATCCCCCATCAATTGGGTAGTTGTGTAAATATGTAAACGACGAATGTGGCTCGGTTGGTGTATCACCATGTGCAGGTAATCCATAGACCATACTGGTTCCCCAAGGATTTACACCGAATAACCAATCTATATTAGCTTGTTCCAATTCTTGAAATTGCTCGTCCCCAGAAGCCTCACGATACCATAAGCATTGGATAGCAAATGAGGTGGTCAAATTGTTACTGCACCAAATAAAAGGAACTCCGCGATAGAACATGTTGTCCTTAGCACGAGCATTTACTTCCTGGATACCTTCTTTATAATAGCCTAGGGCTTCTTTCTTCACCTTTCCATTCACTGATTTTGCCAATTCAAAATGGCCGAGGTTAATGAAAGGATAATATTGATAATGGTTTGCCGTATCCCGTACCATCCAAGGAGTTACTTTTTCCTGCCTGGCAAAGTCCATTGCCTTTTGGATATGTTCCTGGTTTTGGTTCAGGTTGAACATGGTGGCTTCGGCCAATTCCATATCGTCCACCCAGTTATCTTCAGCATAAATATAAGGCGATTTAACTGAAACAGTCTGGGTTACCCCTGGCTTGATGTATGCGTATTGATAAGCTGTACCTGCCTTTTCCTTTAAGATGGAGGCATATTCAGCGTTTTGATCTTTAAGTAATTGATGACCCAAGCCAAAAGCACTCACGAATTTTGCAGCAGTGGAACTTGTCCCTGTGGTATTGTTCATGAATTTACCTCTTTGCTGCGGATTGCCATCGATAAAATATACTGGTCTTTCATGTCCTCTTCCATAAACCGAGTCTTGGCCCGGCAAGCGCATGGCGGTATGATCACGGTCATCTGCAATCTGGTTGAACATGATATTGGGCTTGGGATGCATTTTTACCAACCAATCTAATCCCCAGATAGCTTCATCCAATACATCAGCAATTCCGTTTTTACCGTCCAGTCCGTTTGCTTGTTTCTCATCGGTAAATACGGATGGAAAATCGCGATAGGCTGCCAATAAATGATAGGTAGCATTGGCCGAGGTGGTGGCATACTGCAAATAATCGGAAGCATCATGCCATCCGCCCGCCACTTCTACGCGTGTACTATCAGGCATACCAACGGAACTGGCATACATGGTAAATCCATCGTGCGTATGGCAAGAATCTTGAAGGAATGGATTAAATAGCGTCCTTTGCTGACGCATGTACCTCAAGGTAAAATCGGCGGTGCCTTTATAGACATCTGCATTGATCTTAAAACTTGGAGACTTCGTACCATCATCGGCCAGTAGGTAATATTCGCCATTTTTGTTGAACTTACTGAAATCCAACCTGTAGCCTAATTGGAAGGGTCCATATTGGCCAAATTGTTTACCTGTTTTGGCCGTAAAAACGGCTTTATTATTGTTTTTGTCGATTAAACTAAATTTCTTGATCCCTTTATCTCCTTTAGTTACCCATACAGCTACTTTTTTATTGTCAGGAAGATAGCCTAATTGGTTTATCCTGATCCAGGAATTCTCTTGTGAAAAGGCCTGAAAAGCACAAAGAAGGAAAATAAACAAGGAAAGTACGCTATTCATTATTATCGGTTTAGTAGGTTAGCATTACGATTTTTCCGTCCATAGTACTGACAACAATTCTGTCTTTCAGCACGAGTGGCGGATTGATCATACCATTGGAAATCTTATATTGCCAGGCTGTTTTTCCGGTTTTAGGCTCAACAGCAGACAATAATCCTTTGTCGCTAGGTACAAATATATATTTTGAATTGGTATAAATTGCAGTTGGAGCTAATTCATATGGTAATTTTATTTCAGCCTTCCAATTAACATCCATTTTATCGGCATTAACTGGCACACCGATCAATTCGCCATCCATGGTCTTGGCCAGGACCAACTTTCTATCTTTTGAAATACCCATCGACTCCCTTACACGGTATTCATCTTTCTTTTCACGCCAAATGGTTTGGCCAGTCTTTAGATCGATCGCTGTCATAAAGCGGTCCGGAGCGACGATGAAAACACGATTGTTTTCCACTACTGGATAGCAGGCTGCCGCAGAAAACATCCTATTGCTATGGCCGTTGTCCCATTTCCAAACTAATTGTCCGGTCTTTTGATCTAGCGCATAGAAACCGTTTTTCCAACTTCCGAAGATTACTTTATGATCAGCTAAGGTGGGTAAAGTCGAAACATAACCTTGAACATCATTAAAGCTCCAGATTAACTTTCCGGTTTTAACATCGATACAACGGAAGATTCCATCTGATGCGCCGATGTAGGCTTTCCCATTTTTTACCGCTGGCGAACCAAGCACTGCTTTATCAGCCTGAAGTTTCCAAAGTTCCTTTCCAGTTTTGGCATTTATGCCATAAATAAAATGGTCTGATGAACCAACCACTACTACTCCTTTATGTACTGCCGGGGTAGAATATACTTTTCCAGCCGTCTTGAAGGTCCATTGCTTCTTTCCTGTTTTCAGATCCAATGCATAGACTTCACCTACCGTATTGGCAGTGTACATCATATTTTTATCGGCCGTAATACCGGCACCGATATCACCATGGTCTTCATATTCCCAAAGCACTTTCGCTTGGCTGTTTGCATTCAATGCGTAGTTTGGTCTTTTTACACCTTGAGCAGCCTCAGGAGAGACACGTTTAAGGGGCAGTTTTAGCCAATAATCCTCGGTAATCATCAGAGGTCTTCTGACCTGGAAAAATACCGAGTCGGAAGATACAGTGATAATATTATATCCACCGACTGCATCCTTTGCACGCAGATTAGATCTGGCCATAACGCCAGGGATTCCTTCCCAATCATACAATTTATTGATGTGGCCATGTCCACATAGCGCCAGTTGCACGTTTTTGGTCTTGATGCGATTAATATTTTCATACCAATTGTTCAATGAAGAATCCAGAGGGTAATGGTTAATGGCGATCAAGGGTTTTTGTTGATCGGGATGAGCCTTAAAGATCGAATCCATCCATACCAGGTTCTCCCTTGGAATTTGACCCGGACTCATGCGCATATTAGGTCCAGAAGTCGTTCCTATAAACTGAACGCCATTATGTTCGAAAAAGAAAGTTTCAGCACCAAAAACCTTACGGAATGAGTTCGCCCCGCTTTCCGACCAGTTGCTGTCATGGTTTCCCGGAATGACATATAGTGGTAAATTCAGGCTGTCCAAAATCTGTTTTGCCAAGGCCAGTTCCTCATCGGAACCAAACTCGGTGACATCCCCCGACAGGATCACGAAGTCAATGCCTTGCTGCTGATTTAAGTCCAGAACCGTTCTGCGTAAATCATCAGCTCCTGTAGCACCACCAACATGGGTATCGGTTACTTGAGCAAATTTGAAAGTCTGAGAAAATAGGTTTAATGGTAATAGGAACAGCAAAAATAATAGTCTTCTCATAGCTTAAATATAGAGCAAAAGGTCAATTGCTTGACCTTTTGCTTAAAAATTTTCATTAATTCCAACCCGGTGTTTGGGTCAAAGTATAACCTTGGTCTTGATAAGCTTGGATCAACCCGATACTTACTGGAGAAAGGTAGTTTTTAGGTAGGACAGGTAGACGGTTAGTGAAATTTCTAACCACATAGTAACCTTCCATTTCAGTATCATTGCTTCCATCATAAGTGACAATGGTCCCATCTGCTTTTTTAACCTGTAGGCGATCTATGAAAGCCTTTAAGATTTTTCCAGGATTTTTCTTGTCGCCAAAATCTTTTACCCCGATAACCCATGAACCTAATTTATAGGTATCATCATTAAAGTTAAGGTTTTCCAATTTTTTCCAACGGCGGATATCTTGGATACGTGCATATTCGAATACAAATTCCATACGACGCTCGCGACGGATTTCCCACATAAGTGGAGATACATCAGCCTCTTTTTTAGGATCTGCAGGGATGGCTCCAAGCATTAAAGGTTCTGTTTGTTTAACACCTTTAGCTACAGCAACTGCATCCAATGGTCTGCTACGGATTGCATTGATGGATTTATCCAAGTCACCCTGAGTAACCGCAGCTCCACCATAGTTTTCAGCTAAGATCTGTTTTGCCTCTACCCAGTTTAATACTACCTCAGCGTAACGAGCTACAGGTGCATCATTGGTATTGGTATTTGAGCTCCATTTAGCAGGATATGCTTTACCAGAGTTCAAGAAATCTAAAGCCTCTCTACCAGCAAATTTATGGGCATAAACTAAAGTACCAACAGCAGGTGCATTTACCGTATCCATAAAAGTAGCTTCGAAACGAGGGTCACGAGTTTTCACCAATTCCTGTAACCTGAAGTTTTTAGCATTAGCTACTCCAGAGTTTTGGAAAGTCTTGCCATCGTTACAGATGAAAGCTTCGATCAGGTTTAAGTTTGCTGAACGAGGTTGGTTTTCTGTACCGTTGCTATAAGAAGCTACAGCATGTCTGATTGCTAAAGCATCATCATAGGTTCTGAAGAAAATAACCTCAGGGTTTCCAGCTAAGCTTTCCGACGCAAATAAGCTCTTGAAATCGGATCCGAATGTATATTTACCTGATTCCATAACGTATTGTGCCGCATCACGAGCTAGTTCCAAGTATTTCTTAGCCCTAGTTTTATCCAGGTTGTGGTAATGTTGCCAAGAACCTTCAAATAACATCATGTTGGACATCAACGTGGCTGCAACATATCTATTCAGATTGCTTACACCATCATTATCACGCATGTTTGCCAACACATATTTGAAGTCATCATATACATGGTCCATCACCTCAGCGCGAGGCGTACGGTCTTTGTACTGTTCGTCCATATTGGTCGGGTCAACGATATCGCCATAATATGGAACATCACCGAAATTACTAACCAAACGGCTATATTCATAAGCTCTGAAGAAACGAGCAACTGATGACCAGTGCTTGTATTCGTCTTCTGTCAACTTTGGTTTTGCTAAGTTTTCGATACGGTTCAACATCAAGTTAGCTTTTCTGATCCATACGAAGTTCCAGTTTGGACCTGGGTGCTCAGCACGTAAAGATGCTACCGCCGTACTTGATGAACCGCCAGGATCAGTAGGCAAGCTTGACAACAGGGCTAACTGTTGGTTTTCGGAAGTTAAATCATCGGAAAAGTTATATCCAGTTAACGGCGTATAAGCTGTCCCGAAGCTGGAGTTATAGCCAACAAAGAAGCTGGTATAAAAGTCATTTGCAAAAAGACGTAGGTCATTTTCATTTCTCCAGTAGGTAGGCTCTGAGTCCACCATGGCATTTAACTCAGGTCTATCTAGCAGGGTATTACAGCTGCTGAAGAACAGGGCTGAACCTAAAAATAAATATGATAATTTTTTCATTGTCGTAAGGATTAGAAGTTTAACTGTACACCGAATGAAGCAGATTTGAATGTTGGAGTACCAACCCCAGTTCTACCTGTGTTATAGTTACTTTCATTAAACATGGAGAATCCAGAAACTACCTCTGGGTCGATTGGCAAGCCATTCAGTTTATCCCAAGTAAAGAAGTTTTCTAAAGCCACATAAACACGTACATTGCTCAATTTAGCTGGAGCGATAAAACTCTTAGGCAATACATAACCAAATGTGATGTTCTTGATTCTAGTGTAAGATAGATCCAATAAGTATTTAGACTGAACCTGCATGTTGTTGGCGTCATTGCTACCCGCATTGTTGAATGCAGCTGGGTAGAAAGCAGCTGTGTTGTCTGGCGTCCAGTAATCATCTACGATTGCTGCTGGCATGGCACCGTCTGCTGTATTGAAACCAGCGATTGCCAATGCTCCATTACCCCACATAGCACGTTGTCCAGTACCTTGGAAGAAGATAGAGAAATCGAATCCTTTGTAATCAGCGCCTAAACGTAAACCGTAGTTATAACGTGGAGTCGTGTTACCAATGATTCTTCTATCACCTGGGTTATCTACCGTACCATCACCGTTATCGATTTCACCATCACCGTTCAAATCCTTGAATTTCACATCACCAGGACCGAAGTTGAACGTATTGGTATTTTCTAAACGAGGTTGGTAAACCCCATTAGGATCTTTTAATTGGTAAGCTTTACCATCACCATTTGCAAAGTATTTGGTCATGTCCTCCGTTAAATTGATCAACTGAGGTTTTCCATCAGCGCCTAATACGAAGTCATCCATTTGGTAAAGTCTATCGGTTTCATATCCCCAGATATCTCCATATGCAGAACCATCATAGAAAGAACCTGTTGTCCTTTGGCTCGTTACGTTATAGAATCTTGAGATAGCATCGTCAAAGTTTGCACGAACATTGATACCTAGACCACTTTCAAAACGGTGATTATAGTCAACTGCTACTTCGTAACCTTTTGTTTTTAAGGTACCGAAGTTTCCAAGAGGTGCAGCACCACCGGTAGTCCATGTTGTACCTTGGAATCCAACGAACATGTTGTTTGTATTACGAACATAGTAGTCGAAAACCAAACCTAATCTGTTGTTTAAGAAACGGGCATCAACACCAAAGTCAATAGTTTCTAGATCTTCCCAAGAGATATCTCTTAAGCTGAATGTAGGCGTAGGTACACCATAGTATTTATTCTGACCACCGATCCACAAAGTCTCGTAAGGGAACATGTTTGGTGTATACAAACTTGCAGGAACGGCTTGGTTACCGATTATCCCGTATGAACCTCTAAATTTCAAGTGAGATAATGCAGGTTTAGCCCATTGCATGAAGTTTTCTTCTGAAGCCACCCATCCAGCAGAAGCTGATGTAAACCATCTCCAGATCAAATCATCTACGAATTTTGAAGATCCATCATAACGTGCATTCGCTTCCAAAAGGTATTTGTTTTTGAAGGCATAGTTCACACGACCGAAGAAACCTACCTGACTAGTCCAGAAAGTACCACCAGAACCTGTTACTGTACCTGAAGCAAGATCGAATTGCGGATTGCTTAAGTCAAGTAGGTTAGTTTTTTGAGTCCAGTTGTATTTACCATAATCAGACACCAAGTTTGAACCCAGCATAAATTTGAATTCATGGCCGTTGTCAAGGTTTAGATTATAAGTAGAGAAAGCATTGAAAGTATGTTTGTACTCATATGCTGCACGAGCGTATACATGGTCAGGATTTGCTCCTGGCGCTGTATATTCATGTGTATTCAAGTCGTATGCTGCGATAGCTCCAGGAGAACCTGCAGGCACTACAGCACCTGTATTGTCCACATAAACCTGGTTCCCATTGGCATCTAAACGTTGAACCGGAGCAATCCAGCTGTTAGCTGCTGTAAAACGAGTACCTGGTCTAAACCAATCATAGTCTTCATTAGTAAAGTTGTAATCTACATCTAATCTCCAGTTCTTGGTCATATTGACTGTTGCACCAGCATTCAAGTTGATGTAGTTACGTTTCATTGATGCTTCGTTTGCATCTTCGTACTCCGACCATGGGCTACGGATTTTGCTTCCGTTCTCATCTAATCCCATTGGATAAACTGATGACCAACGGTACATGTAGTACCAAGGATCGGCAGTGGTAGAGTTGGTCGCATAAGGATATAGCTTTTGACGTTGGGAGAACATGGCTCCGGCACGCAAAGTCAAATAATCACTTACATCTGTAGATACCCTTACTGCAGCATTTGCTCTTTTGAATTTATCAGAGTCTCCTGCTTTCAACATACCGCTTTGAGAGATGTGTCCAAAAGTGGCGGTATATTTAGTCCTACCTACAGAACCATTGATTGAAGCATTGTTGGTAATGGTTGGAGCCCATTCCCTTACCATGTAATCATAAGGATCATAGGTTCTCAAACCAATTTTACGGGAAGTATTGGTTGGGTCAACAATCCAGTCACGTCCAAAAACAGTAGGATCGTTTGGACCTAATGTAGTTCCATATTTGTCATCCCATTCCTTCGCCATTTCATATCCTTCCGGAGTTACATAGTAGAAAGCACCAGAGATGTTTGAGCCAATACGCTCCATGGCATCTTTGGTATATTTCAAGGCATTGATCCTACCCATTTCATATTGCTTGAAAGGGTTTTGGAACGAGAAGTTATTGGAGTAGGAAATGTCGATTTTTTCACCTTTAGATCCGGTTTTCGTTGTAATCAAGATGACACCGAATGCAGCTTTAGCACCGTAGATCGATGATGAAGCGGCATCTTTCAAAACCGTAATGGATTCGATATCGTCAGGGTTCACATATTGGATACTTGGGATTTCCACGTTGTCCAATAAGATCAGAGGATCTCCTGAAGCCTGCAATGAAGCAACTGCACCACGGATTTTGATACGTGGATCAGAACCTACCTCACCCGATGGAACCGTCACGGTCAAACCAGGGGTTACCCCTTGGATACCACGACCCACATCGGCGATAGGACGACCTTCTAAGTTATCTTTTACACTGATAGTTGAAACGGCACCTGTTAAGTTACCTTTCTTTTGAGTACCATAACCCACGACAACAACCTCATCCAACAGGTCGCTGGAAGATTGAAGCGTTACGTTCATGGTATTACCAGCTACGGTAACCTCTTTGGATTCGTATCCAACATAGGAGAACCTTAAAGTCGAACCTACAGCGGCCGAAATTGAGAATTTACCTGATTCATCCGTAGAGGCTTTCACTGAGGAGCCTACTACCGAAACAGTAACACCAGCTAAGGGACCGTCCGGACCACTTACCGTACCTGTTACGGTATTTTGCAGCACCGATGAAGCATTTGTCCAGCTAGCATGGTTTCCAAGTGCAACAACACCTTTGTTTGCCTCAAAAGACGCATAAGTCGGCATTGTTAAACCCAGAGCGAGAGAAAAGAGTATAAGTCTTCGCATTGCTTTAAGATTAATAATTTATAATTTTTGTTATCATAATTCGGTTTATTCCCATCTAACTGAAACAACCGAGTTTGTTTGCGTGATAAAATGTTTTTCCAGCATCAAATGTCCCATTATGCGAATAGGCTCAATTAAATTGAGCCCTCACATGCTTGTTTTTCATTTGAAGTCTGGGTAGATCAAATATTTTGTCCTCATTTTCTTGTATTCATCCAATTCAGGTTTCCAGCTGGCTCGGATTTCATCTTCTGTCTTTCCAGCAATGATTTGCTTTCTAAGTTCATCCGTTCCGGCTAGCTTGTCGAAGAATTCTGCTCGCACAAAAAACTTAGACTTGTCTGGCATTTTATTATAGAAATCGAGTATATATTTTAAGGTAAATTTCTGTTTGTCGGCATCTAGACCTCTTAAGTCTAGCCCGTAATTGGTCGCTCCTTTTCCTTCTACGTGTTTAGCCATCCCTGCTTTTTCTCCTGGAGTAAAGGTAAAATCTCCATAAACAGGGTCGGTAAAACCAACCACTTGGAAAGGCCAGTCTGTACCGCGGCCTACGGAAATATCAGTTCCTTCAAACAGACATAATGAAGAATAAAGGCGAACTGACAAATGGTTTGGCAAACTTGGCGAAGGGATAACTGGTAGGTCGTACATGCTATCATGCGTATATCCTTGAACCGGAACCACAGTCAACTTGCATTGACGTCCATTTTCCAACCACTTCTCGCCATTGATCATCTTTGCCAATTCTCCAACGGTCAAGCCGTGGACCATGGCAATTTTATGATAAGAAACGTTGGATTTGAATTTGTCGTCCTTACGAACAGGACCATCAACCTGATCACCACATGGATTTGGTCTATCCAATACGATCAGTTCTTTGTTGTGCTTTGCACAAAGCTCCATGACACGGTGCAAGGAAGTGATGTAAGTATAGAATCGAGCACCAACATCTTGCAGATCGAAAATCATGACATCAACCGACTGAACGATTGAATCTTGTTTTTCATTGCCACCATAAAGCGTAAATAAGGGAAGACCCGTTTTAGCATCAACATCATTGCTGACCTTCTCGCCTCTTTCGATATCTCCACGGAATCCATGCTCTGGTGCGAATCCAAATTTAAGATCTACTTTCTCTCTTAACAGCACGTCTACCAAATGTTCCTTTTCCGGACCTACAACAGAGGTCTGGTTACCCATCAAACCAACTTTCTTCCCCTTCAACAAAGGCAAGTAAGCAGTGAGCTGATCGGCAGCAGGCACTATGGTTTCTTGTTTTACAGATTCAACTACAGGCTGTGAGGCATTTGAAGAGCTATTCTTCTTTGTTGAACCACAAGCACTTGTCAATAATAAACCAAGAACGGCAGAATATAAGAGTATGTTTCCCATTAATTAAGATTCGGTAAATTAGTTTCGCAATAAAAACTGGATAAAATTAAGACAAATACCGCACAATAAAGCAAATGAAACAGCAAAATCTGTCATTTTTCGCAAAACAAAACGCAAAACACGCATGAATCAGAAAATAGAGGTGTAAAAATCTGCATGAATAATTGAATGGAATCCTTGAAATTTAGCAGATTAAAGCATTTAGCTCCGCAACCGATTGCATTAGGAAGTGTAAATACTACACATATAAGTAACATTTACGTGACACTATCGTTACAGTAAATATTTTATAAAAAAGCAGGAAAGAACGTTCTTTCCTGCTTTTTTATAAAATATTTTTGTTTAAATACTATTCTATAGCTTCACCAGCATAGTCGCCTTCATTACCTAACCGGTCAATTGGCTTTACAGCAACAGCATTTAATTTATGTCCGTCCTTGCTCTTCGGCAAACTTAATTCGGATTGAGGACCATCCAAGATCTGAATGTCCCAAGTGTCTCCATAGCGCGCATAGGTTACCCATTTAAACACTTGCTCAGGCTGTTTGTGAAGCCATTTCACAAATACACTGCTCGGTTGATTGGTCAACAACAGGGTTGGCTTCAATATCGGATTAGCAGACAACCATGGGGATGCCGGAACCAAAGCCTTCTGTGAATATGGACCATCGTGCAATGCTTTTAACAACATTGGGTTTTTGGTCAATCCTGCAATACTCCAATGTACTGCGCCTACGCTATTCGGAATTACTTCACGAGTAACCGCAATCTGACGCTTGATCTCATCCGCTCTGTTGGCAGCTCTAACTTCTACCGTATTCAGACCAGGCCACAAGTGGCGGTTATGTTTGTTTTCAGATTGCCACCATTTCAACAAGCTGGTAAAGCTTTGTCTTGGTGGATCAATTGGCCAATATAATTGAGGCGTGAAATAGTCAATCCAGCCTTCATTCAACCATAATTTAGCATCAGCATAGAGTTCATCATATTGGGAGGAACCTGTTACACCAGAAGGATAACCAGGCTTCCAGATACCGAAAGGACTCAAACCAAACTTAACGGAAGGTTTTTCTTTCTTGATCTCTGTATAAATACGTTTGATGAATTTATTGACATTGTCTCTTCTCCAATCCGGGCGGCTTAGGTTACCACCGTTCTTTTTATAGGCGAACCAAGTTTTGTCGTCAGGGAAATCTGCACCACCATTATAGGTTGCATAGGGGTAGAAATAGTCATCAAAGTGTACTCCGTCGATGTCATAGCGTTTCACAATATCCATGACCACCGAAGCGGCATGGTTTTGCGTTTCTTGACTAGCTGGATCAAACCAGTACATTCCATTTCTAAGTCTTACCACATTCTCTGGCGATTTTCGCACTAGCGACTCGCTCGTCACCTGGCCTCCATTGCTGTGGTGAGCACGGTAAGGATTTAACCAGACATGCAGTTCCAATCCTCTTTTATGAGCTTCCTCGACCCAAAATTCCAATGGATCGTAATAAGGACTTGGAGCTTTTCCGATAGTTCCGGTCAAGAAATAAGACCAAGGTTCTAAGCTGGATTTATACAGGGCATCAGCAGATGGCCTTACTTGAAAGATAACCGCATTGAAATTGTTGTTTTTCAACATATCCAATAAGTTAATGGCCTCTTGCTTTTGTTGTTCTGTCGAAAGGTTGTTTTTGCTAGGCCAGTTGATATTGGCTACTGTGGCTACCCATGCTGCCCTAAATTCCCGGGGTACATTTGGTAGATTCGCTTTAAATACGGGCTTTTCTACAGGCTTCTTCTCAGCTACTTTTTCGCCTACAGGCTTTGTGGCAACCGGTTTTTCAACGGGTTTTTCATCTGTTTTTGGAGCTTCGGTTGAAGTTTCCTGAGTAACCGTAGCGGTTGGCTGTTGCAATACTTTTCCTTGCCTTCTCTTCGACCCACAGGATAAAACTATCACCATCATCAGCACAAAAAGACAAAGACTTAAGATTTTTCTCATCATAAATTCATTCTTAACCCACAAAATTAAGACTTTTATGGGCTATCCTACTAATTGTAACCTATTCTTTATATGTTAAATAATTCTTTCTCCCTGAAAAACAACCTGTTGAACCTGGAAATCTTGGTCAAAAACTAACACATTCGCTATAGATCCGGAGTTTAAGTTGCCAAGGTTATTTCTTCCGAAAAGTCTTGCAGGGTACAATGTGGCCATGCGAAGGCTTTCTTCTAAACTGATTCCCACCTTTTTGACACAGTTTTCAACGGCCTTCAACATGGTCAAGGCTGATCCTGAAAGGGTGCCATCCGGCATGGTATAATGATCATGATTGAAAACATGTTGATAAATCCCTTTGTCACATTTTGCAACCGCATCGGTGATAAGGAACAAACGGTCTCCCATTAATTCCTTAGAGATTTTGACTGTCTCAAAGTCTGAGTGGATTCCATCCACGATAATCGAAGCGCAGACCTCATCGTGGTTAAATGCTGCTCCCGGCAAACCAACATCACGATGATGGAGTGGGGACATGGCATTCCACAGATGCGTAACTGCAGGAACTCCGTGATCAAAGGCATGCGTTGCTTCCTTATAAGTTGCTGCACTATGGCCCGCCGTTACCAATACTCCCTTGTCGTTCAGGTAGTCGATGCACTCTTGATCGGTCAGTTCAGGAGCAATGGTCATCATTTTGACTATATGCTCTTTACCCTCAATGACAGACCCTAATAACTCTACGCTTGCTTTCTGGATCAGTTCTGCTGGATGAGCGCCTCGCTTTGCTGCATTTAGGAACGGTCCTTCCAAGTGTAGCCCTAAGGCAACTTTCGGTTTTGCCTCCTCAAAAACGGCAATAGCCTGGTTGAATAGTTCCAAGGTATTGGTTGCCAAAGTAAGCACAAAGGAAGTACAGCCTTGTTTCAATAGATTTTGTTCTATCCTATGGACGGAATCTATGGTCAACTCCGCTGAAAACAGGTCTTCCCCTGTTCCATAGATCTGCAAATCAATTAATCCGGGGCTTATATTGGCACCTTTCACGTCCAGTATCTCAAAACCTTCCGGCAGTTCATCTTGGGGAACAATGCCAGCAATTCGGTCTGAATCGATTAAAAGTGCATGTTGTTCAAATATTTGATATTCGGTAAAAACCCTACCGTTGATGAGGGCAAGTTTATGTTTCATCCTGCAAGTTACTTATTGTTGGCTTTTGTTGAAAATCCAAGTGCCTAATCGTATATTAGACCAGCGAAATGAGATTCCAACCCAATATCAGAACCTCATTTTTTAAGAATTATTATCAAAGAACAATAAAATCATGGCACAAAAAGAAATTCTGAATACGGATAAGGCCCCAGCAGCAATTGGCCCATACAACCAAGCGATAAAAGCAGATAAAACCCTTTATGTTTCAGGGCAGATCCCATTGATTCCAGAAAGCATGGAACTGATCACTACCGGAGTAGCCGACGAAGCTCACCAGGTATTGAAAAATGTAGGAGCAATCTTGAAAAATGCTGGCTATGACTATTCAGATGTGGTTAAGACATCGATCTTCCTAAGCAGTATGGACTATTTTGCTACCGTTAATGAGGTCTATGCAGAATATTTCAAAGAAAACCAACCAGCAAGGGAATGTGTTGCGGTAAGGACCTTACCTAAAGAGGTTAATGTGGAAATCTCCGTTATTGCCTGGAAAGGATAATAAACAACCAGAAACTTATTTCTATAGGATGCCAACAATAAATTATTGTTGGCATTTTTTGTTGCTATACCCTCCCTATCACTACAAAATCGCCTTCAAGAAAAACAGTATTGCTTTTCAACTGTTACTCACCCATACCTATAATGCGGAAAAACAACCATTTATTTTAAGAAGGTAACCTAGGTCACTTTTTTAATGAAAGAAGCTTAAGATATTTATTCACATAAAAACACTACTATGAGATTAACAGGTAAAGTAGCCATTATTACGGGAGCAGCATCTGGCATGGGCGAATCCATGACCTATTTGTTTGCAAACGAAGGTGCGAAAGTGGTAGCAACAGATATTCAGATTGATAAATTGAATGCCATTGTCGAGAAACTACAGGCTCAAGGATTTGATGCCGTAGCAGTAAAACATGATGTTTCAAACAGAGAAACTTGGTTCAACGATGTCATTCCAGCTGCATTGAATAATTTTGGGAAAGTAGATATATTGATCAACAACGCAGGGATCTCGGTTCCCACCCCTTTTGAGGAACAAGATGAAGCCCTTTGGAAAAAGACTTACGATATCAACATCAACAGTGTGATGTTGGGCATGCAAGCCGTCCTTCCACATATGAAGGAAAATGGCGGTAGTATCGTGAATATTTCATCGATTGCAGCCTTGACCGGAATGTCAGGACCAGGATCTTACACCGCTTCAAAGGGTGGAGTTTCTGCGATTACCCGAGCAGCGGCCGTAGATTTCGGAAAAATGAAAATACGCGTCAATGCAATTAATCCCGGTTATATCATGACTCCAATGGCTGAAGCTCATCTCAACAACCCACAGTACAGACCCCATTTCATGTCCATTATCCCGATGAAGGATTATGGTACCGCAGAGGATATCGCCTTAGCCGCCTTGTTTTTAGCCTCAGATGATGCCCGTTACATCACTGGAATCAACTTGGCTGTGGATGGTGGAACCACCATAATTTAACCCTAAATCTATCTATATAAAACAGTGAAAAGCTCCTCGATTCTGAGGAGCTTTTGTTGTTATCAGAGCTTGAGTTGAAAGTTTTTATTATTTTAGTGGGATTATCTATCCCATGGCAGATTTATCGTTAATAACTCCCATAGAATATCTCAAAGGTGTAGGACCGCAGAAAGCGGATGTCCTCAAGAAAGAGCTTCAGATCTTTACGATTGGAGACCTTTTGCAGGATTACCCTTTTCGATATATCGACCGCACCAAATTCCATAAGATCCGCGAGCTCCACCCTGACATGGTTGGTGCCCAAGTTCTGGGAAGATTGATGAGCCTGCAGGAAGTTGGCGAAAAACGGGGAAGGCGACTGGTCGGTCAATTCAAGGATGATACAGGAATGATGGAATTGGTATGGTTTCAAAGCATTTCCTGGTTAAGAAAAGGACTAAAGGTCGGTGCTGCCTATATTATCTACGGAAAACCAACAGAATTCAACGGTGCAATTTCCATTACCCATCCAGAGATGGAGCTCTACCAACAACAGGGCAAAAAGGTTGGAAACATGACCATGCAACCGGTCTATTCTTCCACTGAAAAGCTTAAGAAGTTCAACCTGGATTCCAAAGGCATCCAAAAGCTGCAACAAACAGCCTTAGAGACTACCTTAAGAACAGTTTCTGAAACATTGCCAAACTACATTCTTGACAAATACAAACTCTTGCCCCTTCAACAGGCTCTGCTGAGCATTCACTTTCCTCAAAACGAGCAGTTGATGAAAGCGGCAATAAATAGGTTGAAGTTTGAAGAACTCTTCTTTATTCAACTTCGCCTATTGAAAAACAAACAGCTGAACACCCAACGATATAAAGGTCATCAATTCAACAAGGTTGGCGAAAAGTTCAATACATTCTTCAATGAGAGATTGCCCTTTCCACTTACCAATGCCCAAAAAAGGGTAGTGAAGGAAATTCGCATAGATTGTAATACGGGAGCACAGATGAATCGACTGGTGCAAGGGGATGTCGGCTCTGGGAAGACCGTAGTGGCTTTGATGAGCATGCTCTTGGCAATCGACAATGGGTACCAAGCCTGTATGATGGCGCCTACGGAAATCCTTGCCACCCAACACTACAATGGTTTAAGGGAATTATTGGGAGATGATATCTGTACTGTCAAGCTATTGACGGGTTCAACACCTGCAAAGGCAAGAAGGATCATCCATCAGGAATTGGAAAATGGAACGCTCGATATCCTGATCGGTACTCATGCCCTGATTGAAGATAAAGTAAAGTTCAAGAATATTGGCTTTGTGGTAATCGATGAACAGCATCGATTTGGAGTAGAACAGAGAGCTAAACTATGGCGCAAAAACCTGATTCCTCCACACATGTTGGTGATGACCGCAACGCCTATCCCAAGGACCTTGGCCATGACCATGTATGGAGACCTTGATATTTCCATTATCGATGAGTTGCCAGCTGGTAGAAAGCCAATCAAAACCGTGCACTTTTTCGAAAACCAACGCCTACGTGTATTTGGTTTCATGCGCGATGAAATCGCAAAAGGTCGCCAAGTCTATATCGTATATCCATTGATCAAGGAGAGCGAAAAGATGGACCTTCTATACCTAGAGGCCGGACTTGAAGGCTTGATGCGGGAATTTCCATTGCCTGAATTCCGGATCAGTATTGTTCATGGCAAGATGCCGGTAAAGGACAAAGACTTCGAAATGCAGCGTTTTATAAAGGGTGAAACCCAGATCATGGTGGCAACAACGGTAATTGAAGTTGGGGTAAATGTTCCGAATGCCTCTGTGATGGTCATTGAAAACTCGGAACGCTTTGGCCTTTCCCAACTGCATCAGCTCCGTGGTCGGGTAGGTCGTGGTGCGGAGCAATCGTTCTGTATCTTAATGTCCAGCAATAAACTGAGCAAAGAGGGCAGAACCCGATTGGAAACCATGGTGCGGACCAATGATGGCTTTGAAATTGCTGAAGTGGACCTGCAACTCCGTGGTCCTGGAGACCTTTCTGGCACGCAGCAATCTGGTGTTTTGGAAATGAAAATCGCTGATCTTGCTAAAGATCAAGCCATCCTTTCTGAGGCTAGGCAATTGGTCATCCAGATCTTTAAGGAGGACCAAAACCTGCAAGAAGAACGCAATCAACTCTTAGCCCAGTATTTAAGCAAAAGCTCCCCTGCTATTTCATGGGACAAAATCTCGTAAAAACCGTAACTTTGTAAACTTGTTTCTACTTAAACAAGGTTTAAACAGGCAACAACCATTTCATTGGAACGCTTGTTCACTATTTAAAAACATTAAATGGCAAGATTTAAGATATATGACACGGCAGTAAAGCCAGAAACAGCAGTATTGGTGAGTGTAATCACTCCTGATGTTTCGGATGAAACCGCCAAAGAATATTTAGAAGAATTAGAGTTTTTGGTAACCACTGCAGGTGGTGTCACCAAAGGAATTTTCACCCAGAAACTAGCTTTCCCAGATCGTGCAACCTTTGTAGGATCAGGTAAGCTTGATGAAATCAAGGAATTTATCCAAGCTGAAGAAATAGATATCGTCGTATTTGATGATGAACTTTCTCCTTCTCAATTAAGGAACATAGAAAAGTATTTCAACATCAAGGTACTCGATCGCTCCAACTTGATTTTGGACATCTTTGCAAAGCATGCAAAAACGGCGCAGGCAAAGACCCAGGTGGAACTTGCCCAACTGCAATATTTATTGCCCCGATTGACCCGAATGTGGACTCACTTAGAGCGTCAGCGCGGGGGTATTGGTATGCGTGGTCCGGGTGAAAGCCAGATTGAGAGTGATAGACGGATGATCTTGAATAAAATCTCCCTGTTGAAGGATAGATTAAAAGTCATCGACAAACAGAATGAGACCCAACGCAAGAACAGAGGCGAGATGATCCGAGTGGCCTTGGTCGGCTATACCAACGTTGGTAAGTCCACCATCATGAACATGATCTCAAAATCCGATGTATTGATCGAGAACAAACTGTTCGCTACGCTGGATACGACGGTTAGAAAGGTTGTAATTGACAATCTCCCATTCCTTTTGTCAGATACCGTTGGATTTATCCGCAAACTACCTCACCATTTAGTGGAATGTTTCAAATCCACCCTAGATGAGGTCAGAGAGGCCGATGTATTGATCCATGTGGTGGATATTTCCCACCCCTATTTCGAAGACCATATCCGTGCAGTAAATGAAACCCTGAAGGATATCGGTGCTGTTGACAAACCGATCATTACGGTTTTCAACAAGATCGACGCCTATAAACCTCCGGTTGAACTGGATGAAGACGGTGAAGAGATAAAAGTAACCCTGGATGATTTCAGGAACTCTTGGATGGCGAAAAATGCCGATCCTGCAATTTTCATCTCTGCAACCAACAAAACAAACGTCGAGGAATTCAAGGAAAAAGTATATAATATCGTTGTGAAAATGCACAACGCCAGATACCCATATAACAACCTGTTGTATTAGGAAAACAAAATGCAAAACAAAGAAGTAAAGTTTATTGATTGGGGATTACTGGATTATCAAGAAGCTTGGGACAAACAAGAAGCGATTTTTGCAAAGACCCTCGCCATCAAACATGAAAACCGAGTAAATAACACGCAGGATCCAACACCCAACTTTTTGATATTTACCGAACATCCACATGTCTATACCCTTGGCAAAAGTGGACATTTGGAATACCTGTTATTGGATGAAGAAGGGTTAAAGGAGAAAGAAGCAACTTTCTATAAGATCAATAGAGGTGGCGACATCACCTATCATGGCCCCGGCCAGATTGTCGGCTATCCGATCTTAGATCTGGACAACTTTTTCACAGACATCCATCTTTACCTGCGAACATTAGAGGAAGCCATAATCCTGACCCTTGCCGATTACGGCATCGAAGCTGGAAGGTATCCAGGCTATACCGGTGTTTGGCTAGACCCTGATAATGAAAAGGCTAGAAAGATCTGTGCCATGGGCGTTAGAGCTTCACGCTGGGTAACTATGCATGGCTTCGCCTTTAACGTCAATGCAGACCTTGCCTATTTTGGCAACATCGTCCCTTGTGGAATAGATGACAAGGATGTTACTTCCATGGAAAGGGAATTAGGACATAAAGTTGATGTTGAAGAAGTGAAGGCAAAACTCAGGACCCACTTGGCAGCACTATTCAAAATGGAACTGCAATAAGCATATTCAACAAAAATGAAGGAGCTGTTATGATCATAACAGCTCCTTCATTTTTGTATCTTAAATATGGGATTACCCCGTTATGATCTGAATGGATTGATAAGAATATTCTTCCACATATATTTCCGTTTGCACCTGCTTGCTGATCTCAAAAAGCGGAGTTGATTCGGTTCTTTTCGCAACAGACATCTTAAATTCTTGGCAATGGGGTGCAAAGACCCGCTCAACCAACTCTACAGAATTGTTCTCGCCCGAAAGGTGACCCAGTATCAAATGCTTTAAACGCTTAGACTTATTCTCAATAAAGGCTTCCAAGGATATTTTATTGGAAAGGTGACCCCAGCCTCCCTTAATCCTGTTCTTTAAATGATAAGGATATCTTCCTGTCAAGAGCATTTCCTCATCATAATTAGCTTCCAAAAACAGGATATCCGCAATGCGGATTGCTTTCTTCACATTTTCACAGATCCTTCCCAAATCGGTAAGAACCGAAATATTCAGCTCCCCATCAGAGACCAAAAAGCTGCAAGGTTCTTGCGCATCATGGTATTTAGGAATACCATAAACAGCGAGATCTTCTAAATTAACAACTGAATTCGGCTTGATAAAATTGATCAGGTAGCTCGGCAATTGCAATCTGGATGATTCATATGTCCCCACAGTCAGATAAACTGGAATCTGGTACCTCTTCAGGAAAACAGATAAGCCAGAAATATGGTCGGTATGTTCATGGGTGATAAAGATGGCATTGATACTCGCAGGATTTATCCCCAGCGATGCCATCCTTAAATGCAGATGCTTGCTATTGATTCCGGCATCAATTAAAATGGAAGTATTGCCCTTAGCAATATAATAGCTATTTCCATTACTTCCAGAAGCTAATGCCGCATATCGAATCATTTTACAAAGATAGAAAAATCGAAAATAAAAGAGCCGCCCAAACGGACAGCTCTCCAACTATTTGAATATTTCTTTTTTGAAACTAACATTCAGGTAAACTCAACGGAACTTTAATCGCAAGGCCACCATCTGCCGTTTCTTTATATTTCACATTCATGTCCTGAGCAGTATCCCACATTGTGCTCACCACTGCATCCAGACTTACTTTCGCCTTATCAGGGTTAGATTGAAGGGCCAATTGAGCAGCAGTAATGGCCTTGATAGCTCCCATAGTGTTTCTTTCGATACAAGGAATCTGCACTAGCCCTCCGATCGGGTCACAGGTCAGTCCCAGATGATGCTCCATCGCAATCTCTGCAGCCATCAACACTTGCCTCTGCGAACCACCCAAACACTCGGTCAGTGCTCCAGCAGCCATAGCCGATGAAACCCCGATTTCTGCTTGACAGCCGCCCATGGCAGCAGAAATGGTAGCTCCTTTTTTGAAAATAGATCCAATTTCCGAAGCCGTAGCTATAAATTGAATGATCTTATCCTCTTTATAGCAATCATGGAATACGATATAGTATTGCAGTACTGCGGGAATCACTCCAGCAGCACCATTGGTTGGCGCTGTTACCACTCGTCCAAACGAAGCATTCTCCTCATTCACGGCCAGAGCAAAACAACTTACACAGTCAAGGATGTAGCCAAAATCCCTGCCTCCAGCACGGATTGCCTCTACCCAACTGTCAAAGTCCGAATACTCACGCCCTTTCAGCATCTTTTTGTTCAGTTTGGATGCACGCCTTTCCACATGCAGTCCTCCTGGCAAAACTCCGTCCGTATGGCAGCCCTTATAGATACATTCCTTAATGGTTTGGAAGATCTTTAAAACGCCATCCCTAGTTTCCTGTTCGGAACGCCAAGAACATTCATTCTCCAACACCAATTCCGAAATCTTCAGTCCGGTACGCATACAGGCAACCATCAATTCCTGCGCGGTATCAATTGGAAAAGGAAGATCGATCTCAGACAGTACACTTTCGGTATCATTTTCCTGAACCACAAACCCACCACCTATTGAATAATAGGTTTCAGAAATAGCAGTCCCATTGTCCAAAAATGCCTGAAAAGTAACTGCGTTGGGGTGAAATGGAAGACTTTGATCATAAAGGAATAGCAGATCATCGGTATAAGAAAAGTCAATCTCCTTTTTACCTCCCAGGCTCATCTTTTTATTAGCCTTGATGCGATTCACCTTCGGAAGGACATCATTGACATCAAACGTCACAGGATCGTCCCCACTCATGCCCAGTAGCACTGCGATATCAGTACCATGACCAACACCCGTCTTCGCCAAAGAGCCATACAAAAGGATCTTCACCTCCACAACATGATCTAAGGCCTCCCTGTTCTGAAATGCTTCAACGAAACGTTGGGCTGCGCGCCAAGGGCCTAAAGTATGTGAACTGGAAGGTCCAATCCCTATCTTAAACATATCAAATATAGAAATCTGCTCTTTTGCCATAATTCTCAATCTACATAGCAAAATTAGTCTTTCTTTTGAATAAAAAAAGCCAGTAAAACTTACTGGCTACTTTATTTTTATGTTAACAAACTTAGATTACAAACCTGCTCCGTTTTCTAAATCCTCCGAAATGCTAACTGGCAATTTACCTTCTGGTTTAATTTGTTTCAACAACGCCTTTAAAACAGCTTTCTGCATGAAAAAGTCATTTTGATAACCTAAAAGAACAGATGAACTGCGCATCACATCCACCGAGTTCATCGCATATGGATTGGTAAACATCACTGAAATCGTTCTCCTACCGGCAATCTTATCGATAAAATCTTTGGTAGCATCGTTTAAAACCAATTCACTACGCGGTCTACTACGGTTATCATGGATGACCAATACAATCTGACGGTTATCTTTCGCCTCCTTCATCAATTCTTTCAACTGCTCTTCGGTTTCATCTCCTTTGATAAAAAACTGATCAATTTCGTTCAACTGCAAGGCCAGACCTTTCTCAAAATCTTGAGCTTGATCAATTCCTACACTCACGATTGAAGTTGATTTTTTCGGATCAAATCTTTTTAATCCACGGTCTGATTTCAATAAGGTCACCGCAGCATCTGAAATGCGCTGCACCAAACTCTGTGCTGCAGGCGTATTCAAATCTTCATAAAGTCTATTGGTATTTACCGGTTTCACTTGGTTTAAGCCCAACCATAATTTCGCTGCCAAAACTTTTTTCACCCTAGCATCGATATCTGCTTGGGAAAGTCTGCCCGATTTGATTGCTTTTTCAACAAGATCGATTGCACGACCGCTGTTTTCAGAAACTTCCAAAAGATCATGACCCGCTTCAATAGCCATCACATCAGCCTCCCCATTCGGGAAAAACTTCTTCACCCCATTCATGTCCATGGCATCAGTGACTGTAAGACCTTTAAATCCCAATTCCTTACGGATAATATCCGTCACTACTTTTTTGGAAATGGATGAAGGGATATTTGGCGTATTGTCCAACGCTGGTATATTCATGTGTGCCACCATCACAGACGGAGCACCATCTTTGATCAACTGTCTGAATGGATACATTTCAAGGCTATCCAATCTCGCTTTATCAAACTTCAACTGCGGAAGGTCATGGTGTGAGTCCACATCGGTATCACCATGCCCAGGGAAATGCTTCAACGATGCTAAGATGCCACCTTGAACCATTCCATCCATATAGGCTTTAGCCTTTTCAGTAACCTTATACTTATTGTCACCGAAGGAACGGAAGTTAATAACTGGATTATTTGGATTGTTATTGATGTCTACAACAGGAGCAAAATTAAAGTGCATCCCAATGCGTTGGAAATCACGCGCCACCTGTCTACCCATTTCATATAACAGATTATTGTTCTGAATAGCACCCAAAGTCATCTGATAAGGATATGAGATCGTCGAATCTGGCATACGCATGCCCAATCCCCATTCCCCATCGAATGTAATCAACAAAGGCACCTTGCTCACTTTATCATATTGATTGAACATATTGGCATGTCTTACAGGTCCTCCTTGGAACACGACCAGACCACCCAATTGTTCCTTCTCAATCACTTGCTTTACGGAGTCTACATATTTTTGACCCAAGTTGGTATGCGCCCTCACCAAGAAAAGCTGACCTATGCGTTGCTTCGGTGTCAAGGTATTGAACACGGAATCAACCCAAGAATGCTTTTGATTGATAAAATCTACGAAATTGGGGTTGTTCTGCGCGAATGCTGCAGAAATAAGCATCATGGATAGCAATCCAAAACTGAAGAGTTTCTTAATCATCACAATATAGTTTACACGAAATACGGCATTTTTACTTGTTTTTTAAAATATTTTGCGCTTTTAAAAAACAACACGCAGGAACACGCAATACTAAAGGTTATATTTAGCCTCTACCAAAGCAGCTAAATCAGCTGCATTTTCAAGCTCCCCACAAGCCTCTTTCTTCCATAACATATCAATGATCAGCAAGAGGTATTGAGTTTCCAGATCGGGATTGGCATAACCCAGTTCTTCAAACGCTTTATGGACGATGGGTTGAACGGGCTTAATGAAGAGTTCGTGTTGAGATTTGGAGAAACTATGATGTGAAAGTCGTTCTTGCAATTTCCAGAACAAGGGATCATCGGCAACCAATTTACTCGGGAACTGAACCATGTTCCTAAGAAAATCCTTCGCCCCTTTATAGGTCATCATCCCTTTGTGATGAAGCAGCACCTTCCTATAACCTGACTTCACGATATGGGCCAACAAAGCATCCTTGTTTCCGAAATGCTTAAAGATAAGTGCTTCAGAAACTCCAGCTTTGGCAGCAATCTCCTTGGTCGAGGTATCAAGGTATCCCTTTATTGCAAATAACTGTAAGGCAGTTTGCAGAATTTTTTCCTTCCTACTGAGTGTCGTTTCTTTCATTGATTGTAATAAGCAAATATATCCAATTTTTCTGAAATTGCCTTGGCCAAGCAATTTGACCGCTATGTAACATCTCTAATGCGACTCCGCTTTTCAATATTTTCAATTCCGCTGTAACCTCTTGATAATCTAACTTTTTCAATTGCCCAATTATTACGATTGTCATAACAACAATGTATCTTTTTTGTGATTATCAGGCTGTTATCGTCTAAAAACTATATAATTGAAAAAAATCCATCAAACCTTACCATGAAATACCTGCTTACCTTTTGCCTAGTTTTATTAAGCTTTGTCCATGTATTGGCTCAAGTCAATATCGCTGGAAAGGTGCAAGACAAAACCAAGGGTAGCAACTTACAGGATGCCAGCATCCAACTCCTGAACCTTAAGGATTCTACCATCCGCACGGCCAAATCAAACGACAAAGGAGATTTCTCCATCCCTAGGGTGGCCAATGGCAATTATAAACTGACAGGAACCTTACTCGGCTTCAAAAAATTCGAGAAAAACATCGTTGTACAACCTTCCATGGAAACCGTACTGGTGGGCTTAGAACCAGGGGAAATCGTAATCGAAGAGATTACTATCGCTCCAGCGCCAAATGTTGCCGTCAAAGGTGATACCATGGAATTCAATGCCCGTAATTTCGCAACTAGAGAATATGCCGATGCCGATGAAATGGTTGCTCAGGTCCCAGGGGTAACCATCGATGAAGATGGAAAAGTTACTGCACATGGCGAGGAGGTCACCAAGATCATGGTGGATGGCAAGGAGTTCTTCAGCACCGATCCTAAGGTGGCCCTAAAAACCCTCCCTGCAGACATCATTGACAAGCTACAGATCATCGATGAGAAATCCGAACAGACTAAATTCTCCGGATTCGATGATGGCAAAAGGTCCAAAGTCATTAACATCGTCACCAAGCCCGACAAGAAAAAAGGACTCTTTGGAAAGTTCAACGCCGGGAAGGGTGATGCCGACAAATTCTCGATCAACTCTGGTGTCAATGCTTTCCGTGGCGATGAAAAGATCTCCATCAATATCATGGCCAACAACATCAATGAAACGGAGTTTTCCGAACAAGGCCGAGGCGGGTTCAGAAGAGGAAATAATAATACCGACCGCGGTCTATCTGACACCTATGCGGCTGCAGCAAACTATACCAATACTTTCCTCGACAAAAAGATGGAAGTCAATGGAAACTATAGGTTCCGCAATAGCAGCACTTTTACCAATACCCTATCGGACATTGAGTATATCACAGGGAGCCGCGCCAACCAATTCCAGAACCAACATCAAACCGGAAACAACGGCAACATATCCCATAACCTGAGAGGTCGATTGAAATGGGATATCGACAGCATGAACCGCATCGATATCAATCCAAATCTTTCTTATACAAAAAGTGACCTGGCCAATAGCTCAATCAGCAACATGAGCAAGAATAGGACAGAACCCCTGAACAACTCCAACCGAAACTTCAACAACAATAATGAGGCTTTCAATTTTGGTGGCGGATTGACCTATATGCACCGATTCAAAAAAGCGGGCCAGACCATATCCTTGAGCCTAGACGGAAACAAAAGCAGCAATGAGGCTTTGGGAAAGACCTTGGCCTTCAACCAATACTATAAAGATGCAGTCCTAGATCGAATCGACACTGCCAATCGCGAAAGCACGACCTATGGATATGGAAATGGATACAATGGCAGACTTTCCTACACTTACAATGTCTCCAAGATCTCCAGATTGCAGGCCAACTATGGCATGCGCAATACCAGCAACTATTCCGACCGGAAAACCATGGAGTTTCTTGCCGAGACAGGGCAATTTGAAGAGCTGAACGATCGACTATCCAATGAATTCCGAAATGATTTCACCCATCACAGTGCCGGACTTTCCTATTCCTACAATAAACAGGATACCTTTAGGTTCCAGATAGGAATGAACTATGAACATGGCTATCGGGTAAACAACCGGACCGTCCCAATAAATCTGAGGACCACTGCAGACTTTGGCGCCTTTCTTCCAGAACTGACCATGGCCTATTATTTTAGCAAAGAAAGACATCTGGAATTCAACTATAATGGTGCGACAAACACCCCTTCCATCGATCAATTGCAGGACTATATTGATAATTCAAACGAATTGTTTCTCCGAAACGGAAACCCCAACCTCAGCCAGGAATACACCCATCGGTTCCGTCTTCAGTACCGGGATGTAAACCGCAGCAATGGCCGAAGTTTCAACAGTAGCCTCAACTTTGACTACAGCAACAACAAGATCATCAACTCCACCATGACCACCGACAGCACCATCACCCTGTTTGAGGACATTATCCTAGGTGCCGGAGGACAATATGTCGTACCTGAAAACATCAACGGTGTATTTCAACTTCGAGCCAATAACAACTATGGGCTCCCGTTAAAAAAACTGGGCTTCAACCTGAACTTGAACAATTACATGTATTACAACCGTAATTATGCCATCCTCAATAAAGTCCTGATGCCAAACCATAGCTATGGATTTAGCCAGCATGTGGGCATATTTACCAATTTCAGTAAAAAGATCATCATTGGATTCAATTACAATCTGAACATGAACTTTACCAATAACCCAATGAGTGAAATTTCCCATTACCGGATCACCAACCATAGAATCAGCAATTCCCTGAACCTGGAATTCTTTAAGAACATGACCTTGGGTTACAATTATTCTTTTTACCGTAATGGTGGCGTCATGGGTGCAGAGGCCATTTCAACAAACTTGCTGAATGCGTCCATCGGATATAAGATCTTGAAGAAAAGAAATGCTGAAATCTCCTTAAAGGCTTTTGACCTGTTCAACAATGCCCGAAACATCAATCGCCGAGCGTCCGAGATTTCTATTTCAAACATCACCTCAAACACCTTGACCAGGTATTTCCTATTGAGCCTGAACTATAATTTAAGAAGTTTTGGAGGAAGACCGGGTAGAGATTAGTCCTGATTGGCATATTCGGAAATCAAACCTTGCAGGTCCGACCAGCTTTTGGAGCTAATGGGACTCTTATAGGTCTTAGGATCTGTCTTGATCCTGTTGATCTTTTGTTCTAGGTATTTCTTGCGGTCTGCAGGCATAGGGTGGGAAGAAATCCAGCTTACATCCCCCGCCGAACTCAGATACACATCAAATAGCTCCATTACCTTCATCAGGCTACTCGGATCAACATGGGCCTCTTCCAAGTATTCCACGGCTATTTCATCGGCTTCTTTTTCAAGCTTCCTTGAAAAGGCCTGCCCTGTCAAGAAATTGGTCACTTCACCGGTTCCAGATCCTGATAGCAATAGGTCCAAACCAAAATTAGTGATCAAGGAACGCATCACATGGTTTTTCTCACAATGGGCAATCTCATGGGCCAAGATGGCCGACATATAATCTGCACTATCCAAAAAATTAATCAGAGCTGTCGTCACGATGATCTTATCATCCGGAAGCGCAAAGGCATTTACCTCTTCACTTTCGACCAACAGGAGATCATAGTTTTTGCTAGGGATATAGTTCTCTTTTAATAGGGGAACAAATAACGAATCTAACGTACTGTCGATCTGTTCATCCTCGATCACATCATACAGGTCGCGCACCTGTTCCAGCACCAGCTTACCCAATTTTGCCTCCAGGCGATCTTGATTCTGTTGAACTTCAAACAGACTGGTCCAATTCACTTGCAACAACAGTAGATAACACACTGCAATTCCTGCAGCTAATACCAGAAACTTGCCCAGAACCTTCATCGTTTCAATAGATTATCAGTGATATCCGAAAATAGGAACCAACGCACATGAATTCCCTTTCTTGTTTTTATCGAAGTATAGATGGTGGAAATAATTTCAATCCCATTCAACAGTAAAATCAAGATCAGGTAGGCGATATAAGCATTGCTCACTTCCTTCTTGTTAAAAATAATCGCCATGGTCCACCAAAATCCAGCGGTATTGAAAAAGAAAATGGCAAATTGGGAAATAAGTGCTTGTGTACAATGCCATTTTACAAAGCGAGTGGATTTACGATTGCCCAAATAGAAAATCACCGTTGCCAGTAAATTGAATATGGGCAACGGTAAACCAATAAACAAAGCAAACAAAGACATCAAATAACTATTTGATGCATATTCACGTTCATCCTCGGTAATCTCTCTCGGATTAAAATCTATAGTCCCTTCGATATGTTCCATGCCCAATTTAAAATAACTAATATGACCAGAATCGCACTGAATGCCTTATGTTGCTGAAGAAATTTTTCAACCTGATTATATACTTTGTAATAATAATCACGCTTTGTAACCAAATCAAGCAGCATCAATAACAAAACAGCCATAATGATGATGCTCGAAACGATCCCCAAAGGGTTGATCATGAATGCATCCTTAAGCTGCCCATTAAACAATGCTGAAATGGACCTTGTCGTCCCACAGGAAGGACAAGGATAGCCTGTTACCAGTTTCACTGGACATAGCGTGATGTTCGCGGAAGCATAATAATCCAGCAATAGCCAGATAATCCCAATGAAACAAACTATTCCCGTAGTAATATACAGTCTGCTCCTTGGATTCCGCATTGAATTAATAATTCAAGGAAGTGATCAGTTTTTCGAAATTCTTGGTTTTTGTTGCCCCCATGATCAGGAACCAATCAATGATAGTCCATATACCCAAACCCCCACAGGTCAATAATTTGGCGATTCCCAAACCGGTATCTCCAATCATGAAACGGTCAATCCCAAATGATCCCGCCAATATGGAAACGATCAAGACAGTAGTTGGATCTTTATATTGTTGGATCTGAACATTCGTGTATTTACTTTCATCCGACCTCGTCAATAGATCCTTGATCTCCATCAATTGATATGATTCAAAAAACTTGTTGTTTGACATTAAAAACATGTCTACTTTCTGACTATCCATTACTTATTTCCAATTTAGAGTATAAAAAAAAATCCAGTTAGCTATTGAAAGATAAATGGATTTTTCGAAATATTTTAATAAACTTTTAATTTTTAACCAACTTCTTATGCTTACGCTTAGAGATTTTATCAATATTGACAGGCTGCGGAACTTTTACATAATAGCCCGTACCGTCATACTCACGTTTCTTCGGATGTGACTTACAGTCATCGGAACAGCAACCGTCTAATTCCCAGCCACATTCATCACATTGCGTAAAATGCTCATTGCAGATCGGATTGGCGCAGTTGATCATTTTCGAAGTAATTTTTCCGCAGTTTTTACAGGTTGAAACAACCGTCGGGTTAACCGAATTGACCGGAACTGTAACACGGTTATCAAAAACATAACATTCCCCTTCAAAATCCTCCCCGCCAGCTTCCTTACCATATTTAATGATACCACCGTGCAATTGATAAACATCCTCAAAACCCTCTTTCAACAAAAGAGCAGAGGCTTTTTCACACTTGATGCCTCCTGTACAGTAAGTCAAGATTTTCTTGCCCTTTAGGTGTTCCAATTCCTTCACTTTTTCCGGAAACTCACGGAAGTTTTCTATATCCAATGTAACAGCGTTCTTAAAACGGCCTACATTATGCTCATAGTTTGAACGTACATCCAGTACAACCACATCCTCTTGATCTTTCATCGCCAAGAAATCCTTAGGCTCCAGATGCTTACCGGTCTGTTTGTTTGGATCAATCACAGATGGATTGCGCAATCCTGAGTGTACAATCTCCTCTTTGTAACGACAATGCATCTTGATAAATGAAAGTTCTTCTACATCGTCCACCTTGAATTCGGTCTTTGCAAACCTCGGATCCGCGTGCACATGCTCCATATAGGCTTTACAAGCCTCCGGAGTACCCGAAACCGTACCATTAAGACCTTCATCAGCAACGATGATACGTCCCAACAAACCAAGTGATTTACAAAATTCTAGATGATCTTCTGCGAACTTTTCCGCATTCTCGATAGGGCTGTAGCAATAGTACAGCAATGTTTGATATTGTGCCATATATTCATTGATACCGCTGCAAACGGCGTTTAATGTTTAAAATTATGCTGCAAAGATAAAAAAATTGGACGACCAAAAATTGATATTCATCACTTTTTGACCAATGGCTTCAATAAATACTCCAGACCATTGAGTTTTATTTCATAGAGGGTTTCCAACAGGATCCCGATTTTGCCCGGCGGAAAACCCTTCTGTTTGAACCAAGCCAAGTACGGCTCCGGCAAGTTCATCAATAGGTATCCTTGGTATTTCCCAAAGGGCATCCTACTGTTGGCCAGTTCAACCAAAATATTGGGATTTAAAAAATTAGTCTCTTGTTTTGCCATGCTTAAATCGATGTACCAGAAGGCGCATGGCGATTACACCATGGTTGATTAGGTTAGGAACAAAACCATAGTATTTCTTAAAGATCTCGTAGCGTTCCTTCAAGCTCTGCTTATGTCGCTGCTGTGACATCCCGCCTACCAAATATTTGGCAACATAATCTTTCACATTCACGATCTTGTCCGCTTTTTGGGCCGCTCGGATCACCCAATCTATATCTGAACTCAATTTGTACTGCAGATCATAAGGAGCTGTCAAGCTGCGCTTGATATAGATGGCCTGATGACAGACATTCATGCCATATTTAAAGGATTGCCAATCGAAATGAGCCGGCGTTTTATGACGACGGTCCCCAATAATCTCACGGTCCTCATTGATCAACTTGGTCTCTCCATAATAGATATCCGCATGGTCTTCATTGCCAAAGATTTTTTCCAAGGTATTGGGAGCAAAAAGCTCATCCCCCGAATTCAGGAACAGCACATAATCGCCCGTAGCAAGGGCCAAGCCTTTGTTCATCGCGTCGTAAATGCCATTATCCTTTTCAGAAACCAAGATATTGATCGAATCCCTATACGTTGCAATGACATCCAGGGTTCCATCCGTAGACTTGCCATCCACCACAATATATTCGATATTGGGGTAGGTCTGCTGATCTACAGAGGCTAGGGTAAATCCGATATCCCTAACATTATTGTAAACAATGGTAATGATTGAAACCTTAGGATAAGCCATGCTTAAGGGTATTATTAATATTTGTTAACCTTGCAAAAATAGGCATTTGAACGTTAATAACGCAGCGAGCCTGAAATCTTTATCAATATCTTTTGTGTCACCCTGAGGCCCCGCCGAAGGGTCTCGGAACCATGCAAACCTTGATTGTATTGGCGTACTTTCCTGAACCTTCGGTTACCCACCATGCTGTTGTCCTGACGAAGGAAAAAATTTGGATTAAATTTATCGGAAGGTGATGATAGCATGTTGGCAATGAAAATATATTAGCTCTTTTATTTTATAAATATAGAACTCCATCGGGGTTCCATTATTTTAGCTGGCATGGCACGTTAGCCTGTAAGTAGCGAAAAACTGGTGTTCGATTAATCGAACATCAGTTTTTCGCTACTCCTGTTTTGTTCAATACCATTGCTAAAATAATTCTGCCCTGCTAGGGCAGTATATTGCAAAAGGATAATCTTCTGGAAATTAAATATGGGCCTAGATGGCCAGAAACACAGTTCTAACAAACATGTCATCGTACGAAGAAAGATCTCCGAACAATGCAAACCTTCATTGTATTGGCGTACAGTTCCTGTACCTTCGGTGCAGCATGACACGCATAGTAGTAGACAACCGTACAGATTCCTCACTGATCGTTCAGAATAAAAATGCGCTAAAGAGGGATTCAGAGCGCAGCGAAGAATCTATTTTTGTTTTTTTTAGAGGTGTTTGTCATTCCGTAATCGTAAGATGAGGAAACTGTTTTTTTGTTTTAAGCCTATAAAGAGGAATTATTGAAAAACATTTCACCCACGCTGTGGGTTTGCCATATCAAACATCCAGGCTCTACAAAGATTCCACCCACGCTGTGGGTTTGCCATATCAAACATCCAATTCCTATAAATAATCCATCCCCGCTGGGGATGTATGGCGGCTAGATATATCTTCTGCTAAATAAACATGGGCCTGAATGCCTAGAAACACAGTTCTATCAAACTTGTTATTGGTACGAACGAAGGGTCTCGGAATATTTCAGAATTTATCCAAGATAAGAAAGCTAAGAATGGTATTGGCGTACAGTTCCTGCACCTTCGGTGCAGCATGACACGCATAGTAGTAGACAACCGTACAGATTCCTCACTGATCGTTCAGAATAAAAATGCGCTAAAGAGGGATTCAGAGCGCAGCGAAGAATCTATTTTTGTTTTTTTTAGAGGTGTTTGTCATTCCGTAATCGTAAGATGAGGAAACTATTTTTTTGTTTTAAACCCATAAAGAGGAATTATTGAAAAACATTTCACCCACGCTGTGGGTTGGCCATATCAAACATCCAGGCTCTACAAAGATTCCACCCCCTCTGGGGGTTTTCTACAAACATTATCCTTCCGAAGGAAGCGTTTTAGCCTCCGGCTCATTTCCAATGGCGGAAAAATGGAAAGAATGCCGTTGCCCCGTGCGATGGGATTGGCCTTGGAATGCTTTCAAAAGATCATCCCTTTTGATGGGATGATCTTTTGAAAGATATTCCCGACAACAAGGCATTCTTTTCATGTGCGGATGACCGTGCGAAAAGCCATCTTAAATGAGCCGAAGCCTTTTGGTTACTTTTGGGCTCCAAAAGTAACAAAGAGAATTGTTTTCCCTGAGCTCCTTCGTCGGTTTGGTTACTTTTCCGAAAAAGCACAAAGAACCCTTCAAAAGGAATCAACATTCATCCACAAAACTGTTAAATGCTCCTAAATTTTTTACCCGACTACCCTACCTGAAAAAAAATAATTGTACATTGATTCCAAAATATTAACGATTATAAATTGCTTTGGCCCAATGTCTAAAATCAAGAAAGCTATCTTAAACTATTTCCCGATCCATAAATTTTTCCATGCACGTTCATTTTCACAAGAAGGCGAGGACATGGTCCTTAGAGGATTTTATGAAGGACGAAAAAACTACAAAGGATTTTATGTAGACGTAGGTGCCCATCATCCCTATAGATTCTCCAACACCATGTACTTCTACAAGAAAGGCTGGCGTGGAATTAACATTGAGCCCTCACCTGAGGCTATGAAATGGTTCAGATGGTTTAGGACCAAAGATGTCAACCTCAATATTGGCATCAGCGAAAGCCCACAAGAATTGACCTATTATTGTTTCAACGAACCCGCATTGAACGGATTTTCCCAAGAAATATCTGAAAAAAGGGATGGCCTGAATGCTAAATACCACCTGATAAAGACTATTCCCGTACCAACACTACCTCTAAAAGAGGTTTTGCAAAAGCACCTGCCAAAAGGAAAAAAGATCGACTTCCTATCTGTAGATGCCGAAGGATTTGACCTGATTGTCTTGAACAGCAATGATTGGCAACGGTATAGGCCCAGCTTTGTCCTAGTCGAAGAAGAGCTTTCCATTGCCGACCTGGACAAATCTGAAGTCTTTCAATTGATGCTCGACAAAGGATACGCCTTGGTTGCAAAAACCAAAAGGACTTTATTCTTTAAGAATTTAGAAGAGAAATAACCTTACAGCTTACGCATCTTACGCTCCAACATCTTCTTTTCTATGAATTTCGCCAACCTTTCAAAAAAGGTCCCCTTGCGATTTTTATAGAAATGCTTGATGGCTTGGAATGCCAAAGGATCTTCTTCTATGATCACCGGGAATTTGCGGACAGGCTTTTTGGAAAGCTCCACCCGATAGACCTTATCAACATCCGAATGGGTCCCCGAACCGTCCGTTCCCGTGTTTTGGATAAATGAAAACCGGGGATACAGGACCAGTCCGCCTTTGTTGAAAACCGATAGGTACCAACGGATTGCCCAGGAATTAATTTTGCCGGCCTTGAATTGCTTGACCTGCTTCCAGAAATTCTCGGAGTTATCCACGCTAAAAGCTTTCCTTTTTTTACGGGTAAAATCCTTGGTCAGCTCTTCAATATCGGGATTGAAATGTTGCCAAGCCCTATCCCATGTTGCCCAGCCCCAACTATTGGCTACCCGAAAGAAAAATGATTGCGGCAGTTTCTTGGGTTTCTCCACGGGATACATATAGCCCGAAATCTCCATCACCTTTTCCTGATCTTGATAATGGTTGAGCGCATCATTGAAGTACTGAAGGGCAAAACTGGAGGTTTCCAGGTCATCCTCCAGAACGATGATCCTTCCATGTTTCTGCACCACTTGGGTTACCCCCTCGATGATACTGTTGGCAAGTCCCTTGTTTTGGGAGCGTTCGATGATATAGATGTGCTTAAACTTCCAAGGTTCACGGATGATGGAACGCACTTGGTTGACCGCCTCGATATCTTGGGCCGTTTTTGCCCCATCTGAAAAGATGTATATATCGGATTGCTCCGCCAAACTGTTGGCCTCAAGAGCGGATAATGTCTTACGGGTATGTACGGGTCTATTGTAAACAAATAAAGCGATTGGTGCTAGCATGTGAAAAGGAAAATCAATCTATTCTAAATCAAATATATGAGTAAATCTCGTAATGCATTAAGTATAATGCTTTTTTCTTATGCTGTACAAGAATCTTTCCTAAATTTGTTGATTAATCCAATACATGAGCGAAAACACGAAAAACATCACCATCAACGGGCTATTCTGGAATACCTTGGATCGATTCGGCAATCAGGCCATCGTTACCATCGTCGCGATCATTACGGCCAGGATCATAAGCCCCGATGAGTTTGCTGTGATCGCCGCCCTGGCGATATTTTCCATTATTGCGACAACCTTTGTAGATAGTGGATTGGCAACTTCGTTGGTCAGGACCAAGGTAGTGGATGAATTGGACTATTCTTCCATGTTCATCTTCAACCTCTCCGTAAGTGCCATTATCTACCTGATGCTCTATTTTGCATCCCCTTATATCGAAAAATACTACAATATCCCAAACCTTGCCCTTTATGCTAGGGTCTTGTTCCTGCAGATTATTATCCAATCTTTTAGTATTGTACAATACGTTAAGATCCTCAAGAAGTTTCAATTCCATTTAACGACCAGAATCAATGTATTGGCCGTCCTTTTTGCAGGCATTATTGTGGTCATTGTTGCCCTATTGGGTTATGGAGTATGGGCATTGATTTTACAACCTCTTTTGTACACCCTGTTCAGAACGGTAATGCTATGGATGTGGGGCGATTGGAAAGTAAATTTCGCTTTCAGTGGAGCATCCTTAAAAAAGCATCTTTCGTTCTCCCTTTCCTTTATGGTTTCAAACATGTTGGGCAAGGTACTCTCTCCTTTTTATGCTTCCTTTATCGGAAAATTTTACACTCCTGCCCAAGTAGGATACTATTACCAAGGTAATAAATGGGGAGAAACAGCAGGACAGACCATTACCGCTATTTTACAGGGAACGACTCTGTCTACCTTGACCCCTATCCAAGACGACCTCCCAAGGTACTTGAATGCCAGCAGAAAAACACTATCTAGCCTTGCATTCGCTTTGATGCCGATCAGTTTTCTGGCCATTGCCGTGGCCAAACCAGGTTTTGTTTTCTTCCTAACGGACACCTGGGTATCATCGATACTATTGTTCCAGATATTATGTTTCGCCAGTATCTTCACTTCATTGACCGATCTGAATGCGAATTTCCTGAATATCAAAGGGCGCTCTAAGCTTTTCCTGATCTTGGAAATCACCAAGGTTTCCTTGGCTATCATAACCCTGTTTTTCACCTACAGACATGGTCTGGTCATGATTGCCCTTGGCCTCGTTGCCGTTAGGATCATTTGTTATATTATTGCAGCAGTCATGAGCGGTAGGGTTTATGGCTACAACCTGTTCATGCAGGTGAAAGACCTCTTACCGACGACCCTGATTTCCATCATAGCGGCTGGACTGGCTTATTTACCGCTCTATTTTAACCTAATACCGAATTACTTGCTACTCATCATAGTACAAAGCCTTATATTCGTAGTTATTTATGTTGGAGCCAATCATATGATCAAAAATGATATCTGGTTGGAAATCTTGGGCATGTTAAAGAAGAAATTAGCGAAAAAATCTTAATGGAAGTTGCAAAAGGAAATTGGGTAGGTTATCAAACCGTATTCTATAATCTTAAGACCGGAAAACACAGTCAGGACGTCAATGAGGTCATTGATTATGCCAATCTGGAAATTGACCCAGAAGGCTTAGCAGCATATCTAGATTTTGGCTATAGCGTTTTTGGACATACCCCAGTCAAAGACGTAAAATACCTATTGCCCAACCAGGTTTTAATTCTTGAAAACGGAAATCTCTCCATAAAAGAGACTGATGATGATACCTTAAAGCTGCTGGGCAAGAAATCTCATGAGGATGATGTCTTACACAAACTTAGCTCCGCACTCAACAAGTGGGCGGATGGATTTAAGGATGATATCCTGATCCCGACCAGCGGCGGCTTTGATTCTAGGCTGATGAACGTCCTTTTGCAGGACAAGAACAGGATCCATGCCTATACCTATGGCACCTCCTTAAATCAGGATGAGTCGCGCGAGGCCGTTTATGCCGGTCTGCTTTCCAAAAGATTGCACACCCAGTGGAATAGGATTCCCCTAGGCAAGTTCAATGTCTATATGGATCAATGGTATGATCAGTTTGGTCCTGCTGTTGCTGCCTCTGGCACCTACCATATGGAATTCTATGACAAGATCAAACAATTGGAGGCAGGCAATCCAATGCAGCTTCTAAGCGGAATTATCGGTGATGCCTGGGCAGGAGCCGTCAAAGTTCCCATGATAGACAGTGCTGCCTCTTACCGTACACTTGGATATACCCATGGCATGAGCGCCGATTCCAAATTAGCCATGAATATTGACTATAGTGGCATCGTCGAGCCTATTTATGACCGACAGAAAGAACATTTAGATTCCCCTGAATACCGTATCATCACCGCCATGCGGACCAAGATGATGATGTTGCAATATTTAATTTCGGTACCTGCAAAAATGGGCTATCCAGGCTATTCTCCTTTCGTCGATGAGGATATTGCCATTTCCATGCTGAACCTTCCGCAGGAGAGAAGGGAAAACCGTGCTTGGCAAAGGGATTTCTTCAGAAAAAACAACCTCCTGTTCGAAGAGGAAAAACATAGGTACACCTATCAGAATTCACTCAATTATTACGCTCTGCTGAACGAAACCTTGAGCCCTTTAGATGTAAATCTATTGAAGGAATGCCTGAACCCTGAATACTTAGCTTGGATCAACCAAAAGGTCATGCATATCGGAAGAAAGGAAAAAATCTTCCAAACTTTGATGCATACCCCTAAGGTTAAGGGCGTTTTGAAATTATTGGGTGCAAAAAACGATTTATTGGAAGCTTATTTTGCTTATATTACAATCAAACCGATTGAAACTTTATTGAGAAAAAGAAATGCAAGCAACATCCAAGCATAAGTTTGTCTTTGTTGGAGATATTGTCTGTGAAAAAGCACCACAATTTTCTCCTAGCCTGAAGGAATTATTTAAATCTGCAGACCTAAAATCATGCAATTTTGAAGCTCCTATCCAAGGCGTTGGACAGCCGATCCATAAAACAGGTCCCCTCGTCGCCCAAAACAAAAACGCTCCAACTTGGCTGCAGGCACTCGGTTTCAATTGCTTTTCACTAGCCAACAACCATATCTATGATTTCGGCGAAGAAGCCCTGCTCAAAACGATGGATCTATTTCCCCGTCAGGAAATCTTAGGTGTGGGTTCTGAGGAAGAGGCTTATGGCTTAAAAACCTGGACTCTTGATGAGGTAAAGTATGGCTTCTTGGCTTATGGAGAAAATGGGTATGGCGCATTAAATGGCGACCGATTAGTCGGTCATGCTTGGGTCAATGCCAAGCGGGTAAACGCCGATATCCAACATTACCGAAAACAAGTGGATATCCTGATCGTTCAAATTCATGCTGGGGTCGAACTATTGGATGTGCCCATTCCGGAATGGAAGGAACGCTATAAGGAATTGATTGATTTAGGTGTTGATGTCATCATCGCACACCATCCCCATGTCGTTCAGGGCATAGAAGAATATAACGGTAAATTGATCGCCTATAGCCTTGGTAACTTTTATTTTGAATATCCTGCAAATCACCCGCAATGGAACGTAGGCGGCGTACTGGAACTCGAATTCGAAAACAAAAAGCTGAGCAAGCACTTCCTACATATTGTAGAAAAGAAAAAGCATCTGGTGGAATTGAAGGACGAAAAATTGTCCGCAGACTTTGTTAAGCCGCTCTCTGCTAAGTTGGCAAATGAAGAGTATGTGGAATATGTCAATAAAAAGGCTGTTGAAGAATGGAAGAAACACCATGCTTCCTACTATGCCAAACCATTTAACGGTCTGGCGGGATACAGTGTCTTTAAGCTACTGAAACACGCAAAGAGAACCCTATTCAACCGCAGGATAAACTATAACCTGCTCTGGCACAACCTCTTTATCGAAAGCAACAAATGGCTCGTTGAGAGAGCCATTCGTGTAAAGACCTTTGGAAAAAAACCAAATTAAATAATGGTTATCTGTTTACTGAATTCTTCTAGACTTGGATGCTTAGGATTTAAGTCCGTAATGAGATAAGTAATATCTTTTAATGGGCAAACCCTAAGCTTTTGGTTGGAATTCAATTTCTCGACAATACTCAGTACCCCTAATTTCTGCGAACATTTGATCATCGCTTTCTTGATCTGAACAACTTCCCAATCGGAATCGGTCACCCCTTCTTCTACAGAAAGACTGTTCGTCCCCAACAGACATAGATCGACCTTGATATCTGATAACTCATTGATTACCTGCGACCCTGACACAACATTTGTGTTCCTGGAAAGCTTTCCGCCCAAAAGGAAGACCTCTAGGTTTTCCTTCTCCGCCAACTCCAATGCAACTAAAGGACTGATCGTGAAAAAGGTACACTGAACATCTTTTGGAACCAAACGTGCCAATTCAATCATACTGGTTCCCCCACCTACCAAGATGGTCATACCGCTTTGAATCAACGAAATAGCCTTGGAAGCAATCTCTTTTTTAGCTTCTTTGGCATATACATTCCCCTCTTGGAAGGGATATTGAAAAGACTTAGATAATGCACCTCCATATACCTTCAAAACTTTACCACTTTCCGCCAGTTCGTTCAAATCACGACGAATGGTATCTTCCGAAACATTCAGCTGAACGCTCAGATCTGAGGATAAAACTTTATTATGTATGTTGATTTGGTGTATTATATAGGCTTGCCTTTCTTCTTTTAACATAATTTATACGCGCTTTTGAAATTAAAAATATAAAATAAATGGGATTATCCATATTCTTTCTAATCCTCCTTATCTTTTTGATCTGATGATTTCTTGGCCACAAAACGCGGCTTGAAACCTACTGGTTTTGTTGTTGTTGTTTGGGTAGATGGTTCTTCAGTTGGAGCACTTGATTGCTCAGGATGGGGATCCTTGTCCTCCTGGTTAGTTGTCGTTTTGGTAACACCAGCCTTAAACCTTGGTTTAAAGCCAGTAGGCTTAGATGTATTTTCTTCTGCAGGTTTAGCTTCTGTAACATCTGTTGCAGATTGATCTTCCTGTAGCTTGTTTTCAGGTTCAGAATCGGAAGAGGAATCCTCTTTCTCCTCCAGCTTTTTAGGCAGGTTTGCCGCCTTAAATCTTGGCGTAAAGCCTTTTGGTTTCGCAGGAGCAGCAGCCTCCTTGTTCTCCACAGCATTTTCTGCCGATGTTTCCGCTTGGGCTTCTTCCGGCTTTTCTTCCTCTACTTTTTTAGGAAGGTTTGCTGCTTTAAACCTTGGCGTAAAGCCTTTTGGTTTCGCAGGCTCAACAGCCTCCTTGTTCTCTACAGCATTTTCTGCCGATGTTTCCGCTTCGGTATCTTTCGGCTTTTCTTCCCCTACCTTTTTAGGAAGGTTTGCTGCTTTAAACCTTGGCGTAAAGCCTTTCGGTTTCGCAGGCTCAACAGCCTCCTTGTTCTCTACAGCATTTTCTGCCAATGTTTCCGCTTCGGTATCTTTCTGCTTTTCTTCCCCTACCTTTTTCGGTAGGTTCGCTGCTTTAAACCTTGGTGTAAAGCCTTTTGGCTTGGCTACCGTCTCCTCAGCCTCTTTAATCGCTTCAGTTGGCTTATCTCCCTCATTGCTGCCGCTTAGGTCATCCTGCTTTTCGGGAGGAGCAGCGGCCTTAAAACGAGGCTTAAAGCCTGTCGGCGCTTTGGCAGCTGGATTAGACTCTGTTTCTTCCGTTGACTTCTCTTCAACAGGTTTGACAGCAGCTTTAAACTTAGGACGGAATCCTGCTGGTTTGGCAGCGGCTGGCGCAGTGCTGCTAGATGCAGCTGTGGCAGACGGTTCTACTTTGATTTCGGCTTTCTTCGGTTCCGAGATTTCGATCTCTTTCAAGAGGTAATCTTTTCTAAGTCTATTGAACCAGAACTTCTTGCTATGATCAAAACTCTTTTCACCCATCAAAGCATAATCTCTATCAAATTCTTGATAAAGTTCAGGCTTCGCTTTTTGCAAAGCATTGATGTCAATTTTCTTTTTCGTGAAAAACTCGGTGAACGAAAGCATATACAAATGTATACATTTAGACCAAAAAACGCACAGGAACTGAACTTTCTTCAAATCCCCCCGTGTAAAAACACAAAAAGAGGGCAAGCCCTCTTTTTGTGTTTTCATATCCTGATCTGGATTAGTCCATGTTGTGATATACCGCTTGAACGTCATCATCTTCCTCGATCTTATCGATCAATTTTAGGACGTCAGCAGCTTGCTCTTCAGACAGAGTCGTATGCGATAAAGCAATACGTTCTGTCTTAGCGGAAGAAACTTCAATCCCTTTTTCTTCTAAAAGGCGTTGCATGTTTCCAAAGTCCTCAAAGGAAGTTTGTACCACGATAATATCGTTTCCTTCCTCATCAGCCTCCACATATAATTCTTCCAGACCTCCGTCGATTAATTCCAACTCAAGTTCTTCCACATCGAGCTCATCGGTAGCCGGAAAGCGGAATACAGATTTCCTTTGAAAGATAAAATCCAGGGATCCGGTTTTTCCTAGGGATCCACCAGCTTTGGTAAAATAACTTCTAACGTTTGCCACTGTTCTGTTGGTATTATCAGTAGCAGTTTCGATCAATACAGGAACTCCATGAGGACCGTATCCTTCGTATACAAATTCTTCGTAACCTTTTGAATCCTTCTCAGAGGCTCTTTTAATAGCCGCTTCCACACGATCCTTCGGCATGTTCACTGCCTTAGCATTTTGGATTGCGGTACGTAAGCGGGAATTGTTCTCCGGGTGAGGACCGCCTTCTTTTACTGCGATTGCAATTTCTTTTCCAAGACGCGTAAATTGAACGGCCATTTTGGCCCAGCGTTTAAATTTTCTTTCTTTTCTAAATTCGAAAGCTCTACCCATTTTATTTTAGTTTTGTTTTAAGATTCTCCAGCATGTCTTCTGCCATCCCTGCCAGATCAAATGTCGGCTTCCAGCCCCAATCTGCTCTTGCTTGATCATCATTGATGCTCTTTGGCCATGAATCAGCAATTGCTTGACGCGGATCATTGTCTGAATAGGAGATTTCAAAATTAGGGAGAATTTTTTTAATTTCTTCAGCAATTTCTGTCGGAGTAAAACTAACCCCCGCAAGATTGTAGCTGGAACGGATCGTCAAACCCGCTGATGGTGCGTCCATTAACTCAATGGTGCCTCGAACCGCATCATCCATGTACAACATCGGCAACTCGGTTCCTGCATTCAGGAAGGAAGTGTATTTCCCTTGGCGGATTGCCTCAAAAAAGATATGTACTGCATAGTCCGTGGTACCTCCTCCTGGTTCGGTTCGCCAAGAGATAATGCCCGGATAACGAACACTGCGGATATCCAGACCATACTTATTATGATAATATTCACATAAACGCTCGCCAGCCAATTTACTGATCCCATAAATGCTATTAGGATCCATCACACAATATTGAGGAGTGTTCTCTTTAGGTGAATGTGGACCAAATACCGCAATGGAGCTTGGCCAGAAGATCTTCTTGATCCCCAATTCTACCGCTAGGTCCAATACATTCAAGAGACCATTCATGTTCAGGTCCCACGCTTTCTGTGGATATTGCTCCCCAGTTGCGGATAGCATCGCTGCCAATAAATAAATCTGGGTAGGTTTATATTTTAGGATCAAAGCTTTGATCGCTTCTTTGTCCAATACATTCAATGTTTCAAAGATCTCACCGTCGGCAATCTCTTTGGGTTCGCGTATATCTGAGGTGATAACATTTTCGTTTCCGAACTTGATTCGCAATGCTGCAGCTAACTCTGAACCAATCTGACCATTGGCTCCGATCATCAAAATGACTTCTTTCATTATAGAAATGATAGTTTTATAAATTTAGTTATTTCAAGAACTTCTAAAATAATATGGCGAAATTACCAATTAAATGCCTGAATATGATGTTTCCCAGCATTTTGCGCAAACGTATGATTTAATTTTTTACATTCAAAAAGCATTCGGGCGTTTACGGTCTGTAAAACCAATTTTTCAATGAAACATTGTCAACGAAAACCCGATTTACCTGAACGTTTTACATCAAAAGCCAAATCTTGTTGAACTTTATTCCATCATAGTGATAATCAATTATTAAAAGCGAAAATATTCCAAAAATGTTCAGGTTTATTTAGTATGTTTGTTACCTTAAGAAAATCAATAATAATTAAAATTTTAAGCAAATATTATTTATGAAAGTTGCAGTAGTAGGCGCGACTGGTCTAGTCGGGTCAGAAATGTTGACAGTGTTAGCGGAACGTAATTTCCCAGTTACAGAATTGATTCCTGTTGCTTCTGAAAGAAGTAAGGGTAAGGAAATCGAATTCAAGGGAAAGAAGTATAAGGTCGTGACTGCATCTGAAGCTATTGCTCTTAAACCTGATGTAGCTCTTTTCTCTGCTGGCGGCAGCACTTCTACGGAATATGCACCCCTATTCGCGGAAGCTGGAATTACCGTTATCGACAACTCATCCGCTTGGCGTATGGACCCGAGCAAGAAATTGATCGTGCCAGAAGTAAATGGCGATGTATTGACTGCTGAAGACAAAATCATTGCAAACCCGAACTGCTCAACCATTCAAATGGTTGTCGTGATGAAGCCTTTGCATGAAAAATATAAAATCAAACGTGTTGTAGTTTCTACTTACCAATCCGTAACCGGTACGGGCGTAAAAGCTGTTGACCAATTGATGAACGAGCGTAATGGCGTGGAAGGCGAAAAAGCTTATCCTTATCAGATCGACCTGAACGTAATTCCTCATATCGATGTATTCCAAGACAATGGGTACACGAAAGAGGAAATGAAGATGATCCAAGAAACCAACAAGATCATGGGCGACGATTCCATCAAGGTTACGGCTACAACTGTACGTATCCCTGTAATCGGTGGTCACTCTGAATCGGTAAACATCGAGTTTGAAAACGAATTCGACTTGGCAGATGTACGTGCAGCTCTTGAAGCTCAAGAAGGTGTAGTGGTTGTAGATAACCCTGCAAACCTAGAATACCCAATGCCTAAAGATGCACACGGTAAGGACGAAGTATTCGTTGGCCGTATCCGTAGAGATGAGACCCAAGAGAAAACATTGAACCTATGGGTAGTTGCCGACAACCTTCGTAAAGGTGCAGCAACCAATGCGGTTCAAGTTGCAGAACTTTTATCTGCTAAAGGACTTATCTAAAAAATACTAGATCATTCAAGATTTAACAGAAGTGGCAACCCGATAAAGGTTGCCACTTTTCTTTTAGCCATAGCCTAACACATTCGGACATTACTGGAGATTTTGAACCCCATACTATCCTAAAAAAATGGAGCTGTGGCTTCGGGTATTGCTTTGGTCTCATTCGAGACACATTCGGAAAATTCGGAATATGTCTCGAATGAGACTAAACTTTATTCAGTATGTAACTCTCAAAAAAAAGACCCTCTGAAATTAGGTCTTATCTAGTTTAACAATTGGGATTGAAAACCTAAATGCAATAAAAAAGGGATGACCTATAGGACATCCCTTTTCTATCGTTATATAAAAATATTATCTAACTGGAGTGAACACGTAAGTGTCATCGAAGAAAGAACCAGTTCCTGAATTACCAGTACTGATGTATCCTTTTCCTTTGATTGCGAAAGCAATTGATTTTTCACGAGCTGAAGGGATAGATTCGCTACCATCAGACCATGCGTTTTCAGCTGGGTTATATTTCCATACTGTACTCACAACACCAGTTTGAGAGCGTCCAGAAACTACATAACCATTGTTGCCAATAGTAAATGCACTTGCATTGACACGTCTTGCATCTTTGTTATCTTCAGTAAGAGATTTTCTCTTTTCCCATTTAGTACCATCAAATGAATAGAAATCATTCGTTGGAACACCATTGGAAATACCACCACCTACATAAGCTACATTATTGATCACGAATGCATAAGCACCCATTTTCTTGTTGCTGAATGAAGTAGCAATTTCAGTCCATTTGTCTGTAGCAGGATCATATTTATAGAAATCTGAGAAAGTCTCATCAGTAGCATTATTACCACCTAATCCTACGTATGCTGCATTACCTAAAGTAAATGCAACTGCAGAATGACGAGCATCACCTGGGAAATCAGCAATTTTTTTCCATGCATTGGTTGCAGGGTCATACTGATAAAAATCTTTTAGAGGTCCGGAAGTAACCCCGTCATTTCCAAAACCTAATCCTACATATCCTTTTCCAGCAACTGCAAAACCAACTCCACTATGTCTTTTAGGACCAGTGAATTCTGCTTTTTTAGTCCAAGAAGTACCGTCGAATGAATAAGAGTCACTTAATAACTCATTATTTTTCATTTGTCCACCCACTAAATAAGCTACGTCATTGATTGTAAATGTTGCAGCACCATTTCTTGGTTTACCTGTAAGAACGATAGATGTTTCCCATTCAGTTGGACCAGTATCTGTATCTGTTGATTCCTCTTTTTTACATGAGTTAAATGTAGTAATTGCGAAGGCTCCTATCAAAAGTAGTACAAGCCAATTTCTCTTATTCATAGACTATTTAAATTTTGTATATACGATATTTAATTTAACTTTCGGTTCATTGTTTTGTGTCGCCAAAACGCTGGTATAAGGTGTAAAACCTAGACCTGCGGTCGGGAACATGGATAAGAATAAAGATTTATTACCCCATTCTGCATCCGTGGTATTTTTAATATACTCAATCATATTAAAAGTATACCTACCTTTTTTTCCTAAATTATCTGATTTAATGTATTGCGCAAATTGAGGGTCCCTTCCAAATGGCTGATGCACATAAGAAAGTGGAATCCTATTATCAGCAATCATTAATATTGGGTTTGGAATAGCTGGCATATAACCGGTATGCAAGGTTTCTAATTCAATAATCAGTTCTGCTTTATTGACAGCCAGTCCCTGTTGGGCCAAGAATTCCTTTAAAGCAGGAAACTTGATTTCAGTAACAACACCTGTTCCACCTTGTAAATAGGTGATTCCAGCCGTATTCTTGCTCTCAAGGGCTTGGGTTGAACTCAATCCTTCAAATACTGTACCCTGTACATCCTTGTCAAATTGATTGTACTGGAAAGTCTTTTCGGTCATGTTCAACACCTTAGATCCGGTTTTCTTGAAACCATCCGACCCCAGATAAGAATAGTTAACCTTAACCTGTAGGGTGTCAGAGAAACCGATAATCGCTGTATTCGTTTCGGCAGAAACCAAACTCAAGCCTTTAAAGTATTCCTGGAAATTGGAAGCTGAATTGAATGCAATATCAGAAGCTTTGATCTTGTTGAAGAACTCCGTACCCAATGCATCATTCAAGCGCATGGAAACCGTATCTTTCTTAGACTTCTTAGGTAAGAACTTTACAGAACCCAATTCATTTGCTGCATAACTGAACTTTTGATGGCCAAAAATTGCCGGTCCAGTAATATAGAATGGATTTGGCTGCCCATTGAAAGAATTATCTATAGTTTTTGTTTCTAAAGATTGGGTCAATCGGTGTGCAGAAATGGTCTGAAGTTTCGTGGTATCACCATATGCAATCCTCCAATAACTTGGTACCAACACTAAGTTTAAGGAGTCAAATTTGGCATTTGTAGGGATATCACTAGTTATACCTGTAGGGTTTAGTCGGAAATATGAAGTAGACTTCAAACTACCGGTGGTTGGTTGTGAAACTTTACCTACCAAGACCACTCCGCTACCTGAGGTAGGGATATTTGGCATCTGCACGGTTGAAACGGTAGCACTCAGCGTATCATCTGAGGTTACGTTTAGGTTATCAAGATTGTCGTTATCCAACGAGATTGACATATCCTTATCACAACTTATTGTAAAGAGTGCACTTAAACCAAGAGTAGCAAAAAGAATAATTCGTAATTGTTTAATCATAAAATCATTAGTCTAGCAAAAGTATGGATTGCAGAAGTTTATCCCATGTTATTAAATGTTAAAATACACATCCAAAAACATGATTAATGGACTTAATTGACTTCTTCCATGAAAAATCTTTTGTAAGCAGCATAAATCTATTGAGCAAATAACGTATTATTAAGCAGAAATGCGACAATTTAAGTAGCACTTTGTTAATCAGTGTTATAATTTGTTAAAAGCCCACCAATATTTATGCGGAGCAAATCTACTAATTTAAATTTGTTTTAATTATGTTAAAAAAGTATAAAATATTGCTCGCTTCCATTGTCCTCACCATCGCTGGGATTATCGTTGTGCTGGGTTTTTGGTTATTTGGAAGTTATTTCGGCCATAAACAGTTCTTTTTGGGAATGACCGAACATGAGCTATTTGATGTGGTTCAGGACTTTTACAGCGAAAACGAGGAGCAGATCCAGAAGGAAAACCAAAATCAACGTAAGGACAGAATTGATAGGCTATCCATTGCTTTTAAAGAAAAATATCCGCAAATAAATGTAGATACCATAAAAAGCATCTTCGAGAACCAGAACTTCAACCGCAAGAACGATCGACAGAACGGAAGTGACTCCACAGGCAATTCCAAGAGCAAGATGAGCCGGCATTTTATTTCATCCTATGTCGTGCGCACCATCAATTGGAACGAGGCCACCATTGACTCCTTGCAGATTCGCCTGGAAAAATCATTACGGGAAAGGGACATGTACTCGCCTTTTATATTGCAGATATCAAATCTGCCCAATGAAGAGGAGCGCAATAAGGAATTTTACCACCAACGCTATAAGGAAAGTAAATCTAGGCCCATTGTAATCGACCAAAGCGAAAACCTTTATCTCGAAGTAGATTACATCAATCCTACCGTGTACCTCTTAAAGCAGATCGGTTGGCAGCTTTTATTCTCATTAATTTTGATCATTGCATTGATCGGAACATTCTGGACCCTGTTGGTGACCATCCGCAAACAGAACCAATTGGCCAAGATGCGGAAAGCCTTTGTGAACAACATGACCCATGAGCTAAAGACACCTGTCTCAACGGTAATGGCTGCCATAGAGTCTATACAGCGTTATGGTGCAAAGGATGACAAGGAACGGATGAATAGGTACCTATCGATTTCCCGTCAGGAACTGGAGCACCTATCTGACATGATAGAAAGGGTGTTGCAGGTGGATGTCGCTGAAACTAACGGCGTCTTGCTGGAAAAGACTTGGTTTGACCTCGACAATTTGATCGATGAATCGATGGAGAACGCTAAACTGTTTGCCAAAAAGGAAGTAGATATCCAAAAAACGATTACCGGGGACTCCTTCCAAATCTTTGCGGATCAAGCCCATATTAAAAACGTCATCAATAACCTACTCGACAACGCCATCAAGTATGCTGGAGATCAGGTGAAAATAAATATCGCACTTTCTGAAAACGGGGACAGATACAGACTTTCTATACAAGATAATGGCATAGGAATCCCCAAAGCCTATCAAAAAGGGGTGTTCGATCTGTTTTTCCGGGTGCCATCCGGCAATATTCACAATGTGAAAGGCTTCGGGCTAGGCCTTGCCTATGTCAAGCAAATCGTACAGCAACATCAAGGGACTATAGATTTGAGCAGCGAAGAGGCAGTTGGCAGTACTTTTGTTATAGATTTACCAAAGCAGTCCTAATTCCATGTATTGGAATGGGGGCATTTTGGTTAGCCAATTCAAATTAGGGAAATGACAAACATCTTATATGTAGAAGACGAGGAAAGCCTGGCCATGATTGTTTCTGACAGTTTGGAGGAACATGGTTTTGAAGTTCGGCATGTGCTGAATGGACAGCAGGCTATTGTATTCCATAACAAGTATAAACCGGACATTATTGTATTGGATGTGATGATGCCTATCATGGATGGATTCACGACGGCCAAGGAGATCAGGAAGACCGACCTGCTCACGCCCATAATTTTCCTGACTGCGATGACCCAGACGGAAGATGTGGTCAAGGGCTTTAAATTAGGGGCCAACGACTATATCCGGAAACCTTTTAAAATCGAAGAACTGATTGTCCGGATCGAAGCTGCGCTCAAAAAGGTGGGACAAAGCATGTCCCCTAGCAAATTGATTCTCGGAAATTACACCCTCGATAGTGCAAAAAACACCCTCAGCATTGGGGATTCCACCGAAAAGCTCTCCTATAGGGAGTCTGAACTGCTGAAGAGATTGATCGAAAACAAGGATAAGGTTGTCCCGAGGGACGAAATCATCCGTACCTATTGGAGCAATGACACGTATTTCACCGGCCGTAGCTTGGATGTGTTCATCAGCCGCATCCGGAAATACCTCGCTCAGGATGAACGGATCAAGATCAGCAATATCCGTGGGGTTGGCTATATGCTGTCGGTCGATTAATTTTTATTACATTAGAACTATGAAGGCACTGATTATTGTAGATGTTCAATACGATTTTTTACCGGGCGGATCATTGGAAGTAGCTAAAGGCGATGAAATCCTCCCTATTATAAACAGTATCCAAAAAGATTACGATTTAGTGGTTGCAACGCAGGATTGGCACCCCCAAGACCACCTGAGCTTTGCCAGCAAGCACGAAGGCAAATTGCCCTTTGAGGTCATTGATCTGGACGGCCTTGAACAAGTCCTTTGGCCAGACCATTGCGTACAGGAAAGCTATGGTGCACAGATTTCTGAAGAACTAGATAGCAGCAGAATTGAGGCCATCTTCAGAAAGGGCATGGACCCTAGAATTGATAGCTATAGCGGATTCTATGATAATGGCAAAAGGAAAGACACGGGATTGGCCGGTTACTTGAAGGCAAGAAAGATTGACGAAGTTCATGTATGTGGCTTAGCGGCAGACTTCTGTGTATTCTTTACGGCAATGGATGCAATCTCGGAAGGTTTCAAGACCAGCATTATTTCCAAGGCAACAAAAGCGATAGATAAAGGTGCTTTCATGGAAAAGAAAAACACCTTTATCCAGGCAGGGGGTTCATTAATCTAATTATTTCCCCCAACGCCATTCTCCTGAAATCATTAAAGGCTCTTTCAATCCTTTAGATTCCAAGAATTTCACAATTTCATCATCCGAAAATCGTTGTGCTGGAATTGCTTTGGCATTGGCCAAGGCATATAGGTAGGCTGCACCTACTTTTACGGTCTGCTCCAATCCCTTTTTATCAACCAGACTGAAAACGTCATTGTCAGAATGGTAATATAAGCCGGCATTGTTAGGCAACTTGCCTCCTGTTGCAGATCCTGTAGGGATCCCCTGCATCATAAATGGCTGGTGATCGCTGTGCAATCCTGCCCCTGAGGCATTTTTATTCTTAAAATCGGTATCTACTTCGGCATATATTCCACCCAAGGAATCCAATAATGGCATCATTTCATCCCTACTTGTCGAGAATCCTGTAGGCGCATTGGTCATATCAAAGTTCAACATATATTTGATCTGACCCAATGTCCCATTCTTGATAGCTTCGGCTACATAGGCTTTTGAACCCAACAAGCCTTGTTCCTCGCCCATAAAGAGGACGAAATCAATGGAACGCTTTGGTTTTAGGTTCAGCTTTTTGAAAGTTCTCGCCATATCAATAATCGCATAGGATCCCAAACCATTGTCAATAGCTCCGGTCGCTAGGTCCCAACTGTCTAGGTGGCCCCCGATAACAATCTTTTCTTCGGGCAACTCAGAACCTTTAATGGAAACAATAATATTCCTGGCCGTTGCTTCCTCCGCCTTATTGCGCATATTGATCTCGGCCTGTACCTTTTCCTTAGCTAAGGTCTCTTTCCATTTCATACCATCTTCGAATCCGATACAGATCGCTGGGATATCGATCAATTTCCCGGTAATGGAAGCTGTACCAGTAAGTAGCACATTGCCCTTCACACTGTTGATAAATACAATCCCTTTAGCGCCATATTTCTCTGCTAAGGCTGTTTTTTCGGAACGGTGTAGATTTTTTAGGTTCTCTCCGGAATTAGGGAGAATGTGCAGGTAGACCAAGGCAATTTTCCCCTTGACTTTGTCGCCAACCTTTTGATAGTCGGCCTCCAGGCCATTGCCTAGATCGACTAGATCCGCGGTGATATCGACCTTGACAGGAGAATGTGCCAAAGATACGGTAGGAACCTCGCTGTTGTTGAGCTTGAGGTGCAGCGATTCACGAGCCCAGCTCTGCGCGGAAAAAGGTTGGTACTTGACCTCATAACCATAGGACTTCAATAGGTTGAACACATGTTCTTCGGCTTTCTTGCCCTGTTCAGAACCCGTTAAGCGATGCCCTAGGTTTTCGGTACTGTATTTTAAACGTTCATAGGCTTCCGAATTGGTATTGATATCTTCATAAATACGCTGGAAGTCGGTTTTCAGATTATCTTGTGCTGATGCAAACTGATAACTTAATAAAAGGCAGATTAGGCAAATTCTTTTCATAATAAATGAATTTACGAAATCATTCTTAATTCGCTATCATTTTGCGAATTTCCATTGCACGTAATTGATGTTTTTATCTTCAGCCAAATACTTTTTCTCATAGTAGGTCTTGATGGACAACACCTCATCAACTAAATCTGAATGATATAGGTCTTTGGTTTCCTTCAGTTTTGGCAAGCCCTGTAGGTCGATTTGCTCCAAAGTATAAGCGAAGAAGCCATCGTTATCCGTTTTGAGGTGCATGATACCCTCTGGCACCAGGATCTCTTTATATCTTTCCAAAAAGACAGGATTTGTCAAGCGCTTCTTTTCACGGCTATCTTGAGGTTGCGGGTCAGGGAAGGTAATCCAGATCTCAGACACTTCTCCTTTTTCAAAATGTTCCAAGATGGTCTCGATCTGAATCCGCAGAAAACCAACATTATCAATGCCTTCTTCCAAGGCAGTCTTAGCACCACGCCAGATCCTGTTCCCTTTATAGTCAATACCAATAAAATTCTTTTCAGGAAACAATTTCGCAAGGTTTACGGTATATTCACCCTTACCGCACGCCAACTCCAGGATCAAAGGCTTGTCATTCTGGAAGAAATCCTTGGCCCATTTACCCTTATATTCTTTTCCTGCATCCAACTGTACCACATTCTTAAAAGTGGATACTTCAGCGAATTTTCTTAGTTTATCCTTACCCATAGCTGATAATTAAGTCGCAAAATTAACCTTATATTTGTATAAATAATACTTCAGGTGGAAAAACAAGCGAAAATTTACGTAGCAGGGCATAGAGGTATGGTCGGATCGGCTATTTACCGCAAGTTAAAAGAGTTAGGTTTTGAAAATATCATAGTTAGGACTTCCAAGGAACTGGACCTTCGTGACCAACAGGCCGTAAAAGAATTCTTTGAAACTGAAAAACCCGAGTATGTTTTCCTTGCTGCAGCCAAAGTTGGAGGCATCATGGCCAATAACGTCTATAGAGCCGATTTTATCTATGAGAACTTAGCCATCCAAAACAATGTCATCCATTATTCCCATGAAAATGATGTCAAAAAGCTGATGTTCCTTGGCTCAAGCTGCATCTACCCTAAGATGGCCCCTCAACCTTTGAAAGAAGATTATTTATTGACCGGAACGCTTGAACCGACCAATGAACCATATGCGATTGCCAAAATCGCGGGTATCAAGATGGTCGAATCCTATCGAATGCAGTACGATGATAATTACATCTCTGTCATGCCTACAAATCTTTACGGCATCAATGATAACTACCACCCTGAGAACTCCCATGTATTGCCGGCCTTGATCAGAAAGTTTCATGAAGCAAAGGTCAACAACAGTCCTACCGTAAATATCTGGGGGTCAGGAAAGCCTTTGCGTGAGTTTATGTTTGCAGATGACTTGGCAGATGCCTGTGTATTCCTGATGGAAAATTACAATGACCTGCAGTTTGTGAATATAGGCGTAGGTGAGGACATCAGTATCCGCGAGCTTGCAGAGTTGATTAAAGAAGTCGTAGGATTCCAAGGTGAACTGGAATTCGACAGCAGCAAACCTGATGGTACTCCAAGAAAATTAATGGATGTAAGCAAATTGACCAGCTTAGGATGGAAAGCAAGGACCAACCTGAAAGAAGGCATTAAATTAGCTTATGAGGATTTCTTGAAAAAGAATGAAGCTTAAGAGCAATTAATAGGCTTCACTGTCCTTTGGAATACCATATACATTGTCCTGAACACTTTCTTCTGCCGTAATCATTGGAGGATGATTAGGAGGAATAGGGTTCGCAGCAACGGCTTCCACTAACTCTTCTTTTTTCTTTTTCTTCTTCTTGTTTTTCGGTTTGATCAAAGAGGTTAGCTTATCGATAACCGCAGTGACCTTGCTTTGGTTCACTTGGCTTGCCACCGTTTCGGAACCGAACAGCACAAGACCTTTCTTCAACCAGCCTGCATTTTTCAATAAAGTACGGTTTAATACTAAAGGAAGTCCCAATTGCAGGGTCTTGGTCAACCAATCAGCTTTGTTGTTCTTATTGGTCACTTGGCTGATCCCAGAAAACAACCCTTTTACGGTGGAAACACCAGGAACACGGTTGAAGATCATATTCGCAATGCGCGCCGGAGCTTCTACCTTATGTTTCAGTAATTCGTATTGATTCAACAAAAAAGCCTCCTGCTCCTTCTTCTGTACCTTAAGGCGAGCAATCTCTGCTGTCAACTCATCAAAATTCGTAACCTTTGTTCTCATATCCTGATTAAACTCGTTCTTTTTCTTCCTTTAATTCTTCCTCAACTTCATTTACGGCTTCACGCACCTCTTCCTTGATCTCTTCGATCTCATCGTCATGATCATCGGCATCCCACTTAGACATAATGCGCTTAATGGAGATGTTCATGAACTTCTCTTCGAGCTTTGGCTCAAATGCCTTGATCAATAACAGAATAACAAAAAAGATCCCTCCTGTCGCTAAAAACCCTAGAGAATAACTCCCCAGTAATTCCCCCAAGTAGAACCCTAAGGCCAGGGAAACAAAAAACACAATCAGCAATGACAATAAAACCTTACTGCCATCCACAATCAGAGAGCCCACGATCCTAGAGGATCTAGATAGCGCTTTCAGTTTAGCTAATTCAATCTGGGTCTCAATGTATTCTTTAGATTTATCGAATACTTCAGAAAACGAAAATTTTTGTTCTTCCATGCACGTAATTCCATATCATAGATTCCAAGACTATCGGGAGATAGTCCTGGACCTATTATTTAAAAATTTTTAATAATCTAAGGTTTGCTCTGTAGCACTAAGCGTGTTCTTCGATCTCTTCATCGATCGAATCTTCTGCTTTGCCTAGCTTAGATTTTACCGCCGCAACGATTTTATCTTTAAAATCAGTCAACTGATCGAATTGTTCTTCTGCGCGTTCTTTGATTGCATCCGTTAAATCAGCTAATGATTCATTAAATTTCTCTCTAGTCTCACTTCCTTTTTCAGGTGCGAAAATAATACCTAAAACTGCACCTGCGGCTAGTCCAGCCAACAGCGCTGTTACAATTTTACCGTTATCCTTCATTTTATACTGCAATTTAGTTGTTAAACCAATTTCTATTTCATTTAATACTATTATAACAAAAAATAGACCGAATCGTTTTATTTATTAAAAATTTAGCCAATCCCGTCAATTTCAGGCTACATTACACCTATTGTAATTCAGTAAAATTTAAGAAATTGTTAGCATTAACCAAACATCATTTGTTTTATACATAATTTATTTACTTTTAGTGATATTAAATATCGTTAAAATGTTGGTAAAAACCTACTGCAGTGCTGTCTTCGGGATTAATGCAACGAGCATAACCGTGGAAGTTAATGTTACCCCAGGAATAAATTACTATATCGTCGGACTACCTGACAACGCTGTCAAAGAAAGTATACAAAGAGTAGAAAGCGCCATATTGTCAAATGGTTTCTATATGCCCCGGCAAAAGATCATCATCAATTTAGCTCCCGCAAACATCCGCAAAGAAGGTTCTTCCTATGACCTAGCCATTGCAATGGGCGTATTAGCAGCTTCAAGGCAAGTTATCTCTGATCGCCTTAATAAATATGTTATCCTTGGGGAATTATCTTTAGACGGAAAGATACATCCCGTAAAAGGGGTTTTATCAATCGCCCTTCAGGCAAAGCAAGATGGCTTCCATGGCATCATCTTACCCATCGAAAATGCAGAAGAAGCTGCAATTGTTTCCGGTATTGAGGTCTATGGAATAAGGTCCTTTAATGAAGCAGTACAGTTTGTGCAAGGAACCCTAGCTATCATCCCCACCCTCGTAAATATCAACGATCGCTTTGCAAAACTGATGAACAGCTACGATTTGGATTTTGCGGACGTCAAGGGTCAGGAAAACATTAAAAGGGCATTGGAAATCGCTGCTGCCGGAGGTCATAATGTTATATTGATTGGTCCTCCGGGAGCTGGAAAGACGATGCTTGCGAAAAGATTGCCGACAATCCTACCACCATTAACCGTCGATGAATCTCTGGAGACCACCAAGATACATTCCGTTTCAGGTCAATTACCTAGCTCAACCTCTTTGATGACCATCCGTCCCTTCCGATCACCTCATCATACTATTTCCGATGTCGCACTTGTTGGCGGCGGATCGCATCCGCAACCTGGAGAAATCTCCTTGGCGCATAACGGGGTTTTATTCCTGGATGAATTGCCAGAGTTTAAGCGTTCTGTTCTTGAAGTCATGCGTCAGCCTTTGGAATCCAGGTCTATTACCATTTCAAGGTCCAAGTTCAGTGTAGATTACCCTGCCAGCTTTATGCTGATCGCTTCCATGAATCCCTGCCCTTGTGGCTTTTACAACCATCCCAGCAGACGTTGTATCTGTGGGTCATATGCCGTACAGAAATACATCAGTAAAATATCCGGGCCTTTATTGGATAGGATAGACATCCATATTGAGGTAACCCCAGTCGAATTTAATGAACTGAGTAGCCATAAATCTTCTGAGAAAAGCGAGGATGTTAGGGAGAGGGTCATCAAAGCACGTAAAATTCAAGAACAGCGTTTTAAAAAGCAACCCAATATCCATAGTAATGCCCAGATGAGAGCTAGGAACATCCAAGAAACCTGCATTATTGACGAAGGCGGTAGACGGCTCCTAAAAATGGCGATGGAAAGGCTCAATCTCTCGGCGAGATCCTATGACCGAATCCTAAAGGTGGCCAGAACCATTGCTGACCTCGAAGGTTCTATCGAAATCAGTAATGAACATCTTGCTGAAGCCATTCAATTAAGAAGTTTGGATAGAGAAAATTGGACGGGCTAGGCCAATCTAACCTATTCCTTTAGATTCCCTTCCGCAAAAGCTTTAAACCTGTTCAAAACGGATTGACAGAATTCTTGTTGCAATCCTAATTCAGTTTTTTCTTCGGGTTCAAATTGCTCGACGATAGTTGTATTCCCGTCCTGCTCCGTGAAATGCACGACCGACTTCCTGCCATCCTCCTGCAAGAGCTCAATCCGAGCAAACGGAATGACCAATGTATAGTTGCCTTTATAATTAAACCCTTCCGAACCATCTTTCTTCTCCATCCGGAAATCAAAAGCCCCACCTGTCCGAACGTCATTGATTACCTTGGGACAATGCCAATCCTGGAATGGAACGTTCCATATCATTACAAACTCTTCTTTTGTCCACATCTCCCATACCTGCTCCTTACTTCCTTGCACCTTTACCTTAGCCTCTAACGTATCTTTCATAACATCTTTTATTTAATGATCTAAATTATCAGATAATTGCTTTCTAAAACTTGCCCTATGGCAAGAATTTAGAAATGTGAAAAACGAAAAAACCTCTCATGTGTTCCTAGATAAAACATAAGCATGAATCCAAAACTTATATGGGCAAATTATAGTGTTAAGTCCGCAAAACGCACACATGAATTCTATACCAGGCTAGGCTTTATATCCAATACCCCTCCCAAAAGCACGGACCTTGAAATGGCCAGCTTCTTTTTCGGAGAGAATAAATTTGTCATACATTTTTTCGAAGAGGGAACCAGTCAAATTGACAAATATATCCCAGAAGGCTCCAATACCGATGGCATTATTTTTACGCTTTCGGCTGATACGGAGAAAGAAGTACAGGAATTTGAAGAGATGGTTAAGGAGGCAGGTGGACAGATCATCCAACCGCTTAAAAGAGATGAAAACAATTATTATGGATTTGCATTCTCAGATCCTGACGGGCACAAGTTCAATGTCCTCCTGATGGACAACATGTAAATGAAACCCTTAGAACTGTGCGATAAAGTGTTTAATGATCCAAGGATAGGCAATAATGGTAAACAGCAATCCCGTTAGAGCTCCAAACAAGTGGGCATCATGGTTGATTCCATCATTAGAATTCTTGGAAGCCCAAATACAGTATCCCAAATACACAAAAGCGAAAATATAGGCTGGCATTGGAATAATCATAAAGATACCCAGCATCATCTTTGGATTGAAAAGGATATAACTGAACAGCACGGCACTGATAGCGCCAGATGCTCCCAAGCTATGGTAGCCATAATTATCTTTTTGGCGAATGACCGTAGGGATATCACTTAAGATCAATGAAATAATGTACAGCAAGGCAAATAACAAGTGCCCCATAGGACCACTTATTTCTACAAAGATCTGCTCAAGTCCAAATCCAAAGTAATAGAAGGTGATCATATTAAAGATCAGGTGCATCCAATCCTTATGGATCAATCCACTGGTCAGGATCAGGTACCATTTACTTTTATCTCGAGAAACAGAATAGGGATGCAACATCAGTTTCCCAAACCACTGCGGATTAGAAAAGACATAAATACTTAAACCGATAGTAAGGGCAAAAATCAAACTAGCCACAGGAGTAGCGGTAAGGGAATGTAGTATCATCTAAAAACGGTCTTCTAGTAAAAATAAATAGAGCTCTTTAGGTCCATGCGCACCCAACACCAATCTCTTCTCGATATCCGCTGTTCGACTTGGCCCTGTAATGGTGGTAATCATGGTTGGCATCTCATCGCCATACTTTTCCTTGATTTGAGCCATGGCATGTTTAACATCCATAACCAATTGGGAAGCTCTGGCAATGACAATATGTACTGGAGGGTATACGCTCAGTCTACGGCCTGACTCTGACGCATTGGAGATCATGATACTTCCATTTCTGGCGATCAAAGACTCACAAGTCGTGATACTTGCTTCAATTTCATCCAAAGCCTGCTGCGACTTCCGGAAAGGGAATCCGTATTGATCCAACATCTGTTGAAGCGGCTTCTCCCAAACAAAGATCTTGCTGATATTGATCTTTTCCACCAGGATAATCAGGTTTTCGATCAGGTTGATCTCCCCATCGCAGTAAATGAATTTACCGGACATCTGGGTAAATTCCCTAGCAAAAGTCACATCCAATGAATCTTCCTCATCTTTGTACAAAGCCGTTTCTTCAAACATAGGGTGTGGGTTCTCCCTTTTTTGAAGAAGTGCCTGCCGAATTTTCTTCAGCATTTTCTCTTTCGCTGTCGTATTCCTGATATTCATAATATAAAAACAAACAGGACTGAAAGTCCTGTCTGTTACTTTATTTTGATAATTTTTATTCTGAATCTAATTGTTTCGGCTCCTCGTTAGACGATTGAACATCTTCTCTATCGGTTGTAGGAATCGGCAAATCAGTCTGTGGAACCCCACCACCATCAGCACCGCCATTGACAAACTCGTCATAGGTCGTTTTATTGCTGAAAGGGCGTTTTCCTAAGATCTCTTCCAAATCAGTCTGGAACAAGATCTCTTTCTCCAATAGTTTCTCGGCAATCTTCACCAAACCGTCTTGTTTATCCAACAACAACTGCTTCGTTCTGTCGTACACTTCGGAGATCAATACCCTTACCTCATCATCGATCAGCTCTGCTGTTTGATCCGAATAAGGTTTCTGGAATTGGCTATCGCCAGAACTGTCCCTGAAAGAAACATTACCAACCTTATGGTTCATACCATAAACAGCAGTCATGGCATAGGCCAATTTCGTAATGCGCTCCAAGTCGTTCTGTGCACCGGTACTGATTCTACCAAATGTGATATCCTCAGCAACACGACCACCCATTGTCATACACATACTGTCAATCAATTGCTCGGTAGTGTACAGGAACTGTTCTTTTGGAAGGTACTGTGCATATCCTAACGCAGCAACACCACGCGGAACGATAGATACCTTAACCAAAGGATCTGCATGTTCCAAGAACCAACCTGCGATCGCATGTCCTGCCTCGTGGTAAGCCACGATTTTCTTCTCTTCAGGAGAGATAATCTTATTCTTTTTCTCCAGACCACCGATGACACGGTCAATCGCGTCTTGGAAATCTTGCATTTCAATTGCTTTTTTGTTCTTACGTGCAGCGATCAAAGCGGCCTCATTACAAACGTTGGCAATTTCAGCACCTGCGAATCCAGGAGTCTGCGCCGATAATTTCTTCGCATCTACCTCTTCGGCAAGTTTCAATGGTTTCAGGTGAACATTAAAGATCTGTTCACGACCTATCAAGTCTGGTTTGTCGATAGAGATCTGCCTATCGAAACGTCCCGGACGCAATAAAGCCGAGTCCAATACATCCAGACGGTTGGTTGCAGCAAGGATAATAACCCCTACGTTGGTACCGAAACCATCCATTTCCACCAATAATTGGTTCAATGTATTCTCACGTTCATCATTTCCACCCATGATGGAATTCTTTCCACGGGCCCTACCAATAGCATCAATCTCATCAATAAAGATGATACATGGAGCCTTTTCCTTCGCCTGTTTGAACAAGTCGCGTACACGAGATGCACCTACTCCGACAAACATTTCTACGAAGTCTGAACCTGACAAGGAGAAGAAAGGTACTTGCGCTTCACCGGCTACTGCTTTCGCCAATAAAGTCTTACCTGTTCCCGGAGGGCCTACCAATAAGGCTCCCTTCGGAATCTTACCTCCCAAATCAGTATATTTTTTAGGATTCTTTAGGAAATCCACGATCTCCATCACCTCTTCCTTAGCCTCTTCTAAGCCGGCTACATCATTAAAAGTGATATTGATCTGCGATTCTTTGTCAAACAATTGGGCTTTGGATTTACCAATATTAAAAATGGCACCTCCACCAGCTCCTGCTCCACCGTTCATACGGCGCATCAGGAATATCCAAATCACAACAATGATCAGCAATGGCAACATGAAGGAAATAAACCATCCCGCCCATGGATTGGTTCTATCTTCATAGGTCACACCAATTTTTGGTTGACCAACTGCCAAACTGTCTTGAGAGGCATTTAACTTCTGCTCAAGAATCTCTGCTGATGGTTCTGTAAATTGAAATTGGGGTCCTGTCGAATTAGAAAAAGATAGGTTGTTGGGACTGCTGGAAATGTTTTTGTATTTCTCTTGGTCTAATCTATCGCTTTTTATATATACTTCGACATCGATCAGGTCATTGCTTTTATAGGCAACGAGCTTCTCAACATCCCCAGGGATAAGCATGGTCTGTTCGAACTCCTTGTAGGTAATTTTCTTCGATGACTCTCCACTAAACAAGTATTGAAGCCCAAAAAACCCTACGATCATCGCAATCCAAAGCCAGATCATATTAAATTTCGGTGGCATTGGCGTAATCTTCTTACTCGGAACTTTCTTCATTTATTACTCTTATTCTACGTTTCACAACAATTATTATGCGCTCTGGTATTTGCTCATGTGCGCATCCCCCCACAGGTCCTCTATCCTATAATGCTCCCGCTTATCTGTTTTAAAGATATGAACTACTACATCGATAAAATCAAGCAGAATCCATTCGCCGTTGCCCTGGCCTTCTTTATGCCATGGGTCTTGGCCAAATGCTTTATAAACTTCATCTTCAACGCTCTTGGCTATCGCGTTTACTTGAACCGTAGAATCAGCATGGCAGATTACAAAATAGTCAGACAAGGTGCCGTTCACCTCTCGCATATCCATCCTCACGATTTCGTTGCCTTTTTTCTCCTGCATCCCATGGATCACCACATCTGCTAGCTTCTCTGACAACAAAGATTTTTTGTTTTTACTCATTAAGATTTATTATACTTTTGACTAATAAATTGTTTCAAACTATTTTTTAATATAATATCTTTTGCAAAATAACACATTTTCGGGAGAATCACTACGCCAAACACTAATTGTTTTGGACGAGATCGGCTCTACCAATGATTATTTGAAATCTCAATTGTCAAATTTCAAGCCACTAGCCGAATGGACTGCCATTATGGCAAAAAACCAGACCCAAGGCCGTGGTCAACGCGAGAACTCTTGGTCATCTGAACCAAACAGCAATATCACCTTCAGTTTCGTCCTGTACCCAACCTTCTTAAATCTTCAAAAACACTTCATACTGAACATGTTAATCAGTCTGGGGATAATCGATTGGCTCAAATCCCTTTCGGTCGACGCCAGTATCAAATGGCCAAATGATATCATGATCGGAGATAAAAAGGTAACAGGGATCTTAATTGAAAACAGCAGCAATAGCCGTGAAATCAAGCAGTCGGTAATAGGCATTGGGGTGAATGTCAACCAAAAGCAATTTTTTGGCGAGCTTGTAAACACTGCCAGTTCAATATTTAATGAGACCGGGCTTTTTATCCCTGACCTAAAAACAGCATGTATTAACCTCTTGTTACAAATTCAGCAAAGAGTGGAAGAGTATCGCTCCAAGAAGATAACAGATGCGGACCTATTGGAAGCCTATAACCAACAGCTGTTCAGACGAGCTGTTCCGGCAAAATATGCGTCCGATAATCAGATTTTTGAGGCCACCTTACTCAGGGTGGAAGAAAACGGTGGATTAATCCTGAAGGTAGACGATGAAGAGCGTCGATATTATTTCAAGGAAGTTGTATTTATAATGCAATAAAATCATTACATCTACATTAAATATTGGAGATAATACTAACTTTGAATTAAACTTTATGGACATAAATTAGTCACACATAAGAATAAAACGGTTATTTATGAAAAAAATAAATCTATTAATTGCATTTTTAGTGTTTGCCGTATCTGGGACATTTGCTCAGGTGGTAAACCCTGTAAAATGGTCAGTAGGCTTTAAGAAACTCCCTAACAACGAAGCTGTCATCTTATTAAAGGCCAATGTAGAACAAGGCTGGCATATTTACGGATTGAACGTACCTTCCGGAGGCCCAATCTCTACCTCCTTTACCTTTACTCCTGCAAATGGAGCAAAGATCACTGGAAAACCAGCAGCTAAAGAGCCAAAAACGAAGTTTGAGGACGTGTTCAAAATGAATGTCCCTTACTATAACGGAGAAGTTGTATTCCAACAAAAAGTTAAATTGGCAAACAACAAACCAACGACGGTTAAAGGTGTAGCAACATTTATGGCTTGTGATAAAGAGCGTTGTTTACCACCAGATGAGTACGAATTTGCAGTTACAATCAAGTAACAAATCAATAAAGAAAGAAACCAAAAGGCAGGATAACCCCTGCCTTTTTCTTAATTTATCCCGATAATAATCAAATATGTTTAGCTTAAAAAATGCCTTAATAGCCTTAAGTTGGCTATTTCTTATAGCAATAACTCCCCTAAAAGGAATTTCCCAAGATACACTTATCAATATTGAAGACGTTGAATTTAGCTCTGGCCAAGAAGAAAGCAGTTCAGGCGATAGCTTGATCACGGACTTTGGCGATGTAGAGTTTTCCGATGGAACCGACACTGCTGCATCAGCGACGGATAGCACAGCTGTAAGTCCAACGGTGGTGTCTTCAGACGGACAATCCGAAAGCACTTCGCTATGGGGGATTTTCATCGAAGGGCTCCTAGGTGGTTTCTTGGCATTCTTGATGCCTTGTATCTTCCCGATGGTTCCTTTGACCGTTAGTTTCTTCACAAAAAAATCAGCCTCTAAATTACAGGCAGTATCCCAAGCCTTAACCTATGGCTTGTTTATCATTGTCATCTATGTGGCCTTAGGAATGTTGATTACCATCGCATTCGGTCCTGAGGCACTCAATGCCCTATCGACCAATGGGGTGTTCAACTTCTTCTTTTTCTTGATGCTCGTCTTCTTTGCAGCATCATTCTTTGGAGCATTTGAAATCACCTTGCCGAGCAAGTTTGTGAATAAGATCGACGAAAAATCCGACAAAGGTGGTATGATCGGCTACTTCTTTATGGCAGCCAGTTTAGCCGTGGTATCCTTTTCTTGTACCGGTCCGATCATCGGAACGGTATTGGTAAATGCTGCCGTTAAAGGCGACCGCTTAGGCCCTGCCATTGCCATGTTTGGATTTTCATTCGCATTAGCGATTCCATTTGTATTATTTGCCATGTTCCCTGCCCTATTGAAATCCATGCCTAAATCCGGCGGTTGGTTAAATAGCGTCAAGGTGGTACTTGGTTTCTTGGAACTTGCCCTAGCATTGAAGTTCTTGTCCAACGTGGATTTGGCTTACAACTGGCAATTCCTTGACCGCGAGGTATTCCTGGCACTTTGGATCGTGATCTTTGGATTGATGGGCCTATACCTGATCGGAAAGATCAAGTTTGCCCATGATAGCGATCTAAAATACATGTCCGTTCCGCGGACAGTCATTTCCATCCTGGTCTTTTCCTTTGTGGTCTATATGATCCCTGGGATGTGGGGAGCACCATTGAAATCCATCGCTGCTTTCTTACCTCCAATCGGTACGCAAGATTTTGACATCTCCGCTGGAACACAAGCTGGAGGCGGACATGCTATTTCAGCAGATGCCACAAGCCGTAAGTATTTCAACCACTTCCATGATCGTGCAACAATCAAGGGAATGGATCCATATTATGATTATGATGAAGCATTAGCCGCAGCAAAAGCACAGGACAAACCTTTATTGGTAGACTTTACAGGCTGGAACTGTGTAAACTGTAGAAAAATGGAAGCAGACGTTTGGTCTGATCCAGGGATCAAGCAAATGATCAATGAAAACTTTATCCTTGCCGAACTCTATGTGGATGACTACGATTTGAAATTACCTGAAGCTGAACAGTTCGTTTCTGAAACTACCGGTAAGAAAATCAACACCGTCGGCAGAAAGAACACAGATTTCCAGATTTCTAAATTTAACTCAAACTCACAACCGTTATACGCAATGTTAGATAACAACGAAGAACTATTGGTTCCTACCAGTGGTGCCAACTATAACATCGAAAGCTACAGGGCATATCTGCAATCGGCAATTGATGCTTATAAGGCAAAGAAATAGGCTTTCTAACAATTTAATACACAAAAAATAAGTATTTCGGTATATTTGAACTATGAGCAACATTAACAACATCGCAGTATTGACGTCCGGAGGAGATTCCCCCGGCATGAATGCAGGAATTCGTGCAGTTATCAGAACAGGAATCTATCACGGTAAAAATATGTTTGGTATCCGCAGAGGATATGACGGAATGGTACAAGGAGATATTACTCCAATGGACGCTAAATCCGTAGCCAACATTATCCAACGTGGTGGTACCATCCTTAAAACTGCAAGAAGCGATGAATTCCGTACCGTAGAGGGTAGGAAGCAAGCTTATGAAAACCTTAAGAAACATAATATCGACGCTTTGGTCGTAATTGGTGGTGACGGCACGTTTACTGGAGCATCCAAATTTATCGAAGAGTTTGACATTCCTATCATCGGGATGCCCGGAACGATCGACAATGACCTAAACGGTACAGATTTTACCATCGGATATGACACAGCGATCAATACGGTGGTAGAGGCTGTGGATAAAATCAGAGATACAGCAGAATCCCATGACCGTCTATTCGTCGTAGAAGTAATGGGTAGAGACTCTGGACTGATCGCTTTGCGTTCAGGTATCAGTACAGGTGCAGAAGCGGTTCTAATCCCTGAGTTGGAGGTGGATTATGATGCGATCATGAAGCGCCTTGACAAAACCAGAAAAAACAAATCTTCCCGTATAATCATTGTTGCTGAAGGGGATAAAGAAGGCGGAATGGTCGTAGCGGAAAAGATCCAAGCGAACTTCCCTGCCTACGATGTACGTCTATCGATCTTAGGTCACATACAGCGTGGTGGTTCACCAACCTGTATGGACCGTGTATTGGCAAGCCGCTTAGGAGTTGCTGCCGTAGAAGGGCTTATTGAAGGCCGTAAAGCTGAAATGGCGGGCTTAATCTGCGGAAACGTCCAATTTACTCCATTCAATAAAGCAATCAAGCATATCGATAAAGTAAACGAGAATCTTACTCGTATCGTAGAGATCCTATCTCTATAAGATATGATTCTAAAAAATAGAGGGGTAGCTTGAACAGCTGCCCCTTCTTTTTTGCACAAACCTGCAATTTTATTTAAGTATTCTTTTGGTCTTATTCGAGACACATTCCGAATTTTCCGAATGTGTCTCGAATTAGACCAAAGTAAATCCCGAAGGCTAATATTCATTTTTAATTCCTTATTTTATTTTAAAACTGCATGCTTACCTTTGTTTAAATTTAAATGTGATGCAAATAACTCAACTCTACCAGATTTATAAAGAATTCCCAAAAGTTTGTACGGACACCCGTCAGATCAGCAAGGACTGTCTGTTTTTTGCGCTGAAGGGCGATAACTTCAATGGCAATAGTTTTGCGGACCAAGCCTTGGCTGCTGGCGCAAAATACGTGATCATTGATGATAGCAGCTATTACAAGGAAGATCCAGCCTATATCTTGGTAGATGATGTGTTGGGTACCTTGCAGGATTTAGCGAGGTTCCACAGGAAACATTTAAAAATGCCTTTCATCGGCATCACAGGCACCAACGGCAAGACAACGAGCAAGGAACTGTTGAACAGTGTTCTTTCACAGAAGTTCAACAGCTATGCCACCAAGGGCAACCTGAACAACCATATAGGCGTGCCTTTGACCATTCTGTCCCTTACCGAAGATATTGAAATCGCCATCGTGGAGATGGGCGCAAATCATGTGGGTGAAATCGCCTTTTTATGTGAGATTTCCCAACCTACCCATGGTTTTATTACCAATGTCGGCAAAGCGCACCTGGAAGGATTCGGCTCATTCGAAGGAGTCATGAAAGCCAAAGGTGAACTCTATGATTTTCTTCGCGACCATCAAGGACAGATCTACGTTCAGGGCGATAATGAATACCTGATGCAGATGGCCGCAGACAGAGGCCTTCAGAACGTCATCCACTATGGTTTTTCCGAGGAGAATGATGTTCAGGGTGGATTGGTAGTGGCCGACCCCTACCTGACCATATTTTGGAACACGAAAGGGGAAGAGGATAGACAGGAAGTAAAGACGCATTTAACCGGAGCATACAATATTGAGAACATGCTGGCCGCTGTAGCGCTTGGAAAGACCTTTGGGTTGAGCACCGAACAGATCAATGATGGTTTGGCAAACTACGTTCCCCAGAATAACCGCTCGCAGATTACCAAAACAGACAAGAATACCATCATTGCCGATTATTACAATGCAAATGCCAGCAGCATGGCTGCAGCATTGGGCAATCTGGATGTTATCCAGGCGGACCGTAAAGTTGCAATCTTAGGTGACATGTTTGAAATGGGGGATCAGAGTGAAATCGAACACCGAAAGGTCATCGAGAAGGCAAAGAGTCTAAAATTAGACCGTTTGATTTTTGTTGGCAAGGCCTTTTATGCTTTGAAGGATGATGAAGCGAGTTACTTTGCTAGCACAGATGAGCTTAAAAAAGATCTTCAGGAACATCCTTTGGAAGACTTCATGATCTTGCTGAAGGCATCAAGAGGCATGGCGTTTGAAAAATTAATGGAGATACTCTAATGCTAGAGCTTAAGGGCGTCCACCATATTGCCATTATCTGTAGCGACTATGCTATTTCCAAGGCATTTTACACCGAAGTGTTAGGCCTGACCATTTTACAGGAAACCTATAGAGAGGCGAGAGATTCCTACAAATTGGATCTAGCTCTTCATGGCGAATATATCATTGAATTGTTCTCTTTCCCCAATCCCGCGGATAGGCCAAGCTACCCAGAAGCAAGAGGACTGAGACATCTCGCTTTCAAAGTGGAGGATATAGAAAAACAGGCGGAAGAATTGAATAAAGCGGGTATAAAAACAGAGCCCATCCGTATTGATGAAACAAGCAATAAGAAATTTACTTTTTTCACCGATCCAGATGGGCTTCCTTTGGAGCTTTATGAAATTTAATCCTTACCTACTTCTAGGTTCAGTTCCTTTTCTTTATTGATTAAATTCGAGATACTGGTATCATTTAAGATCTGCAGCATGGCATTTCTCACTTCGATAAAGGTATCTCTGATGCCACAGGCATGTTCTTCCACACATTCTTCACAAGAACGATAGAAATTCAAGCTGACACATGGCAATAAGGCAATGGGACCATCGATAAGGCGCATGACCTGCGATAGGTAGATGTCTTCAGGAGCTTTGTTCAAGCTGTAGCCACCACCTGCACCTTTTTTGGAATAAAGAATACCTGCATTACGCATTTCCAATAAGATCTGCTCTAGGAACTTTTTGGGGATACGTTCTTCTTCAGCAATCTTGCCGATCTGCATGGGTTCTTTCCCATAGTTTCTGCCTAATACCATTAGGGCTTTTATCGCGTATTTCGTTTTCTTCGATAGCATATCAAACCGATCTGGTCTTACCTTTCAAAAGTATAAAAAATAAAGCTATTTCTGCAATACGTCTACAATCGGCTGGCCGATAGATCCATTGGGCTCCATAACATGAAGCAAAGAGGACAGTGTAGGCGCAATATCCGTAATGTGAACGACTTTATTGGTCTTGCCAGGCGTGATTCCCCAGCCCATAAATACCAATGGTATATGCGAGTCGTAAGGGGTCCATGTACCATGGGTAGTTCCTGTAGAGCGAGGCGTACCGTCATACCATTGCGGTTCGGTGATGATCTGAATGGCACCACTACGTTTGCGGTTATATCCATTGATGATCTTTTCGCGGATTTCGGTAGGTACCATCATGTTTTCCCCACCTTCCATGTCCACGACATAAGCCACACCGTCTTCATGTCTCAGCATCTTGATGATGGATTTCTTGATTTTCTCTTCATCCAACTTCGAGTTTTCAATTTCAGCATAGTTCAAGTGAACTTGGTAGTTCATTAAACTGATGATCAAATTGTCCTTTCCAAATTCCTCTTTCAGCTCATCATTCATGTTCCTTTGCAATTGTCTCGAAAAGAAATAACCCCCATTACCACGCATGTCCATGAAATAACGCGAGTTATAGGAAGCTGCATGGTCTGCTGTCAAGAAAAAAGTATAGTTTCCTTTACCAACGGTTTCATCCAGGTATTTAAAGAATTTTGCCAATTCTTGGTCCAGACGAAGATAGATATCTTCGATTTCCACAGAAGAAAGCGAATAACGGTGACCGACATAATCCGTAGCAGATAGACTTACCGCAAGAAAATCTGTAGCATTCTGAGGGTTTTTACCAAGCTTTTCATTTTTGATGGCTTCCTTCGCAAAATCTAGGGTTAGGGTATTACCATAAGGCGTAGATTTGATCAATTCATAGCCGGCATCCTTCATCAATAAAGAAGTCTTTCTTGGGAAAGCTGCCGTTTCTTCGCCAGCCCATTTACCTTCATATACATTATCATCATCGATGCTATTGGTTTTGTAAGTATCGATAGGATAAAGCGTATTCCAATCTTGTTTCAAATATTTATCCGCCAGCTTTTGTTTATTAAAGCCGTCTACCCACTGAGGAAGTTTTTCCATGTAATAGGTTGAGCTGATCCAGTCTCCAGACTTAGCCTCAAACCAATAAGCAGCATCAGCAAAGTGACCAGCAGGTAGGATTCCGCCCCTATCCTTGATCGCAATACCGATTACCTTAGAATGAAAATTGGTCGCTAATTTCAATTGATCCGTAACTGTAGAAGCCAACAAGTTTCTAGGAGACTGTTTACCTTCTTTTTCCGCTGTTCCCACACCTTCTACCGCATCATCTTGGGTACAATACATGGAAGTACCTGTTTGTTGTTCTATCCAGTCATTTCCTGCGATGCCATGGATGGAAGGAACACTTCCTGTATATACCGAACTATGACCGATAGCCGTGAAGGTCGGGACATAATTGATCATGGCATTTTCACATGAAAAACCATCACGTAGCAGGCGCTTGAAACCATCATTCCCGTATCGATCCGCAAAACGGTACAGATAATCCCAACGCATTTGGTCTACCATCAGGCCTACCACCAACTTCGGACGCTCCACCTGTGCCGAAAGCAGGGTGAAGAAGCATAAGAACAACATAGAAATACTTAACTTTCTATACATTATTATTAAATTTTAGGGTTTAAAATTTAGGTGACGTTTTAAAAAATCACCCGTATAAGAGTCTTTCTCTTTGACCAAATCTTCCGGCGTTCCGGCAAAGACAATGTTTCCGCCCTTGTCTCCACCTTCTGGACCGATATCGATTACCCAATCGGCAGATTTGATCATATCTAAATTATGTTCGATGACCAATACGGTATTTCCTTGTGCAATCAGTGCATTGAAAGCTTTTAACAGCTTGCTGATATCATGGAAATGTAGTCCGGTTGTCGGTTCATCGAAAATAAACATGGTTTTCTTTTGGTTATTTCCTTTGATCAGGAAGGAAGCAAGTTTGATCCTTTGGGCCTCACCACCTGAAAGCGTGCTTGAAGACTGTCCCAATTTCACATAGCCCAATCCTACCTCTTGCAAAGGTCCCAGCTTGTTCAAAATCTTAGGCTGATCTGCAAAGAATTCAATGGCTTCATCCACACTTAAATCCAAGATATCGGAAACCGATTTCTCTTTATACTGTACATCCAGGACATGTTGTTTAAATCGCTTACCGTCACAGGCCTCACATGGCAGGATGATATCCGCCATAAATTGCATCTCGATCTTTACTACACCCTCTCCCTGACAGACTTCACATCTACCGCCTTCCACATTAAAAGAAAAGGCCGAAGGTTTCAAGCCATTGGCTTTGGCCGCAGGCAAAGACGAATACAAAGCCCTGATTTCATCCCAAGCTTTGACATAAGTAACCGGGTTGGAACGTGTGGACCTTCCAATCGGATTTTGATCGACCATTTCTACTTGTTCGATCTGATCTATCGCACCTTCGATTCCATCATACAGACCTGTTTGTTCCCCTGAATAGGAGCCTATGGCTTTCTGTAAGGCTGGATAAAGGATCCTTTTGACCAAGGAGGTCTTACCGGAGCCTGAAACTCCTGAAACCACGGTAAACACATTCAATGGGAAATCTACGCTTATCCCCTTCAGGTTATTTTCTCGGGCACCATTCACTCGGATGGCTTCATTCCATTTCTTCCTTTTTTCAGGAACTACAATGGAAAGGTCGCCGTAAAGATATTCGCCAGTCAAGCTTTTTTTATCCTTCAAGATCTCTTGATAGGTTCCGGCAAACACCAGTTCGCCGCCATTGATCCCTGCTTCAGGACCAATATCGATCAGGTAATCTGCTGCTTCCATCATTTCTTGCTCATGCTCCACCACAATTACGGTATTGCCCGCATCGCGAAGGGACTTCAACACCCCGATTAATTTTTGGGTATCACGAGGGTGCAAACCTATACTAGGTTCATCCAATACATAAATGGACCCCACTAGGGATGACCCCAAAGAAGTGGCAAGGTTGATACGTTGAGATTCACCTCCTGAAAGGCTATTGCTCAAGCGGTTCAGGGTAAGATAGCTCAAGCCTACATCACACAGGAACTGCAGACGATTGACGATCTCGGCCAATAAGCGCTTAGCGATGATGGCTTCGCTCTCTGAAAGTTCCAGGTTTTGGAAAAGCTCCAAAGCTTCACTTAGAGGCAACAAAACCACATCGGTAATGGAATGTCCATTGATCTTTACATAAGATGCATCCTTACGCAGTCTGGTCCCTTTACATTCAGGACAGTCTGTTTTCCCACGGTATCTGGACAGCATCACCCTATATTGGATTTTATAGGTTTGCTCTTCCAATTCCGCAAAGAAATCGTTCAATCCCCTGAAGTATTTATTCCCTTTCCAAAGTAACTCTTGTTGAGCCTTGGTCAGGTCACTATATGCACGGTGGATAGGAAAATCAAATTTTATGGCAGACCGCACCAATTTATCCAACCAAGCGCCCATTTTCTCGCCACGCCACGGAGCAATCGCTCCATCGAATATCGAGCGGCTTTTATCTGGAATGACTAAATCTGGATCGATACCTATGATCTTTCCATAGCCTTCACAACGTTTACATGCCCCATAAGGGTTGTTGAAACTGAAAAAGTTCGGGGTGGGTTCTTCGAAGGTTATTCCATCCAGCTCAAACTTGTCTGAAAAATGAAACAGTTCCTCATCAACCTGGATCTCACATTCGCCCTTTCCTTCGAAATAAGCGGTTTGCACAGAGTCAGCTAGCCGATTGATGGTATCATCGTCATGGTCCAAGCGAACTCTATCGATCACGATATAGACTTCTCCTTCCTTAAAACTAGCGTTGGATACCTCTTTATCTTCTATGATAGTTTCGATCTTTTGGATGGAATCTTGGTGTTTCACACGAACAAAGCCTTTTTGAAGGAGCAGTGAAAGTTCTTCCTTCAGCTTTCTGTTATTACTGGGAATCAGGGGGCTGTAAATCGTAATAGTAGCATCGTCTGGATAAGCTACGAGTTTATCGACAATGGAGCTGACGGTATCTTTACTGACTACTTCTCCAGAAACTGGGGAAATGGTCTTGCCAATCCTTGCGAACAACAATTTAAGGTAATCATAGATCTCGGTCGAGGTTCCCACAGTAGATCTAGGATTGCTGGAGATGACCTTTTGCTCGATCGCGATTGCCGGAGCAATGCCTTTGATGTAGTCTACATCAGGCTTGTTCATACGGCCCATAAACTGTCTGGCATAGGATGACAAGCTTTCTACATACCGGCGTTGGCCTTCAGCATAAAGTGTATCGAATGCGAGGGAAGATTTTCCGGAACCTGACATCCCCGTAATGACAACAAGCTGGTTTTTAGGAATATCGACATCGATATTCTTCAGATTGTTGACACGGGCGCCTTTTATTTGGATATGGGATTTTGGAGTATGAATAGCAGTTTTTTGCATAACCTTCAAAGTTAGGCAAAACTCATGAAAATGAGCCCTCTAATCCAAAGAAAAACGATTTCTTATGAAATAGTTACAATATTATCGTGGTAATTTTTCAGGTCTCGGCATGCGATATTTCGTGGCCGTTATGGCGTCCAAAAATGCGGCAACCTGACGGATTTCCTCTTTGCTCAGGTCGAGTTTCTTCATCAATGGATCAATCCGCGGGTGCATCGGATCCGCCTCCTGTGCTGCATTTCTAGGGTTGTTCATGGCCATTCCAGAGTTATACATATTGATCACACCGATAATATTATCGAACAGACCATTATGCATCCAAGGATTCGTATTCATCACATCTCTCAAGGATGGCGTCCTGAACTTACCGACATCTTTAGGGTCTTTGGTCACTTCATAACGACCTAAATCCTCATATTTTCTTTTGTAATAGGTCAGTCCGATATTATGGAAATCTTCGTCCGTAAAGTACTGCCCATTATGGCAGTTCATACAACGGGCTTTGGTACGGAATAAGTGCAATCCTGCGATCTCATCATCATTCAAGGCCTCGTATTTTCCATCCAAGAATTCGTCAAACCTACTTCTTTTACTGGTAATCGTGCGTTGGAAGGTAGCAAGGGCGCTCATGATTTCGGGCATGGAGAAATCCTCATCGCCAAAAGCCTCTTTGAACAGTTTTTTGTATTCAGGAATGGCTTTCAGTTTAGGGACCAACTTAGTCAGGTCCATGGCCATTTCATTATGTGCTTCAATAGGGCTCAGCGCCTGTTCTTCAAGGGAATGGGCTCTACCATCCCAAAACATGGTTTTGCGCTCGCCAACATTCATCAAGGAAATGGTATTTCTATTTCCTACGAGATGGTCATGCCCTACAGGTACGGTGGAATGGTCTCCAAAGGACGTTTGGGGATTATGGCAAGAGCTACATGAAATCTGGTTAGAACCCGATAGGATAGGGTCAAAGAAAAGGAACTTGCCCAGTTTCACCTTAGGTTGTTCCATTAGGGAGAAATAGCTGGTATCGATTTTCGGAAGTGATTTGAACTCTTCATAGTTCACTCCAGAGTCAATGGTTGGTTTAGGCCACTCACTGATTGGCTTGCTGTAAAGGCTTCGCAAATCTTGAATCCCTTTATCACTCAGAAAAGCTGTGCTCAGAATGCACATTCCCAAAATAAACCCGATCGCTAATACTTTTTTCATCTCTATCTCTAAAACATCAACCCTATGGTCAACGAATAATACTTCTGTTTTATTTCAGTAGCCGAAAGCGCCTCTGCCTGCACAAACGGTTTGATCTGCTTTGCTGCTACAAAATCATACCTTGCACGAGCTCCGATGGAGAAAGGTTCGGCTGTTAGGTAGTTGTAGTTCTGTTGCAGCATATCCGCAATTCCAGTTCCTTGCTTGATACCATTGAACTGGGACCTGCTATTCAACAGTTTCTGCTTCTGCAAATTTAAACTAATTCCAAATAAACCGCTCTTTAAATCCCATAAATACTGTCCTTCAACGCCAATATTCAGCCTATCAGCCAGTTGCTCACGGAAAGGATTGACATATTGTTCCTTAAATTGGATAAAATCCGCATAAGGCTTAATGGTCCAGTCCTCTTTTCCTACAATTGCCTCGAGGTGGTAACTGAAATGATAATAGCGGTAAGAAGATATTTCGGAAATCTTGACAAGTCCTAAGGAAGATCCATCATTATGGAATAGGCTTTCGACTCCTTTTCTGGTTTGTAGCTCCATGGATGCATTTCCACCGTATTTCCAATCTTTTGCTTTATGGAGATAACCGATTTTCCCAGAGATGATCTGGTCAGTCCAATCGTTGGCATTGGAACGGGATACGGCCAATTTGCGGGAACCATTCTTTTGTGACAATCCTGCTTCAATAAAAAAGCCATAATCTGCTTTGGGAATGAAGGAAATTTTTCCATCAAAGCCGTTCATCTCATACAGGATTGCATCATTTTCACTGGATAAACCTGATAGTAATTTATTATATGCCCCTAAGCCATTCATGTAATAGACAGGCGGTTTTCCCAGTTCTCTGAGGAAGCTTAGTTTGTTCCTTTGCTTATAGAACTGATATCCCAGGTTGGCACTCAGCATATACTGCGGTAGGATTTGGTAAGAAACCCCCAATCCGACATGGAGGTTGCTACTGTTGTTCTCTGGTCTTGGGTCTACTTTACGGTGGGAAAGGTTGGCTCTGTAGCCTGCTTCTCCCCCGATGACCCATTTCCCAATCTCTTTGGCCATACCTCCAGAAAACTGGTACAGCTCTGTACTGAGGTCGCCACCGACAGAGTCAGCGGTTAAATACGGGAACACGACTTCAAAATCCGAAGTTTCATTGAACTTGAGGTCTTGGATTTTCTTGCTTTCGTAGCTAGCCTTTCCCCATAGGGTGATATTGGGAAAAGCATCCTTTTGGTAAGACTCGGTATTGAATCTAAATCCTTGCTCTCCGGATCCCCTTTGCAGGGTATATTGATCCTTATTGTCGGAGAAATAAGACAGCTCAATAGGAGTTAACGATTGTTGGTACTGAAAGGGTCTTAATGCAGGACTTTCATATAAAGTATTACGGAAAGTCCTGCTGATATCCATACGTTCCTTGATCCCTAACGAATTTACGCTCAGGGAATCCTGTGCTTGGCTCATAAAAGCAAAACAGCAGCATAAAACAACCGTGGATAAGTACCTTAACATGTTATGGCAGCAATAGTGCTTTTGAGGAAGGTATAAAATCGTCGGTGGAATTATTGGTGTCCTTCAAATAAGGTTTTCCGTTCTCCAAGTTACCGATCGTTTTTCTGATGACCGATTTACCATAACGCGTATCATCGCCTAAACCTTGGCTTGCATAAGTCCAGCCCATATCCAATGAGCTATCGGTAACCAACCATGCAAAAGTAGTTTTTGTAGAAACATTGACCGCATCCGTGATGTAGCTATTTGGAATCTTAAAGGAATCAAAATTCATTTTTCTGCCTGTCTCACTGATATAGCTATAGGAATAAGCATTATCTGTTTTAAATTTCTCAACGGTTACCCCTTCTGGGAATCTTCCCATGACATAGGATTGGTGGCCATTGGAGTGCATCAAAAGATTGCCTGAAACATTGATCGCATTCGGAACGCTAGGGTTATCAATATTGATGGTACCGATCAGTTCGATCTCGAAATCTGCTTTGGAAAGGTCCAAAGATTTCGGGTTGATCTTAGTATGGTCAATCGCATTGTTCGCAATGATCAGATCTGCACCTGGAGCTACTGCGTGCTGCTTTCCTGTTCCCGGAATCATGATGATCTGTTTGGAAGTGAAAGCATCTTTCATGACATCAGGCGTATAGTTTCTTCTCGTCACGGTTAGGAAATCAGATTGAGCGATAAACAGTCCATCAGCATATAGCGTATCTGAGGAGTTGTTATGGAGAATAAAATACTTATCTCCATTGTACAGTTTACCTGCTTCGGTAGAGGTACCGGTGAAGAAAATCTCTTTGAAAACAAAGTTCGCTGTTGGGTCAGAAAGAAAAGTTTCTAAGCTAATGCTCGTATTAGCAGCATTAACGACGATCCCTTCTTTGCGGGCTTTAATCTTCATGGCCTTATCTTTATCGCCAACCTTTATTACGATGTCCCCATCTAGGGTCGCAACATAAGTACCATAAGCCAGGGAAGTCTTTGCGGTATCAGATCCTTCAACCAAAGTAGCGGCCGTAGTGACTTCTGTATTTGTTTCTTGTAAAGTGATCCTCACATTATTGAGTTTGTATTCACCTTGCAAACTTGACTTATCAACTTCGATTAAAACTTCTGATCTAGATTCTAAAAAATCATCTTTCATACAAGAGCTCATTCCGAAAAGCATCAAGCATAAAAGCATCATTTTCAAGTTTGTTAAATTTTTCATTTTCTATTCTATCTATTATATTTTAATATTTACTTCCATTCCAAAATAAGGGCTATCTTCCGCTCTATTACGTCGGATAAACTGATTACCATATTGCGAATAATCAGGCTTGTAGATAAAGAGCCTGTTGACAAACATGGCTACCCTGATCCTATTTTTGATAACCTTTGTCGCTTTAAAATTGACCAGCAGATCAATAGGTTCTTTAAATTCATTGTATAAGTATGGGTCCACCTTGCGGTCCAATAGGCGCAGGATGGGATCGTTTCTATCTGCCTCGGTATAGTTGTGGTAGTTTTGGTCAATGTCCAAATAGCCTACTGGCAGGTTGTCCCTGAACAAGGATTGCTTGGATTTGTACCAGAAGCTCTGCACACTCATGGAAAGGTTCATCCCCAGCTTTGGTAAAAAGGAGTCGGCAGTGAGATTGGTATTGAAACTTTCGTAATGCCCTCCTGTGTTTCCATTGGCATAGACCCCTACATATTGCCTTACTTTTCCATCCGTAATTTCCAATGGACTTATTACCTCCATGACCGGCTGATTGTTGGCATTGTAGGTACGAAACCAAGCCCCGTTTACCGTGAAACGCGTGTTGATTCCCTGGATCCGCTTGGAGCTGAAGTTGTATTCAAGCCCTTGCTTTTCCGTGATGCTCCCGTTTGAGTTTTGAGTGTAAGAATGAAATTCAGCTTGGTCAACATAGGTGAAATCTTCAATTGATGGTTTCGCTGTCAAGGTATTGGGATCAACAGAAGTGACATTATATTTTCTTAGGGAAACGGCATCAAAAATGGAGATATCCCTAAATCCATTATCCAATTTTTCATTGAAGTAATTAATGGAGAAGGTATTCCCTTCGAAATCCAACTGGGTTCCGATTTCCCATTTTATGTTCTTCGCTGCTTCCAAACCATAATTCACCGGATTGACAATATTGGTCGTTGCCCAAGCTAACCTATATGCTGGGTTATTATGATAATATACCAGTTCCGGGATATCACGATAGAAGTTTTGGGGATAGAGTAGATTTTGGTTTGGAGCCAAGGTCTGGATCCCATATCCCGCGAAGACATTGGATTTCAATTGCTTCCCAAATACATTGATTTGTGGAAGATGCAACCTTCCATTGTATCTTGGATCTACAAATACCTTACCTGAGAGAGCATATTCCTTGTCCAGGTTGGTCAAGCTAAAGGCTCTTACCCCCAGATTATTTTCGAACAGAAAATCTCCCATATTGATAAAGAACCTGTCTTCTGCAAAAAGGGAAAGATTGCTCATGGCCGGAATGGACCTTAAAGATCTCGGTCTGGCATTTATGGAAGTGCTGATTGGAAAATCTAGATCATATTGTGGTCCCAAGCCAAGGTTCTTGGCATAGGCATATTCAAGTCCGGCCTTCACCTGTTGTTTGAATAGCTTATTAAAGCTCCAGTTTCCTACAAGCTTAAGGTTGATATCCAATGGGCGGCTATCCGACTTAAATTCTCCAACATAGGATGGGGTCATAAAGATAGCCTCATGGCTTCCTGAAACCATGGAGTTCATCAAAATAGAGGCAGTCCTTGCCTGCACTAGCTTTTGCATGTCTATCTGGTTGGAAGACAGCCTAGCATTGATGCCAAAAGTTACATTCCTGAAAGTTGATTTAGGATTTGAGGAGAATAGCTTGAAGGTATTATTGAATCCGAAGAACTGAACATTGTTCTTGTAGCGATCCGTTAGTTTATAATCATTATCAGGGTCTAATCGTTCATTGTCAATGGTGGTATTGAAGTCCAGTCCATGGTTCCAAATGAAACGATATTTGTTTAAGTTCCAAGTTTTCTCGCCCCTAATGGAGGTATTGACCCTTTTGAAGGTATTATAGATATCCGTAACATTACTTCTGGAATTGAGGTAACCGCCATCTATGTTCAGTTTATAGGAACCGAATTCAAAGCCTTTACCAACTCCGAGCAGTTTACTGAAACCATCAGCTTTAATTCTTGCAGTCCAAGGTTCATAGCCCTTAATTCTATCGATCAGGACAACACCTGAAGTCAGGTTACCATACTCTACGGATGGAATCCCGCGGATAATCTCCACTTTTTCAATATTATCCGTGGCTATGGTCCGCATATCCACACCAATACTGGAAGTGCTACGGCCATTATTCATACTCCCCTGACCTAATTCAAATCCAGCGGTTGGATCAACCATGGATTGGGAATTAAGTTGCATTCCATCCACCGAAAACATGGTCCCCAAGGAACCTGTAGAATAAGCGGACATGGAAGCGCCATTGGCTGTCCTCAGGTTGATACCGTTGACTTGATCAAGGTCTGGATTCTTGGTTTGCCCTCCTGGAAGCAGTTCCAATAAATCGGTAAAGCTCGATGGTTGTAGATGCTGCATGGCATCTCTCGTGATGATTGAACTCGTACCTATATTCTTGGACTCCTTGGCCGTGACATAAACCTCATCGATATTGACTTCATCTTGGTTGAAAACAATGTGGGTCTCACGATTATTGTCGAGCTTTATGGTTCGGGTAATGGGTTTGAAACCAATATGGGAAAACTTAAGTTGATAGCTGCCCTGAGGTAGATTGGGGATGATAAACAGTCCCTGTTCATCACTCAGGCTGCTGAAGTTGGGTTTATCCGCAATCTCGATATTCACATTGCCCAAGGCTTGCCCCTTGCTGTCCTTAATGGAACCAGAAATAGAGAATAACTGAGCAAATGATACAAACGGAAGGCCCAGGAAGATTAGTAATATGTAGATGTTTTTGAGCAAAGACAATTAAGACTAATTCTAAACAGCGCAAAATAACGTAAAAATATTTACTTTTAGAAATAGCTTTTCCTTTAACTCTAGGAGGTTATGTGGGGATTGATTGAACTGAGGCGTTGAAAATTATAAAAAAAGCTTGTTGTGATTATTCAAAATCAACTTCTCCAGCTTTGTTTTCATTCTCCAGTTTCTGTAATAGTTTTTCTACTTCTTCCTCTGAAGCGGTAAGTTTCGCCTTGCAGATAGTCAACAATTCGGATGCCCTATTGATCTTAGCTGTCAACTCATCTACAGCAATATCACCAGATTCGATGTCTGAAACAATATGTTGAAGTTCCTCGAACGCATCCTTATAGCTGTATTTATTTTCCATGGTTTGATTCTTTGTTTATTACTTTAGAAATGATCTTTCCGTCTTCCAGTTGGATTTCCAGGTCAGAACCTATTTCAACTTGATCCAGCTTGTGGACAGATTTACCATCTATCCGTACGATGCTGAATCCTCTTTTTAATATATGAATGGGATTCACGATACCTAGCATTCTTTCCAAATGCTGCAGCTGGGCTTGATTTTCTTTTATGTTCTGTCTACTGAACCTGATCAGGTGGGCCTGTAGACCTTTCAATTCCGCTTTATCTTTTAACAAAAAGGTCTTACTGTTCCAAGAAATGGAAGATACGATATGTTTAAGTTTTAGATTTTCTTCTTCAAAGCTCCTTCTAACTGCCCTCAACATTCTTTCCAACGCATTATCCACAGGGATTGCAAAGTTGTGGAACTTCTGTAGAAGGAAGTCCGCCAATTCACTTGGCGTAATGGCATTCTTATAAGCGACCATTTCACTGACGGTTTCATTAGTGGAGTGACCTATTCCCGTGAGTACAGGAATTGGAAAGATGGCAATGGCCTTGGAAAGGAAGTAGTTGTTATAGGAGCTTAAACCGACATCTCCTCCTCCACCTCTTATAATGGCGACCGCATCAAAATCCTCCAATTTATTGGCAATAACCTCCAATTGCTTAATAATGGAGCTGATTGATTTATCACCCTGCAATAGTGCAGGACATAGGGTGCATTCAATTTTATAGCCCCAAGGGTTACCGTTGATAATTTTAAAGAAATCGGAAAGTCCCTTACTGGTTTCAACAGAGATAATAGCCAAGCGTTTAGGGATGAGAGGGAATGGAAGCCTTTTATTGGCGTCATATATACCTTCTTCGGTCAGTTTCTTGATGCTTTCCCTTTTCTCCTTTTCCAATTCACCAAGCACAAAGGTCGGATCAATATCAACAATCTTCAGACTGAAGCCGTACAGCGGATCGTAGGATATACCCGCCTGGAATAGCATGGTAATACCTTCCCTTAAGGGTTCTCCAAGCACTTCCATGAACTGCCTGTTTATGCGTTCATAATCCATTTTCCATAAAATAGAACGCATTTCAGCAACCACCTTACCTTCTTTTTTCTCTAACAGTTCGGGATAGCAATGCCCTGAATGGGAATAATGGTTCAATTTGTTCATCTCCGCTTTAATCCAATAAAGACTCTTGTATCGCTCAGCAATCGTCTTTTGAATGCTTCGGGACACCTCTAGGAGTGTGAAAACGGTTTTATTGTCCATCAATTCGGGCATTCTCAAATATACAGAATTATTACAGGTCGGGAATGCGTGTTTGTGCGTTTTATTAGTACATTTACAATAAGAAATCCTAAAAACAATTATGATTCGCTTTTTAAACCTCCTTACAATATTCCTGTTATGCGGGTATTCCATTAGTCAAGCGCAGTATAAACAGGTCATCAGCAATCAAACGGTTCTTCTGAACAACCAAAAGAACATCCTGCCCTTCAAGCGTTTGGATGAACGCAGAATAGCGGTCATCAGTACGGATAGCGTAAAATATGCACCCTTTATCCAGCAATTACAGCGATATGGCGAAGTAAAGAGCTTTGGTTTTGACCAATATGATGAACATACGAAATACTACAATACTATAATCGTTGCTGGTACGGAAGACGAGTTTAGGCCGGATCAATTGGCGATGGTCATTCAATCTGCCGTGAATCGAAAGGATGTCATTCTCTGTAAATTCGGGAAGGATATCAATTACATCAATATAGGCTTGTCTTCTGCCAACCTAAGCCGATTTGCCAGCATCTTAACAGCACCTAGCTTAGAAGAAGAAGCCCAGGAGAATGCAGCTATGTCCATCTTCGGGGGATTAGGTATCACTGCTGGAACGAATAAAACAACGCAAACCCGACTACAGTACAGCAAAGGCAGGCAGTCAGGCCTGGACATCGCCAAAATGACCAACCAGATCGATGCAATTGCAAAAGATGCCGTTGAACAGCATGCCGCTCCGGGAATGATGGTCATGGCCATAAAAGATGGTCAGGTGATTTTTGAAAAGGCATACGGCTACCATACTTACGAAAAGAAACAGGCCAATAGCATCTATGATATCTATGACTTAGCATCCATCAGTAAAATCGCCGGCACGACGCCTGTTGTGATGCACTTACAAGAAAACAACATCATCAATCTGGATAGCACCATGGGACATTACCTATGGCAAGCGAAACAGAGCAATAAAGCCAATATTACCCTCAGGACCGTGCTATTACATGAAGCTGGTTTTACCCCTTTTATCCCGTTCTACAGGAACCTGAAACCGGGTGACCTTCAACACACAAAAGATGAAACCCATCAAGTCAAGGTCGCAGACAATGCCTATCTAAAGAATAATTACTATAGGGATGTTATGTGGCCAGAGATGTTGAGTTCTCCGGTTAAGCCTATTGGAAACTATGTCTATTCAGACATCAGCATGTACGTGATGAAGGAAGTCTCTGAACATGAAACTTCCACTCCAATGCAGGACTATGTCCAAGATATTTTGTACAGACCCATTGGAATGAAGACCGCAGGATATCTTCCGAGAGATCGTTTCAACAAAGACCAAATCATTCCTACCCAACAGGATACCGCCTTTCGAAAGGTCCTGTTGCAAGGATATGTGCATGATGAGGGGGCAGCCATGGCCGGTGGAGTGGCTGGACATGCGGGCCTGTTTGCTTCTGCAAATGACCTCGCTATCTACGGACAGCTATTGCTGAATCGAGGCGAATACGGAGGCGTGAGGTATTATAAACCGGAGACCATCGATCTTTTTACCTCCAAACAGTCGAAAACAAGTCGCAGAGGTTTGGGATTCGACCGATATGACCCTAAGAAAGGCGTAGACTATCCTTCTAAATTGGCAAATCCTTCTGTATATGGCCATACTGGTTATACAGGAACTTGTATATGGGTAGATCCGAATAACCAATTGATTTATATATTTTTGTCAAATAGAGTGCATCCGCAGGTATCTACAAAAATCTATGATCTGAACGTTAGGAGTCGTATACAGGATGTCATCTATGAAACCATTTTTAACGCTAAATAATGAAAAAGAAGTTTTTATTGACCTTCCTTCTCGGAGGTTCTATTTTTGCCAGTATGGGGCAGGACTATAAACAGATACACCAAGACCTGATCGTTGTGGATGGCCACAATGATGTGATCGTCGAAAGCATATTGCCTGGCAAGGACATCGGCAAAAGAATCAAAACCGGCCATACCGATCTACCCAGACTGAAAGAAGGCGGAGTGGATGTTCAGGTATTTGCCGTTTGGTCCGATGACAAGAAATGGAACAAGAATGCCTACAAACATGCGAACGACCAAATTGATGCCTTGGAGAAATTGATTGCCAATAACCCTGATAAGATCGAACTAGCAAAGAGTTCTACAGATATAGAACGCATCAACAAAGAGGGAAAGATCGTTGCATTGATTGGAATAGAAGGCGGCAATATGATTGAGGAGCGCCTTGATTACCTAGAAGCGCTTTACGACCGTGGAGCCCGCTATCTGACCCTTACCTGGAACTATAACCTTCCTTGGGTGACGGCTGCCGCCATGGAAGTGAAGACCAAGGACAAAAAAGGAAAAGGCTTGACGGAACATGGCAAGGAAATCATCCGTAAGATGAACGACCTCGGTATGATGGTCGACCTTTCCCATGCAGGCGAACAGACATTTTATGATGTTTTAAGTATCACAAGCAAACCTGTATTGGTTTCCCACAGCAATGCAGCAGCATTGACGCCACATTACCGCAACCTGAAAGATGCGCAATTGGAAGCCCTGAGGAAAAATGGCGGTGTAGTAGGTGTTAATTTTTATTCTGAATTTCTTGATTCCAATTACCCGAAAAGAGTGAAAAAACTCTATTACAAAACCCACAAAAGAGACAGTACAAACAAGGAAATATCTGTAGGCAAGATGTATGGGGCCCTTTCGCCAAAGCTAAAGCATGAAGCTAATGCCCCTTTTGAAAATGTACTTGAGCATATAGACCATCTGGTCGCTAAGGCAGGCATAGACCATGTAGCCATAGGTTCCGACTTTGATGGCATTGAATCTCCGCCCCAGCAACTAGAAGATGTTAGCAAATTCCCAGTCCTCACAAAAGCTTTGTTGGAAAGAGGGTACAGCAAGGATGATGTCGCAAAAATCATGGGACTAAACTTCCTAAGGGTATTAAAGGAGAATGAGAAATAGGTTATAGACTTAAGACATAAGACCCTTTCTAGCTCCCTATCCGAAATGACTGAGATAGTTGGCAGTCTTAACCATTCTAATGACTTGTGTCTGATGCTACTGTCTAAAAAATGAAAGGGTGGATTTTCAAAAATCCACCCTTTCATTTTTTAAATATTTTGTTATCTAGAATAACGGAACTGCTGTTTGTCCATCATTCCCATTTGGTTTTTCATCAATTTGATCTGCTCTTCCAGCAATTTGTTTTTATCAGCTTTCTTGGCTTCGGCCAGAAGCTTTTCAGCTTCGCGCTTATTACGTTTTGCCATAGCGATCCCAGCAAGGCTTAACTTGGCCAATGCCACGTTATGATCCATATGCAAGCCCATTGTCAAAGCTTTCTTGAAATATTTCTCTGATTGCAAAGGTGCTCTTTGAGATTCGATCAAGCCCAAAAGCATATGGTAGTAACCATATTGAGCAGAAATCAATTCCGTTTCGTAGTTCTTGATTTTCTTCAACCAAACTTCAGCTTTGTCCATACGTTCTTTGCGCAAGAACCATTGGGCGATAAGCATCTTTTCGTTGAAGAAAACGGTTACCCAAGCTAAAATAGTAATCAGGATTGCTAAAATCCCCCAGCCCCATTGACCAATCCAGAACAATGCAACCGTTCCGATTACCAATAAACTACAAATTATAATGCGAACTATATTTGACATAATTATGCTTAATACTGTAAGTTTGCAAATATCCGTTAAATTGCCGTAGTATCCAACTTGTTTACAGCAAAATAATGTAAAATTTTATATAAACATATGTCTGACCGTTTTGATTCTTCTTGGGAACCTATCATTAAGCCTTTATTCAACAGCACTGTCCTACAGGATTTATCCGAGTTTGTAATAAGGGAAAGAAGCCTGCACAAGGTTTTCCCTCCGCAGGACCTGGTTTTTAACGCCTTTAAATTGACTCCTTTCCAAAACCTGAAAGTAGTCATATTGGGCCAAGACCCTTATCATAACGATGGTCAGGCACATGGGCTGTCTTTTTCAGTCCCTGCTGGAATGGCCATTCCACCCAGTTTAAGAAACATCTATACTGAATTGGTAACTGACATTCCAGGATTTAAATACCCGAACCATGGCGATCTGACAAAATGGGCCAAACAAGGCGTATTGCTCTTGAACGCAACCTTAACGGTTCGAGCTCACGAAGCCGGCTCGCACCAGAAGAAAGGATGGGAACATTTTACGGATGGGATCATCAAAGCGATATCAGACCAGAGTGAACATGTCGTGTTCTTGCTGTGGGGAAGTTATGCCATCAAGAAATCAGCACTGATCGATAGCAGCAAGCACCTTATCTTGACCACTGTACACCCATCACCGCTATCGGTTTATAGAGGATTCTTCGGATGCGCCCATTTCTCACAGGCCAACAGTTACCTACAACAACATGGGAAACAGGCCATTGATTGGCAAGTTTAGGCACCTAAGCGTATCTTTCCAACAAGTTTTTGAATTTATAATCCTCGGTGGAGAGGACTTCAATATGATTGATCCTAATCTTCTGGTTATGCTGCAGGATATGGGTAAACATCAGATGGCTATCATAGGTAATCTCCCAATCCTCATGAAAATCAACAGGCTGGGACGCCTCGCCCAAAACAACGTATTCCAGGTTGCCTAAGGTCGAATATCGGCTGATCTCAATCTGCGCATCCGGTCTTTCATGGAGATAGTACCATGCTCCATCACCTACGCCGCCAAGATATTTTGCATGTTTTGGAACGGTGATAGGTTTAGACCCAAAATTCACGGCACCGATGATCAAATCATTGGGCAATAGATCCGCCTTGTTCCTGAACACATTATCTCCCAGCTGTTTAACCAGAAAAAAGAACGACTTCCAACGGTCCATCTTGAAGGACTGAAACCCATCCGAAGGGCTATAGCTATTCACCATCCTGCTCTTGCAAACATTGACAATATTGCTGATGGGGCTCGCTTTAATGGTTTCCGGCAGGTTGATCCCATGCCAGAAATGATATTTCTTGGAAGCCTTCATCAACATCCTGGTAATGAAGCGGGAACAGTTGTTATTATTCCTTGCGACAGCGCCATAGGGGTATGTACCCTCCTCTACGCATTTGTCACCATAATCCTTGGCGATCTCAAAGTTGATATCGCTGGCCACGCTGAAAAAGACCCTTCCTTCGCCATACATAGCACCTTTTAAGGGTTCAATTGCAGCAATGATCTCTTGGATATTTTCGATCTGGCCATTCTTGAACTTAGCCTTGACCTTGATCTCCAGCATTGGGTCGGAGTCCTTCGATCGTGCCCTTCCGTAACCTCGAGGGGTTATATAGCGGCCAAAATCATAAAAGAGCAACTCGCCGGTCTGGTGATCCACCAAGACGACACCGGTATGCCCAACCTTGAAGTTTAAATTTTTGACAATACCAATTTTTTTGAAAAACATCATCCATTTTTCATCTCCACGTATGGTAGCATCTGGCCATGTCAATATGATTGCAGAATCTTGATATGCCATCTTTAAAGATTAATATTCTAATGGTACAATTGGTTCTTTTTTACTGGTGGACATAATCATCATGGTCTGGAAAGTTTTCACAAAAGGGATCTTTGAAATCTTCTCCATGATTACCGCCTCATATGCCTTAATGTCTTTAACATATACTTTCAGCATAAAGTCGCAGTTACCTGTCACGTGGTGGCATTCGGTCACTTCGGGAATGGCACGAACGGCTTCCACAAATTCAGGAATGGCATTATGGGTATGGAAATCAAGGGAGATCTGAATGAATGATTTTATTCCTAATCCTAGCTTTTCCTCATCGACAAAAGCATGGTAACTCTTGATGAAACCAGAGTTCTCCAATTTACGGACACGCTCCAACGTAGGGGCAGGCGAGAGACCAATATTGGTCGCCAGCTGTAAATTAGTTATCCTTCCGTTCTCCTGAAGAAGCTTTAGAATCTTCAAGTCCGTTTTATCTGGTTGGTAAGACATAGGCTTTTCAATAAAATTAAAGAATAGTAAATATACAAAATAATATTTGGTTTAACACAAAATGTATTTCTGAATTATTGGCAGGGTCTAATATAGACCGCTTCAATCTTTCAAGGAACATTCAATTGATTTTATTTATATCAATCATTCTATTGTCATAATGTAATCATTCTAAATAGCCTTTAATGCAGAAGAAATGACATTTGTCATTTTTTTTGCGGTTTACTGTGTAGGTTGAACACAAAACAAGCTTTTTTCTGCATTATAAACCGTAACTTTGCAAATCAAAACCAATGGGAAAGAACCCATCATTAAAGTGAAAGAGATATGAGCACAAAAGACGACGATTTATTAAAAGAGTTAGAGCTCGAAGAATATAAGTACGGTTTTACGACCGACATTGAGATGGAGATCGCTCCAAAAGGTCTTAATGAAGATACCATCCGTTTGATTTCGAAGAAGAAGAACGAACCGGAATGGTTATTGGAGTGGAGACTGAAGGCTTTCCAACATTTCTTAAAAATGAGCATGCCGACTTGGCAAAACTTCAAGAACCCTGAAGTAGATTTCCAGGACATTTCCTATTACGCTGCCCCAAAACCAAAAAAACAACTTGATAGTTTGGACGAAGTGGACCCTGAATTATTGGCAACGTTTGCCAAATTGGGTATCCCATTGGACGAACAAAAGGTGCTTGCTGGGGTGGTAGCCGTTGACGCAGTATTTGACTCGGTATCGGTGAAAACCACGTTCCGTGAAAAACTGAAAGAACAAGGGGTTATCTTCTGTTCCTTCGGAGAGGCTGTACAAGAACACCCTGAACTAGTAAAACAATACTTAGGAACCGTAGTTCCTCAAACAGATAACGTATATGCGGCCCTGAATTCAGCTGTTTTCTCGGACGGATCTTTCGTATACATTCCAAAAGGCGTTCGCTGCCCAATGGAACTTTCCACGTACTTCCGTATCAACGCAGAAAACACGGGACAGTTCGAGCGTACATTGATCATCGCTGATGAGGATGCCTATGTATCCTACCTTGAGGGCTGTACAGCACCGATGCGTGATGAAAACCAATTGCACGCTGCAGTTGTTGAACTGATTTCTATGCGCAATGCAGAGATCAAATATTCAACTGTACAGAACTGGTATCCTGGCGACAAAGACGGAAAGGGCGGAATCTACAACTTCGTGACCAAGCGTGGTATCTGTAAAGGCGACCACTCGAAAATCTCTTGGACACAGGTTGAAACCGGATCTGCCATCACTTGGAAGTACCCAGGAGTGATCCTGAAGGGTGACCATTCCGTAGGCGAATTTTACTCTGTGGCGATGACCCGTAACATGCAACTTGCAGATACAGGTACAAAAATGATCCACTTAGGAAAAAATACCCGTTCAAAAATCATTTCCAAAGGTATCTCGGCCGGCAAAAGCCACAACAGCTACCGTGGATTGGTTAAGATCGGACCAAATGCAGACAACTCAAGGAACTTCACCCAATGTGATAGTTTATTGATTGGCGACAGATGTGGAGCACACACTTTCCCATATATCGAGAGCAAGAACAAGACAGCTACCCTAGAGCACGAAGCAACCACTTCCAAAATCGGGGAAGACCAAGTGTTCTACTTGAACCAACGCGGTATTGATTCGGAGAAAGCCGTAGGGCTTATCGTCAATGGTTATGCGAAAGAAGTATTAAATCAATTACCAATGGAATTTGCCGTAGAGGCACAGAAATTATTAGCGATCTCATTAGAAGGATCGGTAGGATAGAAATATAGAATAGAATATGTTAAGCATTAAGAATTTGCATGCGTCAATCGACGATAAACAAATATTAAAAGGACTGAATTTAGAAGTTAAGGCCGGCGAAGTTCATGCCATCATGGGCCCTAACGGAGCTGGAAAGAGTACATTAGGAAATGTATTAGCAGGACGTGACTCTTACGAGGTGACGGAAGGTGAAGCATTCCTAGACGGAGTGGATCTATTGGAGCTTTCTCCGGAAGACCGTGCTCGCGAAGGTTTGTTCTTGGCTTTCCAATATCCTGTTGAAATCCCAGGAGTTTCAAACATCAACTTCCTGAAGACAGCAGTAAATGATATCCGAGAATACAAAGGTTTACCACCAATGGAAGCAAAAGAATTCTTGAAGACGGTAAAAGAAAAACAACAATTGGTAGAGTTCTCTGCTAACCTAGCAAACCGTTCCCTGAACGAAGGTTTCTCAGGTGGTGAGAAAAAACGTAACGAGATCTTCCAATTGGCCATGTTGAATCCAAAGCTTTCTATTTTGGATGAAACGGATTCAGGTCTGGATATCGACGCATTGCGAATCGTAGCGAATGGTGTAAACCAATTGCGCTCAAAGGACAATGCATTTATCGTGATTACACACTACCAACGTTTGTTGGATTATATCGTGCCAGATTATGTACACGTATTGCACAATGGTCGCATTGTAAAATCGGGAACAAAAGAATTGGCACTTGAATTAGAAGAAAAAGGTTACGACTGGTTAAAAGAATTAGATACGCAAAATGCCTAATCAGTTGTATTAAGAAACGAGGTAATGAGCGGATTGACAACAAATAACATGAGTACATTAGTAGCAAACTCCTTATTCCAACAGTTGACTTCAACATTTCAGGAACTGGAAACAAGCAATGATACGGCAGCGGTAAAGGCTCTTCGCGAAGAGGCTTATACCCGCTTTCATGATCTTGGATTCCCTACTGTAAAGAATGAGGACTGGAAATACACGAATATCCATGCTTTGATCAACAGAAACTACCTGTTGAACGAGGATGTGGATGTTTCAAATTTAGATCTAAGCGCAGCGGACATCCCTGGATTGGATGCACACCGCATAGTGCTGATCAATGGTCAATATGTTTTGGCCTTCTCTTCCTTGGAAGATGAGATCGGCTTGATCGTAAAACCTATCGAAGAGGCTCAAAATGAGCCGAAATTCCAAGAGCACTTTGCAAAACATGCAGATGCAACCGGAAGCACGACGGTAGCCCTTAACACTGCTTTTCACACTTCGGGGATCTTCCTACAGGTGAATCGCAATAAGGTGGTTTCTAAGCCTATCCAAATCGTACATGTCGCTACAGGAAACCAGGATTTCTTTGCACAGACCCGTAATCTATATATCCTTGAGCAGAATGCTGAAGTCGAAATCATCGAATCCTTTATCACATTGGATGGTTCGGCCTTCAACCTGAACAACAAGGTTACCGAGATTGTCGTTGAAGAAAATGCGAAGATGCAACACTATTATTTGCAGTTAGCTTCAAATAACAGCCATTACATCAACCATACCGAGGTTTACCAAACGAAACACAGCTTGTACAACAACTACAACTGTAACTTCCCAGGTGTAGCCTTTGTACGCAACGATCTAAACGTTCGATTGGATGCTGAACAGGTTGAATCACACCTTTATGGAATCAACCTATTAGCTGACAATCAATTTGTAGACAACCATACCATCGTGGATCACATGAAACCTCATTGTGAATCATACGAATGGTACAAAAATATTCCACAGGACGAATCTACAGCTGTTTTCAACGGTAAGATTTTCGTTCGCGAAGATGCGCAGAAAACAAATGCCTTTCAACAGAACAACAACATGTTGATCGGCGACAAGGCGACTATCTACACCAAGCCACAGCTTGAGATCTTTGCAGATGATGTAAAATGTTCACATGGTTGTACCATGGGACAGTTTGATGATGATGCATTGTTCTACTTACGTGCTCGCGGTATCGGTGAAGAGAGCGCACGTATCCTGTTGGTTCATGCCTTTGCTTTTGACGTTACATCTAGGTTCTCTGATGAAAACGTAAGGAACTTTGTAGAAGCCTTGGTAGCAAAAGGATTAGAAAGAAAATAATAGTAGTGTAGTTTTAGTATAAAGGCGTCTTGGCGAAAGTTAAGACGCTTTTTTTGTGTCATCAGTTTTCACGAATACCTTAATCCCATTTCCATTTTCGCCTCTCTAGGAAAGTATTTTTCTTAAAACGTTTGAACTTCAGCCTCTTTGGTTTATATTTGCGGCATGAGCACTTGCCAATTTGCATTATTCTTTATTGACCCTTGGATTTATTGAGTTAGATAAATCTTACGCGGTTTAATGAATCAGCTAATTTCCTTTTAGCTGGAAGTACAAATATTACAATTTTATTTCATGGAAAAGAAACATTGGTTTAAAACCTATATCTATATATGGGTAGGGCAATTTGTCTCCTTGATAAGTAGCTCCGCCGTCAATTTTGCAATGATTATCTGGCTGAGCCTTGAGTTCAGGTCGGCGGAAGTCCTTGCCTTTGCCGCCATTTCGGGTCTATTGCCCCAGGCCATTATCGGTCCATTTGCCGGCGTGTATATCGACCGTTGGGACAGGAAGAAAGTCATGATTTTCGCAGATGCCTTCATTGCCTGCTGTACTTTCATGATGACTTTCGCCCTGAAGGATGGAAACATCAATCTCTCGCTGATCTATCTGCTGATGGTCTGTCGTTCCATAGGTTCTGCTTTTCACCAGCCAGCAATGCAGGCAATCGCTCCGCTTTTGGTACCTGAGGACCAGCTGTTGCGCGTCTCAGGTGTGAACCAGATTTTGCATTCTGTCAGTGCCATTGCCGGACCTGCATTGGGAGCCTTGGCCATTGCCAACCTACCCATCAACCAGGTCATTTACCTCGATGTGCTGGGTGCAGCAGTAGCGATAACAAGCCTTTTGTTTATCAGCATTCCATATTTCAAATCGGAAAGTAAAGCCTCATTAAGGCAGGTTTGGGGAGACCTGAAGCTGGGTTTCTTGGCCATCCACCAGAATAAAGGCCTAAACCGGATGTTTTTATACTCCATCATTGCCATGATGGGCATCCTGCCAGTTGCCATTATGTTCCCCTTGCTGACCATCGAACATTTCAAAGGAGATAAATTTGAAATGAGCGTGATTGAAGTAATCTGGGGAGTAGGTATGTTGGTGGGAGGGTCTGCATTGAGTGCTTTTAAGGTTTCCTTCAGAAAGATCCTGCTGATCAATTACATGCATATCCTACTGGGATTGACCTTTGTGTTTTCCGGTCTGTTGCCAGCGTCCATGTTTATGGTTTTTGTGGTATTGACAGGAATAGGTGGAGCATCCATGTCCATATTCAATGCCGTATTTATGACCATCATCCAAGAAGAGATTGCTCCGGAAATGCTGGGTCGGGTATTTTCCCTGTATTTCAGTTTTGCGATCATCCCAAGTTTGATCGGTCTATTATTCGCCGGAAACATTGCAGACCATATTGGCGTAGCCAATGCCTTTATTATTGCAGGTGTGCTATGTGTGTTATTGGGGATAATATCATTTATGACGCCTAGTTTGATGAGGTTGGGGACAAAGGAGGAGTAGATGATGTTTGTTAATTTTCCGAACTCCAGAGTGCAATGTCATTAAGTTAAGAAAAAAACAAAATTTAGGTTCTTCGTTACTTTTGAAGCCCAAAAGTAACCAAACCGACGAAGGAGCTCACGGATACCAATTCTATTGTTACTTTTGAAGCCCAAAAGTAACCAAAAGGCTTCGGCCCATTTAAGGTGGCTTTTCGCACGGGCTCCCACACATGGATAGAATGCCTTGTTGTCGGGAATATCTTTCAATAGATCATCCCTTTTAATGGGATGATCTATTGAAAGCATTCCAAGGCCAATCCCATCGCACAAGTCGACGGCATTCTATCCATTTTTCCGCCAAGGAAATGAGCCGGATGCTAAAGGACTTCCTGCGGAAGGATGGTTGTTTGTATAAATTGGGAACCCCTGGCAGGGGTGACATCTTTGTAGAAAATCGGATTGTTAATCGGATAACCCACAGTGCGGGTGAAATATTTTTTAATAATTCCCTCATATTGAGCCAAAGCAATAAAAAATAGTTTCCTCATCTTGCGATTTGGAATGACCGATTTTCCTTAAAAAAAATAAAAATAGATTCTTCGTTGACACTCTGATGCCCTCTATTGCACAACTGCTATTCTGAACGATGAGTGAAGAATCTGTACGGTTCTTCTCTAAACGAACGTGTCATCCTGCACCTAAGGTGCAGGAACTGAAAGCCAATACAATCTATGTTATTTTTGATTTTAAAGGTTTGCATTTTTCCGAGATCCTTCGGATGAACCTCAGTGTGACCCAACTATTTTAGCCAAAATTCCAACCATCTCTCTCACCCCTCTTTTGTCCTTGTTCGAGGCATGTTCGGGATTTACCCAACTATCCTTTCAATAAAATACTGACCACTTCGGAATTTTCCGAATATGTCTCGAATAAGACCCAATAAATACCGCTAAAATCTAACTTCTAATCCTGCTTCTTGTTATAATAAATAACTTCAATCTGGGGATTGATTTTCAGGAGGACATTGACAACTTCCTCATTATCTATTGGCGAGATATAGACCTCTTCATATTTATCATAATAGATAATCAGACCTTTCATGGCGGTTGCTGGTTTCATACCGCTATATAATGTTTTGCCTACCTCAATGCGCCTAATCGATTTGACCTTGACCTTTCCAAAAAACACTAAGCAGCGATATCTTAAATATTCCGAATCGATTTTATAGGAGGTTGTGAAATAAGTAATCAGATAAAAAACGAGAATACAGGCTAGTAAGGTTGGAAGGACTGTCAAATACTCTGATAAGGGTGCTTTCGAAATAGCCAAAATCCCCGTAAACACTGGTATTAAGATCGCAAAAAAGATCAGAAGGTAAAAATTATCCCATTTGGATTTATAAGTAGCCATGCCCTAAAATAACAAAAGCTTCCAATATTTGGAAGCTTTTGTTTGGAGCGAAAGACGAGATTCGAACTCGCGACCCCAACCTTGGCAAGGTTGTGCTCTACCAACTGAGCTACTTTCGCTTGAAGTGCTACAAAAATACAATAATACTTGATTCTTGTCAACATTAAGCATGATATTTTTGCAAATAATTGTGAAATTATAGCGTGGCCTTGATGGCATCCACACAATTCATTCCATCGATCGCTGCAGATACAATTCCACCTGCATATCCTGCACCTTCTGCACATGGGTATAAACCAGCGACTTGCGGATGTTGCAAGCTATCTTTATCTCTTGGAATACGTATCGGTGATGAAGTCCTGGACTCTACCCCTACCAAAATTGCTTCATTACTATAATACCCTTTCATCTTCTTTCCAAAGATCGGTAATGCCCCTTGTAATGCGGAATGCACAAATTTCGGCAACACTTCACGCAGATCTACCGACCGGGTTCCGGGTTTATAGGAATTCTCGGGAAGATCAAGGGAAACTTTGTTCTGTACGAAATCCACCATTCGCTGTGCTGGGGCAACGAGATTGCCTCCGCCCAATTGAAAGGCCTTCTGTTCGATCTGTCGCTGAAATTCCAATAGGGCAAACGGATCTTGATCTGAACCCACCACATCCTCCAGGTTAATCTGGATAACGGTACCTGAATTGGCATGCGGATTATTTCTTTTGGAAGGCGACCAGCCATTCACAACGATTTCATCCTGATCAGTGGCACATGGCGCGATAATACCTCCGGGACACATACAGAATGAAAATACTCCGCGGCCATCCACCTGTTCGACCAGACTGTAATATGCTGGCGGAAGGTTCTCCGGACGGATGGAACAATGGTATTGGGCTGAATCAATGACCGCTTGGGGATGTTCGATGCGAACACCTAGAGCGAAAGGCTTTGCTTCCAACAGCCAATTTCTAGAACGGAACAGTTCAAAGATATCACGTGCGGAATGTCCCGTTGCGACGATCACATGGTCTGCTTTTATGATCCCTTCACTTTCGGTCTTAACCCCCTCTACCTTGCCGAACTGCTCTAATATATCTGTGACCTTACAGTCGAAATGAACCTCACCGCCCATTTCAATGATCCTTTCGCGGATACTCTCGATGATATGTGGCAATTTATTGGTTCCAATATGCGGCCTAGCATCCACCAGAATGTCCTCGGTTGCACCATGTTCCACAAAGATGGAAAGGACCTGCTGCACATCGCCACGTTTATTGGACCTGGTGTACAACTTACCATCTGAATAGGTTCCGGCGCCGCCCTCACCAAAACAATAATTGGATTCCGGATTGACGAAGCCTTCGCGATTGATCTTGGCAAGATCCCTCCTTCTGTCCTGCACCTTTTTCCCTCTTTCCAGCACGATAGGCTTCAGACCCAATTCAATGCAGCGATAGGCAGCAAACAGTCCTGCAGGACCAGCGCCGATGATAATCACGGGCTTAGCGTCCTTTACGTTTTTAAGTGCAGTATGGTAATCTGGGAGCTGTACAGGTTCGTCGATAAAGAATACGACCCGCATACGGAAGAGCACCTGCTTTCCACGAGCGTCTATCGAGCGCTTACGGATATGGAAGCCATTGATTTTATGAGTTGGAATACGAAGTTTTTTGGCTCCTTCAGCAAGGATTCGCTTCTCGTCCTGAACGTAATCAGGGCTTATGGCAATTTCAATTTCTTTTTGCATAGTCTGTTGGGGTTTTATCCCAAAAATCTTGGCAAAGATACCAAAAACTGACAGAATTTCGTGTTTAGGAAGAGTTGGTATGTCATTTGATATTGCTTTTTTGTGAAAACAAATTCTTACTTTTAAATATTACTTGTAAAAACATTACACATGAAAAGATTATTAATCGTATTTGTAGGTTTATTAACTGCTCTTTCTTTCAGTTCTTGTGGGTACAACACCATGGTATCCAAGGACGAAAATGTAAAAGGAAAATGGGCACAAGTTGAAAACGCCTACCAACGTAGAGCGGACTTGATCCCTAACTTAGTAAACACTGTAAAAGGAGCGGCACAGCACGAACAAGGTACATTGACCGCTGTAACAGAGGCTCGTGCTAAAGCGACTTCCGTACAAGTAGATCCAAACAATTTGAGCGAGGAAGCGATTGCTAATTTCCAACAAAACCAAGATGGACTTTCACAGGCCATCGGACGATTATTGGTAAGCGTGGAAGCTTATCCGGACTTGAAAGCGAATGCGAATTTCCAGGAGTTACAGGCACAGTTGGAGGGTACTGAAAACCGTATTTCGGTAGAGCGTAGAGCCTACAATGAAGCGGTTCAGGATTACAACACCACTGTTCGTAGCTTCCCGAACAACATTATGGCAGGAATCTTTGGATTCAAGGCAAAAGGAACATTTAAAGCGACTGAAGGTTCTGACAAAGCGCCTACAGTGCAGTTTTAATGAATTTTTATTGTTGTTGACATAACGTAAAGATGAATGTTGGGGGCTTTCACTTCTGCATTCATCTTTTCTATTTTAAAGCCTCATGGAGATATTCAATCAAGAAGAACAAGAGAAAATTGAACATGCGATCAGCCTAGCGGAGAACCTGACATCGGGAGAGATCCGTCTGGTAGTTGAGCGCAGGGTTCATGACAAGGAAGCGATTGACCTGGCAAAGGATTATTTTGAAAAGCTCAAGATGCATCAGACGGCATTGCGCAATGGGGTATTGATTTACCTGGCGACAGATGACCATCAATTTGCCATTATCGGGGATGCCGGTATTGATCAGAAAGTTCCGGAGGATTTTTGGGAATCTACAAAAGACCTGATGTTAGGTTCTTTTAGAAAGGGAGATTATGTCAGTGGTTTGATTGCTGGCATCGAAAAGGCCGGTGAGCAATTAGGCAGGTATTTCCCGCGGAGATCGGATGATGTGAATGAACTTCCGAATGATATTTATTTCGGTAAATCTTAATTTTATGCAGAAAACATCACAAATTGTGAAATTTTCAACCCGTATATTATTCAGCTTTTTTATAGGCTTAATATTTCATCTACAGGCCTTAGCACAGGATTTCCCTCCTGTAGCGAAGGATTTGGTAACGGATTATACAAATACCCTGAGTTCGAGCCAAAAGAAACAGCTTGAACAGAAGTTATTGGCCTTTGAAGATTCCTCAAGTATTCAGATTGCGGTCGTGGTCATGAATAGCACTGGCGACTATGACATTGCAGACTATGGGGATCGCCTTGCCAAGCAATGGGGCGTAGGAAACAAGAAATATGATAATGGTATCTTGTTTTTGGTTGCCCTTGGAGACCGTGCAGTCACTATCCGTACGGGTTACGGATTGGAAGGTGCTGTTCCCGATGTCATTGCTTACCGCATCATTGAGAACGAGGTCAAACCAGCCTTCCGCCAAGGAGATTATTTCCAAGGCATTGACAATGGAACAAATGCATTGATATCCTATACCAGAGGAGAATATCAGGCTGACCCTCGGGACGGCTATTCGACAGAAGGTGGCGGTGGAGTGCCCATCATATTCATTGTAATCGGTATCATCATATTAATTTCCATTATTTCCAAATCTGGAGGTGGCGGCAAAAATGGCGGTGGTAAGGTAATGGGTGGCCGAGGTTCATCTGACCTGTTCTGGTGGACATTATTGAACTCGTTGGGCCGTGGTGGCGGCGATAATGATGGTGGTGGATTTGGTGGCGGCTTCGGCGGCGGTGGAGGCGGCGGCTTCGGAGGTTTCGGAGGCGGTGGCTTCGGCGGTGGTGGTGCCAGCGGAAGATGGTAATGGAACGATTAATGTACTATAGTAAAAAACGTAAAACAATAGATATGAAAAAAACAATGTTAGCTGTACTGGCAGCAGTCCCTACTTTGCTTTTTGCCCAAGAGGACTTTTCCATCAAAGGAAATATAAAGGATGTGAATGCGCCAGCGAAAGTGTATTTGATGTATGTAGACGGCGGACAACGCCATATTGATTCTGCTAATGTTGATAAAGGACAGTTTACCTACAATGGTATTGTATCAGAACCTACACAGGCACAGATGATATTATCTGCTGATGGCAAACCATTGAACCAGATTGAAACACCCGATATGACCATGCTTTACCTTTCTAAAGGGGTCATCAAGGTTACTGGGGATAAAATGGCAACCGCTGAAATCTCAGGAAATGAGATCAATACTGATTTCAGCAAATACAAGTCAGCAATTAAAGCGGTAACCGATCAGTTTGAAGCATTAAACAAAGAATATCAAGCTGCAAGTCCAGAGCAACAACAGGACGAGCAATTTTTGACGAACCTGCAAGGAAAAGCTGAAGGATTATTCAAACAACAATCGCAGCTGAACGAGCAATTCATCAAAGATAACCCAGGCAGTTATGTGACTTTAGGGTTATTGGATGAAATGGTAAGTGCCCAAACCGTAAATAATGTGGTAGCGCCGGCTTATGAAAAGCTTCCCGCTGCTTTAAAAAATTCTACACGTGGAAAGGCTTTGGCAGCAAAGATCGAGAAACAAAAGAAAGTTGCCATTGGATCAGTAGCTCCAGAAATCGCATTGCCTGATACTACCGGTAAAGTGGTTGCATTATCATCTTTACGCGGTAAATATGTCTTGATTGACTTCTGGGCAAGCTGGTGCGGACCATGTCGTCATGAAAACCCGAATGTAGTTGCTGCATTCAATAAATTTAAGGACAAGAACTTCACTGTCTACGGTGTTTCCCTAGATCGTGAAAATGGCAAAACAGATTGGTTAGAGGCTATTAAAGCTGATAATCTTTCAGGATGGACCCAAGTTTCTGACCTTAAGTTCTGGCATTCTCCAGTTGTGGAACTCTATGGAATTGAGGGTATTCCCCAAAACTTCCTTTTAGATCCAGAAGGTAAGATCATTGCAGTTAACCTTCGTGGTGAAGCTCTTGAGGCTAAACTTGCTGAAGTCATTAAATAAGCAAAAAACATCATAAAAAAACTCCGGGAAATTATCTCGGAGTTTTTTTATTTATGCCTTATCTAACCAAATAATATCCTGAAGACATCTTCTAGGGTGGCGACCGGCCTGACTAGGATCTGATATCTTTTCACATCCAGTCCTTTGGTATTATATTTTGAGATAAAGATCTGTTCAAAACCTAATTTTTCAGCTTCTTGGATTCGCTGTTCGATCCGGTTTACCGCCCTGATTTCTCCAGACAGGCCGACCTCAGCTGCAAAGGTGATATTCGACGGAAGGGCAATATCCTGTTGAGAGGAAATAAGCGCGGCAATCACCGCAAGATCAATTGCTGGGTCTTCCACCCTTAATCCTCCGGCGATATTCAAGAATACGTCCTGAGCACTTAACCGAAATCCAAAGCGTTTTTCAAGTACCGCCAAGAGCATGTTCAACCTTTTCGTGTCAAAGCCGGTAGAGCTTCGCTGTGGCGTTCCGTATGCGGAATTGGACACCAATGCCTGCACCTCGATCATCAGCGGTCTCATACCCTCTAACATCGCTGCTACGGCAATTCCGCTGACCTGTTCCTCCCTTTGAGAAAGCATAATTTCCGATGGATTGGAAACCTCCCTTAGACCTGAGCCTTGCATTTCATAAATCCCTAGTTCTGAAGAAGAACCAAATCTATTCTTTACTGCTCTCAAGATTCTATAAACATGGTTTCTATCTCCTTCAAACTGCAATACGGTATCCACCATGTGTTCCAATACCTTTGGCCCTGCAATAGATCCGTCTTTGGTGATATGGCCCACAATAAATACCGGGGTATTGGTTTCTTTGGCAAATCTAAGCAGTTCAGCTGTACATTCCCTTACCTGAGATACCGAACCGGGAGCCGATTCGATCTGGGCAGTATGTAAAGTCTGTATGGAGTCGATGACCAGCACATTGGGTTCCACTTGATCGATCTGTTTAAAGATGTTCTGCATGGATGTTTCGGTCAGGATATAACAATTCGCATTGGAACTTTGGGCTAGCCGTTCCGCTCGCATCTTGATCTGCTGTTCGCTCTCTTCACCAGATATATAAAGGGTTTTTACCTTAGGAATGGATAGCGCCAATTGCAACATCAAGGTAGATTTCCCGATGCCCGGTTCACCGCCGATCAACACCAAGGAGCCCGGCACAATTCCTCCCCCTAGAACACGGTTGAATTCTTTGTCAGGAGTCAGGATCCGTTGTTCTTCGGAGTACACAATCTCATGGATGACCGCAGCTTTGTTCGTTCTCTTCTGTATTCCAGGCCCCGTACTTGTACTTCGCCATTCCGGGACACGGCTTGAAGCCTTTTCTACGATCTCTTCCACAAAGGTATTCCATTGTTTACAGGAAGGACATTGCCCCAACCACTTTGGGGATTCATATCCACATGATTGACAGAAATATGCTGATTTTGTTTTTGCCATTGAGCGAATTTAAAAAAATGTATCTACATGTTGTAACAATACCTTACTATTGTCGACAAATACCAATAAATGATTGAGAACCTAGAGCAAGAATTTGTAAATCTTTTGGAGGATAATCAGAACATCCTACACAAGATCTGCAAGCTTTACACAGCAGATCTGGCATCCCACCAGGACTTGTTCCAGGAGATGGTCATTCAATTGTGGAAATCGTATCCAAAGTTCAAGGGTGAGTCAAAGTTTTCCACTTGGGCCTATCGGGTTTCCTTGAATACGGCCATATCATTATATCGAAGTAAAAAGACAAAAATAGCCACCGTAGATTGGGATCAATCCCTAGCCAACATCCGCTATGAGGAATACAATTCGGAGACTGAAGACCAATTAAAACACCTATATGATGCCGTACGCCAACTGAATGATATCGACAAAGCATTGGTCTATATGTACCTCGAAGATAAGGACTATACGGAAATCTCAGAGACATTGGGGATCAGTGAAGTTAATGCCCGGGTCAAAATGAATAGAATCAAGAACAAACTGAAAGAAATGCTAACAAAGAAAGGAGTGGTTTAATGGATGAACTAGATTTTCTAAAACAACATTGGCAAAAAGACCAGGGATTTCCTAAAGTAAACAAGGAGGAAATCCGTAATATGTTGCATAAGAGTTCATCCTCCCTTGTGAAATGGATCTTTATTATCAGCATCATCGAATTATTTCTAGGGGTACTATTAAATGTGTTCGTATTTCTTTTTGACACGGACCCAGAAAAAATGCCCTATCCGCTGGAACTGCTCACGAATTTTATCGATGTGGTTTCCTATATCATCATCTTTTATTTTATCTATACCTTTTTCAATTCTTATAGAAAGATAAAGAACACCAATAATACCAAGGAACTCTTGTCCAATATTTTGGTAACCAGGAAAACAGTTACCTATTATATTCGCTTCAATATTTACATGATTTTGGTCGGATTGGGAATAACTGCTCTGGCAATGATTTGGGAAGAGGACGTCATCCATAAATCCGTTGGCCATAACATCTTGTTTTTTACCCTCCTGGGAATCGTCATTTTCCTAATCGGCTGGGCCATGATTACTTTCGTAAAATGGCTCTATAAGCTGATCTATATCAGATTGGTCAAAAAGTTGGAGAAGAACTACGAGGAATTGGAAAGATTGGAAAGAGAAGAAGTATAGGCTTATCCAATAAGTCAAACAGTTTAGTAAAAATTTGGACTAAATTTATCGGAAGGTGATGACAGCAAAGTGGAAGGCAAAAAAAAATATTTTTAATTTTAGTGAAATAACCCCATAGAGGTTCCATTATTTTAGCTGGCATGGCACGTTAGCCTAGAAGTAGCGCAAAAACGATGTTCGATTAATCGAACATCGTTTTTGCATTAACCCTATATTATTCGATACCAATGCTAAAATAATTCTGCCCTTCCAGGGCAGAATGTCGCAAAAAAGAGATTTTTCTAGAAAACAAATATGAGTCTAAATACCTATAAACACAGATTTAGCAATCATGTCATTATTAAAAGGTTATTACAACAAGCCATAAACAAGAAAAGGAGCATTATTGCTCCTTTTCTTGTTCAAGATCTATAAATGCATCGAGGAATTGGCCTTCCTCTTCCAAGGCATTGAAAACGATCTTCACCATTTTGGCGTTCTTAATTTCTTCTGTCATGGGTGTCAATTTCAACTTGATATTGACAGGCTTGTCCTGATGTAACAGGTAATTCAGGTAATTTTCTCTATCAGAAAGCTGCACGATCACCCTATCGATCTGCACAGAGGTCAACATATGTGACTCTTCCTGAGCATCGATCAATGCCGTAGCGAAAACATTCAGCCGAAATTCCCTAGGATTCTTATCATAAGATATGGCAAACAGATCAACAACTAAGGTATCACCAGATGCCGTTACCGACTTTAGATCAAACTGTATATCATCGACAACATTTAAGTTAGGATCTTCTTGGGCCTGCGAAGTTTTTGGTAAAAAAAATGCAAAGGCAAGTCCAAGAAACCATATAATTTGTTTCATACGTTCGAATTAACGAAGCCTTTCGGCAGATTTAATTAATTTATTATCATTTCTGATTCCACGAATAGCAAAGGATAAGCATAGAATGGAAATTGGCAGAAGGAAAAATCCAATACCAATATTGTTAGCTCCAATATGCTGATTGATCAGATCAAGGATGTTGTTTGCCGTGATAAACATCCAAATAGCAAATAAACAGATCAATACCACTTGCACCAAGATCAGATTCAACTGCAGTTTTCGGTTTTTATATTGGAATATGATAAAGATGGGGATCAAAGCTAGGACTACTGTAGCAATGGTCATCAATAAAAAGCCAGTTTCTTTAGTTGTAACGTTATTTGCTGAGGAATATACGCCAGTTACATAGATGTTTTTTCCAAGTCCTACCAAATCAATGTAGCCTACAAAAGGGAACATGAAAAGAGCAAATAAAACTAGGCTTGAAAGCAATAACCAAACGGTTTGAATACGCTGTATCATATTTATAGATTATTTATATCGCAAATATAATACAAACAACTCAAATAGGTTTTGGTTTCTGCATGGTAAATGGTTCATTGATGCGGGTTTCAGATACAGTTACACTAGAATCTCAATATCGATGCTCGTTCCTTTGCCTACTTCGGAGCGGATATCCAATTTACCATGTAAATAATTAACCCTGATTTTTACATTGGTCAAACCAACTCCATCCTTTGAATCATCCATTATTTGATCGGACTTAAAACCCTTGCCATCATCTTCGACCGTAATAAATACCACGTTATCTTCGACACTGCATTGCACCAAGATATGTTTGGCCTCCGAATGTTTCAGGGAGTTATAGATCAATTCTTGAATGATCCTGTAAATATGGGTCTGCTGTTCTTGGCTGAGCACATTAAACAATCCATATAATTGCAGTTCGATCTTGGTATTGGAATTCTGCAGACTCTTACACAGGTCTCCTAAAGAAACCGCTAGACCAAAACGACGCAAGGATTCAGGCATCAGGTTATGCGAAATCCTTCGCATTTCTGTAATGGCAAAATCCATGTCGACTAAAATGGAATTCACCTTATCATTGGGATTGGACAATTGGCTGTCCAAGATCTTATATTTGATAGAAGCCAATATACTGCCCAGACCATCATGCAAATCCCTTGAGAGCCTGTTCCTTTCTTTTTCTTCTCCATGCAACATGGCATCAAGAGACATTAGTTTTTGTTTTTGCTTTTCCTCGAGTAGCTTTTGGTTATTGTTGATTTCTTGTTGCTGCAGCAATCTTTTGTTTTTCTGGTGATTCTTGAACAGGAAATATCCGATCAACAGGAGGATGATTGCCACCAAGGCAATGATGATACGGGTGTTTTTGATATCGCTCTCGGTTTTCTCCCGTTCTGTCTTTAGGGAAAGGATCTCACTTTCTTTTTCAAGGGTCTGATATTTTACTTCATAATCCATAATGGACTCCCTGATCCGCCTGTTATACATGGTATCCTGAAGGACATCCTTCTTTTTCACCCATTCCATGGCTTTTTTATAGTCCTTTAACCCTTCATAGATTTTGACATAGGCGATGGCAATGTTCAAACTGTCCTGAAAGAATGTATATCCTATATCCATCCTTTTTTCGACATATTCATTCAAATCCTTGAATGCAGCCTGAAAATCCTCTTTGTTGAGGTTTATCAGTGCCCTTTGGTAATATAAACTGGTCAATGCCCGAGGGTTTGGCTCTCCTTCTTTTTTGAGGTATTCAATGGATTTATCCATGTGGATGAGCGATACATCATAGTTCTTTTTAAATCGATTGTAGACCGAATGCACAAAATGATAGTCGCTTAAGGGCAATGAACCTTTATGCCTCTTGATGAATTTCTCATAATTTAACATGACCTTTTCAGACATGACACTATCATCCATTGCATTTAAGGAAACGACCAGAAGCTTATAGACCTCATTCATGGTATAGGGGTCATATTTTCCTTTATTCAGGTGTTCCAATGATTCCAATAGATATTTATTGGCTTCCGTATATTGCAGGTTGTTCCAGAAATTCAGTCCGATCTTATAGAGGATATTTCCGGTGATGATATCATCATTGGCTTCTTTGGCCATTGGCAGCGCCCTATTGACCAAGATCTCCAACATCCTGATGTGCTTATCCTGCCATTGGTAGGCCGAAGCCATATTATTCAATAATTTAGCCCTCAACCATTTTGCTTTGTTTCCTTCAATCTTGGCCAGTTCTGCATCAGCTTCTTCGAATAGACGGATCGCTTTTGGCAGGTCATAATCCATATAAAACAGACCTTCATATACTTTGCCCATCCCATTGGCGACGGGAAATTCATTTTTATAAAGGAGACCCTGTTTCAGGTAACTGTGGGCTGTGGCAGAATCAGAATAGGAATAGTAAAAAGACAGTTCAAAGATATTAAAGGCTTTCTCTTCAATATTTAGATCGGTTTTTATGATTTTTTCTAGGCTATCAATTTCTGCTTGATAGGGCCTTTGTACCTGTTCCCCTTTTGCTGAGGAAACAAGTAGGCACAATAGCAGCAGGATTGGCAATATTTTGCACCTAGCTTCCATAAATAATGCTTATCTGTAGGTTTTTATTAAATAGAAATAGGCAGTGAAAATCACTGCCTATGCATGATGTGTATAAAGATAAACTATTTTTCGATTTTAATAGCAATACCTTCATCTTCGATTGCCTGCACCGATTCGTCGGTTATCAAAGGGCTTGTTTTTTTAAGCGCCTCAAAAAGCTCCTCAGCATCTCCTTTGAACTGTACATTTAATGTCGAACCTGATGCTTTATATTTCATTTTCACATCAGAAACCTTTTTATTGGATTCCAATCCCGAGGAAATGGTTTTCAATTCAGCAAGATTTACCCCTTCAATTAAGACCACCAGTTCGCCAGCGGCAGCATTATCGCCTTTTTTACCTAAAAGCCCACCTAATTTACCGCCAATACGTCCGGCCTTATTCGAGGTATTGTCTACCTTGTTGGATGTGTTTTCGACCTTGTTCAATGCTCTGTCGATCTTATCCAAAAATCCCTGAGCAGAAGCTGCATAAGTACAGCCTAAAAATAATGATAGTATGATAATTACCTTTTTCATGATCTATGAGTTTTATTATTGGACTAAGGTAGAGCTAATTAGCGCGCAAAAACATACCCAGATAAGTGGTAAATTTTGTACTTGTATTCAAGTACAAGTTATTCATCTGGAACAGGTACAATCCTGGACCTGCTTTAATTTTTTACCTGATCTTTATAATTGCGCATATGAGCTAATTTGATATTAATTACCTTTGCATCGTGGAAGAACAAATACCTAAATACTTTTTGGAAATAGCATACAATGGAACGGCCTACCATGGTTGGCAGATCCAGGATAACGCTGTCTCTGTTCAGGAAAAACTGAACCAGGCTCTTTCGGTTTTACTTCGCGAAGAAGTAGAAACGATAGGCGCTGGACGTACAGACAGTGGGGTGCATGCCAAACAGCTATTTGTTCATTTCTCCAGCCAAGCTCAGGTTTTGGAGAACAAGGAGAGGTTTGTCCATTCCCTGAATGCACTGATGCCTTTTGACATTTCAGCAAAACGCTTGATTGGAGTATCTGCAGAGGCCCATGCTCGTTTTGATGCCACGCAAAGGAGTTATGAATACCATGTACATTTTGAAAAGGATCCCTTTCAACATGGGTTTTCATGGCAGCTGCGCGACAAACCAAATGTTGAAAAAATGAACATTGCAGCCCTAGATTTGTTAGGTAGGCAAGATTTTTCTTGTTTCAGCAAATCGAACACACAAGTATTCACCAATTATTGCGATATTAAACGTGCAGAATGGTTGTGGGAAGGCGATAGATTGGTATTCCATATTTCTGCAGATCGTTTTCTGCGAAACATGGTTCGGGCAATAGTTGGAACCCTGATGGAAATCGGCCTAGGCAAGAAACCTATAGAACATATTAAAGAGGTAATTCAAAGTATGGATCGCTCTAAAGCTGGCACTTCGGTTCCGGCCTGTGGGCTTTACCTAACAGAGGTTCATTATCCATATATTGATTAAAACGAAGATTTTGGAAAAAGACAAAATTTCAGGAAATGCATACGACAGTAAACTACTGGGAAGGTTAGCTAAATACATCCGTCCCTATATGCCTGTTTTCTGGGTTTCCGTTATACTAACGATATTACTTGCAGCCGTAGCTCCTGCCCTTCCGCTATTGGTGGAATATACCTTGGACCACTATATATTATCCGGAAAAGGGGAAGGATTGACTAACATGCTTTTATTGATGTTTGCCCTGTTGATTGCGCAAACCATCATCCGTTATTTCCATACCCTGATGACCAATACCCTTGGGCAATCCGTTATCCGGGATATACGCATCCAGGTTTTCAACCATATCACCAACCTAAGGTTAAAATATTTCGACAATACTCCGATCGGTAGATTGATCACCAGGACCATCTCTGACCTGGAAACCATTGCCAATATCTTTTCGGAAGGTCTGATCCAAATTATAGGTGACCTCCTGCAATTGGTCGTTATCTTAGGAGTGATGTTCTATACCGATTGGAAATTGACCTTGGTCGTTCTGATCCCTATGCCACTGATGATTGCAGCGACCTATATCTTTAAGGAAGCCATGAAGTCAGCATTCCAAAGTGTCAGGCTATGGGTTTCCAATCTGAATACCTTTCTACAGGAACATATCTCTGGCATGAGCGTCATCCAATATTTTGCCCGGGAAGACCAAGAGATGCGCAAATTCAAGGCTATCAATGCGGAACATAGAAATGCGCATATCCGTGCGAACTGGTATTTCTCGATCTTCTTTCCGGTATTGGAAATTATTGTGGCCATAGCCACAGGTCTATTGGTATGGTACGGGTCCAAACAGATCTTGGCCGATGTCATTTCTCCGGGTGTAGTGGTCGCTTTTATCATGTACATCAATATGATCTTTAGACCAATCCGCGAGTTAATCGATAAGTTCAACACCCTTCAGATGGGAATGGTTTCTGCTGAGCGTATCTTCGATGTACTTGATACCGATGAGTTCACTCCAGATGAAGGAAATTACAAACCGGAACATGTAAAGGGAGAGATTACCTTTAAAAATGTTTGGTTTGCCTATAATGATGAGAAATGGGTATTGAAAGACGTAAGCTTCCATGTGGAGCAGGGTGAGACCCTAGCTTTAGTGGGTGCGACGGGTGCTGGAAAATCATCAATCATCAATATCCTGAGCCGTTTCTATGAGATCCAAAAGGGAGAGATCTTATTGGACGGTGTAAATATCAAGGATTATGACCTGACATTCCTACGTCAGACCATTGCCACTGTACTGCAGGATGTCTTCCTCTTCTCGGACACAGTGCTGAACAACATCAATCTGCACAATCCGAACATTTCCTTTGAATCTATTGAGGATGCCGCTAAGAAAGTCGGTGCTTATGATTTCATCATGCGACTTCCAGGTAATTTCAACTATCAGGTCCAAGAGAGAGGTTCGACACTTTCTGCCGGTCAGGCGCAGCTAATCTCCTTTATCCGAGCATTGGTTCATGACCCTAAAATCTTGATCCTTGATGAGGCGACCTCCTCCATCGACACGGAAACGGAGGAATTGATTCAAAATGCCATCGAAAACCTGATGGAAGGCCGTACTTCTATCGTGATTGCGCATAGGTTATCCACCATCCAGAAAGCGGATAAGATCATAGTTCTGGATAAGGGTGAGATCAAGGAAATCGGTACCCACCATGAGCTATTGGAGCTGGAAGGTTATTATAGGAAATTATATGACCTGCAGTTTAATTCGGCGGGGATTTAGGGGAGAGAGATATGAGAAATGAGACATTTCAAGGCGCTAAATTTTTAGTCTTTTATTCCATAGGCCTGTCCTGTTGAGGAACGAAACATCTCGGAAAATTGCACATCTAAAATCAAATTAACGTAGAATATATTGGCGTACAGTTCTTGCACCTTCGGTGCAAAATGACAGGGACAAATAGGGGAAAACCGTACAGATTCCTCAATGATCGTACAGAATAAAAATGTGCTAAGGAGGGATTCAGAGTGTCAACGAAGAATGATTCCCTATTTTTTGAATGCATGAGTTTTTTGGTATTGACATTCGGTAAAGGGGCCTGAATGAGATAAAAAATTATCTATTTTCGGCTCTCAACATTAATTAATTTACTTAGAAAAACTGCTTTCCTTCATTTTGGGGAATAGACTAGCATTAAGGTCTGTCTTATAAATGAAGTCATAAATGATTTTATGCTAGGAAGGCGAAATCAAACCAATGTAATATTATGAAACTCATTAAAACTAATTTATTAGGATTATTAATCATCCTATTGATTTCAGCATGCAGCAAAAGCAAAATTGACCCAGATGTAGAATATGTATTAGAAAAATACAGGACCCAAGAATATTTCAACGGAAAACTTGAAAGGGAGGTTTGGGACAAGGACTATCCAAATTCCAAATTAGTGTGGAAAGCAGATGGAAGCATAAAATTGACTTACTTAGCTGAAGAATCTAATAAGGAAGAAATATACTATGGCACACGGGATGAGGTAAAAAAAACAATCTTCGTATATGGTGAAACAATACCATATTACTTTGAAGGCAATTATTTGGTTTTGGTATTAGAAGATTATTTAGAGGATGGCACCGGAGACATTACTACTGCCTTCTTTAAAAAAGTGAAGTAGTTTTATCCTTTGATCTTATAAAAAAACAGCTCTTAAGGGCGAATCCAGAATGGCAAATTATGCTTGCTTTTGACCCAACTGTTTGAGAATTAATCATAAATAAACGACATGCTAATAAAATATTAATAGCAATTAGTAAAAAATGAGGTGCAAAATGTATATCTTTGCACCTCTTATTTTTAATAACACATTATTGCTCAATGCAGAATATCAGAAACATAGCGATCATCGCGCACGTTGACCACGGTAAAACTACCCTAGTTGACAAGATCTTACACTTCACCAATCAATTCAGGGACAATGAAACTTCAGGGGAATTAATCCTGGATAACAACGACTTGGAGCGTGAGCGTGGTATTACCATCGTGTCTAAAAACGTATCTGTTAAATACAAAGACACCAAGATCAACATTATTGATACTCCAGGTCACGCCGATTTCGGTGGTGAGGTTGAGCGTGTATTGAAAATGGCTGACGGTGTTGTTCTTTTGGTGGATGCTTTTGAAGGTCCGATGCCTCAAACAAGATTTGTTACCGGTAAGGCTTTGGCTTTAGGGATCAAACCTATTGTTGTGGTAAACAAAGTAGACAAAGAGAACTGTCGTCCAGAAGAGGTATACGAAAATGTATTTGATCTGTTCTTTAGCTTAGGTGCTACTGAAGATCAATTAGATTTCCCTGTATTATACGGTTCTTCAAAACAAGGCTGGATGTCAACTGATTGGACTAAACCAACGACTGACTTCACGGAATTGTTAGAAGCAATCATTGCACATATTCCTGCTCCTAAAATCTCTGAAGGCACATTGCAGATGCAAGTAACTTCATTGGATTACTCTACATTCGTTGGTCGTATCGCGATCGGCCGTGTGGTTAGAGGAACCATCAAAGAGAACCAACCGGTATCATTGGTAAAACGTGATGGCAAGATTGTAAAATCTCGCGTGAAAGAACTTCAATTGTTTGAAGGACTTGGCCGTGTTAAAGTTTCAGAAGTTCATGCAGGTGATATCGTAGCTGTAGTAGGTATCGATGGTTTTGAAATCGGTGATACCATTGCAGACTTCGAAAACCCAGAGCAATTAGAAGTTATGCACATTGATGAGCCAACAATGAACATGTTGTTTACCATCAATAACTCGCCTTTCTTTGGTAAAGAAGGTAAATTCGTAACATCACGTCATATCTATGACCGTCTTCAAAAAGAATTAGAAAAGAACTTAGCATTACGCGTTGTTCCTACTGATTCTCCAGACGCATGGTTGGTATATGGTCGTGGTATTCTTCACTTGTCCGTATTGATCGAAACAATGCGTCGTGAAGGTTATGAATTACAAGTAGGACAACCACAGGTAATCGTAAAAGAAATCAACGGTCAGAAACATGAGCCGATCGAAGAGTTGGTAGTTGATGTACCTGCTGAAGTTTCTGGTAAAGTGATCGAATTGGTAACTCAACGTAAAGGTGAGTTGTTGATTATGGAAACTAAAGGCGAGATGCAACACCTTGAATTCTCTATCCCTTCCCGTGGTATCATCGGATTACGTAACAACGTATTGACTGCTACTGCTGGTGAGGCTGTAATGGCGCACCGTCTGAAAGGATACGAGCCTTGGAAAGGAACAATCCCTGGTCGTATGGCTGGTGTATTGATCTCTTTGGATACAGGTTCTACAACGGCTTATTCAATCGATAAATTACAAGACCGCGGACGTTTCTTTGTGGATCCAGGAGTTGAGATCTATGAAGGACAGGTTTTGGGAGAGCATATCCGTGACAACGATTTAACAATCAACGTGACTAAAGGAAAACAATTGACAAACATGCGTGCATCTGGTTCTGATGACAACACACGTATTGCTCCAGCAATTAAATTCTCTTTGGAAGAATGTATGGAATATATCCAAGCTGACGAATACATCGAGGTTACTCCTCAAAGTATCCGCTTGCGTAAGATCTACCTTACTGAAAACGAACGTAAAGTAAATGCTAAGAAATTCGTTTAGAATTTAACTTTAGCTGAAAATATAAGAGGCATACCCAAGGGTTTGCCTCTTTTTTGTTGATGTCATTTCTTAACTTGCTATAAATTATTAAATCTTGCAGCTGATGGAGAATTTTGAAGATGATGATTTAGAATGGCATAAAGTGCCTATAAAAATTGATGAGAGCCGAAATTATGTGAAGGCTTTGCATGTGGCAGGTAAAAAGCTCTGTTTGATCAAAGAAGGAGATGTCCTATCGGTTACATCAAGCCGCTGTCCGCATGCAGGAGCAGATCTGACAAAAGGATGGTGTGAGGAAGGTAAATTAGTCTGTCCTTTTCATCGGCATCGATTCAATCTGGAGACTGGCAAAGGAGATGAACCTCAACATGACTTTATCCGGGTCTATCCTTTGAAAAAAGAAGACGGGGATTTTTATGTAGGCATCAAGAAGAGCCTATGGAACAAGATATTTGGTTAGAATAAACGTCTGATCCATTGCAACATCCTGCTGGTCTTTTCCGTGTAAGGATACCAGAACATGGACGATAGCGGGAGGATCTTGACATCTGCAACGGCTCTTTCATGGGAGAACGCCTTTAAGCCATACCAACCTGTGGATTGCCCCAAACCAGAATTGTTTACCCCTCCAAAAGGAAGATTAGGTTGCATAATCTGGATGACCGCATCATTTATGCAGGTTGATCCAGCACTTGTATTCCGGATAATATGTTTATTGAAATTCGAATCTTTGCTGAACAGGTACAAGGCTAATGGCTTTTCCTTAGCATTGATAAAGTCAATGGCTTCTTGAATCTGTGCATAATATACAATGGGCAGAATTGGGCCGAAGATCTCGTCGGTCATGAGGGGATTATTGGCGGCCACATTGGTGACTACCGTTGGGGCAATGTACTTGGTCCTTCCATCGGTCTTGCCTCCAGCAATGACATTGGCTCCTAACTGTTTTGCTGAATCTAGGGCTTGGTTAAGCCTTTCAAACTGCTTTTCGTTAATTATTCGGGCATAATCCGGTGAATTAAAGGCATCCTTGCCGAAAGCTTCTTCGATTTCGACCTTAAAGATCTCTTCAAGCTGTTGTTTCTGATGTCTATGGGCAAGGATGTAATCTGGTGCAATACAGGTCTGGCCCGCATTGATAAACTTGGCCCAGATCAGGTTTTTAACGACCTGTCTCAGGTTGACATTTTTATCGATTACCGCTGGTGACTTGCCTCCAAGTTCCAGGGTAATATCCGTCAGGTGCTTACTTGCAGCTTCCATGACGATCTTTCCCACTTTAGACGAACCTGTAAAATGGATATGATCGAACTTTAGGTTCAGGAGATGGGTTGTTTCCTCAACAGCTCCTTCAATGACGGCAATATGATCAGTTGGAAAGACCTCGGCGATTATTTTTTTGAGGACTTGGTTGCTATTCGGAGAAAATTCAGAGAGCTTTAGGATAGCTGTGTTTCCTGCGGCAATACAGGCCGCCAGATGGACTAACGGGAGCTGAAAGGGGTAATTCCATGGCGTGATGATCAAAGCGTTTCCTTTGGGCTCATAATGCAAATAGGCGCTGACATTGGGCATCACCAATGAACGACGAACCTTCTTGTCTTTCATCCAGCCTCGCAGTTTCTTGGCGATATGTTTCAGCTCCAGCTGAACCACCAAGATCTCCGTAATGGCCGTCTCAATTCCGGATTTATGAAAATCTTGATATAGAGCCTGCTCAATGGCCTTTTCTTCCCTATTGATGGTATCTATTAATTTCTTGATCCAACCTATTCTTTTATAAGCGGTACTATGTTTTATAGCCGATTTGTTTTTAAGTTGGGACTGGTAGATTTTGTCTATTTCTGAAAGGGTATTATATGCCATATTATTGCCTGAAGAATAAAAATAAGCAATAAAACAAAAACCCAGGTCAAATTCATGTCTGGGTTTTTAAGTCTTTATTGAATCGGGGTATTACTTTTTGCTAGGTTTGTCTTCCATCGCACGGTAAACCTCGTCTGTACTAGTATAGATCTTGAATCGTACATCATATTCTTCAGGAACATAGACTACGATCGGCATTTTGCCATTGTATTGCACCAAAGTAGGCTGCGCCGATACGAAAAGATTTCTTGCAGGTGCACCAGGACATGCCATTTGGGTAGAAATAACATCTCCGTTGGTTTTGAACACATAGTAATTGTATCCCCAACCTTCCAAATCTTTCGTTTCGATCGTGCCATTTAATCCAAAATGGTTACAACCGTCAACCTCCATCATCTTACCTACGCTGAATTCAATCTTTTTATTGTTGTCTGCTTCAGAGTAAGGTACTTCAATGACCATCCTTTTAAAGCCTTTTTCAGGAGCAGGGAAAATATCGGTATTTATTTTCATTAACATTTCTTGGGCATTAGATGCATTTGGCATTAAAAATAAGCCTAGCATTAAAATCAAAAGAGCTGGTACTTTACTTTGTTTCATGTTTTTCAAATTTTATTATGTCTACATAATACGTAAGCTAGCCCTAATCCGCTACAGGGTTCAATTTCGTAGGGTTTATCGCTTGAATCAATGACCTAGCCAAGATGCGGTTCGGATCAATGACCGGCAAACCATAATAAGTTTTTTCACGTAGGGCCAATGGCAATTCTGTACATCCCAGGATAATCACTTGAGCACCTTGCCCCTTCAGCTCTTGGATGGCCGCGACCAACTGATCATGCGCCCTGTTGGTAACCGGCGAAGAAAATGCCTTGATACCATAGGTTTCATCATAAATGGCCGCATGGACCTTATTTTGCAGCACATCGTTTGGCTCGATACAGGTTAGATCATAGCTTTCAATAACCTGTTTATAGAGACCGGTATTGCGGGTTCCGATGGTAGAAAGCACACCGACCGTTGATCCAGGAAATTTTTCCTGAATGAACTTGGCAGTTTCAGCCACCATATGCAGAAGTTGGATTTTAGAATTATGCTTGGCCAATTCCTCTTGGATTACCTCAAAAATCCGAGGCGAATGGGCTGTATTGCAAGGAATCCCAACAACGGTAGCCCCTGCTCTTTCCAGTTCTAACGCTATTTCAGAAATCGCAAGGCCTGGATTAATAGGTTCTTTACCTAAAAGATAGTCAGTTCTATCAGGTATTCTATGCGATTGCGAAGATAATAATACCGGTAAGTGATCTTGATCCCTTCTTGCATTGGTCTCTTCTATTATTTTTTTTAAGATGTCGACACCAGCCAATGGACCGACACCTCCAACAATTCCAATCATAATCTTATCCTTTTTAGTCTAACTCACCCTGGCGCCATTTGTACATCCAGAATGTCTGATTATTGTTCAAAAATAACGCCAATATATCGGGAATCGCTACAAATCCATTATCAGTATTGGTAAAGGCAACCAGTATTTCCTTGCTTTTGGGATAAGCCAAAAAGAAACAGCGAAATCCTGGGTTTGATCCGGTATGCCAATAGGCAGTCCCTAATTCATTGATCTGTATCCGCATGCCTAATGCACAAGGAACATATTTATCATCCGGACTGATTTCCTTGCCTTTCTTTGCCTCTGCCAATCGGCTCAAAGCCAATTGATGGGTCTTTTTCTTCAGGCCAAAACCATCAAAGATGTATTTGCTAATGAAATTGCTATAATCTTCAGCCGTTGTATATAGGGTATAAGCAGCATTGCTCTTTCTATATTTCCCTAACTTTCTCGGCTTATTATCTTCGTAATGTCCATAGGCGGCATTAGTTTCCAGTTCATCTTTCCATACAATAGCCGAGTTTTTCATTTTCATGGGAATCAGAACTTCCTCTTCGACCAATTGTTGGAAGGACTTGCCTGTGATGTGCTCCATGGTCTCCTGCAGGAAATAAAATCCTTCACCAGAATACATATAATCAGTTCCTGGCTCAAATTGGGAGGTTAAGGGAGACTTTCTCCATGCATCCGAGGGAACATCACCTTCCCAATTCAGAAAGCCGGTGCGGTGGGTCAATACCATCCTTGCCGTAATCTTATCTCTGTTTGGGTTATTTGCTAGGCGATCATATTGGTAATAGCTCCAAAGAGGTTTATCCAGTTCGATCAAGCCTTTGTCCATCAACCTCAGAAAAGTATAGGTCGCAACGACCTTGGTCAGGGATGCAGCCTGAAAAACTGTATTTTGATCAATTGGGGAGTTACTATCCAGTTTCTTTTTGCCATACTGATAGAGGTGGTTTTTTCCATTCTTTTGATAATTGAGCTGTATGGCTGGAATATGATGTTGCTTGGCGATCTGATCCAGCGTTAGAGATTTATCCTGAGCCGAACTGCTAAAACCTACTGAAATAAAAGCAGCACATAAAGTGACGATCTTCGTCTTATTTTTGAACAGCTTTAGGAAGTTTATCATAGTCTAGCGCCTTATACTTTTTCAAAATATTTAGTGTTTCCTTGATTGGGATAGCCTTTACAGTCCGGCCTCTGATTCCCTTCATATCCTCAGCCATAAACATGGAGTTTAAGATTGCTTCTTCGGTTGCTTCCCAAACTGCCATAAACAACGGAGACATATAATCATTGCCTACCTCGGTAGTTTCTAAGGTTATGTTTTTGCTTTCGTGAGGGATTAAGTTTGAAGGGCTCGTGGAGAAAGCGATGGAATAATCACCACTTCCATTGGAGGAGAATGAACCAACATTCCCGAATGCGATATAGGAACGTTTAGCTAATCGCTCCAGATTTCTAGCAGACAGCGGAGCGTCCGTTGCAATAACGATCATACAGGATCCATCCACTTTATTGGCTTCCTTGGGTTCTTGCATGTAATAATTGTGGAGCTCACGACCGACAGGTGCACCATTGATGCTCAGGACCCCACCGAAATTGGTCTGCACCAACACCCCAACAGTATACCCGCCGCGAGATGCAGGAAGTTTCCGGGACGCGGTTCCAATCCCACCTTTATAGCCTAAGCATTCCGTTCCAGTTCCTGCCCCAACATTCCCTTCGGATACTTTTCCTGTACTAGCGCTTTTTATGGCTTCTAATACATCTGCAGCTTCCACATGTCGGCCACGGATGTCATTCAATCCACCATCATTGGTCTCTCCTACAACGGAGTTAACCGATCTTACCTTTTCATTTCCTGGTAAGGATAGCATATAGTCGATAAGGCCATTGGCAACTTTAGGAGCATTCAGGGTATTGGTCAATAATATTGGCGTCTCGATATTCCCAAGTTCTTCAATCTGGGATATCCCCATCATTTTTCCAAAGCCATTGCCTACAAACACAGCTGCTGGAACTTTTTGCTGAAAGATATTTCCTTGATGTGGAATGATCGCGGTCACTCCGGTGCGTACCGAGTCCCCTTTAATGATAGTTTTTTGTCCTACGGTTACACCGGCGACATCGGTAATGGCATTGTTGGTTCCTGTTGGAAGAATACCGATCTGAATGCCGAAGTCCCTGATCCTACCTCTTTTTTCTTGTGCTTGTCCTAGGTTAAAAATGGTCATTAACGCAAGCGTTAATAGCAGATTTCTCTTGCTCATATCAATTGTTGGTTTTTATTGATGGTTTATGTTTCATAGACCAATCAGAACTTTCATAATCCCTTTTAAGGATAGAATTATGAAAGCTTTAATTGAATGGCAAGTATACTGAAATCTTTAGATAGGCGGTTTAATCTTCGACAAATTCTTTCTGGAGTTTGTCCATTCTACGCTTGATGGAGGCATCGATTCGATAATCGTCTATTTTATCGATAGCGGTTTTCTCCACGGTTACTCCTGTATTGGATTCATAGTTGTGCACCTCTTTTTGATTTTTGAGGGCATTGTCATAAGCATCACGACCGCTCATCAATTTGACGAAAACTGGCAAACATTCGAAGAAGATAAATAGCAAAGCGATAAAGATTACCGCATTTTCAGTGGATTTATTCACTGTACCGTCCGGTTTTTTGTGAAGATTGCTCAAGGCGGCATTTCGGTCGGCAAATCCAGCTACATTTACAGCACTATCCAGGGATTTATCCGACAGAATCCGTTGGCTCATCAGACCTTCCGAGGCTTTACGTTGTAACAGCTCCGACTCTTTCGTTTGCAATCGACCTCTCAAGCTATCTAGATAAGCCTGTTGTTTATTGAGGTTTTCTTCCTTCATTTTTGCATATGGACCATAGCCCATCACCCCAGAAGTCTCATCGGTTTTGGTTCCGAAGATCTCATGGTTCAATTGCTGTCTAGAGGTTTTGATACTGGCTTCAAGTGAATCGGCATGGGTGGTCAGATTCTTGAGCTGAGCATATTCAACACGGTATTTATTTTCGAAAGTCTTGTTGAGGGTGTCAATTTTGGCGTTCTGTTGAACCAGATATTCTGCGCGTAGGTGCTCTTTGATTTCTTTGTCAAAGATTTTCAATTCCAGGGGCCTGGAAATGATCATACCGATCAGGATGGCCAACAAGATACGTGGGAGGGCCTGCAATAATTGCATCCAACCACTGCGGCTCTTGTCTATGCTCAATACGATATATCGGTCGAGATTAAAGATGGCCAAACCCCAGATCATCCCGAAAAGGAGGGCGAAAAAGATGGCAAATGAACTACCGCTAAATACGAAATACAGGGCATAGCCTCCTGCCAATGCGGCAAATAGTCCAGTGAAAAATATCGTTGCACCAATGCTTATATATTTATTCTGCTCCTCAGGGAAGCGGTCCAAGGTTTCCTTATGTACCCCAGCACACCAGAAAAAGAAATCCTTCATATGTTAAAGCTTTAGTAATTAGACGCAAACGACTCACTTTTGTTACAGCTAATTAAACAAATATTTTAGAAATTCTTAGTAGTTTGTTGGCTACAAAGAATGGGATACTTAAGTAAAGAATTAGTACCTTTGCACAAAATTTGAAACAAACTAGAAGAGAATGAATAAAAAAGTTTTTTTACCTTACTGCATGGTGATAGCCAGCTTGTTAGTAGGGTGTAACAACGAAACTAAAAAAGAGGAAGCTGTAGATTTGAAAAATCCATTATTAGCCAAGTACGAAACTAACTTTGAAGTCCCTCCTTTTGACCTGATCAAAGATGAACACTTCAGACCTGCTTTTAAAGAGGCTTTGAAAGTACATGAGGCAGAAATTGATTCTATTTTGAAGATCGATGAACCTGCTACTTTCGCCAATACCATCCTAGCATTAGAGAATGCAGGACAACTATTGAACCGTGTATCGACAGTGTTTTACAACTTGAACAGTGCTAACACAAACGACACGATTCAAGCCATTGCAAAGGACCTTGCCCCGGTAATGTCTGCGCATAGGGATGAGATCAATCTGAACCCAGAGCTTTTCAAACGTGTGAAAACCGTTTATGACCAAAGAGCAAATGCTGGTTTAGATGCTGAAGATCAAAAATTATTAGAAGAAACATACAAAGGATTTGTTCGTTCGGGAGCAAACCTAAAAGATGAGGATAAAGAGAAATTAAAGAAAATCAATGCTGAACTTTCTGTTTTATCGACTCAATATGGTCAGAACCTATTGGCTGAAACCAATGCTTTTGAAATGGTTGTTGACAAAGAAGAAGATTTAGCCGGACTACCAAAAGAATTGAAGGCTGCGGCAGCTGCTGAGGCAAAAGCTAAAGGAAAAGACGGTAAATGGTTATTTACTTTACAGAACCCTTCGGTAATGCCTTTCTTGCAATATGCGGATTACCGTGAATTGCGCAAAAAGATTTGGGATGCTTACCAATTGCGCGGTAATAATGGCAATGATGCTGACACAAAAGATATCTTGATCAAGATTGCCAACCTACGTCTGGAAAAAGCAAAATTATTGGGTTATTCTTCTCATGCGGCTTATGTGCTTGAGGAGTCTATGGCAGAGAATCCTGCAAACGTAAATGCCCTGTTGAACAAGATATGGACTCCAGCTTTAGCAAAAGCTAAAACTGAAGCTGCGGATATTCAAAAAGAAATTGAAGCTGCTAAAGATACTTTCAAAGTGGCTCCATATGACTGGAGATATTACCAAGAGAAAATCCGTCAAAAACGTTATGCTCTGAATGAGGAGGAAATTAAACCTTATTTCAGTTTAACCGACGTTCGCGAAGGTGCTTTTGCTACTGCGAACAAATTGTGGGGCATTTCTTTTGTCGCTTTGAACAATGTTCCAGTTTACCACCCAGAGGTTGAGGTTTATGAGGTTCGTGATAAGGATGGTTCTCATTTAGGGTTGTTATATGCTGATTTCTTCCCTCGTGCTTCAAAACGTTCTGGAGCATGGATGACATCTTATAGATCTCAAGCTCGTGAGAACGGAAAACGTCTTGCTCCTGTGATCTCTATCGTATGTAACTTTACTAAACCGGTTGGTGATAGCCCTGCATTGTTGACTTTTGATGAAGCAACAACTTTATTCCATGAATTTGGCCACGCCCTACATGGTTTATTCTCTAACGTAAAATACAGAAGCTTAGCAGGGACTTCAGTTCCTCGTGACTTCGTTGAACTTCCTTCGCAGATCATGGAAAATTGGGCTGCTGATCCTGAAGTATTGAAAACATATGCGAAGCATTTCCAAACAAAAGAAGCAATCCCTGATGCATTGATCGAGAAAATGCAACAAGCTGGTACCTTCGACCAAGGTTTTGCAACCATTGAATATTTAGCAGCATCTATGTTGGATATGAACTACCATAGTGCTACTGCTCCAATCAAAGCCAAAGCAGATGAGTTTGAAAAATCGGCAATGGATAAAATTGGACTGATCGACGCTATTATCCCTCGTTATAGAAGTACTTATTTCCAACACATCTTCAGTGGTGGCTATTCTGCAGGTTATTATAGCTATATCTGGTCTGAGGTATTAGATTCAGATGCATTCGCTGCATTTAAAGAGAAAGGTCTTTACGATCAAAATACAGCAGCTTCCTTCCGTAGCAACATCCTTGAAAGAGGTGGCACAGGAAATCCTGCTGAGATGTACCGCAAATTCCGCGGTGCAGATCCGGACCCAATCCACTTGATGAAAAAGAGAGGATTGAACTAATCAAAAAAAGCGCCTGGGACAACCCAGGCGCTTTTATTATGCTTTAATCAGGTGTGAATTACTTAATCACACCCAATTCCTTACCTACTTTTGTAAAGGCTGCAATAGCTTTATCTAAATGTGCTTTTTCGTGTCCTGCAGAAATCTGCACACGGATACGTGCTTTTCCTTGAGGCACTACCGGATAATAGAATCCAATCACATAAATTCCTTCATCTAACATCTTGGAAGCAAACTCTTGCGCTAATTTAGCGTCATAAAGCATGACTGGGACGATGGGATGGAAGCCTGGTTTGATATCAAATCCAGCTTCGGTCATTTTCTCACGGAAGTATTTGGTATTATCTTCTAGCTTATCACGAAGTTCGGTTGTTTCGCTCAACATATCCAAGACAGCAACAGATGCGCCGGCAATAGCAGGTGCCAATGTGTTGGAGAAAAGGTATGGACGAGAACGCTGGCGAAGCATATCGACAATTTCCTTGCGTCCAGAAGTGAATCCTCCCGATGCACCTCCTAAAGCTTTTCCTAACGTTCCGGTGATAATATCTACACGGTCGATTACATTGAACAATTCATGGGTTCCGCGGCCTGTTTTCCCGATAAAACCAGAACAGTGCGATTCATCGATCATAACTAAAGCCTCGTACTTATCAGCTAGATCACAGATCTTATCCAGTGGCGCTACGGATCCATCCATGGAGAAAGCACCATCCGTTACGATAATCTTATGTCTTGCGCCAGATGCAGCTTTTAATTGTGCTTCTAGATCTTCCATATCGCAGTTTTTGTATCGGAATCTTTGCGCTTTACACAGACGGACTCCATCAATGATGGAAGCATGGTTCAACTCATCGGAGATGATTGCATCATCAGGACCTAACAATGGCTCGAATACACCTCCATTTGCATCAAATGCCGCTGCATATAAAATGGTGTCCTCAGTTCCCAAGAACTTTGAAATCTTAGCTTCTAATTCTTTGTGGACGTCTTGAGTACCACAAATAAAACGTACCGAAGACATTCCATAACCATGGCTATCGATTGCCGCTTTTGCTGCCGCCACAACTTTAGGATGTGAAGACAGTCCCAAGTAGTTATTCGCACAGAAGTTGATTACTTCTTGTCCTGTACTGATTTTGATATCTGCTCCCTGAGGAGTTACAATAATGCGTTCTTCTTTGTACAAACCTGCATCCTTAATCTCTGCAAGTTCTTTTTCAAGGGCTGGTTTTAGAGTTTTATACATAGTATTTCAATTAATCCGCAATAAATATAACCTTTTTTTATATCACCCCCTTACGAAAACGTTTGCCCTAAATTCATTATCCCATGAAAGTCAGAACTATAGCTCCATTATGAAAGGGAAATGCCCCGAATAGTTAGACTATTGGGGGCATTTTCCATTTTGAGTTCTTTTTTTGATTACTTAACTCTCTTCCAGGTTTCAGTACGTCCGATAAGGCTAATTCCGATATAGCCTCGGATATCTAGCTGGTCATCACCCTTTAGGGTCATTTTACAGCTATAGGTTTTTCCTGATTTAGGGTCATAGATCTGACCGTCTACATAGGTTTTACTTTCTTTACTGAAATCGGTTAAGATTTCTAAGCCTTGGATATTCCTGCTCCTCAATTTAGGATCAGGATTTTTCACATCTTTTTTTGAGGCATCTTTAACCCAATAAAGCTTGCCAAAAAACTTGTCGTTCTTCTTGTAGATTTCGATTCTTCCCTCCCCACTTGGATTTTGCCATTTCCCAATAATTGGATCATTATTTTGTGCGAATAATACCATGGAGAATAATAGGGCGCAGAATGTTGCAACTATTTGTCTCATAACCTTTGATGTTTAAAATTGTTGGATGAATATACATATATTTTTCTATGTTAGCATAATATTATTTTTGTTACCCCTAAAAATACCGTCCAATAAACCGCTTTATTGGCATTAATTTTGAACAATTCTTAGCTACACAAATTATTTAAGTTATGAGGTTCATTATTAGTCTATTAGTTACGGGTTTAGTAGTTGCAATTGCATCGTGGATTATTCCTGGAGTAACTGTTGCTGGTTTTGGATGGGCTATCCTAACGGGTTTAGTTATTGGCTTGGTGAATGCGATTGTAGGTGGAATTCTACGTTTATTTACTTTCCCATTGAATTGGTTAACATTTGGTCTGGTATCATTTATCATTACAGTTTTGATGATTATGCTTTCAGATAAAATCATGGGTTCGAAATTTGATGTAGCAGGATTTTGGCCTGCGTTCTTTTTTGCCATCATCGTTGCGATTATCGAAATGTTGATCGGACGTATGGGAAGCGATAATAAATAACTCAAAAAAACCGCTAATTTTAAAACAAACGGAATGCTCAGCTGAATGGTTGGGCATTTCTGTTTTGCACAAAAAAAAATGGGCTTGACCATGCCAGCCAAACCCATTAGATATAAAGAGAAATTTTACTATTACTTTTTCGTTTTTTTCATTTTATTAATCCAGATCATCACGCCAGTTACCGGTAAGGAGGTTGCGATCAGACAGGAAATAAAATAAAGCAATTTTGTAAATGGACCATAGATATCACCGATATGCAATGCTTTTATGGAAGCAGAAGCCCTTTGATTAAATGGTTTCTCTCGGAAGACATCTCTCTCCAGCACTTCTCCACTATACTGGTCCAAGGTTAATTTATCTCCAGCCGAAGGAGCAAAGAAACCTGTTCTGTTTTTACTGACTGAAACTGTCCCTAAGCTATCTTTTGCAAAGTTAATAGTGACATCACCATCATAAGGCAGGACTTTATTAACGGCCAAAATGGTCTCTTCGATGCTCATCGGTTTCTTTCCATCTGCAGGTAATGTGGATAGGATGGCCGCTTTCTCTTCTTTTGGGGCATCTGGAGATTTATAGGTACCCCATGTTTTTTGCCAGCCCGCACGATACCAATCAAATGACCAAAATGGCCCCGTAACGGCCATCAAAAACAGAATGATACAGCTGTAGAATCCCAGCGTATTGTGAAGGTCATGATTGAGCCTTTTCCAATTCGCCGACCAACGGATGTTTAATCCGTTTTTCCAAGCTCTCATTTTATTTGGGAACCAAATGACGATACCTGTAATCACGCCTAACAAAAACAATAAGGTCGCTGTTCCCGTAATCCAAGAACCAAGTTTTCTGTTTTCAACACCTTCAATGATCGGCTCTTCAATTTCATTCAACAATAACCAACGGTGCAAACCGAACATCTTTTGCATAAACGCTGCAGTCTTGGTCTTCACATCCGAAGGATCACCGATTACCTGACCTGTATAAGGATTTACGGCCAACTGGTTGGCTCTTGGTCCACGACCTCCACCAGGACCGCCTGGACCGGCAGGGGCAGCTCTCTGAGGGCCTTTGCTTTCCCCGACTTTTGCCTCTTCGGGTTTCTGAGGTTTTTCAGCTGTTGCACCTTCCTTTACATCCTTCCGGCCTTCAGGTTTTTGTCCTTCTTGACCTTTGGAGTTTTCAGGTTTTCCTTCTTTTCCTTCTTTATCTTTCCCTTCCGCATCCTTTTCTTTTTTATTGTACATGAAGAATGTGGGAGCATTATCGGCATAAGGTACTTTTACACCTACAATTTTACCTTTTACTTCCGGTGTAACGGCGGCCAACAATTGATCTGCATTTTTCTTCTGTCCTTCAACTTTCACTTTATTGAATTCAGGCATTGCCCATGCCCTGATTTCGGTGTTATAGGTATAGATTGTACCGGTGATACAAACGATAAAAACCACGATCCCGGATATCAAACCGCCCCACAAATGGATGTCGTTGAAAAGTTTCCTTACTTTCATCCATGTTGTTTTTTTTTGTACTCTTTTACTCATTTTCTCTTTATACTTCTGTAATGAAAAATCAGGTGAGCAAGATTCTGCACACCTGATATAATATTTTGTTGATATCTTAATAAACTCCGATATACTGGTTACCTGTTTTATTCACAAGTTTTGCACCCACTGACATCTCTCCGGATTTTCTGTTGAACACATAGATGTTTCCATCTTTACCCACTGGAGCGATAGCTATAAATACATCATCCCCTTCCAATGCAATGTTTTGGATCTGACGGAAATTCAATTCGTCTTGGTTTGGAATGTCATATTTTCTAGCGGTATTATTTTTTAGATCTACACGTGCAATATACCCACCCTTACCAGCTACATTGTACACTACGTATCCGATTCCATCACCTACATATCTCCATGTTTCGATGTATGAATCTTTAACTCCTAAAGCCTGATCTAAACTGAATGCGAATGAAGCATCATATTCATTGCTTGCGCCATCGATTCTTAAGATCTTAGAACCACCACCGCCTACTGCTTCACCTGAGGTAGCTTGGTAAACATGACCATCAGTTCCTACATACTGAAGAGTACTACGGTATCCATTGGTATTACCTCTTGTTTTGTTGGAAGTAAGGATTTTAGGATTTGTCAAAGAAGGGTAGTCCAACACCAAAGTTTTAGCCCAGCTTTTCAAACCGTTTCTATCATTTTCCCAAGTTGGTTTTCCATCAGTTCCAAGAGTGAATTTTGAAGTATTATGTTTTGAAACGGCCGCTCCAATAAAGACTTTATTTCCAGCTTTATTGATGACAGGCACATCAATACGGCTTACATAATAACCAGCAGCAACTTCTTCAGCTGTTAATTTCAAGTCGAACTTGGTGGTTTTAGTAATCTTAGGATCATTTAAATCCAATGAAATAACATCCGTTTTTGCCGTTCTTTCTTGGTATACAAAGTTTGGCGCCTGGCCTGTATATACGGCATCATTTGCTGCTGCTCTAACTGCAATACCAACTCCTTCTGCTGCTTTCAACCAACGTGGAGCTGTACTTACATAAGTAGCTGTCTCTACTTCAGGCCCTTCCGAGGTAAAGTTTTTCCCTCCACGAACCCTGTATTTGTTGAAATTACCGCCATCATCACCTGTATATTGGATATTATATAAATATTTTCCATCAGCTGATGCTTGCAGACGCGCTGTCCTTGAAGATTTCACGTGCTGACCATTCGCAAATACATCTACAGAAAATGCTGGACTTTTTGCTTCCTCAGGCTTCATACTGAACACCATGGTTCCTGCATTACCATCGCCTGGCTCCTCATCCATCAATGCACCTGAAACAGTGATCCAACGTATATCGTCTTCAGTTACTTCTTTCGGACCTTCTCCGTCTTTTGAACAACTGCTAAATATCAAACCAGTGGCAAGTATTGCATACTTTAATAGATTCGTTTTCATGTTATTAATTATTAAGAGTAATTATATATTGTTAATTGAGTAGTTCAGTTTCAAATAAAATCCCCTACCAGGCTTCTGAACACCGAAATTATCATACAGCTCAGCATTGAATACATTCTTGACATCCAGTGCCAGAATGATCTTTTTGCTAGGAAAAACATAGCTCATACCCAAATTCTGTGCGTACTGTGCCGGTGTAATAAACCAATCAGAATCTGGCCATACCGTGCTGAAAGGCGCCACATAGCCAATATTGTAGAATAGGTTTAACTGAGAAGATTTTTGAATGATATTATCTAATCGATAATGAACATTTCCATTCATGGTATAGAAAGGCTCATTAGGAATCTGTTTGTTGTAATAGGTCATCGGTTGACCTGATGTCGGATCAAACTCTTGCTTGAACAAGGAATTGAATTTGGAAAAATTGAACAATAGGGTAAGCTTGTCCTTATGGGCATAGGTCAGTTCACCTTCAAAGCCCAGGGATTGAGAAAGCCCCAAATTGACATATTGGGTAAGTTCAATTTCTTGGCTGTTGATCATTTCATTAGCTCTCGGCATGATCCTGTCTTTCGTGTTCCTCCAAAAAACATTGGTTCCAACCGAAAATCTATGGTCACCGAAATCATAGGTTCCTAACCTAAATCCAGCATTATAGTTATCGCTGATTTCAGGTGCGATCCCCGGATTGGCTAGAACATTGTCTTCCGGACTTCCAAAAGTTTCCATATCAACCGGCATTCTTACCGCACGTTCTCCTGAGGCCAGAAGTACCAATCGATTGAACAATTTATAAGATGCCGCTAAGCCATAGCCATAATTTACACGGTGGTCCTTGCTGACATTCTCAACGATCTTTGTCTGCCCGTTTTCAATCACGCCAGTATAAGTATGGCTAGCAATTGATTGTTGATAAATCTTATAAAATAGATTTGTTGTCAACTTATTATTGAAGGTTTGAGCTTCATAATTGAACGACACCACATTCTTCGCAAGATCATTCGAACTGTTGATGCCGCTATTACCATCTTTAATCAACAGGTTTTTGTCTTTTCTATCTACCGTATAAAACACATGGTTCACTGAAAATCGATGTCCAGAAAGAATATCATAACTCAAGTTGGTCCTGATATTGGTTACCTGACGATCAATATCTGTCATCGCAGGTTTCCCCTGCTGTGCACCATCCAGTCGACGAATAGGATCACCATTTAAATCAAGACGGATCTGTCCGTCCCAATTGTAGGCCCAAGGAATAGTATCGAGTATATTGGTGCTTCTAAAACTATGGACAGCATTGGTATTCAAGGATAGGCCTGGCACAAATAAATTCTTCTTATTATAGGTCAAGCTCAGCACATTAGCCGTCGCATCAGAGGTTCTGCCCATATAAGGAGTCCCCATGGTTTGGCCATGTTGAATCTCTTTATGAGAGTCAGAGATATTATATCCTAAAAAGAAAGCATCTGCCCATTTAACATCGGTAAATCCAAACTCAAATCTCCCAGATAATGCCCTATACCCATCAAAGAAACGTTTGGTTCTATAGTTACGACGCACAACGCCATTGGGTTCTATATATTTGGAGAACTTGCCCCAGATTTCATAATCGTTGTCTGAATTCAAGAAACTTCCTGAAACCCTAGTCGTAAAACCTGTCTTCGAGTTTCTATAAAGGCCAGAAATATCTGATTGGGTAGTATTGAATGAGCCATAAGAAACAGAGGCCGATAAGTTATTGCTCGAAGTACCTTTTTTAAGGACAATATTGATTGCCCCTCCAAGTAGGTCCCCAGTTAAATGGGCAGGAAGGACCCCTTTATACACCTCGATGCGATCAATCATCGAAGGAGGGATATTATTTAAGTTAAATGAGGAACCATAGGTCGAAATTTCTATCCCATCGATAAATATCCCGACTGATCGCCCAGTCATTCCATTTAAGTTATACTGCACCTCCGAACCTAGACCACCGCTTTGACGGACCCTTACTCCAACAGTACGGTCCAACAGTTCGTTAGTTTGAATATTTCTGGTGGATGCTTCTTTCGTTTCGATCACATTGACTGCGAACCCCTTGGTCTCAATTTCTCTTTTGACGGAATTTCCTTGAACCCGTACCTCATCAAGACTGATTTCTCCTCTTGGGTCAATATGGATATGTAAATCATAGTTGGGCTTATTGACATCAATTGGAAGTCTCTTTGATTTAATCTCAATGGAGGTCACCAAGATGGTCTGTTTACCATAAGGAACTTGCTCCAATTTATACAAACCTTCATCATCGGATACGCTTGCAATTGAAGTTCCCTCAATTCGAACTGTAGCTTTTGAAACAGGCGTCCCATCTACCAAATGAACTTTACCGGTTATTGTTGAATTTTGGGCAAATACGACAATACAGATAAATAAAAATAATATGGTGAGGTAAAATTGTTTCATTATTCCAGATTAATACAGTAACTTCGACTTTCTTTAGAACAAGTCTAAATAAATACTGCTGCAAATGTAGAATTATTCTAAATAGCAAAATGACGCAATCAGAAAAAAATACTACGCAATCGGAAATTTTACCTGAAACAACCAATGGTATTTCTACCAATATGTTGGAATTAGGCACTTTAATGTATTTTACGGTACTCAAAGGCAGGCAAAAATTCAATTTCACTTCCCCTATTGATGGCTATTTAAATCTATTGTTACTAGAAGATTCTGCGAATTGTTCCATTCAAATCCAACAGGACAATTACCTGTTACAAGCGGGCGACAACATGTTGATCCATATGAATAAAGGTGACCTATTTGATTTGAAGAGCATCTGCCTAGACAACCGCATCCTTCTGATGTTAATCCCCAGTGATAAGCTCTTAGTCTTTCATGACAAGTACATTGCAGACCAAGAACGGTTTCAACATGGATTGCTCACCAAAGCGGATGGCAGGATTGCTCTTGCTTTGCAACAAATTTTCGATCTGTACGAAGCTGATTCCTATATCAATCAATTAAAGATCCAGTCCCTTTTACTGGAAGTCATTATCCATCAGGTGGAGAGCCTCTTTGTGGAAAATGAAAACAAGGAAATCATTGCCAATAAGAACCATTACGAAAAGATCCAAATGGCTAAAAAGCTAATTGATGAAGATCTTTCAAAAAATCATACGATTTCAGAATTGGCAAAATCAGTGGGCACCAATGAGCAATACCTAAAGAAACATTTCAAGCAGTTCTATGGCAAGACCATCATGAACTATATTACTGAAATGAAAATGGAACATGCGAAAAAGCTGATCCTGATGGGCAAATACCGTATTTCTGACGTGGCAAGGATGACAGGCTATAAACATTCCACCCATTTCACCACAGCCTTTAAAAAGTATTTTGGGATTATCCCCAACTCACTTCGATACACTTTCTTAGTGGCTCATGAAGGCGTACAGGCCATCCCCGAGTTGTTGAGCAACTTACCTATATTCTAAGAATTACTCCATCTATTTTATTAAATAAAAAAGCTGTTTACTTCATTGTAAACAGCTTTACTCTTTATAGATATTGGTTAGAATTTATAACTCAATGTACCGGTAAAACTTCTCGGTGGAATCGGGTTTACACTGTAGTTCTCATGCACGTAATAGTTAAAGGCATTTCCGATATTGCTGACCTTCCCTAAGATGCTCCAGTTTTTATAGGTATATCCAGCGGAGAAATCAAAGGTCGTAAATGGATCCACAGCGATCAGTCTGTTTACACCTTCTTTCTCATTTACTTTGCTGTTGTTCCATCCTGCGTTTCTCTTACCTGTATAGAATGTCGAGAACCCTAGTTTCAACCCTTTTAAACTTCCATTTTGAAGGGTATAGAATACAGTTCCATTTGCAGAATGCGCTGTCGTTCCTACCAAGCGGACTCCTTCAACATTTCCATTTTCATTAGTTTCCAAATAACGCATAAAGTTGTAACTATATCCCGCGATAACGTTCAGGCCTTCGGCAATTTTCCCGGTCAGATCTAGTTCAACACCATCAGAGGCCGTCTTTCCGGTAAATTCTTTCATGTTAGGATCCTTTACCGTACCATCAGCTTCAATGATGGTCTGTGCAAACTTATTGTTCTGAATTCTGTACCAGGTCAGGTTTGCAGATAGTCTGCCATTAAAGAAATCATTCTTAACACCAGCTTCGTACTGATCGATCAATGATGGACCCATAGGTTGGAAATTTACATCATATCCAGAGTTTGAAGTAAAGTTGTTCGCATAACTAGCATAGATGCTCATGGTCGATATAGGTTGATAGATCAAGGCCAACTTTGGTGACCATGCTTTATCTACCTTATTTCCCATATCTTCGCCATCCTTGCCTTTGTTAGGCGTTACTGTCGTTTCTCCAGTTGCATAGTCATACACCTCCGCATTCTTGGTTTTTTGATAGGTATATCGGATCCCCGCAAGGATTTTAAACTCCTTGGTCAAGGAAATCAAGTCTTGTGCAAATACTCCATAACGGTTGATATCGGTAGTGGTTCTTGTTTTCAGATCAACACCGGGCATATCGGAACGCATCATAGCGGTATATGGATTAAAAACATTGATGCTATCGTATGCCGTACTTGGTTTATTGTCCAATCCTGCCCCATAGATATTGAAAGCATAGTTTTTGGTATTGGATTGATCTGCATCAGCTCCTATTAAGATCTGATGTTTTATATTTCCCGTTTGGACATTTCCTTTCACGTTCAATTGTTGATTAAAACTTAGTTCATCTTGCTCGGTCCTATTTAAGGCGCGAGCGGCCATTCCTGTAGCTTTGGCTTGTATACGTTCAGATCCATAATAATCGCGACCATATTGTTGGTAACTTGCTATGGCCTGTAAATTCCAGCTATCTGAAAAGACATGCTCAAAATTGATCTGTCCATTCGAAGAATTGGTTTTATTGAATGCCCAAGGCGTATTGATAAAGGTATTTCTACCGACTTCCTTATTGATCTTTCCATCCACTGAACCTATTCCAAAATCAGGGGTATAATCTGATTTCAAGTAATCAAACATAAAGTTCAAACTGGAGTTCTCCGACATCTTATATAATAGGGAAGGATTGATATAATATCTCTTGCTTTCAACATAGTCCCTATAGCTTTCTGCATATTCTCCTGTTCCAACAACCCGAAAAGCTAGTTTGTCTGAAATCGGGCCATACACATCCACGATAGGCTTGTATTGATTATAACTTCCCATACGCATGGATACCTCACCACCATACTCAAATTTTGGTTTTTTTGTCACCAAGTTTACTACTGCCCCTCCAGTAACACCACCATATAGAATTGCGGCACTCCCCTTTAAAATCTCAACAGACTCTAAAGTACTGGCTTCAATGGATCCACCATTGTTCGTACGCGCACCGTTCTTAAAGATATTATTGGACCCTAGGCTATATCCTCGAGCAAAGAAATTCTCACTAACACCACCACGATTAGCCCCCATTGCAACCCCATTGGCATTCTTTAAGGCATCGCTCAACCTATTGATTTGCTGATCTTCGATCACTTGCGCATTGACAATCTGAACTGCTTGTGGTAGATCACGGTCTAGGATTCCAGCCTTTCCAACATTCAGGACTTTATCATTTAAAGAATTATATCCCGTTACTTCCACTTCTTGAATATTGTGATTGGCAGGCTTAATTACGATGGTACCCAGATTCGTGTTTGTTTCCTTTGGATTAACGAATACCGACTCCTTTACATATCCTACCCCAGTTACTTCCAGATTGAAGGTACCTGAATAAGGAACATATAATTCAAAGTGCCCATTCTCATCAGACATGGTAACTTTATCCTTGACCTTGATGTTCAGTCCGGAGATCGATTCATTGTTATTGCTACTAACTTTCCCTTTTACAGTCGTTTGAGCATTGGCGGCAGTGTAGATCGTAGTCGCTCCAAGCAGAGCAAATAGATATGATGTTTTCATGGTGTTTATTTGTACTGATTCTAAATAGTGCTGCAAAAGTAACGTCGGGGTAACATTAAAAAAATAAACAATCCGATAAAAACATTCACAATCCGAAATTTTTACCAAAAAAATAAGCTGTCCCTTTCGAGGACAGCTTATTTAATATCTATTTATACCTGGATTAGAATTTCCAACGAACAAAAGCTTCGATAGCCTCATAGTTCGCCAATCCTAATTGGTGATACAGTCCAGCTGTTTCGCTAGTACGATCTTCAGCACGAACCCAAAACTCTCTTGGATCATCTCCTGGGAATACAGGAAGATCTTTTTGAGATTGGTGTTTGAAGATTGCCAATCTTTTGCGTTTTACCTCTTGTGGAGAAAGTGGAACCGCCATTTCGATATCATGGATCGGATATTCGTGCCATGCACCTCTATATAACCATAACCAACAATCTTTAGTCCATTCGTCGGTTTCTCTCAAACGCAATAAAGCTTCAAGAATAATATCGAAACAAACTTTATGGGTACCATGTGGATCAGCAAAGTCACCGGCAGCAAAAACCTGTTGAGGTTTTACCTGGCGAAGCAATTCCATGGTTTGCTGAATATCATCTTCAAAATCGATCTCTTTAGAGAATTTACCGCGATCATAGAACGGAAGGTCCATAAAGTGGATATTCTCATCAGGAAGCCCTACAAAACGAGCTCCAGCGATCGCTTCACCCTTACGGATAAGTCCTTTGATCGTTCTAATGATTTCAGGGTCTACTTGATTAGGCTTTTTAACTTTAAAGAATTCACGAGCCTCATCATAGATCTTACGTGTTACGCCATTATCATCTTCCACGACTACCGCATAGTCCTGAACGAATTCCAAATAACGTAATACATCATCGTCCCAAACAGCGGTATTACCAGAAGTCTGATAAGCCACATGTACATTATGACCTTGATCAGCCAAACGAATGAAAGTACCTCCCATAGAAATCACATCATCATCAGGATGCGGAGAGAATAAGATTACGTTCTTTTGAGCTGGTTCAGCTCTTTCAGGGCGGTTAGAATCATCAACGCCTGGTTTACCACCTGGCCAACCGGTAATGGTACGTTGTAATTCATTGAAAATACGGATGTTGATGCTATAAGCAGTACCTTGCTCAGTAATCAATTGAGCCATACCATTATTGTTATAGTCGTCATCGGTCAGTTTCAGGATAGCTTTATCCAAATGCAAGGAAAGCCAAACAACTGCTTTTTTAACTAATTTGTCTGTCCATACCACATCATGCGCCAACCAAGGAAGGTTAAAGCGGGTCAAGGCTGAAGCAGCATCTTCATCCAAAACAAACTCAACATGATCAGACATCTGAAGATAAGTCGCAGGAATATCAGAAGAAATTTCACCTTCAACCGCTTTCTTCACGATTTCAGCTTTCTTCTCGTTCCATGCCATCAATACAATTTCCTTGGCTTTGAAAATCGTACCTACACCCATGGTAATCGCTTTTGTTGGTACATTTTCCTTACCACCGAAGTCGCGTGAAGCATCTCTTCTTGTAAGGTCATCTAAGGTGACCAAGCGAGTACCTGAGTTTGGCGCAGACCCTGGCTCATTGAAACCAATGTGTCCTGTACGACCAATACCCAATAATTGGATATCTAAACCTCCTAAGCCGGAGATTTTCTGTTCATAGCCTTCACAGAAAGCCTGAACCTTGTCTTCTGCAAGTGTTCCATCAGGAATGTTGATGTTCTCCTTTGGAATATCAACATGATTGAACAAATGCTTGTTCATGAATGCTACATAACTTTGTTCTGCAGTCGGAAGCATCGGGTAGTACTCATCCAAGTTGAAAGTAACAACGTTTTGGAAGCTCAATCCCTCTTCCTTGTGCATTCTCACAAGTTCTTTGTAGACTTTTACAGGCGTTGCTCCGGTCGCTAGACCCAAAACTGCCTTTTCCCCTTTTGCATGCTTATCTTTAATGATAGCAGCGATGCGCTCAGCAACTTTAACAGAAGCTTCGTCTTGAGAGGGGTATACCGTTACTGGAACTTTCTCAAAGCGGGTTTCCTCTAATAAATTTAATCTTGCCATTTAAATTGAAAAATACCTTAGTGAGCCTCAAATTTAACAATTTATAAGGCTGTACGTGCATAAAATGCAAATCTTTTTGATTTTATAACCCTTTTCAACGAAAATCACAGCTACAGCAATTATTTTAATCAATAATTATTAATGCAGACCGTTATTTATTTATTAATATAATTTTAAATAATTGCCTCTATCTATGAGAATTTTACAAAAAATAATCTACTTGTTTGGTAGATTATTGATAATTTTGGAAATCATAATTCACAAAATGAAGAAATTAATATTATTAATAGCATTTATACCAAGTCTTTTGTTCGCACAAACGAAGGAAGAACTTATTGCACAAGTAAAGGCAAATCCCAAGGAGGTCAGCTCCATCCGCCTAATCCAAAGGGTGGGCGGCTATTTCCCAGAATACCAGGAATTAGCCGATCTGTTCAAGACCCTGGATAAAAAAGTTAAGAAATCCACCGAAGGAAAGATCTTTGACCGCTATTTGGATGCCCTAAAAAATACCCTGCCTGGCAAAAAATCGCCAAGCATCACCCAATTTGATCTAGCAGGTGAACCTTATTCCCTATCGGATCTCAAGGGCAAATATGTACTCATTGATTTTTGGGCCTCTTGGTGTCCTCCCTGCCGTGAAGAAAACCCTAAGTTGGTCAAGACTTACGCAGAATTCAAGGATAAAAACTTCGAAATCTTAGGCGTATCATTCGACAAGGAATTTGAACCTTGGGCAAAAGCTGTAAAAGATGACAACCTGACTTGGAAGCATGTTTCCGATCTGCAGGGCTGGAACAACTCAGCAAGCTTAGCTTATGGCGTGAAAGCCATCCCTCAAAATATCTTGGTGGATCCCGAAGGAAAAGTGGTAGCACGAAACCTGCATGGAGAAGAGCTCAACAATAAACTCAGGGAGATCCTGAAGTAATAAAAAAGGATTCAAGTTATGGCTTGAATCCTTTTTTTATGTCTTAACTATTGTTTTAGTCTAACTTATACGCCACAACGCTATTGTTCAAAAAGGTCGGAACATACAGGATTTTCTCTTTTTGGTTATATCCTAAATCCGCAGTTTTCATCTTATCCCTAACATCCAACAGTTCAGTTACCGTTCCGTTTGCTGCGATATGATAGATTAATCCTCCCCAACAAGTCACTAAATAACTGCCATCACCAACAGGCTCTAAACCATCACCACCCAATTGCAACCCTTTAGCCACAACAGTATGGTTTTTATTGGCGTCAATTTTCCATAATTCAGGACCTGCCATCGCATACAGAACACCATCAATAACACGAAGGCCATTGACATCCTTTACATCTTTCATGAAAAGGGATGGTTTATTATTATGGATCAGGTGAATCTCTCCCTTCCTGGTATCAGAAACATAGACCTTTCCATTGTTGTCCACAGTGACATCATTCAAGAACTGTGCATCAGGGACCTTAATTTGGTTGATGACATTTCCGGTAATCATGTCGATCACCACGACTTCATCAATATCAGCAACATAAAGCAAGTCTTTATGCATGGCCAATCCTTTTGGTGCATTCAGCCCTTGCACCCAAGTCGCATCCTTTAGACTTCCATCCAAATTCAAAATGGCCACCCCGCCCTTTCCATCCTTTGCGACGCCATCTCCATCTATCAATGAAACGTACAAAGCGGATTTCTCTGGCGAATATAATACCGATTCAGGGGTAGGTAGCTGTTCCTTAGACTCCCAAAGTTGAGTCAATTTCGTTTGACTAAAGCCCAGTTGTGAGCAAAAGACTATCAATGTAATTAATAAGGTAGTTTTCATATTCAATGCTTGTGTTTATCCTTTTATTATAAATATAACATTTTTAATAGCTTTTTGTTAGCTTTTTGCGCAGAATTACTTATTTTCAAGCTCTGTCAATTCTAAACTTAAAATCTAACAATTATAGCGTATGAAACCATTCTTGGATGAAAATTTTCTTTTGCAAAGCCGAGTGGCAGAAGAGCTGTACCATGACTATGCAAAAGATCTACCTATTATAGATTATCATAATCACTTGCCACCAAACGAAGTCGCTGCCAATAAACAATTTTCAAACATCACTGAAATTTGGTTACATGGCGACCATTACAAATGGAGAGCTATGCGTGCAAATGGGGTCGACGAAAAATTTATTACAGGTGCCGCAAGTGACCAAGAAAAGTTTCAAAAATGGGCCGAAACCGTCCCTTACACGTTAAGAAACCCTTTATACCATTGGACCCATCTCGAATTGCAGCGATATTTTGGCATAAATGACCTCTTATCTGCCGACAATGCTGATGCTGTGTTCGAAAAAGCCAACCAAGATTTGGCAAATCCCAATATGTCGGTCCATGGATTATTGGAACAGATGAAAGTGGAGACCATCTGTACCACAGATGACCCCATCGACTCCTTGGAATTCCATCAGGCTTATGCCAAAAACCCAGGAAAATTTGATATGTACCCGGCCTTTCGACCTGATAAGGCCATGAGTCCGGAGAACGGAGAAGCTTTCAACCAATATGTAAACCGACTAGGAGAGGTTGCCAACAGCGATATCAATAATCTGCAAGATTACCTCGACGCCGTAAAATCTCGACATGATTTCTTTGCCCAGAACGGCTGTTGCGTTTCTGACCATGGCTTGAGCCATCTGTATGCAGAGGATTTTACAGAGACTGAAATCTCCAATATCTTCACAAAAGTTAGACAGGGCAATGATTTAACCCTTGAGGAAATCAATAAATTTAAATCCGCATTATTGCTCCATTTTGCAGAATGGGACCACGAAAAGAATTGGGTTCAGCAATTCCACGTAGGGGCATTCCGCAACACAAACTCCGGCTCCTTGAAAAAACTGGGGCCTGATACCGGATTTGACAGTATCGGTGATTATTCCCAAGGCTTGGGCCTAGTGAAATTTTTGGACCGCTTGGCTGCCAAAGAAAAATTAGGCAAAACGATCCTATACAATCTGAATGCCTCCGACAATGACCTGTTCGCTGCAATGTGTGGCAATTTCAATGATGGAACTATAGCGGGCAAGATACAGTATGGATCAGCATGGTGGTACCATGACCAAAAAGACGGGATGACAAAACAGATCAATAGCCTTTCAAACATTGGGTTGATCAGCCGGTTTGTAGGGATGTTGACCGACTCCCGTAGTTTCCTGTCATTCCCAAGACATGAATATTTTAGAAGGTTACTCTGCAATATTTTCGCAGAGGATATCGTCAATGGTGAATTACCACATGATATGAAATGGATTGGCAAGATCGTACAGGACATCTGTTATTACAATGCCAAGGCTTATTTCCCTTTCAAGAAACAAGGTTAGATCAGGATTTTTCCAGATTCAACCATTTTGGAACAGGTGGAGCTTCATAGGCCTCCATTTGTTCCAACAAATCTTCGATCTTGTCCGAATACATGATCATCCTTTGGTTTTCCTCTTTCAACAGTCCCGTATCCACCATATGTTGGATAAATGCAATCAAATGATCATAAAAGCCATCTACATTGAGGATACCGATAGGTTTTTTATGCAAGCCCAACTGGCCCCAGGTCGTCATTTCAAACAACTCCTCCAACGTTCCAAAACCACCGGGAAGCGCAATGACCGCATCACATAAGGCGTTCATCTTCGCCTTTCTCTCATGCATGGTGTCTACCTCGATCAACTGCGTAATCTCACTATGACCAATCTCCTTACTGTTCAAAAACTGAGGAATTACCCCAATAACCTGACCTCCGTTTTCCATGACCGCATCCGCAACCGCTCCCATCAAGCCAACTCGACCACCACCATAGACCAAGGTTATCCCACGGTCCACAAAAACTTTCCCAACTTCCTGCGCAGCTTTCACAAAAGTCCCATCAAAGCCCGGACTCGAAGCACAAAAAACAACGATTTGATTTAGTTTCATGGAACAAAAATAGTATTTAGTAGCTAGTATTTAGTATTTAGACAATTTTTCTGAGTAGTATTTAGGGCTTAGTATTTAGTAGCTAGTATTTAGTATTAAGACTGATTTTCAGGGAAGTATTTAGGGATTAGTATTTAGTAGCTAGTATTTAGTATTAAGACTGATTTTCAGGGAAGTATTTAGGGATTAGTATTTAGTAGCTAGTATTTAGTATTTAGATTGATTTTATTGCGTATTAAGTTGGAGTTGGGCTAGTAGCCCCAGGTCTAAATACTTAATACTAAATACTAAATACTACCAAAAAAACCAAGGCCCCAGACTGGGAGTCTAGGACCTCATTAACTAAACATTGAAACAAAGTTCTTTATTAGTTGCCTACTCTGTCTTTTTCCTCGTTTCTCGAGTCACTTTTTCGGATCTGTTGTTTTAGGTTTCCGAATTTGTAAGTGAAAGTAAGGCGTACTGTTTGATTGTCATGGTACTGACGGATCCTCGATTGAAACTCGTGGAAGTCAGTGGACAAGTTATTTCTATTGCTACGGAACACATCGGTTATTGCCAATTTCAATGAGCTTTTCTGGTCTTTGAAGTTATAGTTAGCCCCGATATCTCCTGAAACCCTTCCATGTATCTTAAACAGGTTATAAACAAAAGGAGTATTCCCATTGATGGATGCTTCTAATGACCACTGTGGGTTCAACTTGAAGCTATTGAAACTGTTTGCCTGTACGAAGAACGAACCATTATCCACTTCATGTCCTGCAATCGGTCCCTTGAAGTGCATATAGATACCGGTAATATTGTTGTTCATGGTCCAGATCTTGCCAATTCTGAATGGCAGGTTCAAGTTCAAATAAGAGGTCAAGGATTTACCAAGGTTCTCTCTGGTCACCCAGGTTGTATTCGTAACGGAATCCTGGCCCATACTCTCCACCATCGCATCATTGGTAATATCGGTACCCAATGTGAAGTTGAACATCTTCATCATGGTATAGTTCAATGTAAATCCATGTGTATACTGCGGGTTGATATAAGGGTTACCCTGTTGATAGGTTAACTTATCAATATAATACCTGAACGGATTCAAGAAACGATAATTGGGACGGGTGATTTTCTTGGCATAGCCTAAAGAGAAAATATGATTCTCACTCAGGTTATAACCGATATTTGCAGATGGGAAAAAATCCAGATAATCACGTTTTACCCGATCATTATTGGTCACCGAATTACCATCAGAAATGGTGTATTCTGCACGCAGACCAACCTTCGCAGTCCATTTTCCAAAAGGACGGCTATAATCTAGATATCCAGCAGAGATTTGCTCTGTATAGATAAAGTGGTTAGACTTATTGGCCACATTTTCCCAAGTATCCCCATTCAATTGATCGAAAACCATATTATTGTCCGATTTCACATTACTGTATTTCACACCGGCCTCTAGACTTCCTTTTTTGAATGGCTTTACGTAATCCAATTTACCCACATAGATATCGATATCCGTTGGCATATTGCTTCGCTCATGCTCTTCTGGTTTATAAAGCTCACCATCCAATTTTTCAGTCCTATAGGTATAGTTCATGTTCGAACGGTTCTCAAAGGTACTCCAGTCAAGGTCTAAAGTCAATTTCTGACCCAAGGTGTCCATCTTAAATTCGTTGTTGAAGTTTAGGGACATCCTGTCCAAACTCATCTTATTAAAGGATGGCGACCTCAAAACAGAGTCAATACTTGTCGGAGTAAAGCCAATATCCGTTCTACTTCTGTTTTCAGAATCTTCTGAATATTTGTTTCCAGACAACTGAAGCATCATCGTATTACGCTCAGATGTCTTCTGCTCAATACCTAACCTATAGTTATGGTTGTTGTTGTCCTCGATCATCGACGCATTCTGATCAAAAAATGTGGTTTTGTTACCCCCGCTGATCTCACGCATGATCTGGATCTCATTCTCCTCTTTATTGTTGGTGTAAGCATAGGAACCAAATAAGGTGGTATTGTTCTTTTTATAGTTCAGGTTCAAGGAGCTGTTTCCTCTGAAATGCTTACCATGGGCCGCACTCGCCACAAATGATCCATTGAAACCTTCGGTTCTGTTCTTTTTCAGCACGATATTGATGGTACCTACCGCACCTTCCGCATCGTCTTTAGCAGACCTTGTTGTAGTCACCTCTACGCTTTTGATCTGGCCGGCATCGGTAGACTTTAAGAAGTTCGTCAATTGCTCTCCGGTCATAAAGGTCTGTCTGCCATCAATAGTGACATTTACCCCTTGCTGACCCATCAATTGCAAATTATCATCCTTATCCACACTAACCCCAGGCGCACGCTTTACCACTTCCAAGGCATTGTTACCGGCCGCCAATGTAGAATTCTCTACATTCAACACCAATTTGCCATTTACATTCTGGACCATTGGTAATTGTCCTTGAACGGTAACAGCCTCAATCGCTTGGCTGCTTGTCCCCATCACAATATCCTCTACTTCATAGGTTTTATCGCCTAATTCAAAGACTGCAGATTTGCCCTTGCTGTAGCCTACTGAACTTACTTCGATATAATAGGATCCTTTCGGTGCTTTGATGATGGTATAAACCCCATTTTCATCTGTAACCGCACTCTTGATCAATACATTCGCTGTCGAGGACATTAAATATACCGATGCCGAGGCTAATGGTTGTTTGTCCTGGTTCAGGACCCGCCCCTTGATATCTGTATCCTGCGCCTCTGGGCTGGCTATAGCTTTGCTAGCTACTGCCGCCAAAAAGAGGATCAGTATGGTAATTATTCTTCCCATTTTCTTAGGTATTAATGTAATTTTGATTAGTTTTTTATGTTAGTATTCTATTGCCCCTTATGCATTATTCTCTTCTGAAGACGATTCTTCTTCATCAGAGGTTGCTTTCTTTTCTTCTTTTTTTGTCTTTTCTAATTCTTCTTCAGCTTTCTTCTTAAGCTCTTCTGCTTCCTTGGCTTTCTCCTCTTCTAATTTTAAGATGCATTTCAAGCCATTTTTCGTCATGATCCACTCAGAAAATTTTGATTCTTCTTTTCCGTGACATTCATTAGCCCATATATCGCGTACTTTCCACTCCATATTCTTGTTCAATAGGACCTTTGTCCCAACTGGCAAGTAAAGGTTCATTCTCACATGTTGATCACGGATCAATTGCTTGTCCTCCAATGCAAAATGACTATCGAACATCAGGTTCTCCGCATTTTGGTTGACCTTATAGGCTATCTTGGACGCCCTTGCCGATGCCGCTGCATAAGAAGATCCTTTTGCGATATAGTTATATTGAATATATGGTGTCTTCAACGAGTCAATCGACTCAATGTGAACAGAAATATCATTGCGCAAGTAATTTCCAATCAACATCCCACCCTTTTCCGGATTGATTTTATTCTTGTTAAAGTCCTCATCGGAAGCTTTGATGACGCGAACATCATTCTCTGAAATCACATAGGTGTCTTTTTTATCCAGCGTCTTCTCTACGGAAATGGTGCTCTCTTCCACAAAATCTTGATTGGTCACAACCACGAAGTACAAAATCATGACGATAGATACAATCCAAGCCGCCAATAAGGACATACTTGCATAGTTGTTCATTGGCTTTGTCTTAAAGACAACACGCAATAACAGGAAGAACAGGGCCAATAACGGGATGATGATAGCAAGGGTTCCCGCTAAGATGGCAAACAATGCTGAAGCAGGGTCTAACACCTCAAGAGGAGGGAAAAACATCGGGTTTTGGTAGCCCATGATATTCAACACGTTGAATACAAAGAACACAAAGAGACCGATGATACTCAGGCCTGCCCAGATCAACACCAACACGGCTAAGATTTTTCCAATGACCGAGAAAAAAGATCCTAAAGAGTCTCCAACCGAACGAGCTCCTCGACTAATATGCTCGCCGGCTCCCGAAAAATTTTCGCGAACTCCTTTCATTTCTTCATCGAAAGACTTCTTGAAATTGTGCAGGTTGGCCTGTTCACCACGCATCGCCAATTTATCGGCACGTGTCACTGCCTTCGGCATTACTGCCCAAAGCACGAAGTACAATAGCACTCCTGATCCACCGAATAAGAAGAACAAAATAAAGATGATCCTTACCCACTTCGCTTCAATATTGAAATAATGCGATAATCCACTACAAACCCCGCTCAGCACCTTGTCGTCCATGTCACGCATTAACTTCTTCGAAGTCAGGTATTCTGTGAAACTAGGATCAGCTGCTTGCTCATGCCCAGGTTCTTGCTCAGCTTGTGGCTCAGATTGGAAGTTGCCCGCAGGATCAGCCTGATCTGCAAAAGCAGCCCTTGGTTCGTTTTCTACCCGTGGCTCATCGCCAATTTCAGATTCAAAGTCACTTACCCTTCCCATTTGCGCAATGACCTGATCGACATCCTCACGGTTGATCACTTCTTTGCGACCTGTTTGGATACGTTCAGAAAACATTTCCGCAATACGGTTCTCAATGTCTTCAAGAATCTCTCGGCTATCTTCAGAATTCCCGAAGTGCCTTTTGATTTCGATCATATAGGACCGAAGGATTTCATATGCATCTTCCTCGATATGAAAGACGATACTGTTTATATTGATGATTATTGTTTTGTTCATGACTGTATTTAGTTAATGGTATAGTTAAATTTCTCTGTTCTCTAAGGATGTTTGCACCGCAAAGACCAATTCTTTCCAAGTAACATCCAATCGTTTCAATACTTCCATCCCCTCGGAAGTAATCTGGTAATATTTTCTTGGTGGACCTGAAGTAGACTCCTTCCAGATGTAACTTAATAGACCGTTATTCTTCAATCTGGTAAGTAATGGATATAGTGTTCCCTCAACCACCAACAATTCAGCTTTTTTTAATTCGCTGATAATGTCTGAGGCATATATTTCTCCCCGAGAAATAATTGAAAGAATACAGTATTCCAGTATTCCTTTCCTCATTTGGGTTTGTGTATTTTCAGCTATCATAACAATACAAAGATATATCCTTTGGATGGTACTTTGCAATACATAGTACTATATTTTTTCATAATACCATTATAATCAATTGATTTACAGTGCAATAATTTTTATTCAAAATATCCAACAGCTTGTTGGAAGACAAAAAAAATGATGCAAAAGCTTTTTAATCTGACATTTAAATACGATTTTTATCAACAATGAATTGGATAATAAACTATGCATGGGCAATTATTTGGGCCATTATCATGATGCTCCTCTTATTGTTGCCCGCGAATGACTTTCCAACGGAAGGTTTTTTTCAAGGATTTGACAAGCTGGTCCATACCGGTAGCTTCTATTTATTGACTACATTAATCCTATTTGGGAGAGTGGTCGATACCAAAAGAAGAGCTACAAAAGTTAAAACCTTTATCATCGTTTTCTGTGTCGCATCTTTCTTCGCTTTCTTTACCGAAGGAGCCCAGATGTATTTTACCCAAACCAGACAAGCTGATTGGTGGGATATTTTCGCCGATTATGTAGGAATTGGAATGGCTCTTTTTAGCTATCTGTTATTATACAATAGAAAGTTTCAATATTCCTGATCCTGAAGCGTCCGTGGTCTGGCCTTGCAATAAGCAGATTTAGGCCCGACCGATGCTGACAATATAAATCTTACAATGTGGAATGGCGCTAATCAATGCTTCTGCAGCAGCCGCCATGGTCGCGCCGGTAGTCAATACATCGTCTACCAAAAGGATATGCCTAGCAGCCCATTGTTCTCCATTTTTACAATAAAAGGAATCTGCAACATTGCCTATACGGTCTGATCGGTACATCTTGGTCTGACTTTTTTGATATCTCCCACGATGTAGCAATCGAGAAATCACCGGAACATCCATACCCAGCGACAAACCTGCGGCAATGCATTCACTTTGGTTATACCCCCGTTTCAGCATTCTTTTAGGATGGAGCGGAACCGGCACGATCATATCAATGTTTGCAAAGAAAGGAGATTCCCGTAAGCTCGTTCCATACTTCATCCCCAAATATTTTCCCACTTGAGGGTGGTTATTATACTTCAGGTTATAGATCAATTTTTCAACAATGGAGCCCGATCGCAAATGCAGCATGCAGGTAGCAAATTCGAAAGGAAACTTCCCTTTCAGCAATTGCATGGCTTCATTGTTGGAATCCATATGGAAAGCTGTATAAGGAAGATGATATAAACAGGAAGTACAGATAATCTCTTCTTGTGCTATCAAGCCCGTGTTACAACCCATGCACAACTCTGGATAAAATAGATGGAGAAACGAACGCCAGTACTGGAGCATTTCAAGCAGTTAAGAGCTTAAAAATAAATCCCTTCCATTAAAAAATAACTACAATCAGGTTAAGAATTCATTACACTTTCACTTCTTATCATAAATCAACAGTTAAGAACAATTCAGGTTGTATTTTTGTAGACTAATATAAGAAAGGAAAAACAGATGGAATTAGGAATAGGCATGTTTGGGGACTTGCAAATTGACTCTCAAACTGGGAAAATACAAGCGCCTCAACAAAGGCTACAGGAAATAATAGAAGAAATCAAATTGATGGATGAAGTGGGTGTTGATTTCTTTGGAATGGGTGAACACCACCGTGCAGATTACGCCGTTGCAGCACCTGAAATTGTGCTTGCTGCAGCAGCAACCGTGACCAAAAGGATCAAATTAGGATCAGCAGTTTCTGTATTGAGCTCGTCTGACCCTGTCAAACTATATCAGGATTTTGCAACCGTGGACTTGATTTCAAACGGTAGGGCAGAAATCATGGCCGGACGTGGGTCTTTCATTGAGTCATTCCCTCTTTTTGGATATGACTTAAAGGACTACAGCTCGCTGTTTGAGGAAAAACTGGATCTTCTGCTTCGCATCAACAACTCACAGAACGTCAACTGGACCGGTAAACACCGTGCCAGCTTGATCAATCAAAGTATCTACCCAAGAGCGGTCAATGATAAATTACCGATCTGGATTGCTGTAGGTGGTACAACCGAATCTGTAATCCGTGCAGGTAGATTGGGCTTACCGGTCATGTTTGCCATTATTGGCGGCTCGCCGATCAATTTCAAACCTCTTTTTGAAATCTACGAGCAAGCCTATCAGGATAATGGTCACGACATGAGCAAATATCAGGTCGGTGTACACATGCACTCTTTCTTTGGAGAGAACTCTAAAGAAATCGCAGATTGGTATTACCCGTATTATTCTGCACAGATGAACCGAATCGGAGCATCAAGAGGATGGCCTCCATACCAAAGAACGCAATATGACTATGGTCGTTCTAACCACGGACACCTGATCGTGGCCGATGTCAATGAATCCGTTGACAAAATCTTGCAGATCCAAGAAACCTTTGGGTTGACCAGGTTCTCTGCACATACCGATGTGGGTAGCCCAGATCACAGTAAAATGATGAAAGCCATTGAACTTTATGGAAACCAAATCATTCCAAAAGTGAAAGCTGCATTGAAATAAACTATTGTTGAAACAAATAAAAAAAGGGCCATGGCCCTTTTTTTATTTGTTTCAATTTATGGAATTTCCAAACTTCCTGCATCACCGTATAAACTTACAATATGAAAAGAAACCATTTATGGCTTCTCCTTATGCTAGTAGCAATGGGAGCATGCTCAAATAAACAGAGAGAATCTCAAGCTAACCCTGCGAATGTAGAAATTGTAACCCTTGAAGATAACATACCTGCTCCAGAAGCCAGAATGTTGAAAGGTACTTCCGCTGATAGAAATGAAGCAGCACAAAACGAGCCACTTCAGAATCAACAAAATTCAAAATCCAAGATCATCCGTACAGGGAACATATCCCTAGAATCCAAAAAAATTGAGCAAAGCAAAGCCAATCTGGATGCGCTGTTAAAAAAACACAATGCTTATTACGAACAAGAAATCACAAACAACAACAATGATTTCACCTCCTATAACCTCAGCATCCGTGTCCCAGCAAATGCCTTTGACCAATTCTTGAATGAACTGGAAAAAGGAGAGGATAAAGTAACCGAGAAAAACATCAGTGCAAGAGATGTTTCTATTGAATACTATGATATAGAGTCAAGGCTAAAAAGCAAAAGAGCATTCCTTGAACGCTATCAGAATATGGTCAGCAATGCGAAAAGTGTAAAGGACCTTCTTGAAATCCAAGAACAGATCAGACAATTGCAGGAAGATATTGAGAGTAGTGAAGCGACCATGCGTAATCTGAGCAATCAGGTAAACTATAGCACCATCACCATCAATCTTTTTGAATACCAAGCTAATCTCCCAATGGGCAGTAATTCTTTTTGGGTTAAAATCAAGGATTCATTGATTTTTGGCTGGAATATGATCCAAACCATAGCTTTAGGCATTATCAGTTTATGGCCAGTTTGGACTATTGTTATCGTAGTGGTATGGGCAATCCAAAGGATCAGAAAAAACAGAAAAGCAAAAAGAATTAATCCACAAGGCTAATTGAGCTACAATCTTTCCTGTCCATGATCAGGAAACTTGCAGAAAAAGCTTTTTGGCGGATATAGGAAGCTAGATCCAGGTCCCTTTGAGAAATGGGAATGATCCTTTGGATATTTCTCTTTTCCAAGAATACCAAAAAAGCTTTTTCTGCATTTACACTGCTTAAATACCCAGGGATTTCCAGACCTGTTTCTTCTTTGATCTGATCACTGTAATGATAGGGAGCCAAGATCATCAAGCTGTCCCAAGGAAAACAGTTCATCTGCTGCAGGTCAATAATCCCTTCGGATACATTCCGCCTAAATTCTTTCTTAAATTCACGAATACAAAAATTGGTTCTCACCTGCTCACAAGACAGGAAAAAGACGGGAACAATGCACATCAAAACCCTGATAATCTTTCCTTTATCCATCAGCCAATAATTATAGTTTCAATAATAAAGAATCAGGAATAAATCAGCGAATCAAAGAAAAGAGATAACAAATTGATAATGATAATTTATTGCACAATCCCTTGATTAGCCCTACAAGAATATTATTACTTCTAGCTTATAATTTTTGATGTATCTTTGTAACGTGGAAAAAGCAGTAAAAACGGTAGATATCAGGAGCTTGAGTTTAGCTCAATTAAAGGATGCACTTGTTGAAATGGGTGAGCAGGGTTTTCGTGCCAAGCAGATTTACGAATGGCTATGGCAAAAATCCTGTACTGATTTCGATGAAATGAGCAACCTGAGCAAGTCATTGCGCGAAACCCTGAAGACCAATTTTACCATCAACGCCGTTAAGGTAAAACAATCCCAGATAAGCTCGGATAAAACCATAAAAAGTACCTTCAGTTTATACGACAATAACGTAATTGAAGGGGTCTTGATCCCTGCAGATGACCGCATGACGGCCTGCGTGAGTTCTCAGGTGGGCTGTAGCTTAACCTGTAAATTCTGTGCTACCGGTTATATGGACCGTAAGAGAAACCTGAATGCCGATGAGATCTATGATCAAGTCGTCCTGATCGCAAAACAGGCGGAAGAAAAATATGGACATCCATTGACCAATATCGTCTATATGGGCATGGGTGAGCCTTTGTTGAACTACAGCAACATGATGAAATCTGTGGATCGCATCACTTCTCCTGATGGACTGAATATGGCGGCGAAACGAATTACGGTATCCACTGCCGGAATCGCCAAAATGATCAAGAAATTAGGTGACGATGAAGTTCGCTTTAATCTGGCCCTTTCACTGCACGCGGCAAACGATGATAAAAGGAATGAAATCATGCCGATCAACGAACAGAACTCATTGGCAGCTCTGGCTGAGGCATTGAAGTATTTCTATGCTAAAACAAAGAGTCCGATCACCTTCGAATACATTGTTTTCCATAATTTTAATGATGAGTTACAGGATGCCAAAGAGTTGGCAAAATTCTGCAAGAATGTACCTTGTAAAGTTAATATCATCGAATATAACCCAATCGCATTGGCAGATTTCGTGAATGCAGAAGCGGATAAGATCGATCAGTTTGCCACTTACCTGCGTGGCCAAGGTGTGATCACCAATGTGCGCAGAAGTAGAGGAAAAGATATTGATGCGGCCTGTGGTCAATTGGCCATCAAGGATAAAGATAAAGAAGCCAGCGAGGCATAAAAATAGAAAAAGGCATTTCTTTCGAAATGCCTTTTTTAATATCCTTATTTATCCGTGGATCTGCTCCTTCTTTCCGTAGGATTGGATAAGATTCCCCTCAAATTCCAACCATTCTTTCCAACGCTTATCCACATCCACATCTTTTGTGTATTTCTTTGCAAAATTCAGGAAGGTGGTATAGTGGTTCGCCTCCGAAACCATAAGATCATGATAGAACTTCGCCAGATCCTGATCCTTGATATTCTTGGACAATACCCTGAAACGTTCACAGCTCCTTGCTTCGATCATCGCAGCAAACAATAGCCTATCGATAAAAGCTTGGTTTCTGGAACCATCCTTCTTGGCAAATTTCATCAATTGCCCAACATAATCATCCTTCCTTTCGCGGCCTAGTTCATAACCACGCTCCTTGATGATATCGATCACCATCTTGAAATGCTCCATCTCTTCAATGGCTATGGCAGTCAGCTCATGCACCAGATCCTCAAGTTCTGAATTCTGGGTAATCAATGAAATGGCATTCGAAGCCGCCTTCTGTTCACACCAGGCATGATCCGTCAAGATCTCTTCCAAATTAGATTCCGCGATATTGGCCCATCTTGGGTCTGTCAAAAGTTTAAGTCCTAACATAGCATTGAAAATTTCCACAAAGGTAATGAAAACAAAATCATCCCCCTAAATACATGAAATAATGCTAATTTGCAGAATGGGAAAAAGAATGCTTATCATCGGTTTGGTATGGCCTGAACCGACCTCCTCTGCGGCAGGTTGGCGAATGCTGCAACTCATCGATCTATTTAATTCCCAAGGATTTGAAATCACCTTTGCCTCAGCGGCCAGTAAATCTGAACATAGCTTTCCCCTAAATACCAAAGCTGTAGACGAGGTTGAGATCCAACTGAACGACTCCTCCTTTGATGAATTTATAAAAGATCTAAATCCCGACTTTGTTCTTTTCGACCGTTTCATGATCGAAGAACAATATAGCTGGCGGGTGGCACAGGCATGTCCCCATGCCATACGCATTTTGGATACCGAAGACCTGCATTTCGTTAGGCAAGCACGCCAAGAAGCCTACAAAAAAGGGTTAGATTTCAACAATGATATGCTCTATTCCGACCTAGCCAAGCGCGAATTGACCGCCATTTACCGCTCGGATCTCAGTCTGATCATATCCGAATATGAAATGGAACTCCTTCAGGAAGAGTTCGCCATCAATCCCCAAATTTTAAGCTATCTACCTTTCCAGATCCAACATCAAGAACAGGAACGAATAAGATTTGAGGATCGGGAGCATTTTACCTTTATCGGCAATTTCCTGCATGAACCCAACTGGAAAACTGTTCAACGCATCAAGGAAATCTGGCCTTCGATTCGAAAACAGCTGCCTAAAGCAGAAATGCATATCTATGGGGCCTACCCCAGCGATAAGGTTTGGCAACTCAACCAGCCAAAGCAAGGCTTCCGTATTATGGGAAGGGCCGAGCATGCAATTGATACCCTAAAAAAATACCGCATTTTATTGGCTCCAATACCTTTTGGAGCCGGATTGAAAGGCAAATTTATCGATGCATTGTTTGCCGGTATTCCATCCATCAGTAGCAAGGTCGGCGCTGAAGCCATGTTCAAGGATCAGCAATGGCCGGGATATATTGCAGATGCAACCGAAGAAATTGTTGACAAAGCCGTCTCACTGTACCAAGACCAGCATGCCTGGGAAAGTGCAGCAAATAGATCACAGCAGATTTTGGAATCCTTGATCGATCCACACTGGGGTAAAGACTTCATATCCGAACTTGAAAGAATCCAACGAGCACCCGATTCCCACCGTCGAAAAAACATGATCGGCCAGATCCTCTGGTCTAATCAATTCCTTTCCAGCAAGTACCTATCCCAGTGGATTGAAGAAAAGAACAGGAAATAAGATCCGCCGCCGCTATGCCAGTGGGGTTTGAACCAGGATGCAAAGGATAAGAGGATGGACCAAGATCAGGGAATGAACCAGGATGGAAAGGATGGGAGGATGGACCAAGATTATCTTCCCCCTAGGAAGGTATCCATTTTTCGTAGGGGCGTTTCGCAAACGCCCGCCTCATACAATTCTAAATTAACATCAGCCTGCAGGCTGAATGAAACTCAACACGAAATTCATTAAACACAATATGTTCAATAAAAAACCCATAGGGGTTTCATTTTTTTAGTATTGGCGTACAGGTCTTCTTTCTGCAAAAGTTCGTATTGGCGTACAGGTCCATTACCTTCGGTAAAGAATGACAGGCAGTTTGGGGGGAGAACCGTACAGATTCCTCACTGATCGTTCAGAATAAAAATGCGCTAAAGAGG
>NZ_DAMBMM010000007.1:0-261391 GCF_032065005.1 Sphingobacterium sp.
TCCTCACTGATCGTTCAGAATAAAAATGCGCTAAAGAGGGATTCAGAGTGAAACGTAGAATCTATTTTTTATTTTTTTAGGATCGCGTCATTTCGAAATCGTAAGATGAGAAAACTATTTCAAATGAAGTTTGGATAGTTCCGAGACCCTTCGGGGAGCCCTCAGGGTGACACAAAAAGAGTATAGAAAAATATTCCACCCCGCTAGGGGTTTTCTACAAACATTTCACCTTCCGAAGGAAGCTCTTTGCCCCCGGCTCATTTCCAATGGCGGAAAAATGGAAAGAATGCCGTTGCCCTGTGCGATGGGTTTGGCCTTGGATGCTTTCAAGAAATTCTCCCATCAAAAGGGAGAATTTTGAAGAACGGCATCCTCGACATCAAGGCATTCTTTTCATGTGTGATGGATGGTGCGAAAAGCCATCTTAAATGAGCCGAAGCGTTACGGATTCGAGTTGTTTATGGTATCCGTGAGCTCCTTCGTCGGTTTTGGTTACTTTTGGGCTTCAAAAGTAACGAAGAAAACCATTTGGCTAGCCCTAAAATCAAAAAAGGCACACCCGTAAAACGCATGTGCCAGTTCTCAAAATTAAGTTTAACCTAACGTCTCGTAAATACTATTGTTCTAGTTGTTGTACCAGTTACATTGACACCAGTAAATTTCTTGATTGAACCAATCAAGCTCTCTTGGATTTGATAAGTTACCCCATCAAAAATCAACGTTTTCTTCTCTGGCATTGAATAAGGGATTGCAGGCGCAAAATTTGCATCCTTCAGCATAATGTATGCATTGTTGTTTGCCCTGAATTCGATGTATTGTGTTTCATCGTCACCTACCAAGGTATCTACCTCTGGTTCTTTACCCTCTTCTTTGGTCGTTTCCACTACGGAAAACCACTTGTTTGCACGAAGTAAATTCAATGCAGTATCACGTTCAGCATAGTTTAACGTCTCCTTGCTACAAGAAGCCAATCCTATTGCCATTAACCCCAAAATCATTAACTTTTTCATAATGCTTGTAAAATAGTTTCTATATTAATTTTCAATTTACTCCTCGGGCATACTTCCAATCATTATGCCAAGAACTGTTAAGTAAATAAATGAAGCCCTTGTAAAAGAATAACATTCTATCGTTTTTAGGCTCATAACCAAGAGTTAGGGCATAAAATTGGATAAAAAAAACACCTTTGAAAAATATTTCTAAAGGTGCCTTAATCGCTATTGAATTAATTAATTCGCTATTGAGGTCTGTTGTTTTCGATGATATAAGAGATAATATAAAAGCAAGGTCAAGAGGATCAACCCGCTTACGATCATATACATTTTTGCATAGCCAAAATAGGATGCCACGACGGCCAGGACAAAGGCTCCCAATCCAAATCCACTGTCATAAAACAGAAAGAAGGTGGCTGTAGCCGAACCGGCTTTGTCCAGCGGACTTAATTTGATGGTGATGGTCTGGAAACTAGGAAATATAGCACCGTAAGCAACCCCTAAAATCACACCGGACAATAAGATCTGGAACAAGGAAGTAGCCGATCCCATGATCATCAGTCCAAGGGCAAATATGATCAATGAAGGGATAATCAAATAACTAGGTCCTTTGGAATCCAATAACTTCCCGATGATGGGACGGGTTACCATGATGCTGATAGCGAAGGTGATAAAATAGTACATGGCCGCTATCGGCATACCTAACTCGGTCGTATAAACCGCCATAAAGGAGATAATCGAGGAATAAGAGAAAGCAAACAACATCGCTGAAATGCAGACCGGGACAGCCTTCATCTCAATAAAGTTTGAAAAACTGAATTTCTGCTTGCCAACTTTAGCAGATACTGCTTGTTTAACTGTATGTGGATTTTTTATGAACAAGGTCAACAGCCAACTTATGACCGAGAAGATTGACGCCACAATGATCAAGACCTCAAAGCCAAATGAATTTAGGATATATAAACCCAAAGCTGGACCTAGCACCATGGAAAGGCTCATCGCCAAGCCATAATAGCCAATTCCCTCGCCCTTCCTGCTATTGGGAACCATGCTGATGGCCATAGCGGCATGTGCCGTTGTGGAAAGCGAATGGAAAACCCCATGTATCATCCGAACGAGCAATAAAGGTACGATGGCATGTATTCCAAGGTACATAAAGGAACAGACCACAAATAAAAACATGGTAATAATGGAGATCTTTTTAGATCCGATTCGATCTGAAATCACCCCAGAAAATGGACGTAACAGCACAATCCCGAGAAGGTAGATAGAAACCACCAAACTCATGTCTCGGGCAGTACCGCCCATATGCTGTTTGATCGCCAATGGCATAGAGGATAACAACATGTAGAAGTTTACAAAAAGAAAGAAGCAGCCTAAACAGGATAATATAAAATCCCGCGTCCAAATTTTATTCATATTCATATTGAGGCACAAAGGTCCCCAAATATTGCTAGCTATTTTTTATATAATTGGCCATAAATTATATTTTTCTAGCCAAACCTTTCTATCTTTGACCTTACTATGGAAAAGGATTTCTTAAAATGGGTAAGTACAGAGGACCAGCAGGTCTTGACATTTCAGATGAAACCCGAACATTTCGATTTCCATTCCCACGCCAAAGCCCAGCTTACCCTTTTGGAGGGTGGTCTAACCTATTTGCACACAAGAGAAAAGGCTTATTTTATCCCTTCCTATCACTATGTTTGGATACCTCCACATTTGGAACATAAATTTAGCCATCAACGTGAACAGCATGTATTGGTCCGGAACCTGTACATCCCATTAAGTAAAAAGCAGCTCAAACCTTTCCATCAGGAAATCGGGATTTTCCCAGCGCATCCCCTGATTATTGAAAGCCTAAAATTCTGCGGGACTTCCGTTTTCAGCAAAGGTGAGGAACAACACAGCTTCCTTCATTCCTTGGTGCAGCTACTTCCTCAATTGAGTCCCATGCGATTCAGTTTAGCCCTGCCAACATCCAACCAACATCAACTCAAGCCCATCCTTTCCTATATCAGCAATATGCTCCATACCGATCTTCGATTGGAAGTCGTTGCGAAAAAGTTCAATCTCGGTATGCGTAGCTTGAGTCGTTTGTTTGAGCAGCATCTGCATACCTCATTCTTGCAATTTGTCAAGACTGCCCGCATCATACGCTCCATCGAATTAATCCTTGCCAGAGAAAGGAGCATCAGCGAAATTAGTTATGCCGTAGGCTATAAAAGCATCGCTTCCTTTTCCAACACCTTTCTCCAAACGACAGGCAAAAGACCTACAGATTTTGCAAATGATTTGTTACTGAAATAGAATTTAGTGTTTCAAATACACTATATAACAGATTGAATTGTTATATTTAGTCAAACTATTTTTTTATGAAAACATTAAAAGGACCGGGCATTTTCCTAGCCCAATTTATAGCCGATGAAGCACCGTACAATAATTTAGAAACCATTAGTAAATGGGCGAGCTCATTGGGTTTTAAAGGTGTACAGATCCCGACTAATGATCCAAACTTCTTTGATGTGCAGAAAGTTGCGGAAAGCAAAACCTATGCAGATGAAATCAAGGGAAAACTTAAAGAACAAGGGGTTGAGATAACAGAGTTATCTACCCACCTTCAAGGGCAGTTAGTGGCGGTTCATCCTGCTTATGATAAACTTTTTGATGGATTCGCTCCTGAAAAATATAGAAATAACCCTAAGGCCAGAACCGAATGGGCTATAGACCAATTGAAGTTAGCGGCCAAAGCTTCGGCTAACCTCGGCCTGAATGCCCATGCGACCTTCAGTGGAGCCTTGTTATGGCATATGGTCTATCCTTGGCCTCAACGTCCTGCCGGTGCTGTGGAAACAGGATTCAAGGAATTAGCAAAAAGATGGCTTCCAATTTTGGATGAATTCGATAAAAATGGCGTGGATGTTTGTTACGAAATCCATCCCGGTGAAGACCTACATGATGGGGTAAGTTATGAGCGCTTTTTAGAGGCAGCAAACAATCACCCAAGAGCTTGCTTACTATACGATCCATCGCACCTATTACTACAGGGCATGGATTATTTAAGCTATATCGATCATTACCATGAGCGTATCAAGATGTTCCATGTTAAGGATGCAGAGTTCAACCCAACAGGTAAACAAGGGGTGTATGGTGGATACTCTGGCTGGGTAGAACGCGCAGGAAGGTTCCGTTCATTAGGAGATGGACAGGTGGATTTCAAAGGAATCTTCAGTAAACTGGCTGCTTATGATTTTGATGGATGGGCCGTAATGGAATGGGAATGTGCCTTGAAAAATTCAGTAGATGGCGCAACGGAAGGTGCTGAATTTATCAAGAACCATATTATCAAAGTTACGGATAAAGCATTCGACGATTTCGCTGCAACTGGAGCTGATGAAAACTTCAATAGAGAAATATTAGGTATTTAATCGCCTATAAAATAAAAGATCTGAAACAGTAGTGGCCCCAAGCTGCTACTGTTTTTTTTGAATATTGATCCGGTCTAGGAAATTTATTCAAGCACGAAATCTTTGGCAATAATAATGACCAATTTTTAATCCAAAAAAATCCCTCAATAGGTGCTTCATCTGAATTGGACCTTATTCGAGACACATTCCGAATTTTAGCAATATGTCTCGAATATGGGTAAAACAAAACCCGAAGAACCTTCCCCAAACCCCCTCCATTTTTCTTAAATCTCATCCAAAGTTTTCACAGGAAAAAACAGCTTTTGAATGAGTTATTGCTTGCAGTATCTAGCCGGAATTCTGACCTTTTTAGCTTAATTATTAAGCATTTAATAAAAGTATATTTTGTCTTAAATTGTTGTTATTTTAATTATTTCACATTTTTTAACAACAAAAAAGGTTTGTTGGCGTTTAAGTATTACGTATCAATGTAACAAAATTGATATAATGGTTGTCAAAAAAGCACTAATTCTTGTTCTCGCAACATGTTTTGATAACCAACTTTTGAGCGGAATTCTATTAAGAAAATTACCCTGATAAATAATTAACATATGACGCAAATCCTTTACCGTTCGCTTTTCTTAGCATGTGCTCTCATGCTCTTTTGCCATCAAGGACGGGCAAGCGCTACAGAAAAGAATCACAAACTAGAAACAAACTTTAAAGTCAATCCCAACCATCTTTCCATTGATTCTTTAGATATCATTGGTAAGATTACTGACTCCACTGGAACAGCCATTGAGGGCGTAGTGGTAACAGAACAGGGGACTACAAACAGTGTGCTATCCAATGAAAATGGCGAGTATAAAATCGCGGCCAACCCAAATGGGATGTTGGTCTTTTTAAAATCGGGATTTGCCACACAGGAAGTTCATGTCAACAACCAAAAACAGTTGGACGTGAAGATGCTGGTTGCCACTCCAGAAACGGAGGCTGCTGAAACAGAAGGCACAGAACAGACCGATAGTTCGGCGACCCAAACAGACAGCACTGCTGTATTGCAGGACAGTACGCAAGTACAAACCGACAGTACGCAGACGGCAGTTGCGACCGACAGTACCGCACAAACCGATGCAACAGTTGCAGCACCTACTGGTCAAAATGTGATCACAGGTACAGTCAACGGACCATCTGGGCCACTTCCGGGAATTACCGTAAAAGTAGTCGGAACGGATCTAAGTGCCAGTACCGATGAAAATGGTAAATTCCAGATCGCTGCCGATGCAAAAAGCAGGATCCGCTTTTCGTCCGTTGGCTATAAGACCATTACCCAGACAGTGGGAAACCGAAAGGATATCCAAGTCGTGATGGCGACTGAAACCAATACGATTGAATCCGTTCAGGTCGTGGCTGTAGGTTATGGTACGATGAAAAGAGCAACCCTACCAACGGCGGTATCCAGTATCGGCGCCAATGAGATCGAAGATGAGGTATTGCCCAGTGTAACCCAGGCCATCCAAGGTAAAGCCGGTGGTGTACAGGTTACCCAAAAATCGGGTTCACCGGGTGGTGGTATCAGTATCCGTGTTCGTGGTACAACCTCCATCAATGCCAGTTCTGACCCACTATATGTGGTGGATGGAATTCCTGTGAACAGTACAACCAACTTTACAGGTGGTTCAACTTTTGATTTCGGTGGTGGTACCCAAGGGATCAATGTGCTGTCATCCATCAACCCTTCGGATGTACAATCCATTGAGGTCCTGAAAGATGCGGCATCTTCATCCATCTACGGTTCCAGAGCGGCTAATGGTGTGGTATTGATCACTACGAAAAAAGGTCTTGCTGGACAGAGCCAGTTTACATTCAACATGTATGAGGGTTTCTCCCAAGTTCCGAAAGAAAGATATTATGACTTCATGAATACGGCACAGTACCAAGATTACATGAAAGACTATTATAGAATCTTGCAAGAGCAAGATCCGTCAAAGCCTATCCCTGATCAAATCTTTGCTAATCCAGGTATCAATACTGATTGGCAAAATGCAATTTTCAGGACTTCTCCAACCAGGAACTACGAGCTTGCAGCAAGTGGTGGAAGTGATAAGACGCAGTATTATACCTCGGTTGGTTACATGAAACAAGGCGGTGTATTGCTTTCTTCAGATTTTGACCGATTAAGCGGCCGTTTGAACTTAAACCATCAACACAGTGACAAGTTAAGGTTCGCGACCTCGATCAATTTGACCAGAGCGACAAACCATCGTGTACAGGAAGAGAATTCGAAAGAAGGATCGACCAAATCGGGGATCTTCTCCCCGCCGAATATTCCGGTATATGGTGAGAATGGCAATTATTACTATGACCAAGTAAGGTTGACCAGGGAGAACCCTGTTGCCATGCTTGAATTGCCAACAAATAAGGCACAGACTTACCGCATCTTGGCAAATGCCAGTGCAGAATACAATATCATCCCTGAACTATTATTGAAAACAAGTTTTGGTACGGATTTAAGCTTTATTGATGAGACATTCTTTATGCCTCCAACTGGTTTACGTTCATACGCCAGTCAGGGTGGTATAGGTGCCAGCAGAAGTACCCGTGACCAATTATGGATCAATGAGACGACCTTGACCTTTGATAAGACCATGGGAGACCATTATATCAATGCATTGGGAGGTTTCTCGGTTCAAGGTTCTCGTTTAGAGTTTACCCATGCACAAAGGACAGGATTCCCGAACAATGATATCCCTTATGTAACTGCAGGGGGTGTGATCACCGGAGCCAATGCATACCCAGAAGAATGGGCCATTGCATCGGGTTTTGCTAGAGCATCTTATGTGTACAAGGACAAATATATTGTAAATGCGAATGTTCGTATGGACGGTTCATCACGCTTCGGTTCCGACAACCGTTGGGCGGTCTTCCCATCCATGGCTGCAGCTTGGAGGATTTCTGAGGAAGACTTCCTGAAAGACAACAGCACCTTCAGCGACTTGAAATTGAGAGCCAGTTGGGGTATCACCGGTAATCAGAACATCGGTAACTATGCCAGCCGTTCTTTATACTCAAGTGGGAACAACTACATGGGCCAAGCTGGTTTTATTCCAAACGTACTTGGTGACAAAGGCTTGAAATGGGAAACCACAAGACAATGGAACGTGGGTGTAGATGCTGGTTTCTTCAATGATAGGATTTCCCTTTTGGCAGATTACTATTATAAGAAGACCTCGGATCTATTGATCGGCCTACCGATCTTGACGAGTTCAGGATTTATCAACCGTTTCACCAACTCTGGAGACATTGAAAACAAAGGTTTTGAATTTGAATTAAGCAGCAAAAACTTAGTGGGCGAATTCAAATGGAGCACTTCCCTGAACATGACTTTCAATAGAAATAAAGTTTTGGCCTTGCCAGAAGGACTGACTGAAATGCGCGGTGGTGTGGGCGATCTGAACAGAGCTATCCCAGGAATGCCATTAGGTGTATTCTATGGCTGGAAAGCTTTGGGAGTTAATCCACAAACAGGTATGATCGATTACCTAGGCAAGAATGGTGAAGCTGTTGCACCTACAAATTACGAAGACCATGTGATGATCGGTGATCCTAATCCACAGTTCTTTGGTGGTATCAGCAATAACTTTGAATACAAGAATTTTGACTTGAGCATTTTAGGTCAATTCTCTTATGGCAATGATATCTTCAATTACAACTTGGCATCGGGTCTAGAGGGATTCAACCCGAGTTCTAACCAGTTTGTTGACTTTGTGGACAGATGGCGCGAACCTGGAGACATCACGGATGTTCCAAGACCGGCACCGGGAAGCTTAGACAACGGTGCGGTATCTTCACGATTTGTAGAAGATGGCTCATTCTTCAGGATCAGAAATATCACCTTAGGTTATTCCCTTCCAAACGAGATTGCGGAACGCATCAAGATGAAGAGATTACGTTTCTACGTAACGGTTCAGAATGCCTACGTATTCACAAAATATAGAGGATATGACCCTGAGGTAAGTTCTAGCCACGGCGGAGCAAACACAGGTTTAATTTACGGTTATGACTATGGAAGTTATCCACAACCAAGAATTTTCACAACAGGTATTAACTTAACTTTCTAAGAGTCGCGAATATGAAAATGAAAAATAGAATATTATCCATATGTTTCGTTGCATTGACAGCGGTTTCACTGAGTTCATGCAACAAATTTTTAGACAAGGACCCATTGGGGCAGATTGCAGAAGATGAGTTTTTCAACTCGGAAACAAATGCAAATGCTGCCGTAATCGGTGCATATAGAACCATGACCAATTCTTTTTCCTATGGTCAATCCACTTTGATCGTTCCTGAATTTTCAGCAGTGCATGTAAGGCATTCTGCGGTCTATCCAGAGTATGAGACCTTCGCCAGCCATGAAATCCAGGCTATCAACCCTTGGACTTCCAATATGTGGCAGGCATTGTACGCAACAATCAACGCGGCAAACAATGTAATCGATGAGGTTCCCAACATGGACGGCTCCATGATCTCGGAAGAAAAGAAAAAGATCTTTATCGGAGAGGCAAAATTCATCAGAGCCTTGAATTACTTTTTCTTGGTCAGAGCTTTTGAAAGGGTTCCCCTAAAATTAAAAGCGACGAAGGAAGGTGATGATATCAAAACGCCGCAGGCAAAGAAAGAGGATACCTACGCACAGATCGTAAAAGACCTAACGGAAGCTATTGCTGCATTGCCGAAGGAAAACCCTTATTCAGGCGATGCTGGCAGAGGAAGAGCCTCACATTGGGGTGCAAAGGCCTTATTGGCTAAGGTGTATCTATACCAAGCTGCTTTTACCAATGATTACAAGAAAGCTGCTGACCTGGCCAATGAAGTGATAACATCGGGAGGTTTCAGTTTGGTTTCAGACTTCAGCACCATCTGGACAACCCAGAATACAAATGAAGCAATCTTTGAACTGCAATTTGATGACCAAGTGACCAATCCTTTGGCAGCAGTAGCCAATGATAATCCATCGGTTTTGTTCTTCGCAAAGGATTCAACGGTGCTGGACCTGTATGAAGATGCAGATAAGCGAAAAGCATTTACCATCAAAAAAGGAAGCAATGACAATTACTTCATGGGTAAGTTTCCAAACTTTTCGCCTTCAAGCCAAAATGTTACGGTCATCCGATTGGCAGAACTGTATCTAATCCATGCAGAAGCTAAGGCAAGGGTAGACAATAGCGTAAGCCAGGCTGCTTATAATTCGTTAAAGATGGTTCAGGATCGTGCCGGAGTAACCAAAGCAATTGGTTCTTTTGGCAGCCTTGCAAATTTCATCACCGCCGTTCAGGAAGAGAAGGAACGCGAGCTGATGTTTGAAGGTGAGACCTGGTTCGATTTTGTTCGGACAAAATTGGCGATGAAAAAGTACAAGACATTAACCAAGGAGGAGTTTATGGTCTATCCAATACCTACAGCCCAAATATCTTTAGGTGGAGGATTGACACAGAATCCAGGTTATTAGTAAATAAATGATTCATGGGAAAGGAGGCTGAATGGCCTCCTTTTTTTTTGTGCTTACTTATCCTGAACCCGATATAGTTTATCCCGGTCCAAGAGATAAATATGTTCCTTATCTAAAGGATAAATGGCATGTGACTCCCCGATGAAGGTGGAGGTATCTGAACGCAATAATGGTTTCAATGTCATATCTCCTCTATCCAATTTATAGGCGAAGGCTGTACGTCCATTGTCATTATCGGAAGCCGTGCTGCTCACATAGATATCTTGACCTAATCCGGTCATATCGGTAAGGGTTAAATAATCGCCTTCGTTATAGATCTCGATCGGGTTGAAAGGTTTTGGGAAATCCAGTCTAGTCCAGTTTTTGGCCAAGTCGGTCGATCTCCAAAAGGATCTGGAACCTGCTGCAAACAATTCATTGGGATTGACCGACCATAAGGATCGCAGCGTCGCATCTGTATTGTATTGCATGTTGGAAGTGATATCCTGCCAGGTTTTACCTGCATCTGTTGTGATATAGGTTATCCCAATGGAATCATCCAAAATAATCCATGTCTTTTGGTCCAAGATGGATAGTTCAACCAAGGCATAGTCCTTGAGAACAGACCCTTCCAAATTTATCGCTTCCCAAGTGATCCCTGCATCTTTGGTCAACATCATGATAGGTCTTCCACTGTCTTTCCTTTGACCGACCACTATTCCAAAACTATCATTTAAGAAACGGAGCTTATACCAAGTAATGCTTGCCACCTCGGGGTATAAGGTTTGGGAATTGAATACCTCCCATTTTTCAAGGTTATGGTCGGTCCTAAAGACATATTTGCTTTCTCCCAATACAAATATGTGCTCTTTGGTCTTGGCTATGCTATGGAAAGCATTTGCAAACCTGGAAAAGTCTAAGGCCTTCCAGTTTCTCCCCGCATCGGTGGTAGCACGTATGCTGAGATTGGTTCCACCTACAATCAGCCCCTTTTGCGGGTTGAGGAACAAAACGTCATTGAAAAAGCTAAATGAGAGATCATTATTTTGATAAAGGATATCAGCTTCCGTTCCATTTGCAGCGTTTTTTATCTTCGATGGCTGAAATGGTATGTCGAAACTATAGTTTTCCTTTTCTGTCAATTCGGGAACTTTATCAATTGAAATGTAATTTTCGTTGACCTGAGCTTTGCAGGAAGTAGAAAATGAACAGCTAAGAACCGAAATCAGGAAGGATATATACCTCCATTTGATAGATAGGGTGATTTTCATAGGTGAGGATATTTAAGACCCAACTTCTTGCAAGAAGGATTCGAGGTCACTGTCTTTGGAAAGACCAAACTTCTGTTTCAATCTATATTTGAACATCCGGACTGACTGGGCTTCAATGTGCAACACTTGGGCAATCTGCTTGGTTGACATCTGTAAATAGATGTAAGCACAGTATCGCAAGTCTAATGGGGTCAGTTTTTGGTTCGCTTTTTCAATCAATTGAGAGAAGAAAGTCGGGTGCAATTGCTGGATCTGCCATTTAATATCATCGAAATCTGCATTCAAGAGGGTTTCTTCACGCAACAAACGTTGAATATCGCGCGAATCACCATCCTGCAATTTGGATTGGATCTGCTTGAGCATATCATTTTTGTGTTCAATGATCAATGAATTGGCAAGAGCTTCTTTTTGTAGCTGTTGATGTTTCAGCTCCAAAAGATCCTGTTCGGCCTTTAACCTGGCTTGCTCCTCCCGCTCCAACTTTACCTGCATTTCGGCATTCAACTCAGCATCTTCTTTTTCCATCGCCAATTTTTTTTCGCGTTCAATGGAGTAACGAAGTTTGAAGTGATAGGACCTAAACATAAAGGCCAAGCCAAGGGTGGCAAGTATAGCCAATCCACCATAGAGGTAGTTCTGTCTTTGTCGCAAATCAGCCGTTTCGCCCAATAGCTTTAGTTGCTGGTCTTTTTTCTCGGTTTCATACTGGATTTCCAGCTTTTGGGTGTTGGTAATCTGCTCCTGGTCGAAGTTCTGTTTCAAGACGCTTTCGGACTTTTTCTGGTAATTCAGCGCAGAAGTGATATCTCCCTTTTTTTCAGAGAGGTCTGCAAGATGCTTATAGAGCAGGTATTCCAATCGGAACAGGGAATTATCCCTCCGGGAGTCCAATCGGCTGACTCCCTGGATCAGATATTGTTCTGCCAAGGCTATATTTCCTTCTTTGATGGCAAAATCACTTTTGATGCCATATATGTTGATCCATCTGCTGAACCTTGCGCGGTCGTTTTTAAGTTCTATTTCTGCTTCATCCAGGTATTTATAGGCTTGCTCTTTTCTCTTGGCAATCGGGCCATTATCAAACTCCAGATAATAGTTGGCCAAGTTAATGGATGCCACCACAAAGGTATTGCTGCTCACCTCGGCTGGGAATTGCTCAAAGAGTTGATAGGCCTTTTCCAGATGGTAGAAATTGCTGTCGATATCCTTTTGTTCATTGGTCTTCCTATATCTGTTTAAGTACACACTGGCAAATCCGAGATGGACATTGGCGATGTAGTTTTTATTATTGGTCTTTTTGGCGTACTTATCACATTCTTGGATATAATGCTGCATTTTGTCGTTTTCATCCCAACCTGTGTATGTAGCATAGATCAAGTAGTTGAAATAATAATTAAGATTATCTACGTTCTTTTCGTTTTCCAAAAGCTTGAGGCCTTCCTTTGAATCCTTGATCACCTCGTCAGTCAGGTTTAGGTAGCTATTTAAGAATGCTCTCGCTCTTAAAGCCATCGCTTTGCTGATGAGGCTATTGGTTTTGTCCTGTTGCTCGATGACGATATCTACGGCCTGACTACCCAGTTTCAAGCTGTCTCTATCCAATAATATTCCACTCTTGAAGGTATTCAGGTAGATAAGATCATCCGGTCCATTAGCGGGATTCTTAAGGGCTTGGTTAAGGATTTCTAAAGATTTATCATCCTGATTTTTCAGGTTTAGGAGCTCCACTTGCTTCACCACATCCTCAGTGCCATTGAGTAGGCTTTGTCCCCAAACGGTTACCGAATTAAGCAAAAGAAAAAGGATCAGGATATTTTTCATATGGATAATTGAACAAAAATTGGAATTGGCAATCTATTATTTTTTTTTGATAGAATGGTTTCTTCAGGAAAGAATCAAAAACCTAGCCAATGAATTATGGCACTGTAAGCCAGATTGTTACGTTTTATGTATATACTTTGTATATACAGAGTAGAAGCCTGTATACAGATTGTGCTTAACAGTGCATTGAAGTTTCCGAAAATGTTTAGGAAATTTAAATTGATGAAAAAAGCACTTGATCGTTCCGCTATGAGCTGGATGAGAGAAAGTCTTTTCATAAATTATTTAATTCAGGAAGGAATATGAGTTCAAAAGCACAAGCAGTATTAAGTTATCTGGGAATTCTTTGGTTGCTGGCCTATTTTGCTGGGAAGAATAATAGGGATCAATTCAGCGCTTTCCATTTGCGCCAAGGTCTGGGGCTAACCATCTCCTCCTTTCTCTTCGTGCTCATTCTGTCCATATTAATGGCTGTAGCTCCATCTATTGCCTTTATTTTCAACTTTTTTGGTCTGCTAATCTTTATATTGATGATTGTTGGCATTCTTCATGCTATTAATAATGTGGAGAAGCCTCTTCCCTTTATAGGAGAATATTTTATGGATAAATTTCCCTTTATTGAAAACAAGAAAGTAAATTGATATGTCTGCAATTATACATTGGTCATTATTATTTCTGGGGCTGATCCTATTAGGGTTTTCGATTTCCCTATATTTAAAGACAAAGAAAATGTTGTCGAAAGGTGTTTACGGGAGTGCTGTCGTGATAGAGAACAAATTAGTGCGCTCCACGGACGAAAAGGGTACTTCGATGATGTACCAACCTGTGATGGAAATAAAAGCGGGAGAAAAGACTTATCCCTTTAGCCCTAACTTCAGGTCCAATCCGCCTCAATATAAAGTTGGTGAAAAGGTTCCTGTGGTTTATGAAGCTTCAGATCCGCAGTCTGCACGGATTGTATCCTATTGGGGTCTGCATCTGGGCAGTATTATCCTCATGCTTTTTGCCCTGCCGATGCTAACAATTGGCACAGGCTATGTGTTATTCAAATATGGTATCATTTAAACCCTAAATTATGTCTGAACAATGTTCATTATATATCAAAGTACGGATTTCGAAAGAAGACCTTGATGCTTTCCTAAAGGCTAGACCCATTGCAAGTACCATAAACAGTAATTGGCTGGAATGGTGGGAATCTAGAGTGATGCACTCCAAGATGGACCTCAAAAATATTCCTGCTTATATCGTTCCTACGAATGGAGACTTTCTAGAGGATATCTTGGAAGATAAATATATAGTTGCCAGACAAGCCTATAAAGATGGGTATTGGTATCTCTTAGGCCTACAGTTTTCCGAAAACTATACGGAGATCTTGCCCATGATCTCATGGATCAAGGATCTGGCGGCACACCTGGAGCCGGATGCGAAGGGAGTGGCTTTTATTTATGATTACTTATGGGGCGATAAGACGGTCATGGCCTATATTGAAATATCTGAAAAATTAGGAAAATTGAGCCGTACCAGTCGTACAACGGAGATCAATCAAGAGATCCTTAAGGAGGCTAATGAAATGTTCGAAAACTTATTAAACAGCTTAGAAGACAAAGATTAATACAATGAATGAGGTAAAAATATTCTTTATCATTATTGGGACTTTCTTTATGCGTGAGCAACCGAGCTTGGTTGCAGAGAAGGCCGTGATAAGTGTGGATCCTATAAAAAAGCAGGTGGTCATCGTTCAAAAGAACTTGATATCGACCATCGAAGAGCAATCTGTTCAGAAAACAGAGGAGTTCCAAAAACTTAAGAACAAGGAGTTGAATTGGGCCAATGAGCTCAGCATCTTTAAAAATAATGAGATCAGTATCCAAGAAAATGGCAATTCCGTATCCTTGACGGTTTCATTTAATTATGATAAACCGGAAGACCTTAGCGTCGTTAATATTGATTATAATGAGTCGCAATTTGCCACTTTCATCGATGAAAAGATAAAGGGCCTAACTGGTGATTTCCATGTAGAAGAGCCATATTTGGTTTTTAAAGAGAATAAACCATTCTCCTTTGAGGTCAGCATTTATGACGAATGGTTAGAATCCGACACGCCTCCTTTACAGTTTAGTAAAGAATTTCTTGGCCAACCTTTGGTCATGAAGAAATCTGATGCCGTCAAAGGAAAAGGCTTGATCCAAACTGATTACCCCTCAACTTACGGTTCTAATCCTTCCTATATGGATAAAGGTTTGAACCTGTTTTTTGCAGAAGATCAAGATTTTGTCCTCTTGAATGAGGAAACGGAAATTGAGGTCAGCTATTTTGACAATAACACCTTATTGATTCCAATCAATGCGGGTACTGCTCCTATTAAAGGGTTAAATAAAGGCGATAATTATTTTGTCTTCCAAATGGATGACATGAATAATAACCTGACTTTATTTCCTTCAGATAAAAACGGGAAAATAATGGAGGGTAAAACTCCCTTATACTTTAGCACATTGCCGAGGGAGTAAAATAAATGAGGTCCAAGGCTTAGCTTTGGACCAATTAATTTTTTCTGATATAAACAGGAATAATATCTTTAGAATTAGGACCTAGAAAGTTCCATTCCAGACTTTAAGATAGAATTGAGTTTGATAAGCTTTAATACCGCTGGAAGGATGACTAAAATAGACGCAGCCACCAAAACAGAAAGTATTAAAGTTTTTTCTTGTTTAACAAAAAGCCCAACAGTAGTTATTAATAAGGTCATTGCCATTGCTCCGCCACAAATAATAGCGAAAGTAAGCTTGCGTTGTAGGTTCAAATCTCTGATAACCTCACTCATTTTCTTGTTGCTTCCCATAATGCCCAGTATTAATTAAGTTTCCTAATCTTGTCAACTGATAGTTAGATCAAAAGATGTTTTTCATTTTGTAGCTACAAGTTTACAAAAATAAAATATTAATAATGCAAGAAAAAAATAAAATTGTTTGAACAACAGTTGTTTAGGTAAATAATTATACGTCAGGCAGTTGGTAATTATCTGTGAATTAATAAAAGCGCTGTTTTCTTAATCCCCTTGGCTAAAATATCCCCATAAAAAGCTGTAAGTAAGGAAAACCCAGAAAACAATAGCAATAACATGGATTACCGTCTCCAATCTTCTTCCTTTCCATAGGGATGATGGGTATATAAAAAATTGAAAAAACAGCCTTATCAGCCAGAAAAGCCCTAAACCTAAGCAAATCTTCCTTCCTAATTCAGTTTGTAACAGCTCTTCTGCAGATGTAACACAAAGCAGCCCCATCAAGAACACTGTAAGCGCAATAAAAAAGGTATGCACTTTCATCATCGATCTATTGATCTGCTGCAGTTGGGCCAAGTCTTCTTTCCAACCAAAGTACCTCGGGAATATGACATGGATGCAGGATAAGAGTATCAATAAGTAACCAATAATCTTAATTTGGAGTTCCATTCGGTTTAAGTTTAAATATGGAGACAAATTTAGTTGTTTTCAGTTCTTCCGTCACCTTTAATCCAGCAGTAGCAAAGCAGGTCTCCCAATTGCTTTTCGGATAAAAGTGCATAAATCCGATGTTATAGGCCAAAAAGTTTGGAACATCCCTCAAATGCTCCATAATAATAATTTCGCCCCTAGCATCACAAACCCTTGCTAACTCTTTCAGAAATGCTATCCGTTCATTAGTATCCCGGATCTCATGTGCGGAAAAGATGCAGATGACCTTATCAAAGGAAGCCTCTGGAAAAGGAAGTTCTTCTGTCTTGACTATCAGTGTATCTTGACTGGATGGATAAGCCTTTCTCGCCCTCTTTATGGAGATCTCGGTATGTTGTAATGGATCATAGAAATCCGCCTTCTGCAAGATAATAGCTGGGAATTGCTGCTTCAGTATGTCACTCGTCTCATCAAATCCAGCACTGATGTTTAGGACCTTCAAGCGATTTAGACCACCAACCTGTCTTAATTCATATAGGCCGGAAAGATCGTATACATAGTAGGAAACCAGCAAAGAGACAAAAACCTGCACGAATGAAAGGAGAACAAGAACAAAGATAATAAGCTGTAGCAGTCCACTGCTCATTGACCCGCAAATAAGCAACAGCAGAGCGGCAACAAATAATATGAAGTATTGATGCCAGTTAAAGCGTACGATATTCCAAACTCCTTGAAAATTTGTCCTTGTTAACATAGATCAAAAACTCCTTTCTTCCAATAATATGGAACATCACGGATCTCAAAGGCATTAGAGAGTTGAATATGCCGAAAGTTAAAACGATCAATGAAATCAAATTTGGCGGTAATTAATTCAATGGGTTGAGCAGTCCAGTTCTCCCTCACCCCTTCAATTATCAACACTTGGTTCTTAGTTTGATCGATCTCAAATGTAAAGGGTAATGGCCCTACAAAACGTCGAGCTTCTTTCCAGGAGGGAAATACAGAGTTGACGGGGAGTTTCATCTCGCCATCAGTTTTTCTTGAATACAGCATGGTAAATTTAGATTTATCGGATTGTATTTCAACATGATGACCTTCAGTTTTTTGTGAAATATCAGTAGTGGTATAAGCATAGCGGGTAAAGAGATTGCCTAAGAGCTCCATTTTCAATTTATTGGTTTCAGATTTTAGGATATAAAGCCCGCGCAGGTTTTTACCGGTACTGGTCTGATATCTTACAAAGATTCTATAGCCTATCAGAAAGAAATCATTCCCTAGAAACTTGGGAAATCCTTTTGGTCTGAGATCCTTGGTCTTGACCATTGCTATCGTCAAAAAGCCCCATTTATCTTCATATAGATCCAGTGTCAATGGCTTAGGAACATATTTTTCCAATTCTTCTTTAGCAACGGCAAAGGTCAGGATCGTTGAGCTCTCAAAATAAGCTTCAACTGCAAAGGGATGTTTTTGGAGGTTAAGCAATTCGGTTCCTCCTTTCCAAATCTGCTTGGAGAACAAATTCCTGGTAGTAAATCATCGCTGCCAAACAGCATGCAAAGACAATGTTGAGCCTGCCCCAGAGCAACAAATGGGCTGTAAGAACAAACTCCATGATATTCATGCTTACAATCAAAAGGATCTGGGCAATAGCACTCAGCTTGCTAAATTTCCGTGAAATTATCCAGATAGCCATGAGCACTTCAGAAATTCCGATAGCAATAGTCAGTGGTCTGGAATAGGTCTCTCCCAAGATCTCAGCGACGATCTGTTGATGCCTCGGTACCAGGTTCAATACCTTACAGAATAATCCGTTGATTAACCAAACCAACGAAAAGCAAAGGACCAGAACCTTATTCCAAAATCTAACTCTTTCCATGTTTATCGCTTGTGCTATATCAGAATGATGTAAAACAGTCAATTAAAAATAACATAATTTATCCTCCTCGCCTATACACATTATATCTACTACGGTTTTTAATACCATTTTTACTGATTGAATAGCTACCTTGAACTAAATCATCCTAGGATTGTTATTTTCGAATAGAAAAACATCGGAGCTATGCAGGACATTCTAATCTTTGACCATATCAGCGAATACAACGCTTTCAATAATAACAAAACCTTACATCCGTTGGTCAGTGTAATTGACCTGGATAAAGCTGATGTTAGGACCTTACGAAAAATGAGGTATGACTTTTATTTAGTTTTCCTGAAAAAGATCAAATGTGGCGATCTGCGTTATGGTCTGGAAAACTACGATTATGAGGAAGGTACCTTGATTTTTATTTCACCGGGCCAAGTCATCGGAGAGAATGGAACTGAAGAATATAAACCCCAGGGATATGCCCTTGCCTTTCATCCGGACCTGTTAGCTGGTACAAGTCTAGCTAAACGCATGAAGGAATTACATTTCTTCTCCTATGCCGTGAATGAAGCTTTGCACCTATCCGAAAAGGAAAGAAATATCATCTTGGACTGTTTTTCTAAAATAGAATATGAACTGGAGCAGAATATGGACAAGCATAGCAAACAGCTCATCGTGTCCAATATCGAATTGTTCTTAAATTACTGTGAGCGCTTCTATGACCGTCAATTTATCACAAGGGAACATGTCAACAAGGGAATCTTGCATCGCTTCGAAGAGCTCTTGGATGAGTACTTCCACTCTGATAAACCAAAACTCTTGGGCATGCCATCCGTATCCTACTGTGCTGATCAATTACATCTTTCCGCAAATTACTTCGGGGACCTGATCAAAAAAGAAACAGGTAAATCTCCACAAGAATATATACATCAGAAGTTAATCAAGGAAGCAAAAGATCTATTGTTTGATCGAAATAAGAGCATCAATGAGATTGCCTACGATCTAGGCTTTAAGTACCCTCAGCACTTCTCCCGGTTTTTCAAGAATGCCGTTGGGAATAGCCCGAATGAATTTAGATCCATCAATAGCAACTAAACAACGTATAAAACAAAGATGCCCGATAATCTCGGGCATCTTTGTTTATGTTAGTTAGCTGTTAATGCTACAGCATTCAATTGTCTTGGCGTTCCGTCTGGTCCTACGGCAATTATATTATCAAATATAACGCGGGAACCTGGGGTAATACCATTCAAAGCTGATTTCATGGCAGAACTCAATTTCCCTCCTGATGTAGAAAGGACAATGGCGTCTGCACGCGGTTTAGCAATGATCAAAGAGAATTTTGTTACTCTAAAAGAAGCATCAAAATCGAAGTTATCCAGTTTAGCGAAGATAGCATTCTGGGCTTTGATGGCTACTGTTGCCATCGCACCGCCCGTTTTACCTGCAAACTGCGCAATTGGATCTGGAATTCTTTTCACACGGAACTCCGTTGTGCTCAAGGTCTGGGTTTTCCCAGGTGCAACCTCTGCAGAAACAGAGATCCTTGCGGTCCCCGGAGAACTCACTTTCACATTGTATTTTCCACCCGACCCACTGATGCTACCTCCAGTCATGCTGACCTTGATCTTATTGGTAGGTGTACCTGGAGCTGAAACCGAAATAGGGTTAGTTACTCCGATATAGAGTACGTTCATTTTATCGGGCGATACCACAGCAGATGGTCTTGATACCTGATAGGTCTGTTGAGGGGTGCGGTATTCCTTGATCGAACCATCAGTCTGTTTCACCTTGATCACACCTGACCAAGTAAAGATCCCTTCCTGATTCGTAGGAACACGATAAACACCTTTTCCGTCCACTACCTCCAGGTTATTTCCATTAACCGAAATTGCCGGTTGTGACTTGGAATCCGAAGCCGTCAAGAAGACTTCAGCTGAATAAGGCTGCCCTTGAACTAAGTAAGAAGTAGGAGCTACAGCTACCGCAGCAAACTTATCCAAGTTCACTACCGCTTGATCCATTTTCCCTAAGATCAATTTCACCACATCAGACTCCGCATTTTGGGCATCAGTTTGGATCTTCGTCAAAATGGTCATGGCTGCCGTCAAGGGCGTACCACTTCCGAAGTTGATCTCTTCCCATTTGCGCTTTCCATTCACCGCTCTTTCAGGGTCATTGGCTTCCAGTGAGAAAGAAACAGATTTCTGTTCTTCCGGAGTCAATAGCGCCAATAGCTTAGAACGGGTACTGTTGATCTTCTCTTTCAGTTCTTCCCCTTTTTTCTGGTTGATCATCAAACTAGGGGCGATATCCTCATTCTCGCGCATTTTCAGGTCGCCGGTTTTTTCATCATAGCCGCCACCTTGCTTTACGAACTCCTCTTTGATACCGTTGATGTACTGGTTTAAGTCGTTGATAATTGCCTGCGCATTCTTTGCTTTGTCGTATATAGGTTTTGCCCTGCCGGGTTCATCCTTTAACTTGGTGCTTTCAAATGCTGCGAACAATTGCTGGACAGAGTTATTTACGTTGGATTTTGAAGTCTCCAAACTGTTATTGATATTCTTAAAGGCATCCAATATTGAATCGGGTACATTTAATGCGAGCAAGGCAAGTAACACGAGATAAAGAATGTTTATCATCCGTTGCCTTGGCGTCTCTCTTCCTAATGCCATATTTCTCTTTTAAAATTTTACTTGGATGAATTACACGCGAGGTTGGTTCATAGCGCTCAACATATTGCCATACACGGCATTCAGTGCGTTGAGGTTTTTCGCCAATTTGTTTACCTCGTCTTTGAAAGCTTTGGAATCATCCAAAGATTCATTGAAGTTTTTCATTGTAAAACTTAAATTCTCATAGAAATGGTTCATCGACTGCAAGTGAGAAGCCGAATCACGAAGTTCTTTTTCATACATCGTATTCAACTGGCGAAGGTTGGAAGTCAAGTTCTGTACTTGCTCATGATAGCCGGTTGCGTCCGTGTTGGTATTAGCCATGGCTACCAGGTTAGCAGAAGCTTTCTCAAAAGCTACACCTAAGTTGTCAAACTTGCTGGTCGCAGATCTCAACTTCTGGGTAAACTCATCCGTTGCCAGGGAAACATCGCTGATCCTGTTGATGGCAGATACCTTTTCACCAAAATCCCTAAGACCTCTTCCAAGGTTCTCAATGGTAGCAGGCTCAATATTTGCATCTGCAAACATTTTATCCAAAGCTGCAGTTGCAGAAGGTCCTTGCGCCGCATTAACCACCTGTGCAGATCGCACTGGCAGCTCGCCCTGAAACTTTTCATCCAATTCAGGATACACTCTTGACCAATCTGGCTCTTGAGGTGGAGGATTGAAACCCATCAAGAAGAATAGAATTGCTTCTACCGTCAGCCCTAGTCCGATCATGTAATTTGCCCATGAACCTCCTAGGTGAAGGATTTTAAATAATACACCGATAATTACGATACTTGCTCCCCAAGAAATGGCAACATGTAGCCATCTTGAATTGTCTTTCTTTCTACTCATAATGTAAATTTTGCTAACCCTTTATAAGTGGGATGTTTATTGGATTCTAAAATTGACTTTCTTCGTTATAACTTCCTTCTTCCGTTGAAGAGCCTTCCTCAGTGCTGCCTTCTTCGGTACCACTTTCAGTTTCTTGATTGTTCTGCTCACTCTGTTTCAACAATTCCTCCAACTGCTGCTCACTTTGCTGTTGTTGTTGGTTTTGTCTTTGTTGGTGCTGCTGCTCCATCAATTCCTTTTGTCTCTTCTGCTCTTCCTCGATCTTCAGGTCTTGTTCATGACCTTCAAGGTTTTCGGCTTTCACCCCTTTAGGCGTTGTCCACAATTTCTTTTTATAAGCGTCAAGCTTGTCTTCCAAAACTTGGGAGTTATCGGTCTGCAAACTGTCCGTTCCAGCAAAGGTGGCCTGTTGCAACATCCCCGGTGAAGATTCACGGACAATCTTGCTGGCAAACTTACGCTGCACAAACAGGTCATCCATGGTCATGTCATAAAGACCTCGGTCGGGATCAGAAATATCAACTTTGACTAGACTATAGCGCAACTGAGGGAAATACAACCAGAAAGCAGGTGTAGAACCTACCGAAGTCGCCAATTCCGAAGAAGTGGTAATATCCATCAAAGGAGCAACACCAATGATCCTAGTCTCCAGACGACCTCGCTGTTTATCAAAGAAGATATCTTCCTTGATCCTGAATTTGGTTACACGTTCCGGATTAAATTCATTCAAGGTCATCCTTGAATCAATTTGGTTACCTTCATCGTCAAAGATTGGCACCAATACCGAATCGGCAAACCTCGCCATACCCTCACTTGCCGAAAGCTTTCCTTTGAAGGAATCATCCTCAGGGTTGTACGGCGTCAGTTTACCTGTTTCAATCCCTTTCATGATCACCTCCATCAAGGAGTTCCCAGGAACGGCATAGATAAAGTTGCGTTCATCCTTCAGGTCAATATCCCGCCATACCCTTTTGTAAAACCTGATGTTCTTCAGGTTTACCTCCGGATAGGCAAAAGGGACAGCATCTTCCAAGTTGTTTACTTGGTAAAAGCCATCTGTTGTTGGTATCGTGTCAGACAGGACCTCTCCTTGCGGTAATTGCATCGTAGAATCATCCCGCATTTGGATTACTGTCTGGTTAATTACGGTGCTATCAGGTATCGTATCGATACTTTGTGCCATTATTGGAGATATTCCAAACGCCATGGCCACTACCATCATCCAATTTTTCATTTTAATAATCTTTAAATCGTTCACAGATTGATGTTAATACTTACGGGTCTTGCTCTGTACAGTTGGCAACTCGAATGCCGACATCACACATCTAAACCCTATATATGAATGTGGTTCATAATCCACGGAATAGTTCCTGGTTTCGCTGTTCAACTGCTCACCATTGTCTTTCCATGATCCACCACGAACAACTTTTCTCTTCAATGCATCGGCATCCTGCTCATCAGCATCATAAAGCAATACTGGGTTCAGGTCATTCACAAATGCAACCGCTGAGGGCGAATATGCATCCAAGGTCCATTCCGAAACATTACCAGCCATGTTGTACACACCGAATTTATTAGGTGTATAAGATTTTACCGGCAAGGTAAATGTTGCACCATCCCTAGAATAAGTACCCTCTCCCTGTTTATAGTTCACCGCTAGTTTCTCTTTGCCATCATTACCATCAATGGTCATCTTCGTCCCTGCGATCGTATCCCGAGGATCGATTTTACCTTCCGCAGCATATTGCCATTGAGCTTCCGTAGGCAGGCTGAATGTCAGTTGGAAACCGCTCAGGTAGGAGTTTTTCATCAAGTTTGCCATCATTTCCTTCCCTCTCCAGTCCGAATAGGCACGGGCCTGTCTCCAGGAAACACCGACTACGGGATAAAAATCAAAAGATTGGTGGGTGAAATAATTGGCATCTAGGGAGGTTAATTGGGCATTTGGAAAGTCTCTCGACCAAATGTCCTCTGCTGGGACTACCGAAACTGTATCGGTTACATATTCCTTTTTCAGGTTGCCCTTGGTCTTCAAAAAGGAGAAACGGTATTTGATCACTTCTGGATTCAAGGCCCTAGTCGAACCTTTCATTTCCAACATGGGTGCAATACGCTCAGCAATGCTTGGGTCTGAACTCATCCAGATAGGAGAAATACTCCTTACCCTTTTCCAGTTAATTCGTCTTCCTTCGCCGCTTTCACTTGCGACATCCAGAAAATACTGGTCATCCTGTAAGTAATCAGTAACAGCGATTGAATCCGCTACCCAATTTACGAACTGGCGGTATTGTTTGTTGGTAACTTCGGTCTCATCGATAAAAAAGGCACTCAAACTGACGTTCTTGCCCACATTACCGCTGTCCAAAGAGCCTTTGAACAAGATTGTTCCCGAAGGGATATACACCATCCCCGGAGGAGCTGGCAATTTTCCGCCACGGAATGCAGATACTTTTGGGGCTTTGTAAAAATTGTTTGAAGAGTTACAGCCTGTAATAGCAAAAACAAGCAATAAGCAAGCTGCAGTATATATTCTATTTAGGAATACGCTATTCATACTTTCCATTGTTTTATTTTATAGTAGTTGAAAATGATTGATTTAGGAATGCTTATTTACGCTGAAACAAAGCATATTTAACCCCGATTGAGATATAGCTATAGTGATCTTGTTTACTGTTGATCACTCCGTCCAGATTGTCTTTGGTCGTGATCGTATGTTGATAGTTCAAGTTGATAGCCCATTGCGGACCATACAAACCTCTACCCATTGGAAAATCAACTCCTACGTTGATGGGAACCACAAATTGGAAACCATCCAAATCCTGTGAAATTTCGCCACCCTGGCCTACAACAGCATTAGCATAGTTAGGATCGATGTTATTTTTAATGTTATTTTTCACGACTCCAGCTCCGGCACCTAAATAGATATTTGCAAGGATTTTATGGAAAGGATTCGATTGGAGATTATAATAGCTATAATTATCCGGTAGGTTCATAAACTGACCAATCCGCACCTTCGCATTCGCATTAAATGCATAGTAATCATTCTTAAAAGTACTGGCATAGCCGTTTCCGCCTAAAGCACCTTTTTCTGCATGAATACCGGCCGAAATAAAGGGAGTAATCAACCCATCCACATCAATATGACCCGCTAAATTAGTTTCGACATTCGCCAAGTCGGTCAAATTGATCGTAGGCCCTGCTCCAACACCAATACTAATGGGACGAGAGAATTGTGCTTGCGCTGATTTAAAACCACAAACTGCAAATAATAATAAAGAAAAAATAGTTTTTTTCATGTTAAGAATTCTTGTTAGCATTACAATACATTATTATCTAGACGAATTTTGACTCCCATTATTATAAGTTCAATAAAAATATAGGCCCAAAATTATTAAGTCGTAAAATTTTACCAGCCTTTCCTGTCACAAGAATCTTACCAAAAGATGTTAAACGAAAATTTCAACACCCGAATCATGGCAAAATTTTCCTTTAAGAAAAATACACAAATGCACTCCCACAGTACATTCAAATGACATTTTGAAACATATACGTTTAAACATATATTGACTTAAAATTATTTTTCTTTTTTTATTTCGTTCAATAATTTCCAGGAAGGCCATAGTGATAATAAAATAAATGTTCAAACTGCTATCCAAATTCTCTTAATAATAGACATGTGCTTTGAAGAGAGGTCACTCGCATAAATATTCCAGTTTTAGCCTAGCTTGCTGCTCTTATATCGAACCCCTTCATATTGGATAAATTAATAGCTAATGGATAAACTTTTACCGTTACACAACAAAAAAAGAGGCGCCCGTTTGGACACCTCTTTTGCATTATTTATTGATTAACTATTATTGACTACTCTTAGTAACCTGGGTTTTGAACAAGTACGCCGTAAGACAAGTCCATTTGACCCTGAGGAACAGGCATCAGATACAATTTATTGTCCCAGATACGCTCTTGCGCCAGTGAATTTTTCAGGTTATAGATATTCTTCATCACATCAGGCGCAGTTTTCCAACGACGGATATCCAAATAACGCATACCCTCCAATGCTAACTCCACTTTTCTTTCCTGACGGATTGCATTTCTAAGGGCTTCCTTGCTTGCGTATTTCGTACGGTCCAGCTTAGGCATTCCAGCACGCTCGCGGATCTGGTCAATAGCATCATACACTGTTGCATCTGGGCCAGTAGCTTCATTTTTTGCCTCTGCATAGTTTAACAGCACCTCAGCATAACGGATCAAGATCACGTTCGCATGGTTGTCCAGATTATCCCTATTTGCCTTCGTATCCACCATTTTCCTGAAGTTATAGCCCGTTTTGGACATATTGCTAGCTCCATCCACCCACGTATACTTATATCCACCATCGATGGTCAAAGCATTCCAAGGTGCCGTTTCAAATAGAATGGACGCATAGAAACGAGGGTCCCTGTTCTTGTATTCCTGTAGGAAAGCTGTTTTGTCCTTATCGGCATAACGTTGAGCACGCTCTTGGTTACTTGGCGCAGTAACTGCTTCCCCAGTCTTGAAGTTCTGGTAACTGTTCACCAGCTCCTGGGTCGGCGTCAAGGAACTCCATCCACCTACACCACCTTCTAATAGATAGGTGTTTAAATAGTTTGGCTGTGCCTGTTGGATATATTGTCTTTCCAAGATAACCTCCGAATTGCCTTCATTAGCTTGATGGAAAATCCCCTCATAGCTACGCAAAGCCAATCTGAATTTCTCTTGTTCTGCAGCATTAGCGAAATCCACCAACTTACTGTAATCGTCTTTTTGGTCAATTTCAGCTTCTTGCGTAGTTTTGAATAATTGATAGCCCAGACCCATTACTTCCTGTGCCGCTGCAGCCGCTTCCGCATACTTCGCTTCATTCAGGAGAATTCTTGATTTCAAGGCCAAGGCTGCTCCCTTTGTAATTCTTCCTTTCTCGTTGGATTTACCACCAGAATAAGAAGTAGGAAGGATTTTGGCAACCTCATCCAATTCCTTCAATACAAAAGAGATCACCTCATCTTTGGAAGATCTAGGAACGTTCAGTTCCTCTTCAGCAAAGCCCAAGACCTTTGTGATCAATGGAACGCCACCGAACTTGCTAGCCATATTGAAATAGCGGTAAGCACGCATAAAACGAACTTCTGCTTTAAAACGGTTCTTTAAGGTCTCGTCCATGGTCGCTTTGTCCACATTCTCCAAGAAATAATTGGTCTTACGAACGGTCTCATAATCCCAGCCGGCATTCAGGGCTGTACTTACGATCCCTGAGGAAACGGACGTTGCAGTGCTCTCCCAAGGGTATTGAGCATGAGCAATGTCAGAAGCGCCATCTTCGTAAATGATGCCATCTCCTGGCAATGTTGCGTATATTCCGTTTACCGCTAGGTAAACATCATTTTCAGTTTTCCAAAAGGTCTCTTCCGATACGGAATTCAATGGAATCCTTTCCAAGAATTCATCCTTACAGGATGTTAATGTAAGGGCTGCAAATAGACCGATATATATAAATCTTTTCATTTTTCTATTAATAGTTGCTGGTTAAAAATTAGCATTCAAACCGATAGAGAAAGTTTTCACCCCTAAGAAGCTAGCTCTTCCTGAACCTGTTTCTGGATCATAATCTGATAATCTCTTATCCGCCATGAACGTAAATGGATTATTTGAGGACGCAAACAATCTTAGGTTAGACATCTTTGCCTTTTCGATCAATTTCTTGTCGAACGTATAACCTAAGGTAATGGCACGGATCCTGAAGTAATTTCCACTGAACAACCAGAAATCTGAAGTGATATAGTTTTGCTGAGCATCGCCAGTTAATGTGATACGAGGGAATGGTGCATTTGCCGAATTGTTCTCCTCTGTCCATCCTTGCAACCATTCTTTTTTGATGTTACCACCGTTGAAGAAAGGATGTGCAGCCTCTTGCTCAAAGTATGTTTTCACACCTCCAACACCATAGGTCAGAACATTCAGGTCAAATCCTTTGTAGGATGCATTCACGGCAAAACCATAGTTGAACCAAGGCACATCATTTCCAAGGATCGTTCTGTCTTTCGGATCCAAAACGCCATCACCATTCACGTCTACATATTTGATATCCCCAATCTTGGAGTTACCAGCGATACTTTTTTGGCTAGGGTGGTTGTCGATTTCCTCTTGAGAAGTGAATAGACCTGCTGATTTATAACCATAGTAATCACCAACTGATCCACCAACGCGGTTGATGTAATACCCGCTCACGATTTCATCTCTTCCTGTACCCAGGTTGATGATTTCGTTCTTGATCTTAGAGATGTTTCCTGAGATCGAATATTTGAACTCTTCGCCAACTTGTCCGTTATAAGTGGCAATAACCTCGATACCTTTGTTCTTGGTTTCACCTTGGTTAAAGAAAGCTGCTGTTCCCCATCCTGAAGTAGCCAAGAAAGTAGGTTGCAACAAGATTCCTTTTGTGTTCTTGATATAGTATTCGGCAGTCAAATTAACCTTGCCATTGAATAAAGTAGCGTCCAAACCTACGTTTGATTGGTATACTTTTTCCCAAAGGGCTCCTCTGTTTACCGCTGCTGTCTGTAAAGCACCATCAACCGGCACACCGTCAAAGCTGTATAGCGAACTGATCCTGATCAAGTTGAAGTAGTTACCGATTGCAACCGCATCCTGGTTACCCAATGAACCCCATGAACCTCTTAATTTCAAGGCATCAATCCAGTTCACGTTTTGCATAAACTGCTCCTTATCAATACTCCATCCTGCTGAAATAGAAGGGAATACCGCTCTACGAACCTCTGGTGCAAAGCGTGAAGAATAATCTATACGAGCGTTTGCTTCGAATAGGTATTTTTCTTGATAATTATAGTTGAAACGACCAAAGAATGAACGGATAGACCACTCATCTTGAATCGTTCTATTCGCTAGTCCAGTTCCATCGCTACTGACGTCAGTCTGCGCAGAAGAACCATTGATGATCGTTTCTAGATCGTTGTTAACAAAGTTTTTACGACCTAGGAATGCTTCTCTATATGTGTTAGACTCCTGGGTCACACCGGCAGTAATCTTACCATAGTGATCATCAAAACGTCTTTCATAATTTGCCAATGCCTGAAGCAATAATTCTTCACGTTTACCCCAGTATTCCTTCATCTCATTGATTGGAACTGCTGTAGATGGTAAAGGCTTTTGCGTTAAGAAGTCCGTCAATGGATCCAATCTGTTGATGAAATCCCAGCTATTGGTATTTGTATATTTCAAGGAAACCAATCCATCCAATGAGAAACCTTCAAATGGAGTCAAAGAGGCATTACCTGCCAATTGCAAGTAATTGTCCCTGTTTCTTCCCTGTCCAGCTTCTTGGATATTTCTCAGTTGGTTGTTCTTTGCGATGGTGGCATTGGTTACACCATTAGAAATGGTTCCATACTCACCATTGGACTGCTGCATTACCGTCATTGGCAATGCTCTACCCATTTCCACCCAACTGATTTCACCACCTTGACGGTCGTAATCCTGTTTTAAGAAGGAGATATTGGTTCCAATTTTCAATAGGTTTTCAATCACGTCGCTTTGTGTATTCAACTTGATGTTGATACGGTCCTGTTTCATTCCGGGAACGATAGAGTTTTGATCGAAATAATTTAAGCCTAAATAGTAGTTAGCCAATTTTCCTGGCGCATTGACATTTAAGTTAACATCTCTTTGTGGAGCAGATTGGTCTATGATTTCGTCAAACCAATTGGTATTCGGATACATGTCCCTATCAGACCCTGATCTATATTTTTCAATGATATCATCGGTAAAGATCGTTTGCTTGCCGGCATTTTTCATGGCACGGTTGTACAGTTCGATATATTCCAATGAATTAGCAAAGTTTGGCAGGAAAGTCGTGCTTTGCCAACCTTGGTTTGCGGAAAATCCGATAATAGCACGTTCACCACCACCACGTTTTGTCGTTACCAAGATAACGCCGTTTGCTGCACGGGAACCATAAAGAGAAGCTGAAGCTGCATCTTTCAGCACCGACATGCTGCTGATGTCAGCAGGGCTGATTGCCGCAAATTCCGCTCCTGATGCAGGGATACCATCGATGATGTACATCGGTCCTGGAGAACCTAGGTTTGAACGTCCGCGGACCGTTAAGGTTGCATTGTTTCCTTTTTTAGGTGCCATTGGCCTACTGATCACCGTAATACCTGGCGAAACCCCTTGCAAGGCATTCTGTAAGGAGGTTACTGGGCGCTCCGCTAATTGTTTTGGCGTTACGGAAGCTACCGAACCTGTTAAGTTCACTTTCTTTTGGGTACCAAAAGCAACCACGACAACCTCGTCAATATCTTGGTTGGATGTGCTTAATTGTACATTCAGGGTAGTCGACTCTACTACTTTTTCTTGGCTTGTATAGCCGATAGCAGTAAAGACTAACGTTTCTCCAAGAGGTACTTGGATCGAAAACCTACCGTTTTCATCTGTTGAAGTCGCAACTCTGGAATTGTTCTTCAGTGTTACGGTGGCTCCAGCTAGTGGTCCGTTTTCATCCGAAACCGTACCATTTACAGTTTCTTGATTTTGAGCAAACAAAGGGCTTACGTCATACTTAGGCGTTGCGGCAAATCCATAATTCGGCATGGTGATTCCGAGTATAAGAGCTGTAGCTAAGTGGTAAGATTTGTTTACTAATAATTGCTTAGTAAACCTTTTTTTCATTATTAACAGTTATTATTATAAAGTTTAGATTGGTTTAAAATAATTATTAAATTAATGTTGCTAAAATATTACCAGCACTCAAACGTTTGCGTATTTTATGCAATCGGTTGCTTTATTAATGAAATAAATTTAATTTCAACCTAAATATTATACATATTAGCAACTGCTAAAACCATAACCAACTATAAATCAACAAAAAGCTGATTTATAGCGCTAGAATTCTGATTTTGAAAGGGAATGCTAAAAAAGAAAACCGAAAACTGCTAATTTGCTAATATTTTGGGAAAATTAGTTTCATATATGGAACTCATTCGAGACACATTCGAGCCACGCCCGAACTGAACAATACTAATCTCAGATGTTTCCCGAACATCTCTCGAATATGCCTCGAATGAAACCCCTATTTTATGACAAAAAAAGGCTTAGCAATACTGCCTTTTATCTACTTCTTATTGAAGGTTAATTCCTTGAAGGAGTTCTCGTTTTTAAAGTGATCATCCACCCAAGTAGGCTTCAGTTTAAATTGAGTTCCAGAAACAATACTGAGCGTCCCTTTCATGATGGAATTTCCCTTAAAGAACAATTCCATGCTTCCAGAATTTGAACTCTGGCCTGTATATTTCCACGAACCCAGGGTCTTGATGGTTTCGCCGTCTACTGGCCTCCATGCAGGAACTGCTCCACCTGAACCAAGATAGGTAATCGGATAGAAATTGATAGATCCATTCGAATTCAACTCATAGACTTGGCTCACCATTTTAAAATTCCCGTCTTGCGCCGCAACGGCTTCCCACTTACCAACTAGGGGTTTGTAGACGTCTTCGGCTTTTTGCATATTGGAATATTTGCGTCCGCGATCAAAGCCAAATTGGTCCTTTACGGAGCCATTGGGGTTGTAAACGGTAAAGTCGCCGTCCAATTCGCCAATGGAATAAGCTCCCTGCGCCAGGGGTTTATCATTGGACGCCCAAAGGGCCTTGCCATGGAACATGTAGGTGTTGGTGTTTTCAAGCTCGGAAACATTTACGGCAAAATGCAATTGATTGTTATCTACGCGGTAGTATTCGTAAAAGAAAAGCAGAACCGGTGTCCCCTTGAAATATTTGCGGTCTTCCCAGTAATTGCCAGTCTCATCATCATTTGGAACGATGTCCCTACCTAGCAACTCTCTTTTTAGGTAGTAGACAGCCTTACTCTTTTCTACCTGTCTTAGGTTCTTGTCCACATATACCTTGTCCTCACTCTTTACATAGTCTCCAAAAGTGGCAAAACTGGTGTCGAAGCCCAATTGTAGGTCAGGTTGGACTTGATTATCAGGACTTGCATTGGAATCTTTGGAGCAAGACATCAGTTGCAGCAACATGGGCAACATCAGGAATACCCAAAGCTTAGGCTGCATAATTTTTAAAGCTTTCATATCAGTGCGATTAGTGTACCATGGATTGGATACAAGTATGAAATTAGAGCTTTCAAAAGATTCTTTTATTATATAAAGCCCTCAATAGCTGACACATTTATATAATTTGATTAGGCTTTTTTGATAAATTAAATAGGCTAGAAAAAAGAAAAGCGAGCATTGCGCTCGCTTTCCAACCATCTATATAATAACTAACAAACCAGCTATTCTCAGTAAAAATCTAAGGTCTTACAGGTCTTTCGGCGGTGTAACCGGTTCCACCTTTGATCCATTTTGCTGCCTCCCCGGTTAACCATAGGTAATGATCTGTTGGCAGGTCGTTTTCAATGCCGACAAACTTATACACATCTCCATTTAATGGCGTATCCTTTTCTCTTGCAGATTTAAAAATGGCTGTCCCTTCATCAATTTCATCAAACATCGCTACGTAGAGCGACATAGCGCCCGCCGAAATTGCACTGGACATCTGTTTCCAGATGAAATCGCCCTTCAATCTTGGGAACTCGTGATAGATATTAGGGTTATTCTGTAGGTTCCCCCAACTAAACCCTGGGAAAACCAATGGAACATAGTCAACCTTATTCTGTGCAGCCCATTGCATGTCTTCACGTACGATATTAGGATTGAAGTCGTGCATCTTGTAACGGCCAACTGCCCATGGCATGATGATATCTGCTTTTTTGATCAAGGCATGAAGCGCCGGGTCCGGTTCCGTATCTCTTTCTAGCGTACGCCAGTTATATGGGACACCCAACATAATCGATATTTTCTTCTCACCGGCTTTCAGTTTATCTACAAGTTTATCTACATCTTGGATGCTATATTTGCGTTTGTCACTAAAACCTACTCCCCAGATGGACATCAGCGGTTTTCCATTATGCCAGAGGTAAGTTGGATTGGCCTCTTTGTCATAAAGCTTATGGGTTTCTACCAGTTCCTTCCAATCTTGTTCCAAGGCTGCAAAGTCTTCAGGCACAGATCCGCTCAGGTCATACATGATGCTGATGGCGCGACCATATTTTTTGGCGGCTTTCAATGCACTGGTCAGGACCTTGTTGAAATGGGCTTTGCCAGAAGGGTTACTTGGCTTTACCTCGCCCAGGAAGCGCTGCATGTGCACACCGTCTATCCCATAATCCTTCATCCATTTAAAATGTAGATCAATGGTTTCTTCATCATTGGAACTGAACAGATAGGCATCAGACCCGTCAGCAAACTTGAAAGGAGATTTATACTTCTTGGTATATTCGGTCATATCTGGCCAGAAATCCACCTTGGTCTCCCCAGGTTCGAAAACATTGTTATCGCCCTGATAATGGTACCAGCCTCTATTGGCGCCATCACCTTCTGCATTGAACCAGCCTTGGTAGCCCGCCATCACCAATCCTTCATACTTCGGGTACAGTAAACCGGAAGTGTCATAGCCATCCGTGGAATCTACGGGATTAGGTTTTTCGGGTTCTTCCTTTTCTTGATTGGTCGTTGTCTTCGAACAGGCACTGAACATCCCGATGATTAGGGCTAGCAGGACCATGTTTAGTCTTTTCACATTAAATGTCATAGCATGTAATTTTATTGATTAGCAATTATTAATTAATCCATTCTGTCCTTAAGGGACCTTTATTTCAACTACTTCTGAATAGTTGAACTTTTCAAATGTATCACGAACTTTTGCTCCCATACGGAAGTAATAGGTGTATCCGGATTTCAAAGGTATATCATTGATGGTATAGGTTTCTTTGCCAATACCAGTAGACATATTACCGATTTCTTCCCAGTTTTTATTGATCAGAATCCTAAATTCATCTTTGTAATAGGCCTCGATGCGGCTACCTGCACCACAATATGGCGTCAGGCTCAGGAATGGACGGACCTCAATCACCTGGGGCAATCCTTGAGGAATTGGGGCCTCCAAGGTACAGGAAACATCAATTTTATTTCCTTCCTTCAATACATATTTTGCATTTTTTATCTTCAGATATGGGGTCACATTGAAGTCTTGGTTACCTGATCCACTCAATTTGAAATCTGTAACAATATCTGCTGGCCAAAATGCCCCTGCATAAGGCTGCATGGAGTAAGTAGCTGAAAACAGTTTATTGTTGATAAAGGACCCATCCTGCTTCACTGCAAGGTCTTGGGGAGCAGGGTTCTCGCCATAACTGGTCTCCAAGAGTCGGATGGCAAATTCCCCAGGCCCAGTTAAAAAGGGCTGACCCGTAGTTTTGTCCAATACCTTTCCAGAAAGGGTAGCATTGGGCGCTTCAAAATTATCGATATCTGCACAGGAACTCAGCCAAAGGGCAGGGAGCACCGTGAATAGTAAGAATATCTTTTTCATTGTCATTCTCATTAGATTAATAAATAGGATTCTGAGGATATAAATTTGGATTCTTGTTCAGCTCTCCACCTGGAAGAGGTTCGTAATACCATTTCTTCTCAAAATTGAAGGTCTTGTTCCAAGGCTCCCTTTCTTTGATAAAGATGTAAGAATTGATCCTTTCGCCGTTTGGCTTGTATTTCAACTCATCTAATACCAAGTAAGGCATCAATGAATTCGGCACGAAATTGTTCAGTTCCACATCCGCAATTCTCCATCTTTTGATATTCCACCAGTGATGGTTTTCAAAGCATAGCTCTCTTTCTCTTTCCTCGCGGATAAACTGCAGGTTGCCATCCAATGGATAACCATATTTATTGATGTTGGCAGCTGTAGGGTTGTATGCGTAAGGTTTAGCACCAGCGCGATCACGGACCTTGGCGATATAGGTAAAAGCTTCTGCTTTCAAGGCTTCATTAGATTTCAACAAGCCTAATTCATATGCCGCTTCTGCCTTGTTCAGCATAATCTCAGCCAATCGGATTACCTTCCATGGTTGGGTACTGCTGTAAAACTTAACCTCCTTGGTGGACATCTTGTAGTTGATGTATTTACGGACATAGAAACCGGTACGGCTGTTATTTGCATGACCGTCTTTCCACATACCATGCTCTCCGGTCACTCCAATCTTGGTTCCCTTATACGTGTATTGGGTATTTTTCGGTCCGGCCAAGATCCTGTTGGCTTCACTGTTGATAGGAGCTGAATTGGAACCCATCTGCGCATCGCTAGCTTTGCCAGGAAAAGAGACATAAAGCCCACGCAACATATCAAAGCTCCTCTTTTCGGCACCCTCACGTAATTCCATTCCAGAGAAATAAACGGTTGCACGGAGGCGTGGTTCTGCATCGGCATATAAGGCTTTGCGATCGGTATAGCGGATAGGCGTTCCTGAAGCATCATTCACTGGCAATTCGCCAAACAGTTCAACGATATTGTAAACTGGGTATGCCATAGACTCGGCATCACTTGAAAAGGTTGGGTTGGGAAGCAAAGTCGCATCATAACTGTGTTTCAAGCGGGTTCCATAAGGTGCCGTAATATTGTACTGCTTGATCCAGATGTCTTCAGGACTGTTATCATCGATAAACACGTCAACATAGTTCATTTCCTTGTCTTCTGGTTTCTTGTTGTATAAAGAATATGGTCCATTAAGAACTACTGTTGCAGCATCATAAGCTTTTTGATAGAACCATTCAGCTTCCTGTCTTGGGATACCGACAAAGCCTTTGCTTACCGCATCGCCCTGCAAATTGGAGTAGAAACCATATTTGGCAACGCTCGCCGCATATAACATCGCACGGGACAATAAGGCCGCTGCCACATATTTATTTGCCCTCCCTTTCTCAGAGGTACTGGACATGTTATCTACAGCAAATTGTAGGTCTTCTTGGATGAACTTATAGACATCAGCTTCTTTGTTTCTCGGAACCAATAGGGTTTCCTTATCCGCTTGCGGATCTTGGACATCTTTTACGATGGGCACTCCACCATAGCGCTTTACCAATGCGAAGTAAAAGAATGCCCGCAGGAAGTGAGCTTCGCCAAGGATGTTATTATATCCTTCTTCAGAAAAGTTCTCTTTGTAGGTCGGCAATCCGGCAATAAAACCATTGACGTTCCGAATACGGTCATAAGGCCAATAGCCAAAACCTTGAGCGCCAGCAACACCCCAGAACTGCCCGGTCATCTCTCCGGATACAGCTGCCAAGATATCGGAGTTCACCCAATAATTGTCCCAACGGAAACCTCTTTCAGGGTGGTAAACAAAGTCTTCGATCGGAAGATGGCTATAAATTCCGGAAACAAATTTCCTAGCTCCATCTTCATTTCCGTATAAGGCCTTCTCGTCCAATACACCTAAAGGTTCAAGGTCCATCTTGCGACAGGAACCCACTAAAACCAGCAGGAGGACAGCCAATATTTTTGATAATGTAGTTTTCATAATGTCAATTAAACTTAGAATTTAATGGATGCACCAATGTTATAGGTCTTGTTCAATGGGTATTTGTAGGTATCAACCATGTGTGATGATGAGCCTCCTTCTGATCCAGGGTGTTCAGGATCTGAGTATTTCATTCCCGTCCAGGTCATCAGATTATATCCACTAACATAAAGTCTGAAGCTCTTCACTTTAATGGACTCCAACCATTCTTTCGGGAAGGTATAGCCCAGTTCCAAGGTTTTCAACCTGAGGTATGAAGCATCTTGGATAGCACGGGTACCCTCGGCCATAGGGGATCCTGTGGAAGGATAGTAGCCTGAAATCCATTCTGTGTTTGGATTGAAGAGGTCCGCATTAGGGTCTACCGGCCTCCAGCGGTCCAAGAACTGGGTCAAGGCGCCTCCTTGGAATTGCAATGGCGCAGCAAGAACCTCTGTATAACGGGTATAGACTTTATTTGCTCCTTGGAAGTTCATCGATAGATCTGCCCCTCTCCAGGATGCACCGATATTGAAACCATAATTGATCAATGGCATATTGAAGGTTGCAATCGGGTGGTCATCATTTCCATTGACAAAACCATCGCCATTCCAGTCTTTGTAATAGTAATCGCCCGGCAAGGTTCCACTACCGACCTGGGTTGGGTGGTTATAGATCTGTTCGTAAGAACCAAACTGCCCTACATATTCATTACCCCACCAAATATCCTTGTAGCGATCCGCATAGCGGTTTCTCCAATGGTCGTAAGAGTTTCCTGCAGGAGATTCGATCCTGTTTTGGAATTGGCTCTTGGTGGTTGAAACCTGTGCATTCACAAAATAATTGAAGTCGTTGATCTGATTGCGGTGGGTCAAGGAAACCTCGTAACCAAAGGTACGGTCGCTTTCCAGGTTTTCCTGAGGCAGGTTTGCTCCTACAGTTCCCGGAATCAGGTCCAAGCGGGTGGCCAATAGACCATCGCGATAGCGGTTGAAGTAGTCGAAGGTCATGCCAAACAGACCATTCCATAGATCGACATCTAGACCTATATCGGCAGTTTTGGAGGTATACCAGGTTAGGTTCGGGTTAGGAATAGCAGTTGGCAAGGCGCCACTAACAATATCCTGTCCAAAGATCCAGCCCAGGTTATTCGGATCCAAGGCAAATCCGACAAAGGTGGAAGGGTAGTTACCAGCAGAACGGTCATCCCCTAGGACACCATAGGAACCACGGATTTTCAAGTTGTTTATGAAACTGAAGTTATCCTTGATAAAGTTTTCCTCACTGATCCTCCATCCCACTGAAGCACCCGGGAAGAAACCCCAGCGTTCATTTTTAGGGAATTTGGAAGAACCATCATAACGGAAACTGAATTCAGCTAGGTATTTCCCCTTGAAATCATAATTGAATTTACCCACAAAACCTCTTGCGGTACGTTCGCCAATACCTTCCATATCTGCCAATTGGTTTTTGGCCTCTCCAGCAAATAGGTATTCGGAATTGACCTTGATCTCGCGTTGGGCGTAGAAACTATCCCATTTGTTGTATTCCTCGACGAATAACAGTAATCCGGAAACATTATGTCCTGCACCAAAGGATTTGTTGTAGTTCAAGGAGAACTGCATCAGGGTATGTGAATCTGGATAGGCAGAACGGCGAACGGATGATGGCGAGTTTTTCTCGTGGGCATCATAGCGCTCTGGAGTTATGATTTCTCCATTCGGACCCAATACTGCTGGTGTGTAGCTGTACAAGGGATATGATTTTTTGTAATCGGTATTATCTGTGTATTTGAAATCGTAGTTATAGGTTCCTTTCGCGACCAATCCATCTACATAAGGGATTTTGTATTCCAAGGAAAGGATACTATTGAATTGTTTTCTCAAGAACTTTCTATAACCGGTTTGTGCGGCATCTGTTACGGAGACAGGATGCTCGTTGTCGATCATGTCAAAGTTCGGGTACATCGGGTTATTGTTCAGAAAGATCGGGATATCTGGTCTTTGTCGCCAAGCTTGCTTATAAACGGCCCACATATCTGTTCTAGGCTGATTGGTCTCATCGGCATAGCCACCAAGGTCCAAAGAGGCCTTTAGGCGATCCGTGATCTTGACATCTACATTGGAGCGGAAGTTATAGCGATTGTAGTTTAAGCTCTTGCTTTTGTATGAACCCATCTGGTCCATGTAACCTAAGTTGAAAAAGTAATTCACCTTTTCAGAACCTCCATTGACGGTCAAGTTATGTTGTTGTTGCGGCGAGGTTTTATCGAATGCCGCGTCCAGGAAGTTGGAAGATTGCTTAGTCCCGTCTTCATATTCTTTGATGCTGGCATCGTCCCATGTTGCGGGTAATTTGTTCGGGTAGTTGTTATTGAAATTTCTCCAAAGTTCTTCGTTCCTTAAACGTCTGAAGTCGGCTGCTCCGACCGTATTGGGTACATACAGGAACTGTTGGAAACCACGGTTATAGGAATAGCCGATTTCGAAACCTTGGTCTGCACTGGCTCCCCTGCGGGTGGTAACGAGCAATACCCCATTCGCTGAACGAACCCCATAGACCGCAGCGGATGCATCTTTCAGAACAGATACGCTTTCGATCTCATTGGCATCCATTCTGGATAGATAATCCTTGTCTCTAGGAATACCATCGACCACGATCAGGGGCTCGCCCATACCGCGGATATCGATATTGGATTCAAAAGCTCCAGGCTGTCCGGTCTGTTGGGTGATACGGACCCCCGGAAGCTTGCCCGTAAGCATGTTTACGACGTTTTCATTTTTGGTAATCGTGATCTCTTTGTTGGTCACAGAGGATACGGCTCCTGTAAGGGTCGCCTTTTTCTGCGTACCATATCCAACCACCACGACATCTTCCAAAGTGGTATTGTCATTCGGTAATTCGATCTGAATATTGGAATTGTTCTCGACTAGGACTTCTTGGCCCAGGTAGCCCACATAAGAAATAACCAAGCGATCACCCGGAGAAACGGCAATGGAAAACAAACCTTGGGAGTCTGAGGTGGTACTGATGCCGGTCTTGGTGTTTTTGATGGTTGCTCCTGCTAAAGGTTTTGAGTCGGTTGATTTTACTGTACCATTGACATTCCTTTGCTGACCGAATACGGTGCCTAAGGATAACGTCAAGACTGGTACTATCGCCAATCGCCAGGATAATTGTTTGAATCGCCTGCCCCAATAGGATGAGCAGGAATTGATGATTTTTAATCCCATAATTTAATTTGTTGAAAATTGGTAGTCACTCTTGATGTCGCCATCAAGTATTAAAATAGGTGTCGATACGACCTTTGGTTTCTAAAACCTAAGGCTCCAGTTGGATTAGGTATCAGGCAGGATAAAGGTTTCTTGCTTTCGTCTCATCGTTTATAAATTGATTATGAAACAAGATTAATTTGGGGACTATAACAAAGCATTAATAAAACATTAATGGATTGGAAATAAAAAATAAAGCACTGAAATTCAGTGCTTTATTTTTTATTAATATTTTACTTTATACAATTTCCCGGTAGGTCCGGTTATAGGATTCATCGTATAATTGCTGATAAACTTGGGAGAAGTTCTCGAAACATTGGTGAGCGAGGCTGTGGTAACCTCGCTGTACGAGTGCTCTACATTTGTAGACCATGGCCTCTTCGTGGACAGAATCAAAATGGAAGATTCGATTGGCAATTTCAATGATGGTCTCGGAATCCTTTTCAAAGTCCAAGTTTTTCATCAGGCTGGATAAGAGTCCGGTTGCATGAATGGATACCTCGTCCTTGATACCATCTAGCCACTCGTAATCTGTATCGAACATGAAACCTCCTTTTTCAAGGATTTTGAGCAGTCGGTCTATTTCTTGTCTATCTAAGTTTTCAGATTTATTGAAGAGATACATAAAATCGGAGAAGTCGATATGGACATCTTCAATGCTTTCAATACTCCAATAGCCACTTTTTTTGGAGATTTTCATCTCGCCCAGCTGCTCCAATAGCGCATTGATCTTGGCAATATTTACCGATCTATTGTTGGTTGCGCTGGATGTAGATTTATCAGACCAGAATATTTCCATTAATTTTTCGGAACTGACTCCTCTGCCACGATAAATGGTATAGACCACAAACATGGTCAGCAGCTCTTTCAATAACGGCGAAAACTGCTTGGTGATTTCGTCGCCCTGCTGATCGAAGATCTGGATATCGCCTCGGAAGAGATTGATGGTTGCCCTATCGATCTTGCTGTTCTTTGGAGCTGTTTCTTTTAGAATAGGGGCCAATACTGGGCTTACTTCTTTTTCCTTGTGTTCAACGGTTGGATTATTTTGGGGTTCCGGAGTTTTTCTATTCGTTCTTTTAAGCCAGAATAGTAATCCTAATCCGGCGAGTATAACCAATCCACTTATCCAGATCCAATTGTTTGATTTGGCCTTGGCACTGCCTTCCAAGATCTGGTAGGGCAGGGCTGGCGCCAAAAGACTGTAGATGCGAACTCGGCTCTGACTCAGTGCACTGTCATAAAACAATGTGACGGCAACAAATCGGTTGGAGGCCTTGGAATAGAAGAAATCTGCAAATGATTTGATGTCGTGGAAATCAAAAGGAATGGTACTCCCCAATTCCTGAAGGTTCTTTCCGTCTTTGGACATCGCTACGAGCTGTAAGAAAGACTTGAACTTATTCCTGGGGAACATGAGTCCATACATGGTATTGGACGCCTCATCCATGACCAAAGAATTGGCCCATACCGCTTCGGGAATAGGAAATTTGATTTCCCCAAGCGTCTTGAAGGTTTTGGAATTGATGTCCATCAAGACGAAATCATTGGAAATCTTTGGATTCAGCATCTGGTCACCCGTGGTACTTCCATAACCGCCCAATAGATAAACGGCATCCTTATCAACCCCCATAGCGCCTAAATAATGCGGAAACAAAGGGTCACCAGCATAAGATAAGCTGTCCCAGGTATTACTGGGAATATGGTATTTGTGGATGGCGCTCTTATACCTGAAATGTCCGTATCCAGCCACCATGTAGATGCTGGAATCCTTTGCAGAGTAAAATTTATTGAAGGATAGGTAATGCGTTCCGTGGGCAGGATGTTGGAAGGATTGGGACCAAGTCCTTGTCAAGGTATCAAATGCGGATACCAGCTTTTGATCGATGGAAATATTGAGGACCTTCCCTGAGCTTGGATCAAACAAGGATTGGCTTCCATTGACCATATAGAGGGGCCCATTCAGGTAAGGCCATGATGTACTGACCGTAGCCCCCAGATTAGTCCGAACCAAGGAGTCCTCGGATACGATGTATACACTCTCATTTTTGTGGTCAAAGGCAACACTGGCCTGTCCGGAAACATAAAATTCATTTTCAAGTCGCCATTCTTGCCGTTGCCTCTTGATCCATGAAGGATTTTTTGTAAAAGCTTTTAAAGACCCCTGATCATCCCTCGCCGTATTGCCAGTTATTTCGTCCAGTTTCCAATGATGACAGAGTTTTTCATCGCAGGATATCTGTACATCCTTGATCCGCATCGGCGGAAGGTCGGAGCTCTGAAAGAATTTATAGTCATTGAAACCAAATAGCAGTTTTAATGCGGATCGGTCTTTAAGGTCCATTTTATGGGTAAAAGTGTTCTTTGCAGTGGATAGCACTAAACTTCCTTTTTCCTTATCAAGTAATATCTTGATTTTGGTCCAATGATAGAATAGATCGTTTTTGGGGATATCAAAATTGATGTCCGTGAATTTATCACCTACCACCAATTTAAAATGCCTTCCATTATCTTGCCTACGGTCATAGATGAGATCGATGTTCAGTTGCTCATCCAATATGAGACGGAAGATATATCCGAAATAATCTTGCTGATAAGGTTTAAATTGAATATCAAAGGTCAACTCCGTATGCTTCGCGAGCTCAATTGATTCCTCTGTACCGATCGATAGGCTCGTCCGCTTATCCAGCTCCTTTTCATGGCTGGAGAATTCTAACCCATACTGGCCATAAGACTCCTGACAGAATAGAATGAGTGCAAAAACATATATGGTAACAAGTATCTTAAAAAATAAACGTCTCACTATTTAAATTGGCTAGCTAGTGCAAAATGTGAATTAGCAAAATGTAATTTACTTCATATTCGCTGAATAGCAAAAGAGTTTTTAAGCAAAATTTTTAATTTCATGGAAGAATACCATTTTTAAAGAATAAAATTCATTGGATTAATCCATTGACCTCTACTGCAAATAGGTGCATCTGACTCTCGATTTCCTCCAAAAGAAGGTTCGCTTTACAGTTTATCTAAATTTTATTTAGCTAATAATCAAAACGTTATTAATTATTTTAAATAAAGTCTACAATATTAGTAGACTTTATTTAAATATACTCTTTACATTTGTTTTGTAAAACAAACGACAGTCATAATGAAGAGCAAGAAATCAACCCTCAAAACCTTAACAAAAAACAACAGCAACAATAAGCAACGTAAGTTCAGCATTGATTCTGAACGAATGTGTAGCGAAACTATCTTCCCCCAATAGGATTAAAGCGGGAATGGAAAAACATTTCCGCTAATCCAACCTTTTAAGGCTCCTATTTAACTGGAGTAACTATCAACCCTAATACTTATTTCATGATTTTTAAGAAAACTTTTAGCTTTCTAAGCCTTGCTATTGCCTTTTTTGTAAGCAACAACGCCAGCATAGCACAAGAAATACCCCAAGCGATCATCAATGCCACCCTAAGAGGTACCGTTTTGGACTCCATCAGTGGAGAACCTATTCCGGATGTGACGTTACAGTTGGACGGCGTAACTCACCAAGTGAAAACGGATGAAAATGGTGAATTCCATTTTGTTACTGGGCAAAAACTGCCTTTTAAGCTTATCATATCAAGGATAGGCTATCAAAAGAAACGGATATCGGTCAACCAATCTCCTGCGACCATCCTTTTAAAACCGAGCCTAGAAAAACTGGACCAGATTGTGGTGACCTCCAGGAGACGGAAGGAACAGATTCAGGATATCCCGATTCCGATAACGACCATAAATGCAGCAACCATAGATGATGCCTCGGCATTCAACGTCAATAGGATCAAGGAATTGGCCCCCACTGTCCAGCTTTATGCTTCCAACGCCAGAAATACGACACTCAATATCCGAGGCCTGGGTTCTACCTATGGCTTGACCAATGATGGCATTGATCCAGGTGTAGGATTCTATTTAGATGGTGTTTATCTGGCTAGACCTGCGGCAACTTGGTTGGATTTTATCGATATAGAACAGGTAGAGGTATTACGTGGGCCGCAAGGAACCCTTTTCGGTATGAACAGCACCTCAGGAGCTTTTAATGTAACATCAAAACCCGCAGAATTCACTCCCGCAGCGAACTTTGAATTGAGTTATGGAAATTATGGTTTCCTGCAAGGCAAGGCCTCCCTGACAGGTCCTATCAGCAATAAATTAGCTGCCCGAATTTCCTTCTCAGGAACCCAAAGAAATGGCACCTTGCACAATGTCAATACCAATCGAGCGATCAATAACATGAATAACTTAGGCCTGAGGGCACAATTACTCTATAAGCCTAACGATAGAGTCAACATCAGTCTTGCTGCCGACAAGAGCATTCAAAAGCCTGATGGTTATGGTTGGGGTATTGCGGGAGTGGTAGAAACACAGCGCGCAGATTATCGTCAATTCAATGCTATTATCAAAGATTTGGGTTATGAACAACCCTATCAAAATGCCTTTGAAAGAAAGGTTGATCTAAATACGCAGTCTAAGGCTGACAATGAACTGGGCGGCATTTCCTTGAATGCAGACATCAAAATAGGGAATGGAACCCTAACTTCTACGACAGCTTGGCGCTATTGGAAATGGGTCCCTTTGAATGACAGGGATTATATTGGCCTACCTGTGTTTACCATCTCTGCCGGTAATTCGGCCCACGATCAATACTCCCAAGAGTTTCGTTATTCGGGTAAAATAAGGGAAAACATCGATTTGGTGGTCGGGCTATTCGGATTATATCAAGATCTGAGGACAGACCCGGTCCATACCGAAGAAGCTGGATCTGCACTCTGGCGATTTGCCCAGAACAGCAACAGCGATCTGTGGAGTACGCCGGGTTTGTTTGACAACTTCGGAATCAAGACCAAATACGGCATCAAAACAACCAGCTTGGCTGCATATTCACAATTAGACTGGGCAATCACGGAAAAGCTCCATCTCCTTCCGGGCCTTCGTTATAACTACGATAAGAAGGAAGCCAATTACGATCGAAAGACCTATGGAGGCCTACAGACTGATGATCCAGCATTAGTAGCCCTCAAAAACACTGTCTATACCAACCAGTCTTTTGTTACCGATGCTTCCGCCGGCAATCTATCAGGTCAGTTATCTGTACAATACAAGTGGAACCGAAACCTGAATGCCTTCGCTACCTATGCCATAAGCTACAAGCCAGTAGGCATCAATGTTGGTGGATTACCTACAGCCAAGGGCGAAGTGTTACTAGACCTCGCAAGGGTAAAGCCGGAAGCCGTCAACCATAAAGAAATAGGATTGAAATCAAGTCCCAGCAGAAATTCCATTCTTAACCTGACCCTTTATCAAACAGACATCAAGGATTACCAAACACTGGTGCAGACGCCAGAACCTGGCGTAAACCGAGGTTATCTAGCCAATGCGGAAAAGGTGAGTGTGAATGGGGTAGAACTGGACGGGAGCCTGCGTGTAGGGAATTACCTCAGGATCAATGCCGCTGCGGCCTATACAGATGGGAAATATGTGAAATTCACCAACGCCCCGGTTCCATTGGAGGAAGTCGGAGGCCCTGAAGCTTTTAAGGACATTTCCGGAGGAAGATTGCCAGGCATTTCAAAATGGTCGACTTCCCTTGGCGCTGAACTGAGCCAAAAAGGAAGTTTGATTGGTCTGGAAGGCTCATTCTTCTTAGGCTCTGACCTCTTCTATAGATCCGAGTTCTCATCAAGTCCCTCCCCTTCCCAATACTTGAACATCGATGGGTATGCCCTATTAAACGCCCGATTGGGATTCAAAGCGGAGAACGGAATCTCCCTTTCTATCTGGAGCCGCAACCTTACGGACAAAAACTATTACGAACAGTTGCTTGCCGCACCTGGTAGTTACGGGCAATACGCCGGTATCATCGCTGACCCAAGGACCTACGGCCTGACCATAAGGTACAATCTGAAAAGTTTCTCTAAATAAATAGGTTATCGATTGGACCTAGCCAACCCCAAAAGGCTAGGTTCTTTTTTACTGCCCTTTGAACCTTATGGTATAATGACCATCAAAAGGGTCACCCTGCATCAGGCTTTCTCCGATGACCAATTTATAGGTTCCCTTTTTATCCAAGTTATACTGAACATCCTTCCCAAATGGACCATCGGTATTGTTATCCGGCAGGACAATCAGATTAAAACGGATATTTCCGGGCTTGTCGCTGTGCAATTCTGCATCGATCTGTTTAAATTCCTTACTATCAAAACTGATGGTATCGGATATTTTAGATATTTTATGAAGACTGATGGAATCCCAGCTGGACTTAAGCTCTATGGCCTTCTCAGTTAGATCTGCATGGGTACTATCCAAAGTTTCCGGAACAACTTGAACGCTATCAACTGCCGGAGTAGCATTATTGGCTTCTTGCTTTGGGTTATTGCAGCTTGCTAGAAATAGCGCTAATGGAACAATAAATAATATAGATTTCATTTGATGTCGTATTATAGATTCACCGAATAGAACAACAGAAACTATTCCAAGGTTTTATAATAAAGAAAGAAGCCTCCAATAATGCTTGGAGACTCCCTCAATCAATTAAACCTACTAACTAACGATCAAGCTCTTTTACATCCATCTTTTCAACAGCTTGAATATGGACTCTTTACCTTGGTATGGTGGATAGATCATTTTAGAAAATGAGAATTTCGTTTGTTTCATAATGGCTCTTTCATGTGAAAAGGCCTTAAATCCATAGAATCCATGACAGCTCCCTATACCACTGTGGTTTACCCCTCCAAAAGGCAGATTAGGATTTGAGACCTGGATCAGCACATCATTGATACAGACAGACCCCGAACTGCAGTGTTTCAGCAAGGTATCGGTAAAAGAATTGCTATCAGAGAAAATATACATCGCCAAAGGTTTAGGCTTGGAGTTGATATGGTCTAGCACTTCCTGTAGGTCATCATATGGAATGACAGGTAGCACTGGGCCAAATATCTCCTCTTCCATGATCTTACTTTCCTGGGCTACATCTGTGAGCAATACTGGCGATATAGACTGTTGGTCTTCGCCTTCCGCTTGCCATAATACCTTGGCATCCCGCATCAATGCATCATCGAGGAGCCCTTCAATCCGTTGTTGGTGCCTGCTATTGATGATCTTTGCATAACGCTTATAATCAAGGGTACCATCTGAATAGAACAATTCCCGACAGGCTTCCTGAAAAGCTTGGTTGAAAGCATCGATGGACCCCAGGGGAATATAGAGGTAGTCTGGTGCGATGCAGGTTTGCCCGGCATTGATCAACTTGCCCCAAGCAATTTTAAGGGCGGCCGCCTTGAGGTCATAATCCTCCGCAATGATGACCGGCGATTTACCACCCAACTCCAGCGTGACGCTCGAAAGATGTTCCGCCCCTGCTTTCATGACAATCTTACCAACCTCGGGATTGCCCGTGAAAAATATCTTATTGAATGGCAGTTTAAGTAATTCCGTTGCCAGTTCTTTTTCCCCCAATACACATTTCACCTCCTTTTCCGGGAAAGTTTCGCTGATGAGATCCCGGATAACTTCAGAAGTCCTCGGACTATATTCCGATGGTTTCAATATCACCGAACAGCCTGCAGCAATTGCAGAAACCAACGGGCTCATGCTCAGTTGAAAGGGATAATTCCAAGGCGATATAATCAAAGAGGTGCCCAAGGACTCATACTGAATCCAGTTTTTCGACAAAAAACTGGTCAATGTATGGGGTTTCCGCTTCTTTCTCATCCAGGAAGGAAGTCGCTTGATCGCAAAATCAATTTCACTATAGATAAAATACACCTCGGTCAAAGCAGACTCAAAAGCATTCTTCCGCAGGTCTGCATCCAAAGCCTCAAAAATGCGGTTCTCAAACTTTAAAATATTAGCCTTCAACCGTCGCAGCTTAGCGATGCGTACGCTTGCAGAACTCATACGAAGCTCCTGTTGATGCTCTTGCTGAACATCAAACAATTGTAGAATTGAATCATTCATTATTCTAATTCTTTATGCTGATTTTCTTAATAGTTCTTGATTACAAATGCTTTATCCAATCTTTTATTAATTCCACACCTTCCGTATGGATCATCGATCGCGCAAGCTCAGGCATGGCCGTTCCGGGTTCCGTGCTGTTCATCCTATAATACAAGATAGACTTATCTGGAGAACCGGGCACAAGGTCAAAATCCAAGCCCCCAGCTCCAGAACCTGCTGAAACCGGACCCTTATGGTAGCCCAATCGTACTGTATCCGTTTCGGTATATTCCAGGAACAATCCCGTATTGAAAGCATCCCCACCTCTACGGTGGCAATGGCTGCAGTTAATGTCAAGGTATGCCCTAGCGCGCTTCTCAAGGCTGAAATTCGCTTTATCTAACCAATTTGGCAAAGCTTCAACCTCCTTCAGGTCCGGTAAATTTTCCAGATGGCCCTCCTTCGCTAACCAGACCAGTTGATTTTCGGTCTGACCCGCTCGGGTATAATTCATGTTCCTTGCTTTTGGACCAATTGGCAATAGTTTTGAGTCCTTGATATGACAGCGCTTACAATCATTGGTATTAGGCACCATATAATTGGTCTTGTGCAATTTCCCCTCATCATCTTTCAGGCTGATAGGCAAGACAACACCACGGATAAATTTCACCGCTTCATCCTGTTTCTCATCCCACAGGTAATTCATCACCTTCCAATTATGGTCGGCAGGGTCCTTTACCAATAGCCTGGTTTCGATCATGATCTTTTCATCATTGCTGTTGCGATAGGCAAAATTCTTGATGATGATGGTCGAGTCTGGAAACTCCAATTCTTCATCGTCCACATACTTCATCTTGCTGCCTTCCGGCAAAACGATAAACCGATCTTTGATAGCATAATCTGAAAATAACGCACTGCTCAGGTCATAAGAAATCAATTCAGGATTAGGATTCAATTCCGAAAGCTTTCCTTTAAAGAAACCATAATCAGATAGTTTCTCCTTAAACTGGAATTCAGTAGGTGTATTTTGCTGTTTCTTACCTTGGTTTTGACATGCTTGAACCATGAAAACCAAGAGCAAGAAACAACTAGATATCTTCATCAAGTTAGACATGTCTACTTACATTCAAATGGTTGAACATTGCTGTTTGGTTTCCATTTCGCCGGATCTTTAACATTGGCGAAATCAGCATTCACAAACATATTTTCCCCTGGTTGGTTGATACAGACCTGATCAGGATTTGGCGTTGTTCCTTGGGTCATGATATTGCTGGTCACACCATCATATAGAATCGCTGGGATCCTCTTGTTCTTCCTGTTAGGATCGATTCCATTCATTTGCTGTTCAGTGGCAATGATCAACTGTCCCACCCTATGCTCATAGGCCGGTTTGGGAAATTCATTCCCCATGGTTATGGTATTGCCATAGATCTTGATATTGGTCGGGATCGGCGAATATTTATCATTGATTTTCTCTGCCGCCTTATCGTCTACGGTGAATCCAGAAGCGATGGTTACGGCCGAGCTATTATTATTGGTGATCTTGTTATCAAAGATCTCAACATCCGAAGTGGCCAAAATAATGACTCCGCTGCCCGGTGAGGCATTTCCCACTCCCCAGGAGGTACCGAAGCTTCCAGCTTTTGCAAAGTTCCTGAAGTTATTATCATGGATATTGTTGTTGTAAGCCTTGATCCTGCCGCCACGTTGGGACAGATCAGGAAGGTCGAATACCAAGAATCCAGCGGTATTGTCGTAGAATTCATTATCATAGACTTCCGCATCCGTTGAGTTCTCGATTTCACAACCGGCCACATTTTTGGCCGCCTTGCTGTTCCTTACGATTGCACCTTTGGTCTGCCCTACATAGATTCCCGCATCCGAGGCACCTTCTGCATAGCAGTTTTCGATCAGCACATTGCTGCATAGCACAGGATAGATACCATAACCTCCACTGGTCGAATCGGCGGTACTCCAGATCGCATGCAGCTCGGAAACCACGATATCCTTACCATTGTTTATCTTCAGGAGGTCCCCTTTGGAATCCCTGATTTCCATGCCCTGTATCTTGAAGTTGGTCACATCCGTAACACGGATCCCTTCACCCCCTTGCTTCTGGTCCTTAAAATTCAACTTCGTTTTCGTCGGCCCTGCACCGCGGATCAGGATATGGTTTACCTGAGCAATGCTCAAGTTCTGGAACTTATAGTTTCCTTCTTTCAGGAAAATCTCCGTACTGTCTTTTAGCGAGAGAAATGCTTCCTCGATCTTTTCTTCCTCCCCAGGGCCGAAACTCAATTGCGTTCCATAACCACTGGTCTTATCGGCCGAGTTTTTACAGCCGACCAACAGGGCCAAACAGAAGATTGCAACTATTGAAATGCTTTTCATGTGATTTGTTTTTTTGGTTAATCTTAAAAAATATTATAGGCATAGCTAACGTAATACATCGCTCCGATTCTCGGGTTAGCAATACCGGTAGTGTAGTATTTGTTGGTAATATTGGTCCCTCCGATGCGGATTCCCGAACGTGCTTTCAGGATCTTATAACTAATCTGCGCATCGATGACAGTCGAAGATGGAATCTGGCCTTCGCCCAATCCTCCTGCTGCTGCATAATGAAACCCTGGTTTATACCTTAAGGTAGTATTAAAAGACCAAACTTGTTTCTTTCCGAATCCACTATTTCCAAATTCCATGTTGACATGGTAGTTTGGCGTATTGAAATTGTTGATCTGGCTATTGTTTTTATTCTTCAGGAAGTCAGAGTAGTAATTCACTTTCGTCAAAAAGTTCTTGCCTAGATCCACGCTCACACTGGCAGCATAACCATAGGTATTCACCGTTTCACCACCATTGAAAGCCATGTTGTAGGTCACATATTTGCTTTGGTCCTTAAATGCATTCACATCATCGGTACCTGGGCTATTCACCACATTCGCGTAGCCAATAAAGTTTTCCCAGGTAGAGAAATAGCCTAATACATCAAACATGACACGCTTCGCAATCAATGCAGCATAACCAACTTCGAAAGAATTGACCGTTTGCGGCTTGATATCATCGTACTCAAATTTCTTTAGCACAGTTGGATCATTGGTTTGCTGGAATTCCTGGACACTCGCCAAAGTATATGGCGGAAATTCGTTGAAGTGATAATGTTCATTCAACAACAAGTTCGAACCACCGGAAGAATAACTGTTATAACCATTCATGGTATTCTGCAAAGCCTGAATATTAGAAGGGAAACTATAGGCATTCTGATAAGAGAACCTCAGGTAATTCTGATAAGCTGTCTGGAAGACCGCCGACGCTCTCGAGGTCAACCTTGGCTTGCCGAATAGGGTATTCTTATCCAAACGGAAGGACGTATTCAGGGTCAAACGATCATCGACCAAACGTTTCCCAAGGGATAGATAGCCACTATATTCCTTCACGTTGATCGGTTTGTCCATATCAGGGAATAGGGTGTTTTTGGAGTTCAGGCTATACAGTCTCCAGTTTACACCGGCGATCACATCCAAAAATGGGATCAGCTTTCTGAAATTATACTGGAATTCCGCGTTATACAGTTTTGAGCGATCCAAGAAAAGTGTTCCACCCTCCGAGATCGGTGTTTGGGAAATCTGTTTTTTCAGGGCATTAAATCCTTCAGAGCCTTCTACCAATCTTCCTTGATCAGCGAATTGCCTAGCGGCAATATGGGCCGCTTGCATATCCGAACCGGTTGCCAATGCTGTCACCAAGGCTTCGGTATATTCAGGGTACCATCCCCCTACGTTGCCATCATAACTTACTTTCCAACCCTCATTGATCAACTGCGAGGTCGGTCCGGCAATCAGCGTATTCCCAGAATTTTCACGGGTGGTATAGGCCCTCACGAACCAATCTTCACTCTTCAGTTCCAATCGGTACTGTGCCACCTTGAAATCATTGATCTGATAACGGGTATCATTGGTATACACGATGTTCCCAGTACCAAAGGTTCCTGATGCGATGGCCTCTAAATCGGAATTAATCTTATAGCGAAGCTCCGTGTTCACCTTAAACATATTGGCATTATTGTCCAGATAGCCCCATTCAGGGTATCCCGTACGGGCCACATAGTTTGGCTTTGCCAACATCGGCTCGATCAAGGGCGTCAAATCCGGATTCCCCATCATCGCCGCGAATAAGAAAGGGTTGATATCTGTAGATGTTGCACTTCCGTTCATATTGATACCATTGTAATTCGGATCCACATCAGGACCTCCAGGTCCATTCTTGTTCTGCATATCATTGGCTACCCAATCATTTGCTTTCGAATACTGTGCATTGATCTTATAGGCAAATTTATCGTTGACGGTATTGGCATATCGGATGACCCAATCGTAAACCGGCGATGCCGATACGGGGTCATTGTTCTTTTTGCTGTTGACATGGTTTACCCCTTGGGTCACCAAAACGCTTAAGCCTTTATACTTAAACGGATCTTTCCCCGTCATCACCATGGTTCCGTTCAACCCCCTGGAACCATAGAGCGCCGATGAAGCTCCTGATAATAATTCGATATTGTCTACATCCAATTGCGTAAGCCCGATAACCGATCCTAACGGGAAGTTTAATCCCGGAGCCTGGTTGTCCATTCCGTCAACAATCTGGGTAAAGTTGGTATTACCACTGGTATTGAATCCCCTGGTCGTTACCGACGTAAAACCCAAGCTGGACACCGTAACATCCACCCCACGTAAGCCCTGCACCATATCCATATAGTTGATCTGGGGCGAGTTCTGCACATCTTTGGTACTGATCTGTTCAATGGTTACCGGAGAAGACAGTTTGGTCTGTACGGAACGGCTTGCCGAGACCACCACTTCCTGGGCTAAGGTAGAAGTTGGGACGAGGTCAATCAAAACAGGGCTCTGATTGTTTTCGACCAGCACTTCCTGCTTTTCATAGCCTATGGAAGAAATCAATAGGGTCAGGGGAAAGCCTTTGTTCAACCGCAGTTGAAAGTGGCCCTTATCGTCAGTAAAGGTTCCTGCACGATCATCTTTGACGCGAATAGAAATAGCCGTTGCGGGCTCTTGGGTAATCTGGTTTTTGACAACACCTTGGACAATCTGTTGGGAAATTGCGGCAAAAGGTGCAAGAAAGCAAATCACCAAAATTATGTAGGCAATTTTTCTCATGGTTATTTGGTTAGTTTATAATTCGTTACAATTACAAACAAGCTCCATAAACTCAATTACCTTGGGGATCTGCTTAGTCTATTTTATTCCTTCAAATATTAAAGTCACGAGGGTCTTTATGTCTTTAAGGCTCTGAGTATAGTCTATATTGGTTTCTCTCTTGAGAATAGCTTGTTGCTCAACATTATGCTTCAGCGCATCGGTGAAATTGATCAGTACGGAAGCCACTTCCTTTGGATCTTTCATCCTGATCTTCTTCTCCTGGATGGCCTTTTCCAAAAGGGCCGTCAAGAATTCCTTTTCACGATGCATCAGGGCATCATACAGTTCAAAAAATCTAGGCAGAAGCTTGTGCAAGGTCTCAACCGAAACGCGGTTCATATTCAACACCTGGGTGTAGTAATTGAACCTGGATTCCAGATAAAAGGCCACGCAATCCTCGATCTCGGTCTTCTCTGCTGTAGCTTCTTGTAGAGTTTGGATATATTTTTCTCCTTCGCGCAGGGCAACCTCGATAAATATGTCCTCCTTCTTTTTGTAATAATAATACAACGATGTTTTATTCAGCCCAACGGCCTTTGCAATATCTTCTAAAGTGGTTTTATCTAAACCATAGCGCTCAAAACATTCCATCGCGGCCTGTTCGATCCGACTCTTTACCTGTTCTCTTTTATTCATCGCTTGACTAAAGTTAAATAATAGTTTTTCATTTTTCAAACATTTTGTTAAAATATTTGAAAAACTAGTTGAACACATCCGTTTTTAAACAAAATTTCGATTATTGTTTTTAAAAATGCTCAAAAATCCACTGATTATCAAGGCTTCCGCTTGATATTTAGAAACTATTGTTGAGGAAGTTTTCTGTTTACCTATCCTGAGGCAAGTTAGCAATATAGTGCCCGACCATCTTTCCCGTGAAAATACAACCGCCCAAAAATGTACCTTCCAACGAATTGTAACCATGCATCCCGCCACCACCAAATCCAGCGGCTTCTCCTACCGCAAATAAGTTTGGAATGCAGGTTCCGGACTGATTAAATGCCTGTCCATTTAGATTGGTTTCTATCCCACCAAGGGTTTTTCGGGTCAGGATGTTCAACCGTACCGCAATCAAAGGGTAATGATTGGGATCTAATATCTTATGGGGTTTTGCCGTTCGAGCGATCCTGTCGCCAAAGTAACGACGGGTATTCTGTAGATAGCTGACCTGAAAATCCTTGCTGAACTTATTGTCCAATTCCAGATCCCGCGCTTCAACCATAGCACGCACATCTTCCAGCTTCAAGAGGTTTTCACCACTGAGCATGTTCATGCGCTCCACAAGTTCTTCGATGGAATCTGATACAATAAAATCCTTCCCATGCTCCTTAAATGCTTCCACGGGCGCGGTCGCTTTTTTTCCAAAGAGCCTCTTCACGATCAGCTTATAGTCCTTGTTGGTCAGGTCTGGGTTTTGTTCCGATCCCGATAAGGCAAATTCCTTTTTGATAATACTTTGGTTCAATATAAACCAGGAATAGCTTTTCCCTGTACCTTGTATATGTTTAAGTGTTCCCAGCGTATCGAATCCCGGATAATATGGCGCCGGCAATCGCTTTCCATAGGCATCCAACCAAATCGATGAAGGTCCCGGAAGGATACGGATACCATGATTTGGCCAGATGGGCGCCCAGTTCTCCAGACCTTCCGTATAATGCCACATTCGGTCCTTATTGATCAAGCGGACGTTGGCTTCTTCTGCCGCTTGCAACATCTTGCCATCCACATAGGCCGGCACACCACAGACCATCCTTTCCGGAGCGGTACCCAATCTCTCTGGCCATTGCTTCTTCACCATCTCCAGATTCGCCCCGATTCCACCACTGGCAATAACCACCCTGTTTACCTCAAACTCAAAAGAGCCGATAACCTCTCTGTTACTTGCCTCCCCTCTTTCTGCATCATCTTCCTGCAATTGATTGCCGAACAGCTTGATCGTATCATCAGAAACCAACTCCATTCTGTTTACCTGATGCCTAAACTTAAACTCCAATAAACCTTTCTTCTCCATTTCTAGGGCATATTCTACAAAAGGCTTCACTACCCCAGGACCTGTTCCCCAGGTGATATGAAATCGAGGGACCGAATTCCCATGTCCCTGTGCCCGGCCATCTCCTCTTTCAGCCCAACCCACAATCGGGAAGAACCGCATCCCCAAACCCTTGACATAGGCATACTTCTCCTGATGGGCAAATTTCAGGTAAGCCTCTGCCCATTGCCTTGGCCAATGGTCCTCCGGTCTATCAAATGCTGCACTCCCCATCCAGTCTTGCCTTGCCAATGCAAAGGAATCCTTTACCGAAAGCCTTCTTTGCTCGGGTGAATCGATAAAGAACAGGCCCCCGAAAGACCAGAATGCTTGACCGCCCAAGTTATTCCTGTTCTCTTGATCCAACATAATGACCTTTTTGCCGGCTTTAGTGATCTCATAGGCCGCAACTAAACCCGAAAGGCCAGTTCCAATGATTAGGGTAGTGGATTGGCTCATAATTGATTTTTTAAGAAAGATAGGAAAAATTATCCTTAGATATAAAAGGGCTAAACCGCTAATTTTTTTGGTTCTCCGTATAAGTCTATCATAGCTTTTAATCCCTTTTCTAATATTTAGACCAATTGCTGCAGGACCACACAAGATGTTCCACGGAGAACATGCAGGCACCAGCAGACATAACCTACTAATAATGAATAACTAAAAAACCAACCTTCAATCCCAGCATGTTCACAACAACATATTGGGCATAAAGCTTTCCATTTGGACCTTGTTTTACCCATATTCGGGAATCATCTCAGCACGGCCGAACTGCCTCGATTCATTCTGCTATCGAACCTGAGCATTTCCCGAATGTGTCTCGAATGAGTCTCGAATAAAACCCCTATAAACGCAGGAAAATCAATGCTAAAAATCTGGTCATTTGCAGGGCAAAAATTAGCCTAAAAAAAACAAAAGCCCAACTGTTCAAAAACAGTCAGGCTTTCCTGCGAGCATTGATGAAACTTAATTAATTAACTAGCATTATATCTATTTTGGGCAATCCAATCGACAATCGACCTACCTGAAACGCCATTGCGTTTTGGCTAGATTCGGTTTGCAATTGCCATGCAACATAATATTCTTCCAAATTGGGTTTATCCACTTTAAATTGGGTGGTATAGGGACCATAAAGTTGTGACTGATCTCTATCTTTTAAAACGGGTGAAGGATTGGCTCCTGCCGGCTCAGCGTCTACGCGATGTAAATGAAAAATCATTGCAGTATCTTCCACATATAGAACCGAATTGGATCGATACGGGTTATTCTCTTTGGTATCTGAATATCTTTTCGGATAGGCACGACATTGCTGGCCCTGTTTACCTACGTAAACGATTTTTTCTGGATCAGTGGCGTCTCCCCATGATCCTATTTTGCCATCCTTCGTAAAGTCATCATAGAATATCTGTTTCCACTCTGTACCTATATCACCAAAAGGTACAGGTTGGCCAGATACACGGCTGTTGGAAGTGCCTGAAGAGCTATTGACATCGATGGTTTTCTTGTCGGTTTCTCCTTCGGCATTGGGAATGGTAAGTGTTACCTTATAGATTCCAGCAGTTTTGTAGGTATAGGTTGGGTTTTCCTCACTTGATTTTCCGGTTTTGTCGCCAAAGTCCCACGATAAGGAGCTATAATTTTGGGATTCATTATTGAAATGGACCGAAATCTTCGCATCCTTATCTATTTCAAATGAAAAATTGGCCTTCAGTGCTTTTACTTCTTCCACTTCCCCCTCAGTGTTGTTACACGAATGAAGGAATAATGGACAGGTAATAATAAAGCAGGCATTCAGCACAAAATTGTTCACCCTTTTCATTGTTTTCTTATAATGGCTATCAAATTCTTCTGGATCCATATTGGATATCCAAATTGAGTGAATTCAGGCTAGAACCCTTTGCTGTATGCGTTTTTCTTTTTGCTTGAATTGATATTTCCTTCCAGGATCAACGACAGATAAGGAAACAAACTGCTGGTTTATATTAATTGGTGAATGGCTAAAAAAGGAATAAATACAATGGATAATTTAAACTACTGTTTAAAACATTTATTATTAAATAAATTTTAATTTCATTATTTTTAAATGACCCATCCTAATTCATAGTGAAAAAAAAATGTACAAGTTCCTTACCTTTTTTTCAATCCTATGCCTGAGTTGTATTCACATATCGAGGGTTAGTTCACAAACCAAGACAAGGATTAAGTTTAGCCAGCTGAGCATTGAGGACGGGCTTTCCAGTAGCTCCATGGAAGCTATCGTGCAGGATAAAGATGGCTTTATCTGGTTTGGTACAGAGGATGGGCTAAACCGGTATGACGGGTATCAATTCCGGATATATAAGAACAACTATAAAGACCCACATAGTTTAAGTGACAATTTCATCCAGGATCTGTACATCGACCGACAGGGTCGGCTATGGGTCTCTACTTCCAATGGTTTAAACCTTTACGACACCTTAGACGACACCTTTACACCTTATTTCTTTAATTCGACGAAGGTCGGTAACAATATCCATGGGCTGGTTGAAGATCAAGCGGGCACGCTCTGGGTATCCAGTAATGAAGGTCTATTTACCCATTCCAAAAGGGAGCATAAATTCCAGAGGTATATACCCCAACATCCAGACCTCAAAGACGGTCCCAAGAATCAATTTGGGCTCCTTTACGTGGATAAGAAAAACAGGCTGTGGATAGGAACGCGGGAACATGGTCTTTATCTTAAGGCCACCAATGGCTCGATCAGTCGGGCAGAGCAGCATTATCCCTTATTGGACAAGATCAAGGAAGCACAGGCCATCCAGGAGGACCGGCATGGCAATATCTGGATCGGAACTTCTGGTCAAGGCGTATTCAAAATACAGTCCGGCAATCAGCGTGTTCATCAATATTTCCACGATCCATTGGACAACAGGAGCATCTCTAGCAATGTGATCAAAAGTTTGGAGGTGGACCGGCAAAACCAAGTTTGGATCGGCACAGAAAACGGCGGTCTTAATCTATATCTAGAAAGGGAAGACCGGTTCCATCATTATGAGAATCCACTCAGGAGTCTAAATGGCGTATCGCAAAAAACCATATCCTCAATTTTTGAGGATAGGCAGGGAAATATCTGGCTAGGGACTCATCGGTCCGGGATAAGTTATTTCAATCCCTTGATGGATAATTTTGAGTTTTACGGAGTTGGGATTCCATTTCGGGACTTAAGCTATAAGGATGTAAAGACATTTTTTGAGGATAGCGACGGAACCATCCTCATAGGGACCGATGGAGGGGGCTTGAACAGTTGGGACAGGAAAACCGATCGATTCCGCTATTACAGGCACAGTCCTACGGACGCAAACAGCCTCGGTTCGAATGCAGTCATGCATATCATGAAAGATCGTGAAGGCAATATATGGGTCAGTACTTGGGGTGGTGGCTTGAACTTGTTTGATCGAAAGGCGGGTAGGTTCAAACGGTTTATGCATGAGGACGGTAATGTGCTATCCATCAGTTCCAACTACGTTTGGCGGGTTTTTGAAGACAGCAAAGGTAACCTTTGGGTTGCAACCTCAAATGGCGGGCTAAATCTACTTAATCCTCAAAAGAGCAGCTTCAAAAAGGTCAATTGGACAAACCAGAATAACCCGAAGATAGGCATGGAACAGAGTTATTACAGTATAGAGGAGGATGCAGAAGGAAAGTTATGGCTAGGAGCAGATGGTGGGATCCTCCATTGCTATGATCCAAAAACCCAAAACCTAAAGGAATATAATTTCGCAGAGATCCCAAATTATCCCGCGTCTACCAATGCTGTAAGGGTAATTTATAGGGATAGCAAAAATAGGCTGTGGTTTGGTCAGGAGGGTTTATTCCTGTATGATCAAGCAGCTGATCGAATGGTCCCTGTGTTTCCTGAGTCAACCTTGAGGGATGAAGCTATACAGGGAATTCTGGAGGACGATCTTGGAAATCTGTGGATCAGCAGTAAAAACGGCTTGTTCCGTTACCATCTGCAGACCAAGGATATCAAGCACTTTAATTTAAATGATGGCCTTCAAGGCATGGAATTCGGCCCTAATACAGCCCTGAAGACCCGTGCTGGGGAACTGCTTTTCGGAGGTTACTATGGCTTCAATGTATTGGACCCAGGTCATATCGAGACCAACCTTGTTGCCCCAGATATTTATTTTACCGACTTTCAAATTTCGCATAAAAGCCAGAAACCCCATCAGGAACATTCTCCACTGACCCAACAGATTGCAGCAACCGAGGAGATTACCTTAGCCTATGATCAAGCAACTTTCACTATCGCCTATACGGCTTTGAACTTTATCGCTAGCCCTAAGAATCAATTTGCCTATAAGATGCTGGGCTTGGACAAGGATTGGCATTATGTTAAGGATGTCAGGTCGGCCACTTATACCAACCTGAGTCCGGGTGATTATATCTTTAAGGTCAAGGCATCGAACAATGACGGCGTATGGAATGAAGCGGGGAAAAGTATCAAGATCAATATCCTCCCTCCTTTTTGGCAGCGTTGGTGGTTTAAGGTGATTATCGCCAGCCTGGCGCTGGGTATAGCCAGTTTCTACCTGCTCTTATACCGCAACCTGGAAATCCGTAAGCTCAAGAGCTTGCAACAGGAAGAAATCCATGATGTACAATCGCAGTTCTTTACCAATATTTCTCATGAATTTAAGGCGCCACTTACCCTGATCATGGGTGCCTTGGAGAACATAAGGAGCAACCAGCATATAGAAAAAAGCCATCGCCTGATGGAAAAAAATGCGGAACGCCTTGCTGGTCTGATCAATGAAGTCATGGATTTCCAAAAGATTGAAAGTGGTCTGCGGACCTTGCAGGTAAGCCGGAACAATATGAACCTCCTGCTGAGCGACATCGCTGAGGATTTTGCGGAATTGGCCTTGCGGCGAAACATGACGCTGCAGCTCGAGCTACCCCAGATCCAGAAAATCGCCTATTGCGATAGAAAAGTTATTGAAAAAATCATGCTCAATCTGCTGAACAATGCCTTTAAGTTTTCTCCTGACCAAAGTACGGTCAGAATTTCACTGTTGAGCAGCCTTAAGTACCATCAGACCGGATTGGACCATCTGTTACAGATCAACCAAGCCCTTCCCAATGTGCATTATTGCCATATCCTGGTTGCCGACCAAGGAATCGGTATCCATAAAGAAGCATCCAAGGGGCTCTTTGAGCGCTTTTACAGGATTTCAAATGAACATATGGGTTCTGGAATAGGGCTTGCATTCGTCAAGAGCTTGGTGAGCCACCACCGCGGATATATCAATGTATATAGCCGAAAGGATGTCGGTACGGAAATCATTGTGAGCATTCCCTATCGGAAATCTGAATATCGGCCAGATGAGATTTCATATCAAGACAGTCCAGGATCGAAGGGGAATGAAGGACAGCTTTCCGCAAAGCAGGGAGACTTGAGCATTAATGTTAACGAACCTCAAAAGCATTTGCCTCGTGCTGAAAGGATCCTCTTGATTGATGATGACAGGGAACTGCGAACCTTTGTCAAGGAGAACCTGGAACAGGACTACGAAATATTGGAGGCTGAAAATGGTGAACAGGCTTTGGAAATGATGGAAAACCAGCTGCCTGGCCTGATCATAAGCGACCTGATGATGCCTAAAATGGATGGAATGGCGTTCTGTCAAACCTTGAAGGATACTCCAGCCTACAGCCATATCCCTATTATTATGCTGACGGCTAAGGAAGAGACAGCTACCCGGTTGGAAGGCCTGGCACATGGGGCGAATGTCTATCTGACCAAACCTTTCAGTATGCAATTGCTCAGGTTGACCATTGTGAATCTTTTTATGCTGGGAAAAAACCAGAAAGAAAGATATATGCTAGAATTCCAACGCTCTGCATTATCCATGGTTCAGCAAAAAAGAGAAGAAGTTTTTATGCATACGCTTATGGCTATTTTAGAAAAGCACTTGGACGACCCCCACCTCAAGGTGGAGGTTTTGAGTAGGGAAATGGGCATGAGCCAGTCAAAATTCTATAAAAAGATTAAGGAAATCACTGGAAATAATATATCAGAATATGTGCGCAAGGTCCGGATGGAACGCGCCCGGCAAATCCTGCTGAGCGAGGACACAACAATAACGCAGGTGATGTATCGGGTAGGGATTTCCTCGTCTTCCTATTTTACTTCAGCTTTTAAGAAAGAATTTGGGGAGACTCCTTCGGAGTATTTGAAGGGTGTGAAGGGGTGAGAAATAAGACATGAAACTATATTAAGACCTATCTAGCCCTGTTGAAGTAATAAAAATTTTACAAAACGTAACGTTTTTAAAATCAGCTATTTAAAATACACCTGTAGTGAATTTGTGTGAGTAATTAGCCTATAATTTACTCTCCAAACCTAATTCTGTAGTGACAATGTAGGGCCTTGATTTTACTCTCGCATAAAAGTTTTGTTGGAACTTTAATAATGGATTTTCCTATCTCGAAATTTTAATCCGTCTTGGGGAATACGGGCGGCATAGACCAGGGATTTTGAATAACCAATGATAAAGAAAATCACAATTAAACTATAAACCAAATTTATTATGAGAATCTTTCAAATTAAATGGACACAGAGCATCACATGGGCTATGTCCCTCTTTACATTGCTCGGAATGGTTTCCTGCGAAAAGGAAACTACAATCACTGAAAACCAAGTCGAAGAATTTAAAGCAACTGCACGCGCAGCTACCTACAGCTTGGTATGGTCTGATGAGTTCAATTACTCTGGCCAACCCAACAGTCAGAAATGGAGCCATGTCATCTGGAATCCAGGACAAGTAAACAATGAGAAACAGGCCTATACCAATCGGCTTGAGAACACGCGTGTTGAGAACGGAAACCTGATCATTGAAGCAAGAAGGGATTGGGGCAATGGACATGAGTACACCTCAGGCCGCTTAAACTCTAAGGCTGGCTGGACCTACGGCAGGATGGAAGCTCGCATTAAAATTCCTTCAGGTTGGGGAACATGGCCAGCTTTTTGGCTCTATCCAAATGATGAAACTAAATACGGCTGGAACAATACCACCAATTACTGGTGGCCAAACTGTGGTGAGATTGATATCTTGGAGCATGTGGGCAAGGACCAGAACAATATCCATGGTTCCGTACATAGCAGGGATTATTATTTCAGGATAGGTAACCAGCGCACTGGAAAAACCTATGTAGGCGATGCGACTTCGAATTATCACGTATATGCCGTGGAATGGTCTCCTGACCGCATCGACTTCTTTGTCGACAACAATAAATACTATACGGTACACAACGACTATACAGGTTGGGGTTCTTGGCCATTCAACCACGATTTCCACATTATCCTGAACCTAGCTGTAGGCGGAGATTGGGGAGGTGATCCTGATCCAAATATCTGGCCTAGAAGAATGGAAGTGGATTATGTTCGTGTTTATAAGATGGATAATACCTCATCTCCAATTGGTCGTACCATTACCCTAAAAGGTAGCAATAATCAGTTCGTTAGTGGACAAAACGGAACAAATCCCGTTATGTGTAACAGACCAAATGCACAAGCTTGGGAGCAATTTACGGTGGTTGATGCAGGAAATGGTAAGGTGGCTCTTCGCAGCATGAACAAATACCTTTCTTCCGAAAACGGACTTAAATCAATGACTTGTAGCCGAGACAACATCGGTGACTGGGAGAAATTCACCTGGGAGGTCATGCCTGATGGTAAGGTGGCCTTGAAAGGGAATAATGGAAAATATGTTTCCTCAGAAAATGGATTAAAAGAAATGACCTGCCAACGGGATTACCCGCAAGCTTGGGAAACCTTTACATATAATTAGTTAGAATTAATAAATTCCCAAAAAAGCCAGTGGTCCAATGGATCACTGGTGTTTTTGTTAACCTGATATATGCTCAATTACAGAATCATTTCTCTTTCTTTTTCCTTTCTATGGATCCTTATTCCTTCATTGGCTTTTACTCAAACCAATGATAGGCTTATTTTTGTGGGCAAAACCGGATTAAGGTTTGAAAGAATGGATTGGTCCATTGCTGGAAATCTTGAAGGAACGAACCCCAATATCAAATCAGAGCTGAAGTGGACAGAGTTGGTCATTGCAGACTTTGCCTTTGCTTCTCGATTTAAATTTACTCCTAGTTTCTCCATAGAAGCTGGAGGAAGTTTTGGAAAGACCCTAAGCGGCAATGTTTCAGATATAGATTATTTGGGAGATAATCGAACCAATCCTTCCTATCAACTCCATATAAAAAACAAGAAAGGCTCTGACCAGTCTTTTTATGGCCATCTATCTTATTCTTTTCAGCCAAGTGAATCTTTTGATATAGAGCCATTGATTGGATATAAGACTTCCTCGCATACCTACTGGTTGTCAGATGATGGAATCGAACAGGGAGGCAACACGTTAAACAGTTCCTATAAAACAAATTGGAAGGGACCATATGCAGGTGTCAACATGATTTATAAGCCAATGGAAAGGCTAGCCTTCCAAACAAACCTACAATATCATCAAATCAACTATCGCGCAGAGGGTAATTGGAACCTAATGACTCAATTTGCTCATCCAAAAAGTTTTGAACATACCGCAAAAGGGTATCAAGTTGCAGCATCGCTATCACCCTTGTGGACTGTCCATCAAAACGTAAGGTTACTCTTGGGCCTAAGCTACCATTACGGCCATACAGCTGATGGAAATGATTTGGCGTTTATGGCCGATGGAACGCAAGGATATACGCGTTTGAATGCAGTATCCAGAAGTTATTGGCAAGGTAGGATAGGCATAATTTTTAACTTCCTTGAAATTTAAGGAAGATCATAATCAGAAGGGAATCCATCCCTCAGTATGTCCTTGAATCCATCATTATGTACTATAGCATGCTGCAACAAACATTTTAAATATTTATTTTGTAATATTACATAGCGAATTTTAACCTATAGGTTATCCCCCAATACTTTTTTATGAACTATTGCTTTAGATTTCTATTTCTGATATTATTATTTATTTCACTGGATAGTTTTGCGCAGGGCACCATTTCTAAACCACAGATTTTCAATTATTCAAGCAGCATCTATAAGGGGGGATTGCAGAATTGGTGTGTGGCCCAAGACTCCAAAGGGGTCATGTACTTTGGGAACAATGAAGGTCTTCTATCCTTTGATGGCAGAAACTGGCGGATTCACCCACTTCCGAATGCCACTGTGGTTCGCTCGGTGGCCATTGACAAGAATGACCGGATATATGTAGGTGGACAGGATGAACTTGGTTATTTTGAAGGTGATGATAAAGGTATGTTGGTCTTCCATTCCCTGAAAGAGAAGCTACAGGAATCTGAGCGGTTTTTCTCCGATGTTTGGCATACGGAAATATTGGGAGATGACATCTTCTTCCATACCTCCCTGTATATCTTTAGGCTCAGCCATGACAAGATGATTGTCGATCGGGCCAAGAGCAGCTGGCAGTTCTTGGGACAGGTGAAGGGTGATATGTATGCCTATGAAGCCGAAATGGGCTTGATGCGGTATGAAAATGGCATCTGGAAATCCATATTAAAATCTACGGACATTGCCTCTGATGTGATTACGGATATCGTCAGTTATAATGCGGATACCCTCCTCATCTCTACTCTTCGGAACGGCCTGTATACTTATATCAATGGACAGCTTGCCCCGAAAATTATTAAAGGCTATACCAATCTCAATTCTTATCGTATTTCTTGTCTACAAGATCTTGAGAATGACCGATATGCAATAGGCACCAATTCTGGAGGATTATTTATCATCAATGCTTCTGGGGATGTGATGCAACATTACGTCTACAAGGGCGGTCTGCAGACCAATCATATACGAGCTATATTTACCGATAAAAACTCCAATCTATGGCTAGCAACCGATGATGGCATAGACTATATCACCATCAACAGCAGTGTTGGATATATACAGCCAGATCAAAACACAACAGTCAGCGCCTATTCGCACTTAATTTATGGTGGCCGCCTGTTTATAGGAACCTCAAATGGCCTTTATGCGACCGAATTGCTCAACGGCAATACAGGAAGGGATATTGGCATGTCTCAAGCTAATTTCAAAAAGATAGCGCATAGCGATGGACAGGTATGGTCATTAAATGAATTCAATGGCAGGCTTTTGATGGCTCATGAGGACGGAAGTTTTGAGATCAAGGGCGATCAGGCGAATGCGATCTATAGATCCATCGGGACATGGCTCCACAAAGCCACTACGCGGGTGCTGCCATTTGAGCGATTGATTGCGGGTACTTATGCGGGTTTATGGTTGATCGGGTTTGATGGCAATAATTTTAATGAGTTGGGCCATATCAACAAGTCCAATGAATCGCTGCGTTTCATTCATTATGATGATAATGCAAATGCCGTTTGGGTATCCCACCCCTACCGTGGAGTGTCGAAGCTATGGTTATCGAAAGATTTCAAGGAGGTCGTCAAGGAAAAATCATATACCCTTCCGGAGGCAGAGTCCTCTATCCTCCACAACTATCTGTTCTTTATCAAGAACAAGGTGATTGTCTGTAATCCCAACTATATCTATGAGTATGATGAAAAAGCCGATCAATTTGTAAAATCAACAGATTTTGCGGCATTAAATGGATTACCTATTCAGTACATGAAGGAAGACAAGTTTGGCAATATCTGGTTTGTCAGCAATAAACGGTTGAGCGTCCTGGATTATTCAAAAAGCAGTAAGCAGCATCCATTCATTCTCAATCACTTTCCTATGTTGAATGGGAAGATCTTAGGTGGATTTGAGTCCGTGTATGTACATGATCTAGAGAATGTCTTTATCAATGGGCAGAAAGGCGGGATTCTCCTAGACTATAAAGGTTATCTGGAGAAGGCCATCAAACCTAATGTATTGCTTCGGTTGATCAAGATATCGAATCAGGCCAAAGAGGAACAGGTCCTATACGGAGGAAATGGTAGCACTGCGGCTGAAGACCGGAAAATCCCCAATGCTTTCAATACCGTCCACTTTGAATTTAGCTCAACAAATTATGAGCAGCAGGAGCAGGTAGAATACAGTTACCTGTTGGATGGCTTGGAAACAAAATGGTCTTCTTGGAGCAACAAAGGGGAAAAGGAATACACGAATCTAGGGCCAGGAGACTATGTCTTTAAGGTCAAGTCCCGCAATGGAGTGGGCAATGAATCTGAAGAGGCGACTATTGCCTTTACCGTTGCTCCACCTTGGTACCTGCATCCCTTGATGTATGTGCTGTATGCCATTTTCTTTATCTCCTTCCCATTCTGGATTTTGGCCATGCAGCGTAAAAAACTGAGAAGGGTCCATCAGCAGGAACTTCAGCTTACCCAACTGGAGATCGAGAAAAAAGAAAAGGAAGTCATCAAGTTACGCAATCAAAACCTGGAGGCTGAAATAGGCTATATGGACAAGGAATTGGCCAATTTAACCATGAACATTATTCAGCGCGGTGAAGCCCTTGGCAAGATTAAGGAAGGGATAAACCGGTCCATGGAAGGCATAAAAGACGCGGAGCTGAAGAGCAATTTCAAGCAGCTGACCCGGATCATCCGTTCAGCAGAACAGACCAATGATGATTGGGAGAAATTCAATATACACTTCAATCATGCCAACGAGAACTTCTTTTTGCGCTTGAAGAAAGAGCATCCCGACCTGACCCAAAAAGAGCTGCAGCTATGTGCATTCTTAAGGATGAACCTGTCCTCAAAAGAAATTGCCCAGTTGATGCATGTTACAGCCAAGGCTGTTGAAGTAAGTCGGTATAGGCTTAGAAAAAAACTGAAGATAGACCCAGAAATCAACCTCTACAATTACCTTTTGGAATTTGCGAAGCCTGAAACACCAAATTAAGGTAAGGGAAATATTTGCCGGAACCCCCAAAATCGGAACAAATAGCACTGAGGGGAAACCGTAAATATACAGCGCTGATTATCAGCTGTTAACAATACCGATGTAGGGTAGCTGTAGTGTTCAAAACTGATGGAATGAGTCAAAAATTTCTCTGATGTAGTGGTAATTGTTTTACCTAAAAAATACACAATATTCTTCCCCACAATATCTTTGATTTATCATGAAAAGGCCATAACCAAGCCTGCATGATTTTTCAATTATATCACCATGTTAATTTATTTTCCTTTTATGAGATTAAAAATTTTGCATGCATTCATCTTGATTTGCATGTGTATTTCTGTGACGGATCTGAAAGCGCAGACTTTATCGATCCGTGGACAGGTTACCTCATCAAGTACTGGAGAACCCATCTCTGGCGTGACGGTAACTGTCGAAGGTAAAAGACAAGCTACGAGTACTGATTTAGAGGGCCAGTATACCCTTGAGTTTCCGGGCAGCAGTGCCACGGTGAAGTTCTCCCAAATCGGGAAGCTCTCCAAGAGTATACAAGTAGGGCAATCTGGAGTCTATAATGTACAGTTAGAAGATGGCTTGGACGAATTAGAAGAGATCGTAGTCGTTGGGTATGGAACGCAGAAAAAGAGCGTTGTTACCGGGGCTATCAGTAGTGTTAAAGGCAGCGACCTGGAGACTATGCCAGTTACCCGATTGGAACAGTCCCTTCAAGGTAGAGCATCCGGACTAACCATCGCTTCCAATTCCGGGGAACCAGGAGCTTCATCCACCATTAGGATCCGTGGATTCACAACGTTCGGAAACAATAACCCATTATGGGTTGTCGATGGGGTCGTTGTTGATGCTGGCGGTATCAGCTACCTGAACCAATCGGATATCGAATCTATCGAAGTGTTGAAAGATGCTTCCTCACAAGCGATCTACGGTGCTAGAGCGGCTGCGGGTGTTATCCTTGTTACCACCAAGAAAGGTGCACAGGGAGCGATCCGTATCAATTACAACACCTTCTTGGGCAGTTCAGCTCCCGCTAGAAAACTGAGCCTATTGAATGCCACGGAATATGCAACCTTGAGAAATGAGGCGGCTTTGGCTGCAGGTAATGCGCTGCCATTCCAAGATCCGGCTTCATTAGGAGAAGGAACAGATTGGCAAGAACATATCTTCAATAGAAATGCATTCCGCCAGAACCATGAACTCAGCATCAGCGGAGGAAACGAAGTTTCTACGTTCTACACCTCTTTCGGTCTATTGAGCCAAGATGGTATCGTAGCCTCAGAGATTTCCAACTATAAAAGAACAAACATCCGTTTAAACTCGGAACATAAGGTTGCCAAATGGTTGAAATTTGGTCAAAACCTTGGTTATTCACATGAAAAAGGACAAGGTGTAGGGAACACGAACAGTGAGTTCGGTGGACCATTGTCATCGGCCATCAACTTAGATCCGACTACGCCATTGATCATCACCGACCCATCGGTGATCAATAACCCAAGCTTACCTTATGCGTCACAGGCGGTTCCACGCGATCCTAACGGCAACCCTTACGGTATTTCCCAATTCGTTGCTCAGGAGATGTCGAATCCATTGGCTTACATCCAAACCCGATTAGGCAACCATGGATGGTCAGACAATATCGTAGGAAATGTATATGGCGAGATTGAGCCTATCAAAGGCCTAAAAATCCGTTCCACCTTAGGTTCAAAGCTATCCTTTTGGGGAAATGAGAGCTTCACACCTGTGTATTACCTGAATGCAGTCATGAAGAGAGCACAGAACGACTTTACACGAGGAACGAATAGAGGTTTTGATTGGAACTTAGAGAATACCATTTCCTATCAATATACCATCCAAGACCATAATATTTCCGCATTGGTGGGTCAAGGAGCGTACTATGACAACCGAGCGAGAGGTATAGCCGTAACTTATTTTGATATTCCTGTCAATAATTTTGATGATGCCTCCCTGAACTACACCGTTCCGGCAGACCAAAAGAATTCATCAGGATATGAGAATGTAGGACATACGGTTTCTTCCTTATTTGCCAGGTTAAACTATAATTACAAGGAAAAGTACTTGGCTGAAGGATTGATCAGAAGAGACGGATCATCCCGTTTTGGAGCCAATAACAAGTACGGTATCTTCCCGTCCTTCTCATTAGGTTGGGTCGTTAGCAAGGAAGATTTCCTAATCGACAACCCACATATCAACATGTTGAAGATCCGCGGTGGATATGGGGTAGTAGGTAATGATAACATCGGTGATTTTGCCTTCCTTTCCACTATCGGTGGCGGACGTAATTACACCATCGGCTTGACGGACATCTATACCGTAGGAAATAGCCCGAATGCACCATCAAACCCAGACCTGAAATGGGAGCAGACCAGTCAGGCCAACATAGGTTTGGAGCTTTCCTTTTTGAGGAACTTCAATTTGACCTTCGATTGGTTCAATAAAGTAACGACCGGTATTTTACAGAATCCACGTATCCCAGGTTATGTTGGGGCGATTGGAAACCCTGCAGCCAACGTTGCGGACATGAAAAATACAGGTGTGGAGTTGGAATTGGGTTACAAAAACCGACTAGGAGAAGTCAACTTCGCCTTGAACGGAAATGCATCCTACCTGAAGAATGAGGTGACCGATATCGGTGCAGGCGTGAGCTTCCTGAACGGAGCTGGCTTCCAGGCATCGACCTACAACATCACCCGTACCATGGTAGGCGAAGCTTTCAACTCATTCTATGGATTCAAGACCATGGGTATCTTCCAGAATCAGGCAGAGATTGAAGCTTACAAGAGCGCAGAAGGCGCTTTGATCCAGCCGAATGCACGTCCAGGAGATTTCAAATGGGCAGATCTAGATGGCAATGGCGCAATCGACGCAAATGACAGAACCTTTATCGGCGATCCGACACCTAACTGGTCTTTCGGTTTCACCCTGAACCTAGAGTGGAATAATTTTGATGCCCTGATCTTCGGACAAGGTGTCGCTGGAAACAAGGTATTCCAAGGGTTAAGAAGGCTAGACATCAACAATGCCAATTACTCTACACGAGCTTTGGGAAGATGGACAGGAGAAGGCAGTTCAAACGACTATCCGCGATTAACGGATGCCGATGCGAACAATAACTTCACGAATCCTTCCGAATTCTATTTGGAGGACGGAAGCTACTTCCGCCTGAAAACCGTTCAGATCGGATATTCCATCCCTTCGGAACTGACCAGAAGAATCGGACTTCAAAAAATCAGGCTATATGCCATGGCTGAGAACCTGATGACCTTCACGAAATACACAGGATACGACCCTGAAATCGGTGGCGGTATCATGAGTATCGACCGAGGCATCTATCCGCAAGCAAGGTCATATATGTTCGGTCTAAATGTTGCATTTTAATCTAGATTAGTGATGAAATTAAATAATAAATTATTCCTTATACTTATTGCTTTCTCTTTATTGGGGCAATCCTGTTCCGATAGCTTTTTGGAACTAAAACCTAGGGGCACGGACTTAGAAGAGAACTACTACAGGAACCGACAAGAGGCTTACAACGGTCTGGTTGCGGTATATGATGTGGTGGGTTTCCAGAGTTCCAGCTATGTCACTAAAATATTGGCTACCTCAGCGGCATCCGACGATCATTTTGCTGGCGGCGGTGGTTCCTCAGATTTACCAAATATCCAAGCTTGGTCCAACTATTCCCTAAGCCCAGCAGTGGGTCCGCAGGAGGATCTTTGGCGCCGAGGCTATATGGGAATCATGAGAGCCAACGTATTGCTGGAGAAATTGCCAGAGATCCCAATGGGCGATGATGAAAAGGCAAGGTTTACCGCAGAAGCGAAATTCCTGAGAGCCTATTTTTATTTTGACCTTATTCGCTACTTCCGCAATATCCCATTGATCCTGAGCCCGCTCGTTGGAGATGCCATTTATGCAACCCCACAAGTAGCACCTCAGGAGGTCTATGCTGCGATGGAGAAAGATCTGATGGAGGCCATCCCGGTTCTACCTATCAATTTAAACTTAGATACCGAGGCCGGAAGAGCATCACAGGGCACAGCAAAGGCATTACTGGGCAAGGTCTATCTACAGCAAGAAAAGTTCACCGAGGCAGCTGCCCAATTCAGGGAAGTGAACGGCGAACCCGGTCAAACCAGCAAATATGGCTACAAGTTATTGGCCAATTATGGCGACCTCTTCAAGGTGAGCAATAAATTCAACAGCGAGTCCATCATGGAAATCTCCTTTACTAACACTTCCGTTGGCGACTGGGGCTGTATCGACTGTACCGAAGGTAATATCCTGAATATCATGATCGGTCCCCGTGGATATGCGGCAGGTTCAGGAGCACCGGACTATATTGCCGGCTGGGGATTCCTTCCCTTGACCAATGGCCTTGTTGACCAGCTAAAGGGAGATCCTAGATACCAATACACCGTTGCGGATATGCACCAACTGCAAGCAGAAGGCAAAGCATCTTACACACCGGGCTATATGGATACAGGTTACTTCCTGGAAAAATATGCCGGTAGAGAGTCGAACAGATGGACAGGCGCCGGAACGTTCGAGCTTAATTTTCCACAGAACATCTATGATATCCGCCTTGCCGACACCTATCTCCTGGAAGCAGAAGCTTTGGTCAGAGGCAATGGAAACATCACCCGTGCAGGAGCCCTATTAAACGCCGTGAGAGCAAGGGTTGGACTTCCGGCGACTACAGCGACCTTTGCAAACATCAAGCGCGAGAGAAGGCTTGAATTGGCCGGAGAAGGGCAACGTTGGTTCGACCTAGTGCGTTGGGGAGATGCAGCAGCCGCTCTATCAGCCAGAGGATATGTCGCTGGGAAGCATGAAGTATTACCCATTCCGCTTTTGGAGCTAGATAATACCCAATTGGAGCAAAACAAAGAATACGGAGGCACGAAATAATTGACTGAATTATGAAAACGATATATAACAAAATATTTAATGCGAATCTCTGGAGGATCATGCTATTCTCAATGGTCGTGATCGCCTGTCGTCCAGAAGGAGATGACCTCAGCTTGAATCCCCTACCGCAGCCCAATTTTGAAGCGGTGGAAATAGCACCGGGCCGTGTACAACTGAAAAACACGACCAACACCCCTACCATTGCCAACTGGACCATCGTATCCAGCGGACAGAAACTGTCGGGTGACGTAGTAGAAGTTGCCTTGATATTTGCAGGCAACTACGACGTGAAATTGGATGTCGTAGGTCAGGGAGGGATGGCAAGTGTGACCAAGCCTATTGCCGTGAAGCAAAACGACCCGAATGCCTGTGATGCCAAGACCGCACTGGGCTTTATTGCCAGCTGTACCAAGAAGACCTGGAAGCTGAACCCTCAAGCGGGAGCTTTCAAGGTAGGCCCAGGTGCCGATAACGGCGACTGGTGGAGCAGCGGTGCAGGTGAAGTAACCGGTAGAGCCTGTGAGTTCAATGATGAATTTACCTTCTCCTTTAATGCAGAGGGAACCTATGCCTACGATAACAAAGGCGACTACTTTGCCGATGGCTACCTAGGGAACAAAACGACCGGCTGTGAACCCGCAGCAAACCTGAAAGGTGAACAAGCCTTGTGGAATTCCGGGAATTTTAAATTTTCGGTAACGGAAGGAACAGGCGTCAAAAAGCTAGGTCAATTGAGATTGGTGGGCAAAGGGGCACATATCGGTGTCAAGAAAGCACATAACGGTGGTGAGACAGCAACGGGTCCAGTGAACGACTTTGTGCTTTATGATATATTGGAGATGACCAAAAATAAAGATGGAGCTGGCTATGATATCCTGAAGGTTGGTGTCAACATCGGCGGAGACGCTTGGTGGACCATGACCTTACGTTCTTTCTAATCAGCGATCGATTTTATTTAATAAACAATTTAAAAATGAAGAGAAATATGAGCTTTTGGATCTTACCTATCCTTATACTATTGTCCTGTTCAGAAAAGTCGAACGAGAACAATATCGTTATCCCTGAACCTCCCCCGGCCCCAAAACCGAAAGAATACAAGTATTCGGAGGCACCGGTTTGGTTTGATGAATTTGATAAGGATGGTCTGCCCAATACCGAACTATGGGGCTATGACGTAGGAAGAGGCGATAGTGGATGGGGAAATAATGAATTGCAATATTATACCAATGCCCGTCCGGAGAACGTGAATATTGCCGATGGCATTTTGAGCATTACCGCCAGAAAAGAAAAATTTGAAGGCGCTGACTATACCTCAACCCGTTTGATCAGCAAGGGAAAAGGTGATTTCCTGTATGGTAGGTTTGTCGTAAGGGCTAAGGTTCCTGCTGGAAAAGGAACTTGGCCAGCAGCATGGATGTTGCCTACCGACTGGGCATACGGACCATGGCCAGCTTCTGGGGAAATTGATATCCTGGAACATGTGGGTTACGAACCGGATGTAGTGCATATCACCATGCATACCGAAGATTACAACCATGTTAAGGGCACCCAAAAGGAGGCCATCAAGAAGATTCAAAATGCAACTACGGAATTCCACGAATACCGTGTGGACTGGACCCCTGAGTATATCAGAGGTTTTGTGGACGGCGAACAGATCCTGCACTTTCCCAATGAAGGTAAAGGAAGTGGGGTATGGCCGTTTGACAAGAAGTTCCACTGGTTGCTGAACTTGGCAGTCGGAGGTAATTGGGGCGGATTAAAAGGCATTGATGAAGCCTCCTTCCCTAATGTTTATCAAGTAGATTATGTGCGGGTTTATGAACTGTTGAACCCATAATAGCGAAGATTGTTTTATGTGGCAGGTATTTGTACCTTAAATGCTGTTACTGATGTGATGATTGGGGTAAGAATTAGCTTCGATGGGTAGGCTAATCTTACCCCTTAATCTTTTTTATAGGGGGATTAATTGGGTGTTTCCCTTTCATTTCAGCATGAGCTTCTTTTTGATGTTATTGGGCTTGGCATTGTAATTCCTTTTCTGGAGATCTATATTTATTCCTTAGTTTTTGATGGGTTTGAAATTCTTTTGGTTTTGAAGGGGGATTGCTGGTTTTGTTTTGGTCTCATTCGAGACACATTCGGAAAATTCGCAATATGGGTAAAGGAAGGGTAAAGACAACCCCGAAGAATTGTTAAATGGATTAGAGAGGAAGGTCGGAAAATGTTGGGTGTTTTTCGGGACTTTTCTCGAATATGTCTCGAATGAGAGTGGGCTGAGAGTGGGGAGTGACCTGGAAATGAATTTATGTGTTTTTCGGGAAATATTTAATATTTAATATTGAAATATGTTGAAGTCAAATAATTAAAATAATTAGCATAAATTATTAATCGAAAAACAAAACACCGAATCAATTGATTATGTTTTGTTCTGTCAAAACATAAAATTATCGACTATGAAGTGGTTTTCTGCGAGGATAAAACAACAATAAAACTAAACTATAATAGTCGAAAAAGTACAAAATGCAAAAATGAGAGCCATACAGCTTATTAAAACCCAATTATTTGGCATAAACCAATTTAATATTTTTTAGTATTTAAATCCTAATCACTAATTGATCCAGTCAGCAAAAGTGACTTAAATAGTCGCTTTTATTGTAGTCTGTAGAAAATAACACCCATACAGTAATAATTGATATTTCATTGATTTAAATAGCCGAGATTTTCCAAAATCTGCGAATATATCACATGTTTGACATACATTTTAGCTGCAATTGCTTATAATTATTAAATATGTTAAAAAATAATAAATTCACTCTTCAATAATAAACTCTATTAATATTTTATAAGTACTCCTTTTTACTATTAGCCCTTTTCTAAGTTTCTTGAAGAATATCAATCGCTTTTATAACACCCTCTATTATTCTTTGTTTTGAAATGCCATCTTTACCTAATTCAAATATTATTTTCTGTAATTCTTTCTTTTCTGGGTAGAATAAATCAGGATTCGCCATTACTTTTTCCCATAGTTCTTTTGCCATAGATCCAGTATTTCCTATGGGAATGGGAATCACATTATTCTTTAAACAAAGATCAAATTCTTCTTTCATACCATCAGAATTGGTTACTTTACCCTCTTCTAGTTTATTTCCAAAAATAAATATCGCTATTCCAGCAAGTGATATTGTATCCTTTCTATAATTACTCCGTATTTCCTTGGCGTCTTTAGTACCCGACTGAATTTGTGGGAATGGCCGTAAAATAAGTAGGTCGTCTAAGCTTCTGTAATTTGAATTCAGTTTAAATTCCAACGCTCCGTTAATGACAACACTTCCTATTCCGACCCCAAATCCTGAAACTATTTTATAATTCCTTTCTGCTAATTTAAAACTCAACGAATGAATAAGATCTTGAGCATCATCAATAGTATAAGGTATATATTGATGAGCAGCGCCAGAAATAAAAATGTTATTCCTTTTTACTCTCTTTTCTACCTCTGAAAGAATAATTGTAATATCCGAATATTCCTTAATTAGTATAGGATTAATACCATATCGAAGTAGATTTTCTATTTTGAGATCTTGCTTTATCTTTGCATACAGAAAATCCTCTTTATTTTCATCTTTTGATTTTTTTAAATCGTCAAAATCAGTTTCTGAAATTTCTTTAAAAAAACAATAATGTGCTGGAGAATTCCCCTTAAGCAAAATTTTTACACGGCCTAAGATATAATCTAGGTTTGGATCATCAAAACTAAAACCAATAAAAAGAAATGTCTTATTAAGTAAATCACCCCTTAATGCTGTAGAAAAAAGCTCCCTATTGTCGTTGTAGGACTCATAGTCATCCTTTGTTAAGACGGCGTCATTTGGCGAATCTTTGTCCCCATGCATTTTAAACACTGTGGCATCCTTCTTTTTAATATTTCTTCCAAAATCTTCATTTCTAACTTTCTTTTCAACAGTTTTTCCATAGGACTCAAGTGTTTTTTCTATTATTTGATCGTAGTTTGTAGTCCAAAAACTATCAATATCTAATCTAGCGAGAATTTTATGGTTTTCAGTACCATCTTTAATAGTGGTAAATTCATTTATTATTTTATTATTAATCCTTCCTCGATTAAATTTATTGAAATGATATTGGGCAACTGCGATTAAATCATGTTCTTTGTCAATACTTAAGTCAAGTTCGTCAGCGAAATCTCTTAATAGCTCCTTCCAGTTAACAAATCCAACAGATGCAGAAAAACCTGCCCCAGCAAATATTGCTGCGTCGCCGTTCTTAATTTCCGATACAAAAGCATTTATAAAAGATTGTTGCTGTTTAGTAAATTCCATAAGTTATTTATTAATCCATTGATAAAACCAAAACGATGAACCATTAATATAAATTAATTTAAAGATATTATTTTAAAGAGTTTATGTACCGACTTCCCAATTAAACCATTTGATGGAATAGAAGCATTCGTGGCATATAGCCTTATCATAGTTAAAATTTTTTGATTTATTTTTTTACACAGGTGTACTGCTCTTTTTTTCTAGCTTGTTTTCATCAGTCCAATCCACCTATTTGCTAATATTCAGGAATCCGAAAAAGAACCTTAATTGAGTAACAATTGATTGGGACGTATGAATCTGTTCTTAAGATTCAAGTTTTTCACCATCCCTCCTACACCCTATAAATGAAAGAAGAGAAGAAATACATAATTTGATTACATAGTTTTCTTATTTATTAATTATGGTTGAATATCGTAAGAGCCTTGATACTTTTATCCAGATTGTGGTTAAAACCTTAAAAATTTTGAAATTATTTTCACTTTAATATCCAATCAATAAAATTCATGGTTCGATTATCATAAAAACTAATCCTAATATCTTCTGCTTTTAAAGAATGCATATTTTCTAATCCATCGATCTTCATCTCAGGGTATAGCTGTAAATATTCATTCCCAGTCCATTTCCCAGTCCTCGACTCTATAGGTAGAATTGCAAAGTCATTTTCTCCCTTACTAGAGTATGCAATACCTAGTTCCCAATTGCACCACTTTGATCTTAAAGCATTATAGGTAGCTAGAAATATAAATTTATGTGCCTTGTCAATCTTTTCTCTTATTATTCTGGCTGTATTCCGATCCGTATATCGAGGCATATCTAAATCCATCCAGTCGACATATAATTCAATATTTATCTTATTGAATAGAATAACAATCTTATCTACAATCGTCTTATCTAAATGGCTATGACATAAAAATATACTATGAGTTACGTTTGTATGATCTTTTAATTTTTGACTTCTTTTCAGTTCCTCAAATCGAGTTTTACCTAAACTTTTTATTTCTTCTTTAAAAAGCTGATCAAGATTATTTTGAGATAAAAGATTACCCATTGTTTAAGATGTTTTTGAGCATAGACTTAAATAAGGACATATATGCGTATTCTTTCTTCAATTTAATATCCAGATTTGGAACCTGATCATCATAGATTATTCTGGCTGCGGCACCAGTACTAGCAATAGGAAGTAATAAAGCAGAAGGATGAGCATTTTTAAACATCAAAAATTCTTCCTCAACACCTTGCATTCCTCCAATAAAAATTCCAGCCTTAAACTCGTTTTCTATTATCATCGCATTTCGCATATCGAGTAAACTGCTATCTCTATCAATATTTTTATCAATAATTTTAATATTCTCAAAAGCCAAATTGTCTTCAATGAAATGATCCTTAAAAAAGTTAGATTGATAAATGGTAACATGCTTTTTAACATCTGAACCCATTTTATCCATTACAAACCTAATTAATGGAGTAATTGAGGGGTGGCCTCCCCAAATGAGGATTGAATTTGGTATAACAACGGTTGCTAAGGCTTTAACAGCATCCCTAATTGCTACTATATCTGCAGTACGGTAAAATTTAGGATCCCTATCTTGTAATGGAATACTTGCAGACAGGAAGATTTTGTTTAATTTTTTTTCAGCCATGATTCTATTTCAATAATTTTAATAGTCTTAATTGGTAAATAAGTATCTAACCAAGCAAGATGATCGAGCCACCGCTTCCGTACATTTCTATGATCATAGAGTAAATATGCAGTTACAACCTCCTGAGTTTTAATTCTTTTAACAAGTTCTTCAGATTGGTTATAAGTAAAAGCTTGTGGGACCCCAACTGTTGGAATGATTACAATCTCTTTTCCATCTTTCTTTTTCATAGTCAGGAATTTTTCAGGTTGTAAGCTAACATCTAAACCTAAATTATGAGCACTTTTTACAAATTCAGTAACTATATTATCATGACGAGCGGCTAGGCTCCTAGCTCTTAAAGACTCAGCCTCACTAATGATTTTATTTAGAATTACCTGATTAAGGAAGCTTTTAGAATCTGAGAAACTTTGGTTTCCAAAATCACTTGTCTTTAATTGAAAAGGTATACTTAACTCAGCCTCCCTTTCAAGTTTATGATTTGGCCATATTAGTTGTAGAATTCCAATTGACATAGAGTTAGCTTGTGCTAATTCTTCCTTAGTCCAATTACTTTTCAAGAAACCAGGGGTGTTTAATAATACAACGATGTCTGTATCAGCCAATCTATGCCACAGCTCCTCTTGAAATACCTCTCCAGGCCGAATACTATGAGTGTCCAGAAACACATCAAATCCTGATTTCTCAAATTGTTCAAAAAGTTGTATAGCAATTGAGCTAGATTCATCCCTTTTATAACTAACGAAAAGCCTTCGCGATAACCTCAATAACCCAAGTCCTTCTAAAACATTGCTAATTAAAGGCTCTATTTCCTCTTGAGAAGTCAATTTAAAAGCATTTATTTTTCTTAATCTTTCCGGAATAATATTGCCAATCTCGTTTAAATCACAAACAACTGGTAAAATGAGTGTCGCATCATCTATTAAAATTTCTAGGATATCATGATTTGGAAATACTCCATCTTCATCACCATAGTACAAACAAAAGGCCGGAGCGTTAGCAATATACGCAGTTTGAAAGTTTTCCTCATCTATAATCAGTATTGCATTGTTGTCTATTCCAAGATCTTCAATCCTTTTTCTGAAAATCTGTTCAATTTCATGTTTAAATGGGATTGGTTTTCCAATAAATATAAATTGATATTTTGTTTCCATAAATTCGTTAAATTTAAGATTATTTTAAAGAGCTTTATTTTAATTTGTGAATTATTTAAAATTCAGATACTCTTTCATTGGCCGAGTTATCCAATCGAAAACTTTGGCTATTGGATTCCATAAACAATATTCAACAGATATTTATTTCTCATCAGAAATAACAATGTTGTAGTCTATTTGTAGATAAATAAGAATTTTTTCCTTCTGTTGCGTATAACCAATTCGCAAAAAAACTAATTTTATTAAATTGCCTCTTAGTTTTTAATAGAATAAATTTATCGTAATTATTAATTACTTCCTCAGTGCGAACAATAATGTCTCTACAGTTTTATTATTGCTTTATGTATACCTACCTATCTATGTATCTTCACTCCAAAAATCTTCAATCCTCCTCTCCCCCCTTTTAACCTTTTAAATATCAGTTTTTATTTAGAAGCGCAATAAGTACTATATGTTAATACTACTCTTAGTAAAAAAATGGATAATACTTCCGTTAATAGATTTCTTATTTAAGACTCCATTTTCAGAAAACATATTAATTCTGTTTCTTTTATATAAAGATGCAATGCTATAAATATATTAAATTATGGGAAAAGCTGCTTTCTCCAATATTAAGTTACTACTTCGTGATCTTGTTCGTTGCAACTGAATAATGGGCATTGCTATTATCGAAATTAAACGGGTCTGAAACGACAATATTCAAACAATCGGAATACTCATTTTCGATCCAATCAACCAATTTATTAGCAGCTGAATAATCAAATTTACGATGACCAATTCCATTAGTATATCCAAGGTCCTTTAATAATTCTTCAGGAATCAGCGGTGCCGCACTTCCAAAATAATAAAAGCACCTAGATATTAACACTTTATGAGATTGGGTGTCTCGATCTCTATTATATGTATTTAAACTCCCATCCGGATTACTATGGTGTGAATGTGATTGTTTCCATAATTTGTTTTCCACATCAAAAAAGTATATATTATCCCCAAGAAGCATCACCTTGCTTCCATTTCGAACTGCTTTTTTATTATTATATTCTGGATTTTCCCAATATTCATTAAATGAAATCTTATTAGTGACCTTCATTGCGAAAATACATTTTCTCGTTGCTTTTAACCGAGCCCCCCCGACGCCAATAACCCAATCACCAATTTTTGCTGAATTCCTTATCCTTGGCTTACAAGTTGCAAGTGTACAAATCCCATGAAACGGGTTTGGGGCAAATCCTAGATCTCGGTCGACAACATATATGTAAACATTTTGCATTTTATCAACAATTAACTGAACCACCAGAATTCGGGGCATCACGAGTTGAACCATCCGGATTTTCAAAGTTATTTACACCATCAATCGCATTAATAATACTATCAGAATTCCAATTAACTATTGCTGAACCATACTTTTCGAGACTGGGTGGTATATTTGCCTCGGTCCCTCCACGTACAAATACACCAATAATACGCTTCCCTTGTTGATGCGCTTTGTCAATTTCCCAATTTACCCATTTCCGTGAATGGGTATCTTTGCCAATAAGAACAACGATAGTACCAGCCCAGGATATTTTCATTCTTAAAACCCTTTCGATAACTTTATCACTAACTCGTTTCTCATCCATCCTTCTCTGGTTTTCTGGTTTCATTCTAACCGAACTATTTCTAACATCATATCCTTTCCCTAGCATTAAATTTGTCAATTTAGACACCTCACCATCATCCTTATGATGATGACTTATAAAAAGATGTCTGCGTTTTCCTTCTTTTGACATGATTTTTGTATTTTATGATTAATATTCCATTTTGGCGGAAAGAAAAATTTTTGAGTGCCCTTAGGGTTTGTAAATTTTTGTTTTATTTTTGTTCTTCCTGATGCTGTCGAAAGTTCAGGATTTGTCCCCCTTAAATACTTATCTACTTCACAAAATATGTTTTGGCAATCAATTAATTGAAGTCTTCTTCCCCACAGGTTTGGAGGCTTCAAATTCAATCTTTCACATTCTAATTCCTGGTCATCCGTCATTAACTTTATGACATCTTCGAATGAGTAAGAACCAATTGAATCAAAGCACTTTAATATTCCATTTTTTGCACCTGGTCCAGCAACAACAAAATCCATTTCAGAGAAGTTAATGAGTTGACTATAGTTAAGATCAATCGTGTATTGGTATGCCAGAAAACTACCAAATGAAGGATATGATAAAATTATTTTATAAACATCTTGAAGGCTTTTACTTCTTTGGATTTTTAGATATGTCTTTTCCTTTATCATCCTTGAAAGTAAAGCTAAATGATTGGAATGTTTTAGCTTATATCCAAACACATTTCCTGCAGAGGGCATAATATAAGCTGCTGAATATATTGTCTTTTTATCCATCATTCGAGCAGTTAACAATTTGTCGTAACTGCTAGTAGAGAAAGTATTTACAGATATCCTTTCAACATGCGTCTCCAAATATTTATACGTCTCAATTTTGTTGAAAATTTTAAACAACATGGTTTTAAAGAAAACCTCTTCTATATTTTCTCCTTGATATTGCAAATCAATTAAATACTGACTTACTCTGTCAGAAGCCCTAAAAACATTCGTAAAGCGATGGTTATTTATCACGTGGTCATCCGTCCAAGGTGCGGGTTGGCCAATGAGGCGCTTTTCAAATATCTCTTGTCTTTTATTGGCAAAGATCCAGTATAAGTCATATACAGAGGATCTTTTTGGCCTTGTTAGTTTAACGTAATGAGAAATTCCCATGTCAAATGATCTTTATTTGCCTAAATATTTTAACGTCCTGTCTACTGGAGAAACTAATACTTTACCGCCCCTATTTTCTACCACCTCATGAAAGATTTTATAAGACTCAATAATAGTTTTTTCCCATTGATTAGAACTAACACATGCTACCTCTAGATCAACTACAAGTTGCTTTATGGTGTTTAACAATTCAGTATCAATTCTATCGCTACTACGTAACATTTTATTACCTTTTGCATAATTATAAATTATCAAGGTGATTGCCTCTTCAGCAACTTGAGGTCTTCCTCTGTCTTCAGCATCTAAAGTGATACTATCACTTTTCCGTTTCAGTTTCATAAGGTGGCGGATAACAGGAGACCAGCCCAAAAAAGCAATATGTCCTAAGTGAAACACGTCATGGTATCTATAGGCATTTGGAATTCTTGAGTTGTCGGTCAATGGATCACCTAATTCGATTAATTCATCGTTTGGATTCTTTTCCCAAAGCATTTTAACTTCTAATAGTCCGTTCTCGCCTTCTTCCTCAATGAAATTAATAATAAAAGAATCTGGGAATTGTTCAACGTAGGATTTGTCCAGTCGTGGAATAGTTTTGAGATCAACTTCGTCAAATCGATCTTGTGTTTTAATTAAGTTATTTTTCGCGATGTCTTCAAGACTAATATTATTATGACTCGCTATTGAAGAGATATACCATAGCACATCACCTAATTCTTCAGTAAGCTTTTCATTAAAGCTGCCATATCCTTCACCGTCCCTAATTAGTTTTTTTAAAGTTGTTAAAACTGATCCCGCTTCCCCTGCTAATCCTAAATATCCCAAAAAAAAATTTTCTTGATCTTTTGATTTATACTGTTGAACAGTTCCTACTGCTTTTTTTTGATATTCGTCTAATGTCATGATACAAAGTTATCTACCTACAAGTTGCGCCGCTTTATCTATCCATTTATCAATGTTATTCCTTCCTCCATCCATTATCCAGTGATAAGTCTTATAATTAGAGTAATAAAATAATTCTGTTCCAAAAGAATCAACCGCTTTCTTCAGAGGATTAATGCCGGCACCGTCTATTTCATTCTGCATTGTACTCATACCGCTCATATCAATTGCTATAATTCCTCTATTTTCCTTATGAGCTTTTTCTAATTCATACTTCACCCATGGTCTAGTATAAGTTTTTAGACCAAAACACAAAATAATGACTGAAGCACCATCCATGTTTTTATCAATCCAATTTCTTATTGCAGTTGGACCTGTTCGTTCTATTGACTCCCACTCAGATTTTGGAATAAAAGGTGATTTTGTAAAGTGTTGTGAGATGCTATTACATTCACGAATTTGCGAGACACGGTGTGAATCACGTTCATAATGAAAGCTGAAAAATACTTTTCGTGCCATACCATTTAGGTTAATAATTGTTTGGTAAAATAATATAACTAATTTAATTTTATTAATCTGAATTCCAAAGAAAAGTGTGTATGTTAAAATTCTCTAATCTTCAAAAAAACCTTTCAAAAATTAATATTATTAAATTTACTATTAGATGTTTTAAACTCTTTACGGGAAGCCGTAATTTTGTAATTTTAATGGTTCTGAGATCTACCTGAAAGCTTGAGAAAAGAAAATTTATAAGTATATCATCACTACAACGTCAATCAGCTGAGCAATTAAAAGTAGGGAAATCCCTACTTTTCAGTTCATTCTTTGCATTTGACCTTTTGATCATCTTCTGCAGATACCTTTTTTTTTAATATCCCTAATCCAACTTTTCAGAATGTCTTAAGAAATCCCCTTGGGAAGTGTAAAGTAAATCCTATCTAAAATCAAAACAGCTTCATTTGTTAAAACTGATTTCACCAGAATTATTTTTTACCCAGCTGAAAAACCTATAAAAATGAACTGAAAATATAAAAGAAACAGATATGAAAATCAGATTAGTGAAGTTGGTCAGTTTTTAGAAGCTCAAGGCAGAAGTTGCGGAAGAAATATAACATTTTATTAATCAAAAAAATTCCGCATTAAACCATCCTCCCCAAACCAAAAAAAGCGACTTTTTCAAGTCGCTTTTTTCTGTAGCCCGTAGGGGAATCGAACCCCTGTTTCAAGAATGAAAATCTTGCGTCCTAACCCCTAGACGAACGGGCCATTTTGCTTTGGTGATGCAAATATAGAAGCTTTATCTATTCTTCCAAAATATTTTCACTGGCAAAAATATAACTCATTGGCTTTTAAACCGATATTTTTATATAAGATCGAATCCGATGTCGGTTCTGAAGTACTTTCCTTGGAAAAAGATGCGTCCAGCGTCAGCGGTTGCCTGTTGCAAAGCGGAGAACAGGTCATCTTCCAGTGCAGTAACGGCTAGAACCCTACCTCCGGCAGTCAGCACATTCTGACCATCAAGTTTAGTTCCGGCATGGAATACGATAGATTCTTTTACGTTTTCGATGTTTGTGATCAGCTTGCCTGTTTCATAATTTCCTGGATAACCACCGGAAACAATCATTACGGTTGCTGCCGTTTTATTTGTTACGGTATAAGAGCGCGTTGCCAGGTCTTCATTGGCTACACCTTCCAAAAGGTCAACTAGGTCAGATTCGATACGAACCAATACCGATTCTGTTTCAGGATCGCCCATACGCACGTTGTATTCAATTACGAACGGTTCTCCGTCTACATTCATCAGTCCGATAAAGATAAAGCCCTTGTAAGGGATGTTATCCTTTTTCAGCCCATCTACGGTAGGTTTGATGATGCGGCTCTCTACCTTGTCCAAAAATGCCTGATCTGCAAAAGGAACCGGTGATACCGAACCCATACCGCCTGTATTTAATCCTGTATCCCCTTCGCCGATACGTTTGTAATCTTTTGCGGAAGGCAATACCTTATAGTCATTCCCGTCGGTCAATACGAAAACTGAAAGCTCGATACCTTTCAAGAATTCTTCTACGACCACCACATCACTTGCGGCACCGAATTTAGCATCATTGATCATGGCCTTCAGTTCCGCTTTCGCTTCTTCGTAATTATCGATGATCAATACGCCCTTTCCTTGTGCCAAACCATCAGCCTTCAAAACGATAGGAAGATTTTGGGTATCTAGGTATGCCAAACCTTCTTCTAGGTTTTCTTTGTTGAAGGATTTGAAAGCAGCGGTTGGGATATTGTGTCGGATCATAAATTCCTTGGAGAAATCCTTAGATCCTTCCAATTGAGCGCCTTCTTGTTGCGGGCCAACAATAGCAATATGTTTTAGGTCTTCCCTAGAAAGGAAGAAATCATGAATACCTTTCACCAATGGTTCTTCTGGACCTACCACGATCATTTGCACTTGGTTTTTCAAAGCAAAATCAGCGATTCCTTCAAAGTCGGTCACTTTTAGAGGTACATTTTCACCGTACTGTCCAGTTCCTGCATTTCCAGGAGCGATAAATAATTTGCTTAGTTTAGGGCTTTGCGAGATTTTATAGGCAAAGGCAGACTCTCTACCTCCAGAGCCGATGATCAGAATATTCATACCGCAAAGATATTGAAGCAGATGAGAAATCCGCTCCCAAAAAAGATTTTTACATAGATTCTTTACAAATTTTCGTATAATTATAAGGATTTAGCCGACTTAATTATGAAGAAACTCACAGCCATCTTGGCTTTCCTGTGTTTTATCAGTTTATTTAATCCACTAGCTGCTCAAACTTCAGAATCCTTTCAAGAAAAAATGGATCTGTATGCAGGAAAATTCCCCCAGGAAAAGATCCACATCCAAACCGACCGCAATAATTACGGTGCCGGAGAAACCGTCTGGTACAAAATCTATTCGACGATCGGACTGGAAAATCAACTCTCTATTCTATCCAATATTGCCTATGTGGAATTGATCAGCCCGACGGGCGAGATTGTGTCACAAAAGATCAATTCCCTGTTTACGGGCGTATCTGTAGGCGATATGTTGCTTGCGGACACGCTGGTAGAAGGTTCTTACCGCATGCGGGCGTACAGCAATTGGATGCGGAACAGCAGCTCTGACTATTATTTTGAGAAGGTGTTGAATATCGGTAATGTCCGTTCAGACAATATCATTGGCAGCAGCAAGCTTATCAAGGAGGGGGAAAATGAGTTCTATCTCTTAAATTTCGAAAATCCAGAAAACAAAAGTTGGGAAAAGACTGCTGTTGGCTATACGGTGATGGATGGGGAAAAGGTAGTTGACCGAGGTCGGGAGTCCATGCAGCCTGATGGGAGCATCAGGATCAAGGTGACCGATAAAAATCGGGGGAAACCGCTTTCGATTCGCTTCAAGAACCTAGATGGCTCCATTGTCAAGAAACTGATCAATACGAATGTCTTTGATTCTGGGAATTCAGTCCAATATTTTATAGAGGGCGGGCAAATTGTCAGCAATGAACTGAATAGGATAGCCATTAAGACCTTGAATCCGCAAGGATTGGGCATAAAGGCGGATATCACGATCATCAATTCGAAACAAGATACCGCAGCCGTGCTGAGCACCAACGAACTGGGCATGGGTTCTGCACCCTGTTATTTTGAGGAGGGTGAAAGCTACCAGATCCAGACTAAATTTGAGGATGGCAGCCAAAAGACCATCAGTATAGATGCGGTTTCTGGCAACAATATCTCCTTGGCCATCAACAACAGCAATTCGGATAAGGTCTTTGCACAGGTCAATATAGCGGAAGGGAAGATAAACAATGAGGAACTCTACCTCATAGTCCAACAGCTAGGCAAGATTTACTATATGGCCAAGAATAAGGCCGGACAAGCGAATGTCCTGTTCAATGTGCCGCGTAAGGACCTGCCTATGGGTGTTTTGACGGTGAGTTTGCTGAACAAGGATTTTCTACCCCTTTCTGAAAGGGCTATTTTTAACTATAATAAAAAGTCCATTTTACCTGCTGAGGTGAAATTGAACAAGAGCAGTTATGGTTTAAGGGAAAAGGTGAACACGGAGATTACGATAGGGAATACGGAGGATAGCATTCGCTTCTCTGCATTATCAGCTTCTGTCGTTAACCTGAAGAACTACAGAGATGATGTTCCCAACTCGGTGAGCATATTAAGTTCACTCTTTTTAAATGCAGATATCAAGGGTTTTATTGAGAAGCCAAGTTTTTACTTCAATGCCGATGGTACGGTCAAGGCGGCGGACCTGGACAACCTGATGTTGACGCAGGGTTGGCGGAAGATTTCGATCAATAAATTGGATTCGCTCAGCAATGCAAAAGCGGAGTTCGACGAGGAGAAAGGGATTACCATCAAAGGGAGCATCAATAAGGTGGGCAGAAAGGCACCGGTTCCCAATGCGAAAATACAGCTGATATCCACGAATAACTTTATGGATTACTTGGATACCACGGCGAATGCAGAAGGTGAGTTTGCCTTTAAGAACCTCTTGTTTCCGGACAGTGTCAAGTTTTTATTGTCGGCAAGAAATGATAAGGGAAAAAACTTTGTGGATATCATTGCGAACCCTTTTAAGGAGCCAGCCATAAACTTCGGAAAGAACCAGCCCTTGATCTTGAATGACATCAACAAACTGAATGCGGATCAATTGCTGGCCAGCAAAAAGTTCTATGAGCAACTGGAGAAAAAGGGGATCATGGAAAAGGTATTCCAGATTGAAGAGGTTACCGTTCGGGCACAACGTCCGAAAGCGGCAGCCAATTCGTCCAACCTCAATGGTTCTGGCAATGCGGATCAGGTATTGACAGCGGAAGACCTGAGCACCTGCCCTAGTTTGGAGATGTGTCTAAACGGCAGGCTGACCGGCGTGGTATTCCGCGGAGGAATTCCCTACAGCACGCGTAGCAATGGACCGATGCAGTTGGTGATAGATGGGATGTATGTGGAAGGTGATATGCTATCCAGCATCAACCCTGTCGACATACAGAGCGTTGAGGTGCTGAGAAATATTAATTACACCTCCATCTACGGTAGCTACGGTGGAAATGGTTTGATCATTATCACTTCGAAAACAGGCAGGGATGCACGTAGTTCGGCCTATCAGCCAACGGGAATCCTTTCGATTTCGCCAAGAGGAATATCTTTGACCAAGGAATTTTATAAACCTGTCTATGAAACGAATTCGGAAAGCCAGTTCCAAACGGACCTTAGAACGACGATACACTGGGAACCGGGGATAGTATCGAATGAAAAGGGTATTGCAAATTTTGATTTTTACACTTCGGATGAAGCTGGAACCTATAGAATGATTATTGAGGGCTTGGACTTCAATGGCAGGATATTGAGAAGGATAATAGAGTTTGAAGTTAAATAATAGAGATAGGCCCATTCATTTGGGCCTATTCTTTTGATAATCTTATTCTAACATCAATATATCTCCACATTACCTTATAATAAGCGCTAATTTTTTATCAAAACGTCTAATTTTTCCGTAAATTTCCATACTTAACAAATGGAATTCATATGGGTACATTCTTAAATACTCAAGTATCAGAGAACATCTGTTACATTCAATTAGATCGAGGAAAATCCAATGCCATGCATCTGGAAATGATCGAGGAAATCACGACTACATTCAGATCCCTAAAGGAAGATCCATCCGTTTTTGCTGTTGTCCTTCAAGGTAAAGAAGGTTTCTTTACTTCAGGTCTGGACCTGATCACGCTCTTTCAATACGATGAGGCACAGATGAAATCCTTTTGGGAAAAGTTCATTGACCTGATCGAAGAACTGGTCTCTTTCCCTAAGCCTTTTATCACGGCGGTTACAGGACATAGTCCTGCAGGTGGCTGTGTGTTGGCCCTTTGCTCCGATTACCGTGTAATGGCAGCTGGAGAATATATCATCGGTTTGAATGAGGTGCCAGTAGGCATCATTGTCCCTAGCAGTATTTTTGAACTTTATGCCTTTTGGATCGGTTCAGGTAATGCGGCGCGATTCTTATTGGAAGGCAAGCTATTGACTCCGCAGGAGGCATTGAACGCAGGTTTGGTTGATGAGGTCGTTAATTTTGACCGCATCCAGACGACTGCAGCCAAGAAGGCCAAGCAGTACCTGCAGTTTGAACCCAATGCATGGAGGGCTTCAAAGTTAAATATCCGCAAGCATCTCTTGCAACAGGTAAAAGAAACCAAAGGGGCTGCCATTGAGCAGGTCCTAGAGCGCTGGTGGGCACCGTCCACAAGGGCGATCTTGAAAGCAATAATCGACAATCTCACTAAAAAATCATAAATATGGCAGTACAAGGAGCTTTACAGCAGGATGCCTTGAAAGGTAAAACAGTGGTAGTAACCGGTGGTGGAACTGGATTGGGGAAGGCGATGTCCGTCTATTTTTCGGAATTGGGGGCCAATGTGGTCATCACGAGCCGTAAACTGGATGTTCTGGAAGAAACTGCCAAAGAAATCCAGGCCAAGACCGGAAACCCCGTATTACCTGTTGCCTGTGATATCAGGAATACGGAGGAGATCAAGCTTGTACGGGAGAAAGCCATCGAGATCTTCGGGCAGGTTGATGTATTGGTGAACAATGCCGCGGGGAACTTTATCTCGCCAACCGAGCGTTTATCTGCAAATGCTTTTTCTACCATTATCGATATCGTCCTGAAAGGTACGGTGAACTGTACTTTGGAGTTTGGCAAGCACTGGATCGAAAGGAAACAGGCTGCCAACGTACTGAATATCGTGACGACCTATGCCTTCACAGGTTCGGGCTATGTGGTACCATCGGCCGTTGCAAAAGGCGGTGTGGTGACCTTGACCAAATCCTTGGCGGTTGAATGGGGGAAATATGGCATCCGTCATAATGCAATTGCTCCGGGACCTTTTCCTACAAAAGGGGCTTGGGATCGCCTTCTACCTGGCGAATTGGCCCAGAAATTTGACTTTAAGAACCGAGTTCCATTAAAACGTGTTGGAGAACATCAGGAATTGGCAAACTTGGCAGCTTTCTTGATATCTGATTTTGCAGGTTATATCAATGGCGAGATAATCAGCATAGATGGAGGAGAATGGCTACAAGGAGCCGGTCAGATGAATGGCATGGAGGCCATCCCTTCAGAAATGTGGGATACAATCGAGCAAACTATCCGGAAAAACAACAAATAATCATGATCAAAAATTACGCAGTGGGACTGTTAGCCTTTATTGTGCTATTAGGTTCCTGTAATAACTCATCAAAAACAGCAACAGCCCATCAGGACACGGTAACCCGAGCAAGCCTGAACCAACCTGAGGAGATCCAACAGATTTCGGAGGTGATTACGCGGTTTGTGCGTGCCTACCTCAGCCAAGACAATGAAAAAGTCAATGCCTTGATCCATCCTGAACATGGACTTGCCATTATCTATCGTCCTGGGGTGATGGATGACTTCAAATTAGTGGACAGCTTTGATGTTCAAAATCCTGTTCCCGAATCCTATCCCTATACTACTTTTGAAAACGACAAGACCTTGACCTTTGAGGCATTGCCTGAATTTCTATGTGATACGGATAAATGGACCAAATATGGTTTCTCTAGCGATACGACCGCAACCAGCGTGACGCATCTGCTGGATACCATCATGAAGTATCAAGGGGAATTCAATGGAGCTAAATACGATGATAAGACCTTGGAAAGGGTTTCCAAATTGGAAGATGGCAGTTATCGCGTTATTTTAAACCCGACGGATGAACACTTTTTGGTTTTCCATGTTAAACAGTTTGAGGGCTCTTGGTATGTGACTGTACTGGACCGTTCTTATGGCAACTGCGATGCCTAATTAATAATTACACTAATATATTTACCTTAAAAAATGTAACCACATGGGTACTCTAGATAAAGAAACACAAGGAAGAATCAATCAATGGCAAACGGATGAATACGATAAGGACACCGTTTCCAAAGTAAAGGCATTGGTCGACAACAAGGAAGAGACGGAATTATTGGATTCGTTCTATAAGGAACTGGAATTCGGTACGGGTGGTCTGCGCGGCATAATGGGCGTGGGATCCAATAGGATGAACAAATATACGATCGGAAAAGCGACACAAGGCTTGGCAAATTACCTGATCAAGCAATTCCCAGATCAGGAAATCAAAGTTGCGGTATCCTATGATAGCCGAAACAATTCGCAAGAATTTGGGCAGCTGGTTGCCGATGTTTTTTCAGCAAATGGCTTCCAGGTCTATCTGTTCAAGGAATTGAGACCTACACCGATGTTGTCCTTTGCTGTACGCCATTTCAAATGTCAAGGTGGGGTGATGTTGACCGCATCGCACAATCCTAAGGAATACAATGGATATAAGGCATATTGGAATGATGGTGGACAATTGGTTGCTCCACATGATAAAAATGTAATCACTGAGGTGAATGCGATCTCTTCTGTGAAAGAGATCAAGTTTGAGGGCGTTAAGAAGAATATCCACTTGGTGGGAGAAGACTTTGACCAACTCTATATAGATGCGAACAAGAAATTGAGCTTACATCCTGAAGCCGTTATGGAGCAGAGCGACCTGAAGATCGTTTATTCTCCAATCCACGGAACAGGTATCACCATCGTTCCAAAGATGTTGGAAGCATGGGGTTTTAAGAATGTTCAGGTTGTTGAGGACCAAGCTAAACCGGACGGTAACTTCCCTACGGTAGTTTATCCAAACCCTGAGGAGGAAGAAGCGATGTCGAAGGCTATGGCCATGGGTCAGGAAATCGATGCAGATGTGGTTATGGCAACAGACCCAGATGCGGACCGCGTGGGTGTAGCGATCAAATTGCCATCAGGCGAATTCCAATTGATCAATGGTAACCAAATCGGTAGCTTGTTGACCTATTATGTGCTTTCTTCCAAGAAGGACCTGGGTCAGCTTAAGGCAAACCAATATATCGTAAAAACCATCGTTACTTCGAACCTATTCTCGGATATCGCGAAAGCATTTGATGTGAAAAGCTATGAGACCTTAACGGGCTTTAAGTTTATCGGAGAGGTCATGACGAAACTGGAAGGCAAGGAAACTTATCTAGTGGGCGGTGAAGAGAGCTACGGTTTCTTGGTTGGAGATTTAGTGCGTGATAAGGATGCTGTTAACTCATGTGCCTTTATCTCGGAGATGGCTGCCTATTTCAAAAGTCAGGGTAAATCCTTGTACGATGTCCTGTTGAAGCTTTATTTGGACTATGGCTATTACAAGGAGAAGCTGATTTCCCTAACTAAAAAAGGCAAGGCTGGAGCCGATGAAATCAAACAGATGATGGCCGATCTACGTGCTGACCTACCAAAAACATTGGGCGATATCGAGGTGGTTGAGGTTAGGGATTACGAAACTTCAGAAGCGACGGATATGGCGACAGGTAAGAAGTCTAAAATTGATCTTCCTAAATCCGATGTGCTTCAGTTTATCACCAAAGATGGCGATGTTATTTCTGCCAGACCTTCTGGAACGGAGCCAAAGATTAAATTCTATTGTTCGGTAAGGGAGAATCTGGAGTTTACCTCTGAGTTTGGTCAGATTTCAAACCGTTTGGATGATAAAGTGAGATTGATGATGGCTGATATAGTGAAAGATTAATGGAGAAGTGGAAAACAATTGATTCGAAATACATTATTCAACGCCCTTGGGCCACTCTACGCGTCGATAAGCTAGAGATGCCCAATGGCAACATAAAAGAGGAATACTACGTACTGGAATACCCTACATGGGTCAATATGGTTGCTCTGACGGAAGATAATCAGGTTATATTCGTCAAGCAGTACCGTCATGGTGCCGGCAGGATCATGGTTGAGCTTCCAGCGGGCGTGGTTGAAGATAACGAGGATCCTGAGATTGCCGCAAGGCGGGAGCTGTTGGAAGAAACGGGCTATGCTTTTGATGATATCAGCTTTGTCTGCGAGTTATTTGCCAATCCTGCGACTTCGGGAAATATCACCTATACTTATCTCTTGACCGGTGGAAGGAAAGTGCAGGAACAGGACCTAGACCCTTCGGAAGATATTGAAGTGGTATTAATGGACCTGGAAGAGGCAAAACAATTCCTTTTTGATAATAAAATCGGACAGGCTTTGCATAGCTCTGCCCTATTCTATACATTGAAAAAGTTAGGCGAGCTATAATCTCGCCTAACTTTATTCTTTATACCAACCTCTTTACACAATTATTGACGCTGTTTTCGTACCTTTGCCGCATGGCAAGAGAAATTTACGAAACCAAGCGCAAAGCGCTTAAAATCAATCTTAACGCTGATATTTATGGTACATTCGCAGAAATTGGCGCGGGACAGGAAGTCGCTCGTAATTTCTTTGAAGCAGGTGCAGCGTCTGGAACCATTGCAAAGACCATCTCTGCATACGATATGGCATTCTCCGATGCCATCTATGGTATCGAAGAGTCCGGAAGATACGTGAGCCGGACCCGACTGACCAAAATGCTTGACCATGAGTATAGCCTCCTAACGGAGCGCCTACAGGGTGAGAAATACAGCAGTAAAAAATTCTTTGCTTTTGCCGATACAGTAACCACATTGAATTTTACGAAAACCAATGAACCTCATGGATGGATCGGAATCCGATTCCAACATGAAGTGGATGGTCCGACCAACGATATCATCATCCATGTCAGGTTATTGGACAGTGACAATAGATTGCAGACCAAAGTCCTTGGTATTTTAGGTGTAAACCTTGTATTTGCCGCTTATTACTATGCGGAGAACCCGCAGACGATGATTGAGTCCCTAGTGGACAATCTATCTGTAGGCTCGGTAGAAATTGACCTGGTTAAGGTTTCAGGACCTCTTTTCGCGAATGCAAATGAGCGCTTGTTGAACCTATACCTGATCGCAAAAGGTTTCTCAAAAGCAGCGATCTTCAAACCAGATGGAAAGGCTGCCCAAATCAAAGATTATCTTTATAAAAAGAACATCATTATCCTACGTACGAAGTATCGTCAAAAGTCAAATCCGAACTTTGACCTGTTTAACCTGGCCGTTGAAGAGTTCTTGAAGAACACGAAGGCGGTTCCAGAGAATACCGTCGTGCTGATTGAGGTATTGATGGGGAATGTGCTGGATGAAAACAGCGTGATTTCAGATGAGGATCTGATCTACTTCGCTGAACGTGCGGAATACCTATGTTCTACAGGTAACAATATCCTGGTTTCCAACTTCAGAAGGAATAACCATTTGGCTGAATTCGTTCAGACTTTCAAGCCGAAACATGTAGGTATTGCAACCAACGTTTCCAACTTGAAAAACATCTTCAATTCGGATAATTACAATAAGGAAAACTATACCAATGAGCTGTTGAGCTATATCTCAGGTATGTTCAGCAAGAACGTTAAGCTTTATGCTTACCCTTATTTGGATAAAAAATCAGAGAAAATCGTTACAACGAAGAACCTTCCTGTTTCTCCAGAAGCAAAACCATTGTTTGATTTCTTGATCAACAACAGATACATCGTTGATATCGAGAACTACGATGAGAAATTCGTTAAAACTGTTTAAATAGTATTTAGTAGTAAGTATTTAGTATTTAGACCTAGGGCGTCCTTTTCTTTTGAGTATTTAGTAGAAAGTATTTAGTATTTAGACCTAGGGCGTCCTACATGTCTAAATACTAAATACTAAATACTAGATACTAAATTCTAAATACTAGGTACTAAATACTACTATAAAAACTTCTTAAAGATCGAATAAAGGATCTTGAGGTCGTGTTCAGTGAGGTTGGCGCTAGTGACATCCATCTGGGTATAGTGCTGCTTAAATCCTTTGATAGCGGCATCTAGGTTCTTCACATCATAACCAATGATCCTTAATGCAATCTTAGGGTCGAAGCCCATTGGAGGATCTTCCAAGACATCATCATACCAATATCCAAATCCTTTATCTGCCAATACCTTCCATGGGAACCTTGAAGGGTCGTTCTTTCTGGTTGGGGCATAGTCCATATGTCCGATAAAGTTTGCCTGTGGGATTTTATAGGTTTCCTTTAGGTAGGAAAGCAATTGGACCAAGGCGTTGATCTGCACTACTGGCCATGGGTCACTGATACCGTTATTATCCAATTCGATACCGATGGAAGAGGAGTTCAGGTCAGTGTCATTACCCCATCTTCCCAAACCGGCATGGTGCGCACGGTACAGGTCGTTGACCATCTGAACAATCTTTCCGTCCCTGCCGATGACATAGTGCGAACTTACGCCTACCTTTTCATTATGGAAGGTCCTGACGGTCTGGTCCAGGTCCTTTTGAGCAGTGTGATGAATCATCACATAGTTTGGTTTGCGGACACCAAAATTGGTTGAAGCAATCCATTCCTTATGGTTGGCCGCAATCCTTTCTACCTGTCCTTTTACAGGGGCTTCCTTATAAAGTTCCGAGAAATCTTTGGCTTTCTTTTTATATATCTTTTCTGTGCTGGCATACTTCCCTCCGCCACAAGAACTTACCAATGCAGCAAGCGAAAAATAAATAATGTATTTCTTGATCATATCCTTTTGTTAAACATTCTCTTATAAGGGATCAACCACAAACTCTGGGCGATCCATTCCTGGTTCCAATTCAATAATCTGAAGGTTCCTGAATTCCATTTTAGCCCCTTCAGCTTCTAAGCAAAGATAGCCTTTTCGTTTGGAGGCAAGTCTGATACTGTTTACGAATTTACCATTAACCGCTAATTTCACTGTCCCGTCCACACAGACAACGGTGTATTTATTCCACTCTCCTACTCCGAGGCACCTGTTTTCTAGAGACTTACTTCTTTCGCCCCTTGGGTTGTCTGGTGATGCTGTCATCCCTCCGGCTCCGAATAATTCACCGTGGACATAGGCAATTGGCTGTTGTTTGCCATCTACGGCATTGATATTTACCCAGTCCAACTCCAACATCTGCACTTCCATTCCCATCGGAAGCCTGCTCTTCGGATCTGCCTTGGCATCGCACCATACAAAAATCCCGGAGTTGCCGCCTTTCTCCAGATGTCTCCACTCGACATGCATGATAAAGTTCTCATACATCTTCTCCGAACGTACTACACCTATAGGATTACCGCTGTTCTGTAGAAGGTTTCCCTTCGCCTTCCAAGTGGTATCGGAGGTATTGACATCAATCCATTGGATAGCCTTGCCCTTGGTTTTGGCGTTTAAGATGGATTCGTCAAAGCTCTTTTCCACTCCAAATTGGAACAGCTTCTTTTGTGCTTCTGCAAATTGAGTACCTAAAAGGAATAATACAAGGATCGATAATAGAGATAGGTAGGGTTTCATGATCAAAATCAGATTTAATTGAAAACCTAAAATAGTAAAAACATAACAGAAATGCCATGTTTTAGGGGGTTAACCTCATTTTCCACAGCAAATAGAAAAGCCTTTACTCAATATAGAGCAAAGGCTTTCAGGTTCTTAATATTTTCAGATCTTCTTAGATCTCTGCGTATGCTTCCATCGGAGGGCATGAACAGATTAATGTTCTGTCTCCTTGAGAATCATTCACACGACCTACTGAAGGCCAGAATTTGTTTACTCTTAAGTATTCGATAGGGTAAGCTGCAGTCTGACGAGAGTATGGTCTATCCCACTCATCACCTGTAACCACTCTAGCGGTATGTGGCGCATTTTTCAGAACGTTGTCTTTTTGATCTGCCTCTCCATTCTCAACCGCAGCAATCTCGGCACGGATACCGATCAATGCATCACAGAACCTATCTAATTCTGGTTTTGATTCTGATTCCGTAGGCTCAACCATCAAAGTTCCAGCAACTGGGAATGATACTGTTGGAGCGTGGAAACCATAGTCCATCAAACGCTTAGCGATGTCAGCAACTTCGATTCCAACATTCTTAAATCCACGGCAATCCAAGATCATCTCGTGTGCACAACGACCATTGGCACCAGCATATAATACTGGGTAATGTTGCTCTAGGCGAGCTTTGATATAGTTGGCATTCAAGATAGCCGTCTTAGTAGCGTTTGTAAGGCCTTCTCCGCCCATCATAGCGATGTAAGCATGCGAGATGACCAAGATAGAAGCTGAACCGAATGGAGCCGCTGAAACAGCTGAAATTCCTTCTTCTCCAGAGATCTCGATGATCTCATGGTTAGGCAAGAATGGAACTAAGTGTTCTGCTACACCGATTGGACCCATACCTGGACCTCCACCACCGTGAGGAATACAGAAAGTCTTGTGTAAGTTCAAATGACAAACGTCTGCTCCAATGAAGCCTGGGCTAGTCAAGCCTACCTGAGCGTTCATATTTGCACCGTCCATATATACTTGACCACCATTCTCATGGATGATATTACAGATCTCAACAATTGGCTCTTCAAATACTCCGTGAGTCGATGGATAAGTCACCATCAAGGAGTTCAAGTGAGCTGCATGTTCAGTAGCTTTTGCTTTCAAATCTTCCACATCGATATTACCACGATCGTCACATTTAACGACAACCACTTTCAAGCCTGCCATAGATGCAGATGCTGGGTTGGTACCATGTGCAGATGCAGGGATCAAACAGATGTTTCTATCGAAATCTCCACGGCTGTGGTGGTATGCACGGATTACCATTAATCCAGCGTATTCACCTTGTGCACCAGAGTTTGGTTGGAAAGACATCTTGGCAAATCCTGTGATTTCACATAACCAATCGTTCAATTCATTGATCAATTGCATGTAACCTGAAGTTTGGTCAACAGGAGCAAATGGGTGCAATCCACCGAATCTAGCCCAAGTAACTGGAACCATTTCTGTCGTTGCGTTCAATTTCATGGTACATGATCCCAAAGGAATCATGGAATGGCACAATGATAGGTCTTTTGCCTCCAAGGATTTGATATAACGAAGCATTTCACTTTCGGAGTGATAGCTATTGAATACTGGGTGAGTCAAGTACTCAGAAGATCTTTCCAAGTGTTCAGGAATAGAAGTTCCTAATTCCTTAACGATTCCGTCCATGTCAACATCGGTAATGTGCTTGCCTTTTACCTTAGCAAATACTTTCACGATGGTTTGGATATCATCAAAAGTAGTGGTCTCATCGATAGAGATACCAACTGTACCGTCTTGGTAGAAGAAGTTTAGCTCATGGTTCAAAGCTTCGCTCTTCAAGCCATCAACTTCTTTGCCTACATCAAAACGTAGTGTATCAAAGTATGATTCGTTAACTTGTTTGTAGCCTAATGCTTGGATAGCTTGATCAGCTAATTTTGTCAAGTCATTGATGCGGGAAGCGATATTTTTGATTCCTTTCGGGCCGTGGTAAACTGCGTAGAAAGAAGCCATGATTGCCAACAACGCCTGTGCTGTACAGATGTTTGAAGAAGCTTTATCTCTACGGATATGTTGTTCACGGGTCTGAAGAGCCATACGCAACGCATATTCACCATTGGAATCAGAAGTAACACCGATGATTCTTCCTGGAATGTTACGTTTATAAGTATCCTTCGTTGCGAAGAAAGCAGCATGAGGGCCACCGAATCCCATTGGTACACCAAAACGTTGCGAGTTACCTACAACGACATCAGCACCCCATTCTCCCGGAGGAGTCAACAATGCCAATGACATTAAGTCTGTACCTACGCATACCGTGATGTCTTTATCGTGGGCATAAGCAGAAAATTCTTTATAATCATTTACCGTACCATCAGCTGCTGGATATTGGATGTATGTGGCAAACACATCGTCCGTTAGGTTCTCTACAGTTAAATCTGCAACCCTGATCTCAACACCGAAAGGAACGGCTCTTGTTTGCAGTACATCCAAGGTTTGAGGATATACATTTGGAGTCACCAAGAAAACATTTGCATCCTTGTTTTTACGTGTGCTGTACAACATGAACATACCTTCAGCTGCAGCAGTAGCCTCATCCAGAAGCGAAGCATTGGCAATCTCTAAACCAGTAAGGTCAGATACCATGGTTTGGAAGTTCAATAACGCTTGCAAACGTCCCTGAGCGATTTCCGCTTGGTAAGGCGTATATTGAGTATACCATCCTGGATTTTCAAAAACATTACGTTGAATAACTCCCGGAAGGATCACATCATTATATCCCTGACCGATATAAGATTTGAATACCTTGTTCTTTTCAGCTATTTGAGCTATTTTTTCCAAATACGCAACCTCACTAAGTGCAGAAGGAAGGTTCAAAGCTTGTTTCTTACGAATCTGTGCAGGAACGGTCTGATCGATCAATTCATCCAAAGAACCTACTGAAAGCACGTTCAACATTTCCTCTACTTGCGCAGAACTTGGACCATTATGGCGATCCTCAAATTTTTCTTGGTAAAATATGTTACTCATTTTAAGTATTAATTGTAACTTTTGAGACTGATTAACTATCTGTTATCCAAAATATTTCAACAGGATTTCTCTGTAAAAATTTAGATGTGCAAAGATACGCTTTTTATAGGTAATTTTAAGGAGTCGACCTGCTCGAAAAACTTTTATTAACACATCAATCGATTGCACATTTCTTTAAATTCCAAACAACAATAGCGTTAATATTTTATCAATGTAACAGTCTTTCGGTCCTTTTGCTTTAAAAGACCTAAATCAATTTCCCTATTAGGATATGCTGCTTTCGGGATAATGTGACACACCTATTAAAAAAACTGCAAACAAACCTCAAAAACATTCCATTTTCTGCATTGAACACCCCTCCTTTAATACTTTAATTCCACCATTAAAGCACTTGCTGTTAAATATTTACAATAATTTTCGCAGGTATTTTTAAGATGGGAATCTTTACTAATTTAGGCCTAAATCAATTAATAAATTATATGCTTAAATTAAACGTGAGGAATGAATCCGACCGCTTGACCGCTGTAATACTGGGGATTGCCAATGATAACGGCCCCACCCCAACAGCCGAAGAAGCTTACGACCCCAAGTCACTGGAACATATCCTCGCAGGTACTTACCCCACCGAACCAGACATGGTTCATGAACTTGAGCAGTTCCAGCAAGTTCTCAAAAAATATGCTGTTGAAGTCTATCGTCCGGAAACAATCCCCAACCTTAATCAAATCTTTACCAGAGATATAGGTTTTGTTATTGACGATTACTTCGTAAAGTCCAATATCCTTCCTGATAGAGCAGAAGAATGGGAAGCCATCTTGTACATCATCGACCAGATCGATCCTGACAAGCTCATTACCGCACCTGACCATATTCACATGGAAGGTGGTGATGTCATCCTCTGGAAGGACTATATTTTTATAGGAACCTATACTGGTCCGGATTATTCAGAGATCAATACAGCAAGAACAAACCTGCAAGGAGTTGAATTCCTAAAGGAAAAATTCCCCAACAAGACCGTGATGGGTTTTGACCTGATTAAATCCATGACAGACCCTAGGTCTAATGCCTTACACTTGGATTGTTGCTTTCAACCGGTAGGAGAAAACAAGGCAATCATATACCCTGGAGGCTTCCGGAACCAAAAGGATTTCCAATTTCTGCTGTCCTTATTCTCTGAAGAGAATGTATTCCAGATTACAGCAGATGAAATGTACCAGATGTATTCTAATGTGTTTTCCATCTCTCCTACGGTCGTTGTTACGGAGGAAAGATTTACCAGGCTGAACAATTGGCTAAGGGATCAAAACTTCATTGTAGAAGAAATCCCTTATCATGAAATCGGGAAGCAAGAAGGGCTCCTACGCTGCTCTACCCTACCTTTAATCAGAAAATAACCATGCAAACCACCAATACAATCCTAATGGTCAGACCGTTCTACTTCCGAAGAAACGAAGAAACGGCTGTCAATAACTTCTTCCAAGCAAAAAATGAACGGAACGACAGGCTTTCCGACCTGGCCATTACCGAGTTTGACAACTTTGTCAAGGTCCTTAAAAATGCGGGAATCAAGGTTTTTGTGGTTCAGGATCCGGGTAAATTGGATACCCCGGACAGTATATTCCCCAATAATGTGATCTCCTTCCATGTCAATAAGAGCATTATCTATCCCATGTTTGCTGAAAACAGGAGAAATGAAAGGCAATTGAACTATTTAGGAAAGCTGGACCAGGCCGGAACACACTACGAGACGGTCCAAGACTACAGCACCTATGAAGACCAGAACAAGTTCCTGGAAGGCACGGGATCCATGATCTTGGATAGGGTCAACAAAATTGCCTATTGCTCCCTGTCGGATCGCGCAAATGAGGAACTATTTCATATTTTCTGCAAAGATCAAGGCTATACCCCATTGGTTTTCCATTCCACCCAACAGGTTGGTGAGGCTTATCTGCCCATTTACCATAGCAATGTGATGATGTCCGTAGGGACAAACTTCAGCGTGATCTGTTTGGAGGTAATCAGGAATCCTGAAGAAAGAGAGCTGGTCGTTTCTACCTTAAAAAACACTGGTAAGGAGATCATTGAGATCAGCGAAGATCAAATGAACCATTTTGCAGGAAATATCTTGGAAGTCAGGAACATTGATGGAGATCCAGTAATCTGCATGAGTTCGCAGGCATTCGAATCCTTTCAAGAGGAACAGATTGAAGCCCTGGAGAAGCACGGAAGGATTGCCCATGCTCCTTTATTTAGTATTGAAAAATATGGTGGTGGCAGCGCCAGATGTATGATGGCTGAGGTTTTTTAACCTCAGCTATTAAAAACTATCCTTTGCTATCTCTCTTCTTACCCTACTCAAACTCTCCGGAGTAATCCCCAGATAAGATGCGATCATCCATTGCGGCACGCGAAGCAAGAGGTTTGGATAAAGCTCGATAAACTCCAGATAGCGTTCTTTTGCGGTCATCGCCAATAGGGAATTGATCCTACGCTGTAAATAATAAACACTTCTTTGCAGGGACCTTTCGGTAAACATCGCGAATTCAAGACGTAATTTTGCTGCTTCCGAAAAGAACTTTGGATGCAAGAAAACGACCTTGCTGGGCTCAATGGCCTTGATATAATACAAGGAAGGCTCATCAAAGTAAACACTGGACCGATCACCCATCAACCAATTTTCTGGTGCAAACTGAAGGATGTGTTCTACGCCTTTCTCATCCAAGGACAAAAACTGCAGTAATCCCTCCTCAACAAACAGAAAATGCTTGCAAACCTCGCCTGCCCTCAGAATATATTGATTGTGCGAAAGTTCCCTAAACTCAAAAAAAGGAAGAAGCTGTTCGAAATCACTCTCAGTCAAAAAAGCTTTTTCTGTATAGTATTTATAGAAATTACTCTTCAATAACTCTTCCATTTCCATATTAATAAAGTATAGTGAATTTAAAGTCTAATGGGTTAAAACTTTTTACCAAGTCGGGAATGAATTCCTTGCCATGTTTCAGGTAAAGTTCAGCAAAGTTGTCGGTCCTTTCCTGCAGCGCACCTCCAGGGAAGAGCTTTTCCTTGATCCGATCAATCTGTATCAAGGCATCCTGATGATTCCGTTTCTCGGCCTTCAACAGCTTCTTTTCTAAGTTATTGACTGCCTTTTTCAATCGGGCTTTGACCGCATCGGTGCTTGGCCCTAGACTCGGATCAATCTTATGTGCCCTCAGCTTGATCTTTCCAAAGATAGCATTGAATTCCATCCATTCATCTTGCAGATTCAACCTATGTTTGGTAATTCGCTTCACATAATCCTTCTTCAAGGTCTCCGACGGCTTGAATATGCTCTTAAAAGTAAAATCTAACCTAAATATTTTCCCCGCCATTTGATCATCTGTAACCAATGCGGAGTTACGCGGAATCAAAATAGGAAAAGGAACTTTATACTGATCAAAATTAGCTTTAAGCTGTAGCCAATAAACTATCTCTGCACCTCCCCCAATATAAGCCAGGTTCGGAAGGATTAATTCCTCATACATTGGACGCATAACCACATTCGGACTGAATCTTTCCGGATGCGCATGGATCTCCTTCTTGATCTCTTCTTCAGTAAAATAGATCCCTTGATGCAAAACCTCAAACTTGCCATCTTCAGTACGGACGATCCTTTCGCGGTATTCATCCGTTAGATAGAAAAAGTTGATCTCCCTTGAATGGACCTGAGTAGCAAAACCCTTTTCCTTCAATTGCTCAGAAGTCTTTTCAATAGCCTTAAAGCTCTTTTCTTTCAGAATATCATCTTCCATGATCGGAGCAAAGATTTTCTTCAATTCTTTCCTGTCCGCGTCAATTATGATCAATCCATATTGCTTAAACAGGGAATTCACGAAAGTTCTCGTAGCATCAGCGAGGCTCAATCCTTTCAGATAGGCCTCTTCTACAAGCTCCGTCAGCTCCGTCGCATTATCAGAAAGCCCAAAGGTATTGCAGTATTGTTTAACGGTATCAGCTATGCTGGAAGTGTCCAAACGACCGGTCGCTGAGTACGATTCTACATCCCAAAGGACCTTTTTGCCAAAAGCCTTGGTATGGTTAATTTCCTCGAAATCATGGTCTTCTGTTGCCATCCAATACACCGGTACAAACTCCTGATCAGGGAATTCCTTCTTTAAATCTTGGGCCAACTTGATGGCCGTCACGATCTTGAAAATAAAGTATAAAGGTCCGGTAAATATGTTTAATTGATGGCCAGTAGTAACTGTATAGGTGTTATCATCCTTTAATCGGATAATGTTCTGCGCCACTTCCGGAGAGGAAGACAGCAGGTCTCCATATTGATCAGTTAATATTTTAGTTAATAATTCCCGATGAGCAAAGCCTTTCTTTTTGCCTATTTGATCCTTAAAACCTGCTATATCAGGTTTGTTCCCATAAAATGGAGCAAGCTGCTCATTATGGTTTAGATAGGCAATTAAGGTTTTGGAGAAACTATTAGTGTCGTTGTAATCAATATATGTGGCTTTCATCTACCTCTTTTAAACTTTTACAAATGTATAGGCATTTAGTATACAAAATACAAAAATTTAAAATAAGCCCGACTACTTGCCACAAATGTTATAGTTATTTGACAATATTTCCGTACAAGTCAAAGTCTTCAGCACGGTCAACCTTCACCTGAACAAAGTCACCAATACGGGCATAATTGGATTTTGCTTCCAATACAACCTCATTGTCAACCTCAGGGGAGTCATATTCTGTCCTGCCTATAAAATAATCGCCATCTACCCTATCCACCAACACTTTATAGGTATTTCCAACTTTTTCTTGATTGATTTCATAGGAAATTCCTTGCTGAACTTCCATGATCTGATCCACACGATCCTGTTTTACCTCTTCCGGCACATCGTCCTCTAGGCTATGCGCATGCGTTTTTTCTTCATGCGAATAAGTAAAACATCCTAAACGATCAAACCGTGTTTCCTCTACCCATTCCAACATTTCCTGGAAGTCTTCTTCCGTTTCTCCTGGGTAACCGCAGATCAATGTCGTTCTTAAGGCGATATCAGGAACTTTATCACGGATCTTATTGACCAAGTCGATCTGCTTTTGTTTGCTAGTCCCTCTACGCATGGAGGTTAGCATACGGTCTGAGATATGCTGCAACGGCATATCCAGGTAATTACAGATATTGGAACGTTCGTTCATGGCATCCAAAATATCCATCGGGAACCCCGAAGGATAAGCATATTGCAAGCGTATCCAATCAATCCCATCCACATCCGATAAATGACGCAAAAGGTCGGAAAGATTACGCTTTCCATAAATATCCAGCCCATAATAGGTCAGGTCCTGAGCGATCAAGATCAGCTCTTTGGTACCATTGGAAGCCAAGAACTTAGCCTCTTTTACCAGATCATCAATGGATTTGGACACATGCTTTCCGCGCATCAATGGGATTGCACAGAATGAACAAGGTCTATTACAGCCTTCAGCAATCTTGAAATAAGAAAAATGAGAAGGAGTCGTCAATAAACGCTCGCCAAGCAATTCATGTCTATAGTCTGCACCAATGCTGGAAAGAAGGTCTGGAAGATCATTCGTTCCAAAGAATGCATCAACATTAGGGATTTCAGTTTGCAATTCAGGTTTGTATCGTTCTGATAAACAACCCGTCACAATAACTTTATTTACTTTTCCCTGGTCTTTTAATTCAGAGAATTGAAGGATGGTATCAATGGATTCTTGTTTGGCATTATCAATAAAACCACAAGTATTGATCACCACAATATCATTAGCTTGGATATTGGATGCTTCGTGGACCACTTCCATCTGATTGCCCTTTAATTGGCCCATCAGCACCTCGCTATCATGTATGTTTTTAGAGCAACCTAGGGTCACCACGTTCACACGTGGTTTAGCCTGTACAGGCGCTGTTTTTGATTGTTTCGTTTTCATATTACGCTGTAGCCTACTTGAATAGTGAGTCTACAAATTCTTTTTTGTTAAATAACTGCAAATCACCGATCTTCTCTCCCACTCCAATGTATTTAACCGGAATTTTAAACTGATCCGAGATCCCTATGACAACACCACCTTTGGCAGTACCGTCCAATTTTGTCAAAGCCAAGGCATTCACGTCGGTAGCTTGAGTAAACTGCGTTGCTTGCTCAATGGCATTTTGACCTGTAGAAGCATCCAAAACCAACAAAATCTCGTGAGGAGCATCAGGGATAACCTTTTGCATCACATTTTTAATCTTGGTCAATTCGTTCATCAAGCCTACTTTATTATGAAGTCTACCTGCTGTATCAATGATGGCCACATCGTCGCCATTCGCAACGGCTGACTTTACGGTATCAAAAGCAACCGATGCAGGATCCGATCCCATGGGTTGTGCAACGACACGCACCCCAACCCGATCACCCCATAATTGGATTTGATCTACAGCAGCGGCCCTGAAGGTATCAGCAGCACCAAGCACAACCTTGTTACCTGCTTCCTTCAACTGATGAGCCAGCTTACCGATGGTTGTGGTCTTTCCTACCCCATTCACTCCAACGACCATAATCACATATGGCTTTTGGTTGCCATATTCAAATGATTCAAAGTCATTACTGTTGTTCTCAGCCAATAAACCTTGGATTTCGTCTTTCAACAGACGGTTCAGGTCATCGGTAGTGACATATTTATCCTGTGCAGCACGTTTTTGAATCCGTTCTACAATCTTCAGGGTGGTCGTCACGCCCACATCAGATGTTACCAGAACCTCCTCCAGATTATCCAACACTTCGTCATCAATGGTAGACTTTCCTACTACTGCTTTCGTAATCTTGGAGAAAAAACCTTCCTTGGTCTTCTCTAAACCTTTGTCCAAAGCCTCTTGAGCTTCAGGTGTCTCTTGCTTCTTTTTAAAAAAATCAAATAATCCCATGATGGATGTGTTATAGATAAAGGATCTGAATCGTATCAAAGATACTTAAATACAGGATACTAAAAAAGCCCTTTTGGTGCTCCCAAAACGGCTAATTATAAGATTTTTAAAGAAAAACTTTAAAAAAAGGAATATCTAACTGCTTATTTAGAAGCCGCAGCAACAACCTCTTTTACTTTGTCATTGTGTACCATACTTTCTTTGAAAGTATAAGCGCCAGTTTTTGCAGATTTTGTAGTGATAATTACTTTGGTAAATTCTTTACCACCACCTTTTTGTAATGATGCAACTGCTTTCTTTGCCATGGTATTATATTTTTAATATGGACCCTAAAGATCCAATCCGTTAATTACTTAATTTCTTTGTGAACTGTTACTTTTCTCAATACTGGGTTGAATTTTTTCAACTCTAAACGCTCAGTTGTGTTCTTTTTGTTCTTAGTGGTAATGTAACGAGACATTCCTGGAAGACCACTTTCTTTGTGCTCAGTACATTCTAAGATAACTTGTACTCTATTTCCTTTTTTTGCCATTGCCTTACTTTATTTATACCCTCACGGGTGAATTTCATGATTCTATTTTCTGCTGATATAACAGGCTACTATCTATTAAATATGACCTCTTTTAATAAACTTGTCGATAGATGCTGTAATACCGTTTTTGTTGATGGTTTTAATAGCCGAAGTAGATACTTTTAAAGTAATCCAACGATTTTCTTCTGGAATATAAAAACGCTTGGTCTGTAAATTAGGATAGAATTTACGCTTAGTCTTAACGTTCGAGTGTGATACGTTATTTCCCTTTAATGCCGTCTTGCCTGTTAAATCACAAATTCTTGACATGATATTCGATTTTTTATTGTTGTTCTAATTCAATTATCGTTCCTCAGAAACGAGTGTGCAAATATCTATATTTCTTTTGGGAAATACAATAATAATTAGCGAATTATTTTAAAATAATCTAGGAATAGGGCAGAAGTCAACAAAAATACTGTATTTTGCATTATTATTTGCGCCGACGCTCACAATAGTTTTCAACAATTCACAATGAACAAGTATTTAATACGAGGATTAGCTTTCACTTTGCTGGGAATAATCTGTATCTACTATGGTACCATCCTCATGGAATCCGACAACATGTGGTATAAACCGCTCCTGGTTGTCGGCGTCATCTCTTTCGGATTCGGCTTTATCACCTTTATTTATCGCTTGTTCAGAAAGATCGATCGAAACGCAATATTGGACGACAGGAAGTCCAAGAACAACAAATAGGGTAGAACCTGATGCTGCAACAAACCAAAGGAATCACCTTAAAAGTTACCAACTACTCCGAAAGTAGCGTTGTCGCTCAGATATATACGGAGGTTTTGGGCCTGCAATCTTATCTGATCAATGGCGCCAGAAAACCGAAGGCCAAGATCCCATTCAATATGCTCCAGCCATTTCATCTATTAGAAATGGTCGTTTATAATAAGGAAAACAACAACCTGCAGCGAATAAAGGAAGCCCAGCAGATCCCTGCACTCAAGAGCATCCCTCTAGATATCGTCAAGAGTTCCATTGCGATGTTCTTGAACGAAGTCCTCTACAAGGTCTTGAGACATCAGCATCCCGAACCGCAACTTTTCCAGTTTTTGGAAAATGCCATCATTTGGCTGGATGAAAGCAAAGAAGGATTGGCAAATTATCATCTGGTCTTCCTCGCCAAACTGAGCCACTACCTAGGCTTCAAACCCATCATACAGGATCTTCCATATTTCGACTTGATGGAAGGCCGCTTTTCCAACAGCTTACCTGCGCACTTTCATGTCCTGCAGGAACCCTACAGCACTTATTTCAGAGAAATTTTACAAAGCAGCTTTACGAATTGTAACAAAATTAGGCTAAACCGACAGGATCGGACCTATCTCCTGCAAAAAATCATCGACTATTATCGACTTCATACAGAGAACTTTGGAGAGATTAATTCCCTCTATATCCTGGAAGAAATTTTTGGAAATTAAAGGCATGAAAAAACCCGTTGAGTTGGTACTCGACGGGCTTCCACAATAAATATATATTGAATCTAATTTTTAGATAAGCTTTACATTTACCGCGTTTAGTCCCTTACGACCTTGTTGTACTTCGTAAGAAACATGGTCGTTTTCACGAACCTTGTCTACTAATCCAGAAACGTGAACGAAAATTTCACTCTCGCCAGAATTTGGAATGATGAAACCGAAACCTTTGGCTTCATTAAAGAATTTTACTACTCCTTCTTGCATAATAATTACTATTGTTTTTTTTTAAAGGTATCATTATTTTTTGAATACCAATTAAATTTAATCGTTAAATCTACTAAACATTTTTCAAATTATTTGGCAATTTCTTTTCGCCAACAATTTGGAAAGGTTTTTGCCATGAACAATTTATTTAAAAATATTATGAAAAAATTAATTACGCTAATTGCGCTTGTAGGAATGATGACCTCATTGAGCGCCCAAACTAATAATATGGAAAACACTAGGAGAGTAGCAACCCGTGGTTATGCAGAAAAAGAAGTAACACCGGATATCATCTATCTTTCTATTTCTTTGAAAGAGTATTACCAAGATGGAAATACCAAGAAAAAGGTTGCTATTGACCAGCTAGAAAAACAACTTTTTGATGCAGCTATGAAAAATGGAGTCAAAAAAGAAGACTTTACCGTTCAAAACATCTATAGCTACAATGTTGAAAACAAAAAGAAAAACAACGAACTGTTACAGGCGAGACAATACAGGATCAAGGTTACTAATCTGAAGAACTTAAATCCAATGTTGGAGGAAGTAGATGCAAAAGGACTGCAGAGCACCAACATCTCCGGATACGATCATTCGCAAAAGAAAGAAATCGAAAAGGAATTGAAAACCCTAGCTGTTCGTGATGCGAGGACAAATGCAGAGATCCTTGCTGCTGCAGATGCTGAAAACGTTGGTAAGGTTATCATGATCAATGATAACAGCAGCTTGAACTGGAATGATCTAGTTCCTCAGCCACGTATGTATGCCATGGCTGCCAAAGGGGTGAGCAATGAAATGGATTCTAATGAACAAGGCTTGGATCTAGAGGTAAAACCGATCAAACTTACCTGTAATATCGACGCCGTATTCGCGCTGAAATAACAATGGAGAAACATCATCCTTCATACAATTTACAGAAGATTGACAAAGACTTTCAATGGGTAAAACGACTATCTGTCCTGATGGATAGTCGTTTCCGCATTGGAAACTTCCGCTTCGGTCTGGACCCCATCCTAAACTTTATTCCTTTTGGAGGGCAGATTGCCACCTTCATTATTTCACTGGTACTTGTATCCGTGATGTACAGAAATGGAGCAAGCAGCAAAGTTGCCGTAAAAATGCTGCTCAATGTTACTTATGACGCACTTTTAGGTTCCATACCCATCATTGGAAATGTATTTGACTTCTTCAACAAGGCCAATGAGAAAAATGTCAAACTCCTACGGGAACATTATTACGACAATAAACATCAAGGAAGTGCCAAAAACATCCTGATCACCCTGGGTATCGTTATATTCATAACCATCATTTTGTTTATTTATGCCATGTATGCCCTTACAATTTGGCTGTTTGGCTTGATATTTTAGTCCAATCTCTTCAAAATAAACTATTTTTGTACCTATGAGTAAAACAAGAATCTTTGCCTTATTGGGGGTTGTCATTATGTTGGTCGCGGTTTTCACCAATCCTTCCAAGGAGAAAATCAATGAAAAACTGTCACTCAAGGCCAAAGAAATCCTCAAAAAACAATTGGATTACAAGCATAAGGACGCTGTAGATCTAGGTATGATGCTCATAGGCGACCAGGTGGTCAATGAATTTGTGAACAATTACACCTACACCGAAAACTATTACCTTTTTTCTCTTGCCAAGATTAACTGGAACAGCGAAAAGATTACCATTGGAGGAGGGGCTTTCGGACAGGTATGGATCAGTTCCAAGATCGATGAAAAAGCCGGAATGTTAATCGACGCATTAAAGCGATAGACATGCTTGAGATCTTATTCGAAGATGAGGATTTTGTTGCCATCAACAAACCCCATGGATTATTGGTCCATAAATCCTCCATTGCTGCAGATACTTCCGAGTTTGCCCTACAACTCTTAAGAGATCAAATAGGGAAGAAGGTCTATCCTGCCCATCGTTTGGACCGAAAGACCGCAGGGGTGCTTTTATTTTCCCTGAACAAGGAAATGGATAGCGCCATACAAACCGCATTTTCCCAAAACTTAATCAAAAAAGAATATTTGGCCGTTCTTCGTGGCCATACCGATCCCGAAGGGACCATTGATTATCCCTTAAAAAAAGAAAACGGCACGATCCAAGAAGCATTGACCAACTACCAGACCCTGGCTACCACTGAAATTGACCTTCCCTTCGGAAAATTTCCAACTTCTAGGTATTCCTTGGTCCTTGCAAAGCCCGAAACCGGAAGGATGCACCAATTGCGCCGACACTTCGCCCATATTTTCCATCCCATCATCGGCGACAGACCACACGGCTGCAACAAACAGAACAAACTCTGGAAAGATACCTTCCAGCACGACACCATGCTCCTGCACGCGAAATCACTTGTATTCACCCATCCCAAAACCCAAGAAAACATCCTTATCCAAGCCCAAATCCAACCTGAGTTTGAAAGAGCGTTAGGGATATTGAATATAAGATATGAGTATTGAGATTGGAGTATTGAGACATAAAAATCTCTAATTAAATTTTTTAAACTGAAAAATTTCGAAATTAAATTTCTCAAATCTCACATCTCATATCTCAATACTAAATCCTAATTAATTTTCCTATTTTTGTAACAACAAAAAACTCATTGATTTAACATGAAAAAAACTGCGTTAACTGACGTTCATGTCGCTTTAGGTGCGAAAATGGTTCCTTTCGCCGGATTCAATATGCCAGTTCAATATACTGGTATCAACGACGAACACGAAACAGTGCGTACCGCTGTAGGGATGTTCGATGTTAGCCACATGGGGGAGTTTATCTTAAAGGGCGAAAAAGCATTAGACCTTATCCAGAAAGTTTCTTCTAACGATGCCTCAAAACTATATGACGGTAAAGTTCAGTACGGCTATCTTCCAAACGAAAATGGCGGTATTGTAGATGACTTCTTAACTTATAAAATTGATGACAAAACCTATCTTTTGGTTGTAAATGCATCAAACATCGATAAAGACTGGGATTGGATCAGCAAATTCAATACAGAAGGCGTAGAAATGAAAAACATTTCTGACGAAACTTCTCTTTTCGCTGTACAAGGTCCTAAAGCTGCCGATGCCCTACAAAAATTAACGGATATCGACTTGGCTCCAATGGAATACTATTCTTTCCAAAAAGGAGTATTTGCTGGTGTAGAAAACGTGTTGGTTTCTGCAACAGGTTATACCGGCGCCGGTGGTTTCGAAATCTATGTTGCCAACGAACATGCGGAGCAAGTTTGGAATGCAATCATGGAAGCTGGTCAAGAATATGGCATTAAGCCAATCGGACTTGGCGCTAGAGATACCCTACGCTTAGAAATGGGCTTCTGTCTATACGGAAATGATATCGATGACAATACTTCACCTTTGGCAGCTGGCTTAGGATGGGTTACTAAATTCACAAAGGACTTTGTAAACGCTGATAACCTAAAAGCTGAAAAAGAAAAAGGTGTTTCTCAAAAATTGGTAGGATTTGAAATGATTGATAGAGGTATCCCTCGTCATGATTATGAAATCGTGGATGCTGATGGAAACAAGATCGGACGTGTTACCTCCGGAACACAATCTCCATCCTTGAAAAAATCTATCGGTTTAGGTTATGTAGAACCTGCATTTGCTAAAGAAGGTACAGAGATCTTTATCTCTATCCGTAACCAACCTATCAAAGCGATCGTAAGAAAACCTCCTTTTGTAAAATAAGGCGGATTAAAATAAAATGAAAAAGGGCTATTTTTTAGCCCTTTTCTTTTGTTGTCTCATTTCTTGCTGCGCCAGCTTGGCCTTTTCCTCTTGCTTGATCTTCACATCTCGGCTCACCTGTTTTAACAGAACCACCTTCAGATAGATCAACAACACCAATAAGGCGATGGAAATCCCCAAATACAGTACCTGTCCGCTATTATAACCTGCCCATGCGCTCAAAACCAAAAACACGATCCCTAAATTGAGCAGTAAATTCAATATAAACTTCTTCGTCATTTCTTCTTTATTACTTTAAAACCCGTTACTCGTTCCCGAATGAAATAAAAATACACTATTCCGGCCATAATATTCCCCAAGATGACGAATAAAGCCAAAATCAATCGCTCTCCATTGCTGATTCTGGTCGAACGCATGATCTCCAACAGCACCAATACCACCCATATTAATGAAAGTACCATCGAGATGCTCAATAGGATAGGAGCATAGCCCACCTTCAGGATAAATAATAAGATTGAAAGGATATAAAAAGCCAGACTAAATAGGAATGCCTGTTTAGTCTGGTGGAATAATTTATTCATGAAGCAAAGTTAAGGATAAAATCCCGTCCTCGTTTATGGGAATATTCCCAGTTCCTTATAGGATTCTCCAACTTTGTTGATCGCACAGATAAATGCCGCTGTCCTTAGGTCCTCAACGCCATCCATGCTTTTCCAGATCTGATGGATTTCATGGTAGGAACCGATCATGGTATCTTCCAGCCCTGAATACACTAAATCAACCTCATCTGGTCCTCTTAAAATGATCTTGCGCTCCAATTTAGAAACCTTTTGATTGGTCATAGATTCTATGATATTCAAGATTTCAGCATACATGTTTTCGCTGAATCTCTTTTCAAGACGACCATAGCGCACGTGGCTTAGGTTTTTCAACCATTCAAAATAAGATACTGTAACCCCTCCGGCATTTAAATAGATGTCTGGGATCACCAATTTTCCTTTCCTATTGAAAACCTCATCTGCTTCCGGTGTCAATGGACCATTTGCCGCTTCACCAATGATCTGCGCTTGAATTCTTTCTGCATTGTCTCCATTGATCACAGATTCTAATGCTGCAGGGATCAAGATATCACATGGCTGCTCTAAACCTTTTATAGATTCTTCAATATTGATGGCACCAGGGAAATTTAGGATAGAGCCTGTAGCCTTTCTATGTGCAACAACCTCTTCCAGGTCTAGTCCATTTTCATTATAGATGGCGCCCTCATATTCGATCAAGCCAACAAGGATGGAACCACCTTCCTGAAAATATTTAGCAGCATGGTAACCCACATTTCCTAAACCTTGAACGATTACTTTCTTGCCTTCAACACCAGTTGTCAATCCCAACTTGGTCATATCTTCTTCAATCTTACACGCTTCCTTAACCCCGAAAAATACGCCTAAGCCTGTCGCTTCTGTACGGCCTCTTACACCACCTTGAGAAACAGGTTTCCCCGTCACACAGGCCTGTGCATTGATTTCATTCGGGTTCAATGTAGTATAGGTATCTACGATCCAGCTCATCTCGCGTGCACCGGTACCATAATCCGGCGCCGGAACATCCGTTCCCGGTCCAATAAAGTTCTTTTTCACCAATTCCGTCGTGTATCGACGGGTAATTTTTTCTAATTCGTACTCTGAATACTTCTTTGCATCGATTTTCACACCTCCTTTAGCACCACCAAACGGAACGTTTACAATGGCACATTTATAGGTCATTAATGATGCAAGGGCCATCACTTCGTCTTGATCCACCTCCATACTGAAACGGATACCCCCTTTACATGGTAGCTTATGATGTGAATGTTGAACACGGTAAGCTTCTATAACCTCAATGTTATCTCCGATTTTAACCGGAAATCTTACTCGTAATATGGAATTACATGCTTTGATTTGTTCGAGGATGCCAGGAGAAAACTTGGTGAACTTGGCCGCTTTATCAAAATTCCGACCCACTCCTTGAAAGAAGCTGAAAGTTGTGTTTGATTGATTTGACATAAAAATATGTTTTTGTTTATTCTTGGAATAATACTATAAAGTTAGCTCTTTTAATATTTTAATAATAGGCAAGAAAATAAAAACATTATTTTTAAATATATTCTAAAGATAGGGGAGTAAAATTATTATTTAAGCAATAAATTGCCCTAAAAATAAAAAGCTCAAGGAATCCTTGAGCTTTTTATTGATTTACTGTTTCTTAATAAACATCCATCTCCGGATCAAAAGCTTCTTTCCAAGCTAAAATTCCGCCTTGTAGGTTGGATAAATTCGTGTATCCTTCTTGTTCTAAAAGCATAACAGCCTGAGCACTACGCTTCCCTGAACGGCAGTGGATCACCACTGGAATATCTTTTGAAATCTTTTCAGACTCAATCACAACGCCTGACAATGGAATGTTCACTCCATTCAGGTTCGATACCTCATATTCAAAAGGCTCACGAACGTCGATCAATTGAAACTCAACATTGTGATCCATCATGTCCTTTAATTCTTGAACGCTAATTTCTTTCATAGTAAGCTTTTTATCAAATATATAAAATTTAGACTCAAAGGCCCTGCCAATAATATAGAATTTTTGTTAATTTCATCACAAACATTTTATTCATGAAAAAACTATTCTTAGCACTCGTATTTTCTGGCTTTTTATTCCAAATGAGCTCCGCTCAGCAAAAGCAGATTACAAGCACGGAAAATATTTCCAGAATCTTGAATACCCTTGCTTCTGATGATATGAGAGGCCGGTCGGCCCTAAACCTCGAAGATATTGGCAAAGCAGCCGACTTTATAGCATCTGAATTCAAGGAAATTGGCCTGAAACCGTATGAAGGTGATAACTTCCGCCAATCCTTTCTGGTTAATCGGGGCAGGGTGACTGAACAAAGTGTCACCTTAGCTGATAAAAAATTAAATGATGATGAGTTCTTGATCGTAGGTAATTTAGACGAACCTATTACTAAAAATGCACCTTTCATTGAAACCATTAAGATTTCTGCTGATGATGATTTTTCCCAAAAATTCAGGGAAATCGTTCAACAGAACCCAAATAAGGTTGTCGTTTTGGTAGACAAGAAGCATGCTCCATTTTTGGCCCGTTTCAAGAGAATCTACAATCGCGAGAGCATTGTAATCAAAGGCCAGGAAAAAGCTGCCGGAAATCCTAAGGTTTTTATCGTGGCTGATGAATTACCTGAAAACCATGAAATCAAACAGACCCGCAAAACAGAAGAGTTCAATATGTTCAATGTGGCGGCTGTCCTTCCAGGTAAATCTAAACCTGAGGAATATGTAGTAATTTCTTGCCATTATGACCATATCGGTATCTTGCCTGCTGTGGAAGGTGATTCCATTGCAAATGGCGCTGACGATGATGCCTCTGGCACAACGGCGATGATCGAATTGGCTAGATATTACAAGAAATTAAACAACAATGAAAGAACCATCATCTTTGTCGCTTTCACTGCTGAGGAAATTGGCATGTTTGGTTCCAAATATTTCTCCAACAATATAGATCCGGAGAAGGTCGTGGCCATGATCAATATCGAAATGATCGGTAAGGATTCTAAATTCGGCCCGAATAGTCTCTATATTACGGGATACAGCGCGTCTGACCTTGGTAAACTGATGCAAGAGAACCTGAAGGGCTCTGCATTTACCTTCCATCCAGACCCGTATACTACACAAAACCTATTCTACCGCAGCGATAATGCCGTATTGGCCGCATTAGGCGTCCCGGCACATACCTTTTCTACATCACAGATCGATAAGGATCAGTATTACCACACGGTAAAAGACGAGGTAAGTACTTTGGACATCAACAATATTAAATCAAGTATTGAAGCCATCGCAACTGGGGCTATTGGAATTATCAATGGAACTCAAACACCGAGTAGGGTTGAAAAACTAAGAGATTAAGGGTTTATCCCATATAACAGAAAAAGACGGTCAACTGGCCGTCTTTTCTTGTTATATCTTAGATGGGATTAAATGCTGTTAATCCAATTTCTTGCGCATAATGTAATCATCAAGAATAAATCCATAATAGGGGATATCAATTTCCTGAATTACCTCAAATCCTTGTTTCAGATAAAATTGATAGGCATTGTTCGATCGGTTAACATTCAGTTCCAAGGTCTGAAACCCCAGTTTCTTTGCTTCCTGCGCTGCAAAATCGATCAGCAGCTTGCCATAGCCTTTTCCCTGCGTACGAGGTAACAGATAGATTTTCTCGATCCTTAAGAGGTCTTTTTTAAGGTCAAACCCAATAAAACCTACCGGTTTTCCATCCTCATATAGGAGATGAAATGCTTTATTATCTTGGATAGCCGAGCTTAATGCCTCCACCGAATACATTTTATCCAACATAAAGGCAATCTGCTCCTTAGAAAGAATGCTTTCATAAGTCGGAAACCAGATGGCATGTGCTAATTCATGGATTAACACGGCATCTTCCTGCTTTGCTGGTATGATCTCTGTCATAGCTCTTCAGATATAATAAAATAGGATTCTTGCTGCGGAATAGAAACAAAACCATCATTTAGGACAGCATAATCACGATCCCCCAAAGGTTTTAAGTTCTGCATTTCGCCCAATTTCCCTTCCTCAAGTTCAATAAACAAATTAAAGCCTTTTGGAAGCCATTTCTCGTATTTCTTTACAAAAAGTGTTTTCCCCTTATTGTTGATCAGATTGATGTTGAAATCGCCTAAATAGGGCAAATAAAGCGCTATCTCAACGATATCTGTCAAAATATTGACGGCAAAATTGTTTTTCTCTTTTAAATAGGAAAATAAGGGGCCAATATAGGAATCAGAATAGGGGATAAGGGAAATATGCTCTTCAAGCACATGAGATTCCAGACCTTGGTTATCTAGGACCACATCGATCTTTATTTCTCGTGCCTTTAGGGATTCGTAATGTTCGGCCAACGTAATAATGGTTGGACTCCACTCCAAAAGCTGGTTTAAATATTCATCAACCAAACAGTCAGGATTTGCGATGAACAAAGCTGGCTCTTGATTCTCTCGAACAATATGATGAGAAGACATAACTAATTGCCTAAATAACGGACTGCAATATAGGACATCAGACCAATACTGGTTTGAAGTGCAGTTTCGTCGATATCAAAGGTTGAAGTATGTACTGCAGATTGTATGCCTTTGGCTTGATTTCCTGTGCCCAACCTATAGAAACAAGCATTTGTTTCTTGAGAATAATAGGCAAAATCCTCTGCTGCCGGCCATAGATCAAGCTCAACAACATTCTCATGGCCAAGATACTCTTGGGCATACGAACGGGAAGCTTCCGTAATCTGAGGTTCATTGATCAGGAATGGATAACCTTTTCTGATTTCAAAATCACAGGTAGCACCCATACCCTCTGCAATGCCAACAGCCATCTTATGCATTTTCTCATGGGCTTCTGCTCTCCATTTCTCATCAAAGGTCCTGAAAGTACCTTCCAGATAAACCTCTTCAGGGATTACGTTTGTAGCGCCATTTCCAATGATCTTGCCCCAAGATAAAACCGAAGGGGTCCTTGGATCTGCAACACGGCTCACAATCTGTTGCATGGCTGATATGATCTGCGCCGTAATGGCGATAGGGTCAATATTCTGATGGGGTTGAGCACCATGTCCTCCCTTGCCACGAACTGTCATAAACAATTCGTCGCAGGATGCCATATATTTACCGGATCGGAAACCAACTTTGCCGGCCTCGATAAAAGGCATTACATGCTGTCCAACGATACCTTGAGGTTCGGGATTTTGCAATACTCCTTCCTTGATCATTAAGGAAGCACCTCCCGGTAGTCTTTCTTCTCCAGGTTGGAAGATAAGCTTCAGGGTTCCGCCAAATTCAGGTTTCAAATCATTCAATATCTTAGCCACGCCCAGCAAAGACGAGGTATGCACATCATGCCCACAGGCATGCATCACACCCACATTCTTGGAGCCATACGATCTGCCTTCCACCTCTGTGATCGGAAGTGCGTCCATATCTGCTCGTAGGGCAAGTACTTTGTCCGAAGGTAAATCTCCTTTGATCAGGGCTACAACGCCTGTATTGGCCATGGATTCAAAAGGAATCTCTAGGTCCGTCAGCACTTGTTTGATAAATGCCGAGGTGTTGTATTCTTCAAAGGACAATTCAGGATTCTGATGTAGAAACCTTCTGTTGTTTACCGTGTCTTGAAAGTAAGATTGGGCTAATTCTTGAATTCTTTGTTTTGATATTGGCATGTTGATCCTCCACTATTGCCATGTCCAGACATCCTCGACAAAGACAAATACATTATTGTATCGGCCGCGAAGCTCTCGCATATAGGCCGTCGCTGCGGAACGGCTTGTAAAGTCGCCTACTTTGACCCTGTAGTTTGGTTCTACATAATCTAGGTAAGCATTGATATCTGAATTCTGGCTTTGGAAACTACGCTGTACATTTTCAGCATCCCGGCGGCTGGAACCAGAAAAGATCTGTACCCTAAAACCACGGACCTTCACACGGGTTGCGCGTGATTTGTCAATGGTTTTAGGCTCCAGACTTACCGTCTTACTGGCGGCAGGATTTAAAGCATAGAATGAACGGAATTCTTGTAAAAGTCCGATTAAAGAATCCTTTTCAACAATCACTTTGTTCTCTTGTGCCTTTGATACTGATACGATGGCGAACAGCATCAAGAAGCTAACTATAAATCCTTTGTATTTCATTTTTTAATTAACCTTGTTTTCCGTGACAGTTTTTATACTTCAACCCAGAACCACAAGGACATTCATCATTTCTTCCAATGGCCTGATCCTTACGGATAGGTTGGGTAACTTGAGCTTCCTGTGTGTTCAGGTCCTCTTCAGATACTCCGGTTGGAGAACTTAACTCTTCTTTTGTTTCTTTAACTTTTACCTTTGGCGCTTCTGGGCGTGCTGCTTGAATGTTTTGAGGTTCTTGCTGCTGTCCAGGAATCTCGCCTTTGAACAAGAAACTAACGATATCTTTGTTCATGCCGGCCAACATTGTCTTAAACAAGTTGTAAGCCTCCATTTTATAGATAATGATAGGGTCTTTTTGCTCGTATCGCGCGTTCTGTACAGATTGTTTCAAATCATCCATCTCACGAAGGTGCTCTTTCCATGCCTCATCAATCAAAGCTAGAACGATGCCCTTCTCAAATGATTTGAATACGTCTTTACCTTTACTTTCTACAGCTTTTTGCAAATTTGTAGCAACTTGAATGCCACGAATTCCATCTGTAAAAGGAACTATGATATTTTCTATCATCCCACCACGCTCAGCAAGCACATTTGTCAATACCGGTAAAGTCTGCTCAGCGATGTTTACAGCCTTGCGGTGGTAGTAATTGATAACTTGATCAAATAATTTGTCAACTAAACTAGTCGCTGACTCACTTGCAAATTCTTCCTGTGTAATTTCAGGATTGATTGCAAATACACGGATCACCTCGATTTGGAATTCATCATAGGAGTTGTCCTCTTTTGCCTCCAATACGACATCCTCAACCACATCATAGATGGTGTTGTTCAAATCTACATCTAAACGCTCACCGAACAATGCGTTCTTACGTTTGGTATAGATTACCGTACGTTGTGAGTTCATCACGTCATCGTACTCCAATAGGTGCTTACGCGTACCGAAGTTGTTTTCCTCTACCTTACGTTGCGCACGCTCGATAGATTTGGTCAACATACCGTGTTGCATCACCTCGCCATCTTCAACACCCATCTTAACCATCAGGTTAGAGATACGCTCTGAAGCGAATAAACGCATCAATGGATCTTCTAGGGATACGAAGAATTGAGATGAACCTGGGTCTCCTTGACGTCCTGCACGACCTCTTAACTGACGGTCAACACGACGAGACTCATGGCGCTCTGTACCGATGATCGCTAAACCACCTGCATTGATGACCTCTTGGGTCAACTTAATATCCGTACCACGACCTGCCATGTTGGTAGCGATGGTTACTTGGCCCGGACGTCCTGCCTCTGCAACGATGTCTGCCTCTTTTTGGTGAAGCTTCGCGTTCAACACGTTGTGTTTTACACCGCGTAACTTCAACATACGGCTCAATAACTCCGAAATCTCTACAGAAGTCGTACCCACCAATACTGGACGGCCTTGTTCTGTCAAGGTCTGGATCTCTTGTGCTACCGCATTATATTTCTCACGTGCCGTACGATAGATCAAATCTTGACGGTCATCACGTTGGATAACTTTGTTCGTTGGAATTTCAACCACATCCAATTTGTAGATTTCCCAAAGCTCTCCAGCCTCTGTTGATGCCGTACCGGTCATTCCCGATAGCTTGTGGTACATACGGAAGTAGTTCTGTAAGGTAATGGTTGCATACGTTTGGGTTGCATCCTCTACTTTTACGTTCTCTTTAGCTTCGATCGCTTGGTGTAATCCGTCAGAATAACGACGTCCGTCCATGATACGACCGGTTTGCTCATCTACAATCTTAACTTTTCCCTCATCAACGATATATTGATCATCGATTTCAAATAGGGTATAAGCTTTTAACAATTGGTTGATGGAGTGGATACGCTCTGCTTTGATCGAGTAATCGCGCATCAACTCTTCTTTCTGCTGTGCTTTCTCTTCGATAGGAAGATCTGCTTTTTCAATTTCAGCAATCTCGGTACCTACGTCTGGAAGGATAAAGAAGTTTGGATCCTCACCTGTAGCAGTGATCAACTCAATACCTTTTTCAGTAAGTTCTACCTGATTGTTTTTCTCATCGATAACGAAGAACAGTTCCGCATCTGCCTTAGGCATATGACGGTTTTGCTCTTGCATATAGTAGTTTTCTACTTTTTGTAGGATCTGACGGTGATTTCCTTCAGATAGATATTTAATCAATGCTTTGTTCTTCGGCAAACCACGGTAAGCACGGAATAATGCCAATCCACCTTTTTCAGGATCGGTGTCATTATCAGCAATTGCTTTCTTCGCTTGGTTCAAAACCGTGTTGATATAAGCTTTTTGAGCATTTACCAAACGTTCGATCCTTGGTTTCAATTGATAGAACTCATGTTGGTCACCCATAGGGATTGGACCAGAGATAATCAATGGCGTACGCGCATCATCGATCAATACCGAATCCACCTCATCGATCATGGCAAAGTGCAATTTGCGCTGAACCATAGATTCTTTGGTGTTCGTCATATTGTCACGCAAATAATCAAAACCAAATTCGTTGTTTGTACCATAAACGATATCGCTCATATAAGCCTGACGACGTTGTGGAGAGTTCGGTTGGTATTTGTCGATACAATCAACGCTCATTCCGTGGAATTCGAAGATAGGACCGTTCCATTCCGAGTCACGACGTGCCAAATAGTCGTTCACCGTTACGATGTGGATCCCTTGACCCGCCAATGCGTTCAAGTAAGTAGGTAAAGTTCCTACCAAGGTCTTACCTTCACCCGTTGACATCTCGGCGATCTTCCCTTGGTGCAACACGATACCACCGATCAACTGTACGTCGTAGTGAACCATGTTCCAGGTAACTTCAGAACCCGCAGCGATCCAAGTGTTCTTCCAGATGGCTTTATCACCCTGAATGCTTACGTTCGGTTTACGGGCAGCGATATCTCTATCGAATTCAGATGCCGTAACCTCAATCTCTTTATTTTCTGTAAAGCGACGAGCTGTCTCCTTAACAACAGCAAAAGCTTCAGGTAATATTTCCAATAATACTTCCTCAAGCTTCTTATCGCGATCTTTTGTCAATTTGTCAATCTTGTCGTAGGTTGAAGTTTTTAGCTCCATGTCCTCCGTAGCCTCAGCCTCTTGCTTTAGGCTGTTGATTTCATTGTCGATGTCTTGCAAATAGTTGCCGATTCTTTGTTTAAAATCCAAGGTCTTCCCACGTAGCTCATCATGCGTCAAAGCGGATAATTTCTCGTATTCTTCCTTGATTTTATTTACTAATGGCTGTACTCCCTTAACATCTCTTTCGGACTTACTACCAAATAACTTGCTTAAAAACTTTAACATAATTTTCTATTTCTCTATTCGCATGTACAATAATGACTCCAAATCAAATAAGCAGACATTTTGACATTAATCGGGCAAATTTAATTATTAAGGTTGATAACTAATGCTTTCCTGATTCTTTTTTATCAATTATTTTACTAAAAATATGTTTTTCCCCGTACTGGGCACTAAGTTGAGTTCCAGAGCCTTTTCAAACATCTGTCGGATGGCCTTTTTCCCCTCTTCACCTAGGTTTTCGGAATACTGATTTACATAGAGTTCAATATGCTTGTACATCACCGATTCTTCCATTTCCTGTGCATGGGAACGGATATACTCCAGCCCCGACTTAGGATGGTCAAAACCAAACCTGACGCTTTCCGAAATCAACCGGTTCACCTTCAGCTTCACCTCTTCGGGCAGCGACCTCTTGATCACGATTCCGCCCAAAGGTATGGCAGAGCCCGTCGTTCTCTCCCAATAGTCGCCCAGGTCCACGATTTTGTGCAGACCTTTGTCCATATAGGTAAACCTGTTTTCATGGATGATCAATCCTATATCGATGCTTCCGTCCAATAAAGACTGCTCAATTTCTGAAAAAAGCATCACCTGCTTGTTCAACAGCCCCGGAAAGGCCAAGCTCAACAAGAAGTTCGCTGTCGTAAATTTCCCAGGGATACCGACCTTCAGCTCTTTGAATCGTTCCGGTATTTCCTGGCCGGCATAACTAGCCAATTCTTTTGCCAAGGACTCATCCTTGCAGATCAACAAAGGTCCTACACCAAATCCAAGTGCTGACCCAGCATCCAAAAGCTCATAGTCCTCCACGGCATATGCAAAGGCATGATAGCTCAGTTTAGTGATGTCCAGATCGCCCCGGAATGCCTTGGCATTCAAGGTTTCAACATCATGGTATTCCACGTGAAACTGTAGGCCTTCGCAATCGATCTTGTTATGGATCAGGGCATCAAATATAAAGGTATCGTTCGGACAGGGAGAAAATCCCAATGTAAGTTCCATGTTTTCTTTCAATTTTATGTGATGCTGATGTTCTTGGTCAGCACCAATAGTATCATTCCTAAAAAGGTCGCCAATACCAAACCGTTCCCCAATAGATCCTTATCCTTTTTATAACTGATCCAACAACCTACTAAATTGATTGCCGCTGCAATCACATATAGGCCGGTCGGTTTATCGGGAAAGACCTGGCTTTGGATACTGGTGAATTTCATGGCCAAAAAGGCTATCAATGGGCAAACTAATCCCATTAGCACACCCACAAGAATACTGTTTTTCATGTATTAACTATCAAATGACCAAGAATTCAACTCCGGAATCACATGGTGAGCCGTCATATCAAACTGTGTCGGAACAATGGAAACATAACCATTTATGATCGCATAGGCATCGGTATCTTCCCCGCGATCCTGCAGGTCAAATTTACCGGTCATCCAAAAATACTCTCTCTTATAGGGATCCAAGCGTTCATCAAACTCCTCAAACCACTTGGCATTCGCCTGCCTGCAGATTTTGATGCCTTTAATGTCCACGTTCTTGTTTGGAAAGTTCACGTTCAATAGGGAGTTTTTTGGCAGACCGTTTTTCAATACCTGCTCTGCAATGGTCTTCACCCAGGAACGGGTATGGGAAAAATCGGCATTGTGCGCGAAGTCATCCAAGGAATATCCAATCGATGGGATACCCTCGATAGCCCCTTCCACAGCTGCCGACATGGTACCTGAATACAGCACATTGATGGAGTAGTTCAAGCCATGGTTGATACCTGATACACATAAGTCTGGTTTCTTCCCTTTAAAGATCTTGTTGACGGCCAATTTGACGCAATCAACAGGAGTACCCGAACATTTATACATCTCAACCCCAGGATACAGGTCTATCTTATCTAGGCGCAAAGGCTTGCCAATCGTAATGGCATGGCCCATTCCAGACTGTGGACTGTCCGGTGCAACCACCACGACATCCCCAATTTCCTGCATAACCTCTAAAAGAACTTTTATTCCTGGCGCCGTAATTCCATCGTCATTTACGACCAATATCGTGGGTCTCTTTTTTGTCATAGTGCTAAGTTAGTAAAATATGGGTTCATTATCAGCCTCCCAAAATCATGAAGATGTTAAAGATTCAATAGGTTTCCATTAAGCCTCCCGTATGGAATGGACCTCATGCAACATTATTCTTTCTACCCCTCCACATGTTGAGGCTATATATTTATCTTTTGACCTTGTTTTACCCTTATTCGAGGCAAAATAGAAATTTGAAGATATCTCTCGAATATGCCTCGAATAAGGTCAAGGAAATTCTGCTATAAATAGGCTGGTATTAAGCTGAAATCCTAGGCCAAGATTTTAGCTAAGCTGTAAAATAGAAGAAGGTCGACGTGATGTCGACCTTCTTCTTCCTATTTATTACATTAACCTAGTTTGTTCAACCAGTCAATTACTTCTTCTCTGGATTTACCAAGCTTCTGTTGCAATTTGCCCAGTAACTCATCGTCTTTTCCTTCTTCATAGGCCAAATCATCATCTGTCCACTCGGCATATTGTTGTTTGATCTTGCCTTTCAACTCGTTCCATTTACCTTTTAAATCTAATTTATCCATTTTGATTTTCCTCCTTTAATTAATGTGATATATACGATAAACAGAAAGTTGAAAAAATGGTTTTCAAAAATTTATTTTTTTAATAAAGCGGGTGGAATTATGGTTTTAAGATGAATATAGCCCCTTTTTGTCAATAAAATCGATCACTGCATCTGGGGTGTAAAACTTAATGGATTTCCCTTCCTTGATAGCGTTTCTCAGAAAGGTGGACGACAGTTCCATCACTGGCGTATCGGTCATGCTGATGGATGGATGGTTCTTCAATTCGCCGCCATCATAGCCTGGTCTAGGGTAGACCACGATCTTATAGTCACGAAGCAGGATATCCGCATTCTTCCATTTCAATAATCCCTGGAGATTGTCTTCCCCCATGATCAGGATAAATTCCTTGGTCGGATATTTTTCCGCCAAGTGCGTGAGGGTATCTATGGTATAGGAGGGTTGAGGCAATGAAAACTCGATGTCGCTGGCGCGAAGTTTATCCGAACCTTCAATGGCCAAATTGACCATTTCCAGGCGATCATACATGTTGCCAAGGCTCTTTTTCTCCTTAAAGGGATTCTGAGGGGATACAATGAACCATACCTCGTCCAAAGAAGTATAGTTGGCCATATAATTGGCTATAATCAAATGTCCGATATGGACAGGATTAAAGGAACCAAAGAATAATCCAACTTTACTTTTTGCCATGTTATGAGTTGATAAAGTCTAATACCAGTTTTTCTGCTTCTGCACAGGCTGTTTCCAGATCATTGTTATGCAGGATAACATCAAATTTATCGGCAAAGCTCAGCTCATGTTCCGCCTTTGCAAATCGTTCGTTCAATTTTTCCTGGGAATCTGTACCTCTTCCGGTCAATCTTTCTTTCAAGACTTCTAGGGAAGGTGGATTTACGAAAATAGCCAAGGCTTGGTCGGGGAACTTTGATTTCAATCGAAGTCCTCCAACCACATCGATATCAAAGATCACGTGCTTGCCTTCGTTCCAGATACGCTCTACTTCAGACCGCAGGGTTCCGTAGAATGTTCCTGAATAAACCTCTTCAAATTCTATGAATTCGTGCTTTGCTACCTTGTGAAGGAAATCTTCTTTGGAAATAAAATAGTAATCGACGCCATTTACTTCAGCACCGCGGGGTTGACGGGTGCTTGCAGAGATAGAAAATGCAATCTTATCGCTATGCTTTTCCAATAATCTTCTAACGATAGTCGTTTTCCCTGCCCCGGATGGAGCAGAAAAAATAATCAGTTTTCCGCTCATGCTATAGTACGTTTAATAGTTGTTCTTTGACTTTTTCCAACTCGTCCTTCATTTTCACGACAATCTGTTGGATCTGGGCATTGTTTGCCTTTGAACCCAAGGTATTGATTTCGCGGCCCATTTCCTGGGAAATAAACCCGAGTTTCTTACCATTGGAATCTTGGCTGTTCAGGGCCTCCACAAAATAGTTGCAGTGGGAGCGTAGGCGAACTTTCTCTTCCGTGATATCTAGTTTCTCGATGTAAAAAACCAGCTCTTGTTCAAAACGGTTCATGTCTACATTCTCTTTGCCCACAGCTTCTTCCATATATTGGTTGATCCTTTCACGGATCAAAGGGATACGGCTTCCTTCAACAGCTTCTACTTCGGTTAGGTATGATAAAATCAAGGAAACACGGTATTCAAGATCCTTTTTAAGGACAGCGCCCTCATCAGCTCTAAAGCTGTTGAACTGTTTTACGGCAGCGTAAAAGGAATCCATCAAAACCTTGCCTTCTTCTTCGTCCACCTCATCATCATGGCTGATTACCTCAGGCATGTTCAGGGCTTGTTCAAAAAGATTGGCTTTGGTATCGCCCAATTGGAAGGCAATGTCCTGCAATTGTCTATAGTATTCTTTTAATAGATCTGCGTTGATACTTGCTGCTTTGGCAGTTTGGTCAACATATTCGGTGCTTATGTTGATATTTACCTTACCGCGTTCAATCAGTTTGCTGCATTCACCACGAAGCACCAATTCCTTGTCTGAAACAGCTTTTGGTAGGCGAAGGTTAAGTTCCAAGAACTTAGAATTTAAGGATTTGATCTCTACGGTATATTTAACGGTTCCGTTTTCAGCGGTCCCCATACCGTAACCTGTCATCGATTTTATCATATGCAAAGGTAAAAAACTTACAGAAAAGAACGAGTCTATTACCAATCATGTTTGGCGATTATCACGCATAAATAGGTTTTATAGGCAGCACCACGCTTTACGCGGACAAAACCGATGCCTATATCCCTTAAAGAGCCGTTCCATTCATCCATGCCCAAAACATGCTTCCTGTGCATAAAACCGGGCGATCCGCGGCCAATGATAAAGGATTTGATGCCATCAATGGCGGTTTCATGGTTGGCTCCGATGGATTCAAAATTATTGGTGCTTTTTTTCTTCAGCCAATCGGGATTTAAGTAATATCCTGCCTTGTTGATATGGTAATTTGGTCCGTAACCGCTTGGGTCGGTATGGTCAAAGTAATTCCTCCTCGCCATATCTTTGGCTCGCTCTTCAGCTACTTTTGCCAGTTTATCATTCCAGACCAAACGGGTCTGTTTTACATTTCTAAGATTGTTAACCCGGATTTCACGACCATATTTCTTGGGGTTCATCCGAAAATCATTGAGGTATTGGTAAGCCTTCTTGGCTTCGCGTCTGTCGATCTTGATGTTCTGGGCAAGGATTGGCTGTGCCCAAATGATAAAAGCAAATAAAATATATCGCATAGCTGTGTTTAAGGATACTGACTTCAGAAAAAACTCAACGTTTAAACAGCTTTATTAATTTAAGCTGATTTCTTGGCTGTTTTTTCTTTAATGACCTCAATGATAGGGGGTAATAGGGAGATGCCGATAATGGCAAGCACCACGATCGAGAAATTGTTCTTGACAAATGGGATCTGTCCGAAGAAATAACCGCCCAAAAGAAACATCGTTACCCATAAGACACCTCCGACGATATTATAGAGGCCGAATTTGGAATAAGGCATCTTGACTACGCCGGCAACAAACGGGGCAAAGGTCCTGACAATGGGTACAAAGCGTGCATAGATAATGGTCTTGAGGCCATATTTGTTGTAAAAGCTTTGGGTTTTCTCGAGATAGGAGAGCTTGAAGATCTTGGAGTCCTTCGTAAAGACCCGCTGTCCAAAGTGTTTCCCTATTTCATAGTTGACAAAATCACCGATAATGGCTGCTGCAATCAACAGGACCAACATGACCCAAAGGCTAAGGTTGGTTTCAGGTTTTGCGATCAGGGCTCCCATGGCGAATAGGACAGAGTCGCCGGGGAGGAATGGGGTAACCACCAGTCCAGTTTCTGCAAAGATGATCAGGAAAAGGATCAGGTAGGTCCAAGTTTGATATTCTTGGGTGATATCGATCAAATGCTTGTCGATATGGAGAATAAAGTCGATCAGGGTTGAAATTAATTCCATGTTTTCAAATTCGATTTTCCACTGCAAGAATTGCACCAAGCTAATTCTTTTCCTTGAATATGATCCTTGGTCTACAATAGGGCGACTTAAAAGGAAAAAGGAAGCTTATTCAGCTTCCTTTTTCTTTCCGTATTTTTCTTTGATCACCTCAATGATTGGAGGCAGTATGGACAAGATAATGATGGCGAAGACCACTAAGGTAAAGTTGTCCTTGATAATAGGAAGGCCTCCGAAGAAGTATCCAATAAACAAAAAGGAGGTTACCCATAAAATGGCTCCGATAACATTGTATGAAGCAAACTTTCCGTAGGACATAGATCCTACACCGGCTACAAATGGGGCAAAGGTCCTGACGATCGGAACAAATCGCGCATAGATAATGGTTTTGCCACCGTATTTTTCGTAGAACTTCTCTGTCTTTTCTAAATATTCTTTCTTTAGGAATTTATATTTCCCTGAAAAGGCTTTCGGTCCAATGTATTTACCGATATGGTAGTTCACCATGTCTCCTAAAATACCTGCAACCATCAACAATCCCCACATCAAAAAGACGTTCAGATCGGTCTCAGGCTTGGCGATGATAGCGCCAGTTGCAAATAGAAGGGAGTCTCCGGGTAAAAATGGAGTAACGACAAGACCAGTTTCGGCAAAAATAATCAGGAAGAGGATCAAATAGGTCCAAGTCTGATAGTTATTGACGATTTCCACCAAATGATCATCAATATGGAGGATAAAGTCAATTAGGGAATAAATTAAATCCAAAGTTTTGAGCTATTAAATATTGTTCAACATCACTGGCATCACCAACATCAAGATATCTTCATGTTCTTCCTTGATTGCCGGTACTAATAAACCTGCACGGTTTGGTGTACTCATTTCCAGTACGACCTCTTCGCAGTTTAGGTTATTCAGCATTTCTACCAAGAACTTCGCATTGAACCCGATCTCCATGTCTTCACCTTCAAACTGACAGCTCAATCTCTCGTGTGCCTCATTGGAGAAGTCCAAATCTTCAGCAGAGATGTGCAGTTCGCTTCCTGAGATCTTTAACCTTACTTGGTGGGTTGTTTTGTTTGCAAAGATTACCACACGGCGTAGGGTGTTCAGGAACAAAGAACGGTCTACAGTCAGTTTATTAGGGTTCAAACGAGGGATTACGGCTTCGTAATCTGGATAACGCTCATCGATCAATCTACAGATCAAGTTGATGGTTCCGAACTGGAAGAATGCGTTGGTATTGTTGTACTCTATTGAAACATTCACATCATCCGAAGGAAGAGATGACTTTAATAAAGTAAGTGCTTTTTTAGGCAAGATGATCGATGTTGGTTTATCAGCTCCTACATCGGTACGGCGATAACGGACCAATTTGTGCGCATCAGTAGCCACAAAAGTAGTCGATTGCTCCGCCAATTGCACGAATACGCCTGACATGGCTGGGCGAAGTTCGTCATTGCTTACTGCAAAAATGGTTTTATTGATGGCTTCCAACAAGATCGGAGCAGAGATATTCACGGTAGAAATATTCTCTACGACAGGGATTTTTGGGAAGTCGTCTGCATTTTCACCACTAAGCTTATATTTACCGTCTCCGGCAGAAATCTCGATAGCTAGAGTTTTGGTATCTACAGAGAACGCCACAGGCTGATCAGGAAGAGTTTTCAACGTCTCGATCAAGATTTTTGATGGCATAGCAACGCGTCCTTCTTCCTTAGCTTCAATCTGAAGGGTGGTCACCATACTGGTCTGCAAATCCGTAGCGGAGATGGTCAGGAGGTTGTCCTTGATTTCAAACAGGAAGTTTTCTAGGATTGGTAGCACCGTGCTGGAGCTGGAGGCGCCACTAATAGCTTGTAATTGTTTAAGTAATATAGATGTAGATACAATAAATCTCATTTCTTTTAGCTAATAGATTTTATTGCAATAATACAGAAAAGAATCTAATTTTTTGCAATTCAAATTCGAGTTCAGCTGCATAAACATTAAAAAGCACTGCATTAAAATTTGTACATTTGTAAGATTAGGTATGCAATTTAAAAATATCGTAGGCCATCAGGCGCTCAAACAACATCTTATTTCAACGGTAAGAGAAAATCGAGTAAGTCACGCTCAACTGTTTCTAGGTCCAGAAGGATCTGGCAGCTTAGCTTTGGCCCTTGCCTATGCGCAGTTTATCAATTGTGAACAGCCGCAAGCCGACGATAGCTGCGGGCTATGCCCCTCATGCCTAAAGTACGAGAAATTGATTCACCCTGACTTACACTTTTCTTATCCTTTCTTTGCAAAAAAAGCGGATGAAACGGCAAGTACCTATATGGAAGATTGGCGAAAGGCCTTTCTGGAAAACCCATACCTGAGCTTGAGCCATTGGAGAAATCAATTGGAAGCGGAAAACAAACAGGCAAACATCAATATCGCCGAAGCGCATGATATCATCAAGAAACTAAGTCTGAAGGCTTTTGAAGCTGAATATAAGGTTTTGATCATGTGGCTGCCGGAATATCTCGATACACAGGGCAATGCTCTGTTGAAGTTGATCGAAGAGCCTCCTGCGAAGACTTTATTCTTGTTGGTTGCCGAAAATCAGGACAAGATCTTGAATACGATCATCTCCAGGACACAATTGATGAAGGTCAATAAGCTTTCTCATGAGGAATTGATGCAGTTCCTGATCGAGCAGAAAAATATGGATCCTGTTCGTGCAAATGAGGTTGCATTTATCGCTGATGGAAACATGCAATCCGCACTGGACCAGCTGGAAGAGTCTTCTAACGAAAACTTTGACCTTTTGATCCGTTGGTTGAGGTGTATCGTGACGGATGCGGGCTTGAACATCATTCAGATCTGTGATGAGGAAATCAGCAAATTGGGTCGGGAGAACCAAAAACTGTTCTTATTGTACAGCATAAATGTGCTCAGACAGATCGTTCTGTTAAACCAAGGGCTAGATCAATTAGTCTTTCTTAAGAATGCGGAATTGGAGTTCGTGAAAAAATTTAGTGAGATCAGCAGCTTGGAAAAGTTGCAGGTTGCTATAGAATTGCTGGAAAAAACGCATTATTCTGTGGAAAGAAACGCAAATCCTAAAATATTATTTTTAGATTTATCTTTGCAGTTAGTTTTATTATTTAAATACAATACGTTCCCAGCGGGAACTCAATATATATAATTTTAGACATATGGGATGTGGCAGTTGCTCATCCGGGGGTGGTTGCGGAAGTAAATCACTAGGCACAGTACCAGCAGGTTGCAATAACAACGGTACGTGCATGACCAGCGGATGTAATAAATTGGATGTTTACGATTGGTTAGTCGATATGGACTTACCATCTAACTATAAACCTTTTGATATTGTAGAAGTTCGTTTTAAAGGCTCAAGAAAGGAGTTTTTTGTAAATACGGACAATTTATACCTTGAAATGGGAGAAATGGTGGTTGTGGAACCTAATACTGGGGGATACGACATTGGCCACGTTTCGTTGACCGGCGAATTGGTAAGACTACAATTGAAAAAGAACAACGTTAAACCTGACGACGTTGTAAAAAAAGTATACCGAAAGGCAACAGAAAATGATGTTGCCAAGTATAATCTTGCAAAGGATCTTGAATGGGAAACCATGCACCGTGCCCGTAATTTGGCACTGGAGCTGGGCTTGTCCATGAAGATTTCAGACGTCGATTATCAAGGTGATAAGACAAAGGCGACCTTCTACTATACTGCAGAAGGCCGTGTGGATTTCCGGGAGTTGATCAAGAGAATGGCGGAAGCTTTCCGTATCCGTATCGAGATGAGACAGATCGGAATGCGCCAGGAAGCCAGTCGTTTGGGAGGAATTGGATCTTGTGGACGGGAGCTCTGTTGTTCGACATGGCTTACGGACTTCAAAACTGTTTCTACCTCTGCGGCTAGGTATCAGAACCTTTCCCTGAACACCTTGAAACTAGCGGGACAATGCGGTAAATTGAAATGTTGTCTGAACTATGAATTGGACAGCTATATGGATGCCTTAAAGGATATTCCAAACAATATCGATCGTATTGAAACGCATTCTGGTATGGCATACTTGCAGAAAACGGATATCTTCAAGAAGACCATGTGGTTCTCATACCCACATGCAGAATCGTGGATCCCACTATCTGTGCAGCAGGTAAAAGAATTTGCTGAATTAAATGCACAAGGCAAGAAACCGCAAGAATTGATCGTCCCTGAAAAAGAGGAAATCATCAATGTGGCGATTCCAGACTATGAAAATGTCGTTGGACAGGATAGTTTGACCCGCCTTGACGAACGCAATAAAAAGAAAAAGAAACGCAAACCAAAACGTGTTCCAGGAAAGCCTGAGAATGGACAGAAACAAAGTCCTGAACAAGGCAACCAAAAGCCAAAAGCTGATAATAAGCCACAAAACAATGGCAACAAACAGCCTAAGCCAAAGGAAAACAATGGAAATTCGGAAGCTGGAGAAGGTCAGAAAACCAATAGAAGAAGGCCTCAGAATAAGAATAGACGTTTCAATAACAAAAACAAAGACAATAATTCTGAGGGTTAAGTATTAATCCTATGCATAGAACTGTATTCATAGCTATTGTTGCTCTTTTGCTGACCTCCTGTCAGGAAGGGGCATTCTATGAAAGAAATTCCGTTATCCCAGGTCAACTCTGGGATAACGGTTTTAAACCTCAATTTGAGGTAGATGTACAGAATAAACAAGATAAGTACGATCTGTTTATCAACCTTAGGCATACCGCCTACTATCCATACTCCAATTTTTCATTTGGAATCAAGCAAAAAGGTTTAGGAATCCAAGATAGCAGTGCCCACTATAATTTCAAGTTAGCGGAAGCTGATGGCCGCTGGATTGGTCCTTCTGCCGGTAATCTGTACGAGCAGACCAAACTGCTACAGGAGAATTTTACTTTTCCGGATACGGGAAAATATGTATTTTCAATCCAACAGAACATGCGTGACAATCCTTTGAGAGGAATAAACGATGTTGGCATCAAGTTAATCAAGAAATAGATATGCAGCTATTAAGGTGGTTATTGCTTCCCTTTACCATCCTCTATACCTTAATAATTTGGGTAAGAAACAAGCTGTATGACCTAAATATCCTCTCGTCTAGGACATTTGACATCAAAACCATTGTGATCGGTAATCTGGCCGTTGGAGGTGCTGGAAAAAGCCCCTTGACCCAAAAACTTATTGCCCATTTCAAAAACAAATATAAGCTTGCTACCCTAAGCCGGGGCTATGGCAGGAAAACAAAAGGCTTTCGATTGGTTCAAATAGATGACCTCGTTGAAAATGTAGGCGATGAACCTTTGCAATTCAAAAAGAACTTTCCGGATATCAGCATATCAATTGATGAAGATAGGGCAGAGGGCATTGAAATCCTAAGTAAAGACCATAACCTGATCCTGCTGGATGATGCATATCAGCACCGTAAGGTGAAACCAACCACTTCTATTTTAGTCTTTGAATACCATTCCATCCTCGAACCTATAATATTATTGCCAACGGGCCAATATCGAGATACTTTTGATCAGACCAAAAGGGCCGATCTTATCCTCATTAGCAAGTGCCCTGATTATATTCCATTTGAAAACAAATTAAAGATCCAGGAAAAGATCAGGAAACATAATAGCGGTGCAGGCATCTTTTACAGCCGGATAGGCTATAAAGGTTGGATTCCTTTAAATAATACGGAAACAGACCAACCGATTTCAAGAAAGAAAATCTTGCTAGTCACAGGGATTGCAAATCCCAAACCTCTTGTACAGCACCTGAATAGCCAAGGAATAAAGGTTGAGCATTTAAAATTTGCAGACCATCATCAATTTGATGATTTCGATTATAAGGTTATTACAGGACGCTACGAAAAGTTAAATGATAATAAGGAAGCTATACTTTTGACTACCGAGAAGGATGCGCAGCGACTGGACATGAATAAGCTGAAAGATATCCCAACGTTTTATATCCCCATTGATATTGTTATTGAAAACGAAATGGAGTTTTTTCAAGAATTAGAAAGTTCGATAGAAAATAAATCTTAAGGATCTTATCAAATTTCGATAAATAAAAGCTACTTGATATCAGGTAGCTTTTTCTTTTTTGTCACATATTGTAATATTTTTTCCATTCAACTGAAATAATTAGAATTTAACTAGAATCATGCTCAGAACATATGTAGGGCCAACATTCTTTAAATTTAATCACCCTGAGTTTGTATTATTATCTTGTTAAGAAATGTTAAAAAGTAACAAACATGATACAATCATACAATAAAAGATACAATTCGGCTGTTATTTATTGTACAGAAACGGAGTAAATAATAAAGTATTAAACAAAAAAATTAAAATCATGAAAAAGTTATTTTTAGCAGTATCCGCAGTATTATTTTCATTAACTCTAACATTTGCTCAGGAAGTAAATCCAGAAGAGAAAGCAAAAGCAACTGTAACCGAATGGACACAACAGTTGAACTTGACAGAAGATCAACAGACACAAATCTATAATGTAGTATTAGAGCACAAAAAAGCTAAACTAGCTTTAAAGGCAGATACTACAGCAGCAGCTGATGCAAAAGCTACTCAAATTGAGGCTTTGAATTCAGATCTAGACAAAAAAGTATCTGATTTGTTGACTGATGAACAAAAACCATTGTACGCTAAGATTGTAGAAGCTCGTGCAGCGAAAAAAGCGACTATGCCAGAGCCGAAACAAGTACAATAATCTAACTAATATTCATGTTTCATAAATAGAAAAGGGACTGCAGTAGCTGCAGTCCCTTTTCTGTTTCTATAGTAGATGAAAGTAATGAGTAGATAGTATTTAGACTGTTCGAATAGTATCAAAATAAAAAAGCTTGGGATGTTCTCCCAAGCTTTTCAATTTCTTTCTTTACAATGTGTTTTTTTAAGAAGCTTTTAATTTCTTTTGGATGTCTTGCACATAGGTCTTGAATTTCTTATCGGTTTCGATAAGGTCTTCAACTGTTTGGCAAGCATAGATTACGGTAGAGTGGTCACGACCGCCAAAGAAATTACCTATAGATTTCAGCGAAGATTTGGTATGGTTCTTTGCCAAATACATTGAAATCTGTCTTGCTTGTACGATTTCGCGTTTACGAACTTTGGATTTAACCATTTCAACTGGTACCTCAAAGTATTCACATACTAGTTTTTGGATGTACTCCATTGAGATTTCCTTATGGGTGTTCTTGACAAAGTTCTTTAACATCGACTTTGCTAAGTTCAGATCAATCTCTCTTTTGTTGAGAGTAGATTGCGCCAATAAAGAAACCATTGCTCCTTCTAATTCTCGGACACTGTTGTCAATCTGATTCGCCACATATTCCACTACACTTTCTGGCAGCTCAATACCATCTGAGTACATCTTTTTCTTAAGGATGGCCATTCTGGTTTCTAGATCAGGAACCTGAATATCGGCTGATAATCCCCATTTAAAGCGGCTTAACAATCTTTCTTCGAGACCAGAAAGATCCTTAGGTGCTTTATCAGATGTTAAGATGATCTGTTTGCCTGTTTGGTGCAAGTGATTAAAAATGTGGAAGAATATATCCTGTGTTTTCTCTTTGCCAGCAAAATTATGCACATCATCCATGATGATGACATCCATTGCTTGGTAAAAATTCACGAAATCATTGATGGTGTTATTCTTCAAAGAGTCAACAAACTGCTGACAGAACTTTTCACATGACACATAGATTACCAGTTTGTCTGGTAAGTTTCTTTTGATTTCATTACCGATTGCTTGAGCGAGGTGAGTTTTACCTAAACCCACATCTCCATAGACCATCAAAGGGTTGAAAGAAGTTCCTCCTGGTTTATTTGCGACAGCATATCCAGCCGAACGAGCCAAACGGTTACATTCGCCTTCGATAAAATTGTCGAACGTATAATTTTGATTTAATTGAGGATCAACTTGTAATTTCTTTAACCCCGGAATTACAAAAGGATTTTTGATGTTCTTGTTCAATGCAACAGGAACAGGAATTGATTGCTTCTTTCCCTCGGCACCATTCCCATTCGATGGAATGTTGGTGGTGTAAGGTGGGTTAGCAGATGACTTCTCTACAACGATGTTGTATTCCAGTCGGCCTTGTTCACCCAAGAATTTTTTAACTGTTTTTCTGAGAATACCTACATAATGTTCTTCCAGCCACTCATAGAAGAACAGACTTGGTACTTGAATAGTTAAAACGTTTCCTTCTAGACGTACAGCTTTAACGGGCTCGAACCATGTTTTAAAACTTTGCGTTGGTATATTATCTTTTATTACTGCAAGACAACTTTCCCAAACACTTGTACACGTTTTTTCCATTCTGAATTTGTTAATAACTTGAAAACCAATAATTGACAAAATTTCTGTTCATAACTTTTGCCTACAACGAATATGACAAAAAAAAATGAGCTAAAAAATTAAATTGACAAAAAAAAGGTAAGTAACTAAAAAACAACATTTTAATTGTAATTTTTAGCATATTTTGTCCAAAATATTAGTGCAAAATTATTTTATTAACACATATATTTTGATACCCTATTTGTAGGAGTTTTTAAAGCAAAAATTAAGCAAGGAAAAATAAATGTGGAAAACTTTTAATAAAAAAGGAAGCCTGTGGGCTTCCTCTTGTAGACGCTTGATTGTCTTTGAAATACCTGCTCTAATAGAGCAATTATCCTACCAAAGTTTCGGTTTTTATGCCTTTTGTTAATTTCCTAACCTGATCCTCAATTCCAGCAGCATCATATCCACATATATGCCACAACTCTGCCTGCTCTCCGTGCTCCACAATACCATCTGGGATTCCCAAACGTACTACCTGAGCCTCGTAATGATGGTCTGCCATAAACTCTAGGATTGCAGATCCAATCCCGCCCGGCAAACAACCGTCCTCTACGGTAATCACTTTGCTATACTTTTTAAATACCTCATGTAACAAAGCTTCATCAAGAGGTTTTGCAAACCGCATATCATAATGTGCAGGATGGATACCATCTTCACGCAGTTTCAAGATAGCCTTACTAGCTTCATTACCAATATGGCCGAAAGATAATATAGCTATTTCTTCACCATCACAGATCTTTCTGCCTTTTCCGATCGGAATTTCCTTAAACGGAAGCTTCCAATCCGGCATCACTCCATTACCACGAGGGTAGCGGATGGTGAATGGACCTTGATCCGGCAACTGAGCCGTATACATCAAGTTCCGCAGTTCCTCTTCGTTCATTGGTGAAGCCAAGACCATATTCGGAACACAGCGCATGAACGCAATATCGTATGCACCATGGTGCGTAGGGCCGTCAGCACCCACCAATCCGGCTCTATCCAAACAGAATACCACATTCAACTTTTGCAAGGCTACATCATGGATAACCTGATCGTATGCCCTTTGCATAAAAGAAGAATAGATATTACAGAAAGGAACCAAACCTTGAGCGGCCAGGCCTGCACTGAATGTAACAGCATGCTGTTCCGCAATGCCCACATCAAAAGCCCTATCCGGCATCGCCTTCATCATGATGTTCATAGAAGATCCGCTTGGCATAGCCGGTGTGATCCCCATGATCTTATCGTTTGTTTCCGCCAATTCCACCAAAGAATGACCAAATACATCTTGGTATTTTGGTGGTTGTGGTTTCTCGGATATAGATTTCTTGATTTCACCTGTGATCTTGTCAAAAAGACCGGGAGCATGCCATTTTGTTTGGTCCTTTTCTGCCAATGCATAGCCTTTACCCTTTACGGTAACCACATGCAACAACTTAGGACCATTAATATGCTTCAGATCCTCGATGGTTTTCACCAATTTATTGACGTCATGTCCATCAACAGGACCGAAATATCTAAAGTTTAGAGATTCAAATAGGTTAGAGTTCTTCAACAAGGTACCTTTAATGCTCTGCTCGAGCTTTTTAGCCCAGCCGTAAGCATTTGGACCTTTCTTGGAAATCTTCTCCAATACGGACACCAAATCATCCCTAAATCGATTGTAACTTTTTGAAGTGGTAATACTGGTCAGGTATTCTTTCATTGCCCCCACGTTCGGGTCAATGGACATACAGTTGTCGTTCAGAATAACCAATAGATTTGACTTTTCGATCCCAGCATGGTTCAATGCTTCAAAGGCCATACCGCCGGTCAAAGCACCATCGCCGATAACAGCAACATGCTGCCTATCGGTTTCACCCTTATATGCAGAGGCAACTGCCATTCCCAAAGCAGCAGAAATGGAAGTGGAGGAGTGTCCTACACCAAAAGCATCATATTCACTTTCACCGCGTTTAGGAAATCCAGAAAGCCCGCCTAAAATGCGGTTCGTATGGAATTCTTCCCTTCTACCCGTCAGTATCTTGTGTCCATAAGCCTGATGACCGACATCAAAGATGACCTGGTCATAAGGAGTATTCAATGCATAATGCAACGCTACGGTAAGTTCCACTACACCTAAACTAGCTGCAAAATGTCCGCCGTTTACAGAAACGATATCGATGATAAACTGTCTCAGCTCTTTACAAACCTCTTCAAGTTCCGATTCCTTCAAATTTCGAAGATCAGATGGAAATTGAATTTTTTGTAATAGCGGTCCTGCTTCTACCTGCATAAATGAAAAAATTTCGAAATAAGATACAAAGTAACAATTTATTCTTTTAACTATGGAATATATATACAATTTAATCCTCTGCATTGTTTTGCTTTATTCAAATGAATTCCATCTTTTTATACAAGCAAATCCTTATTTTTGAGCATATTCTATGGACGCGACAAACTACGAGATTAAACTGGCACAGTTCGAAGGACCTTTCGACCTTTTGCTATTCTTTATTGAAAGGGATGAATTGAATATCCATGATATTCCTATCTCTAAGATCACGGATGATTTCTTGGCCTATATCCAACATATGCAGTCCCTGAACATAGAATTAGCCTCTGAATTTATCTTTGTTGCCTCGACCTTGATGCGTATCAAGGCTAAAATGCTGCTTCCGCGTCCTGAACTGGATGAGAATGAAAACGAGATCGACCTGAAAAAGGAATTGGTCCAAAAGCTTGTCCTGTACAAGCAATTCAAGGAAATTTGCGAAGAGCTGAAAGATCTGGAGGACTGTAGGTCCAAATTTTATGAAAGGGGAAATACCGAGATCGACCTGAAGATAGCCCGTGAAGCCAAGGCCCAGACCATAGATGAGGAACTATCCAGCTTTGACCTCTATAAATTGATGCTAGTCTATGAAAGGGTCATGTTCAATTTTTCCCATCGCGTACAGGATGTCACGCATACCGTGGTGAAATACCCCTATAGCATAGAACAACAGAAAAAAGCGATTGCCGAATTAATTGAAATCAATAAATCAATGGATTTTTCGGCATTGGCAAAGAATTCTGAAAACAAGGTGCAGTTTGTCTATAATTTCTTGGCCATTTTGGAGATGTTGCAACAAAAACTACTGGATATAGAAGTTGGCCTTGGATTCAATAATTTCTGGATAGAAAAGAAGGTATCTTAGTTCTTATTGAGCCTTTCAGCCATAAATTTCTTCACTTCATCCCTGTCCCTAAGGTTCTGCAGAGACTCCAGGAGAAAAGCATATTGCTTATCAGACTCCATATCACGGATAGCCTTTAGGGCTTTCATCCCGGCCTGCATGGCATAAATGCTCTTATCAGCAAAGGAAGCGATCAAATCATCAATTTTATCCTGTTCCAAATAGCCGTCGACCAATCCCAGTTCTATAGCCTTATCGGTCTGGAAAGGACTAGGGTCAAAACATAATTGTAAAATCTGTTTTTCAGACATGATTCTTTTCAAGCCAGCCATCACCTGGAAAGGAAAGATCCCCAAAGCAATTTCCGGCAATCTAAAATTCAAATCGTTTTTCGCAAAAACATAGGTACAGCCCAAGATATATAGAAAACCTCCGGCGATGACATCGCCTTCAACGATAGCTATGGATGGCTTGTTGAATTGATCAAAGATCTCGCCCAAGGAGCGTTCCTTATTGACTATAGCAGGATTAGGACTATCCAATTCTGGATTTTGATAGGTCTTGAGATCCATTCCAGCACAAAATACAGGACCATTTGCCCTTAGAACCAATACATGCACCTGATCATTGGCTTCCGCTTCCTCCAGGGCATGGGCCACCTCATTGACCGTGGTAGGCGTAAAAGCATTGCGCTTGGCTTCCCGATCCAAGGTCAGGGTAAATACATGTTCTTTTATTTCGGTTTGAATGAATTTATAATTCATGCTTGATCAAATTTTGAAATTCCTGCATTAGTGCAGACATGGTATCAAAGTTAGCTTTATTGAACCGATCCACTAACAATTCCGAAGGAATATTCCCTACCAGCTCATCTTTGGCAAATGGACAGCCTCCATACCCTAAAACAGCACCTTCAAATCGCCTGCAACCCGCCGAATAAGCAGCATCTACTTTCAATAGGGCACTCTCAATCGGCGAATGGAAATGTGCACTGAAAGGAATATCGGTAAATTCCTGTGTAATTTTATGGAACAGATCCTTGATACTGTCTGGAGTAGCCTCAGAAGTGGTATCAGCAATCGAAAAGTTCCTCACCCCAATGGCATTCAGGTTATATATCCATTCCGAAACCAGATCCATATCCCAATGGTCACCATAAGGATTACCAAATGCCATGGATATATAGACCACCAACTCCTGTTTATCATTTTTGCCCATGATACCCAAGATTTCTTTCACAGCTTCATAGGCCTGGGCAATACTGGCGTTTGTATTTTTTTTCTGAAAGGTTTCCGAAATGGAGAAAGGATAACCTAAATAGTCAATTTTCTCCATTTCAGAACCTATTTCAGCACCTCTTTTATTCGCGATGATAGCCAATAGCTTTACCCGCTCATCCTTTTCAAGTCCTTCCAATACAGCTTGTGTATCACTCAATTGCGGAACCGCCTTTGGCGATACAAAGCTTCCAAAGTCTATGCAATCAAAGACCTGGCTTTTTATCAACTGATTGATATAAGCAATTTTCTTTTCTGTTGGAATCTGATAAAGGATACCTTGAATGGCATCTCGGGGGCAATCCACTAGGGTTACCTGATCTTTATTGTACATCTTTTTTTATCTCCCTTGCAATGACCATGCGTTGGATAGAGCTTGTTCCTTCACCAATAGTACATAATTTAGCGTCCCTAAAGTACTTTTCAGCAGGAAAATCCTTGGTAAATCCATATCCACCAAGAATCTGTACAGCATCGTTTGATACCTCAACAGCCGTTTCCGAAGCATATAATTTAGCCATGGCGCCTTCTTTGGTCACTTTTTGACCATGATCTTTCAAATCACCCGCTTGTCTGATCAATAGTTCAGAAGCGGAAATTTTCGTAGCCATATCCGCTAAATTAAAACCAACCGCTTGAAAATCAAAAATTTTAGTCTGAAATTGTTCCCTTTCATTGGCATATTTCAATGCACATTCATAGGCACCTCTCGCTATACCCAAGGATAGGGCAGCAATAGAGATTCTACCTCCATCCAATAATTTCAGGGCCTGCACAAAACCATCACCAATTTCACCGATCAATTGATCCTTGTGGATGCGGCAATTATCGAAAAATAAAGAACCTGTTTCAGAGGCACGCATTCCCAATTTATCCATCTTCGCACCAGCTGAAAAACCTTCCATTCCTTTTTCTACGATAAAAGCAGAAATTCCTTTTTTATCGCCCTTTTCACCGGTCCTAGCCATAACGACAGCCACATCACCGGAAATGGCATGGGTAATAAAGGTTTTATCTCCGTTTAAGATGAAATAATCTCCATCTTGCACCGCAGTGGTATTCATGCCTCCAGCATCAGAACCAGAGCCAGGCTCTGTCAAACCCCACGCGCCAATCCATTCTGCCTTAGCCAGTTTCGGAAGGTATCTTCTTTTCTGCTCCTCATTGGCAAAGCTGAGGATATGGTTGGTACACAATGAATTATGGGCAGCCACCGATAGACCAATAGAACCACATACTTTCGAAATCTCATCTAAAATGGTAATATATTCTTGGTAGTTCAGTCCAGATCCACCATATTCTTCAGGAACTAAGATGCCCATGAAACCATGATCACCTAAATTTTTGAATAGTTCAACAGGGAAAATTTGAGCCTCATCCCACTTCATCACATGAGGTTTTATATAGGCATTTGCAAAATTACGGGCACTCTCTCTAACTAGTGTCAATTCTTCTTTAGAACCGAGGTTATACATAATATTATTTTAATTAAGTTTATATTTGGGTTACAAATGTTTCTTACAAATATTATAAAAAACAAATAATATTTTATGATATTTATAATAATTTAATATTTCAGAACCTAATAAATTACATTATTTCAATAAAGCTATGCGAGGCCAATTAGAAGAACTCCAAAGGAAAAGAGAAAAACTACTGTTAGGTGGAGGCTTGGACAAAATCCAAAAACAACACGAAAAAGGAAAATTATCGGCATGGGAGCGGGTCTTATACCTGTTAGATGAGGATAGGGATTTCACCGAGATTGGTGTCTTTGCTGCCGATGGGCAGTACGAAGAACATGGTGGTTGCCCGAACGCTGGGGTAGTCGTAGTCTTGGGTTATGTTAAGAATAGGTTATGTGTGATTGTATCAAATGATGCTACGGTCAAAGCCGGAGCCTGGTTTCCGATGACCTGTAAGAAAAACCTGAGAGCACAGGAAATAGCCATGGAAAACCATATTCCCATTATCTATTTGGTCGATTCTGCCGGTGTCTTTCTACCTATGCAAGCTGAAATATTCCCTGATAAAGAGCACTTTGGAAGGATCTTTAGAAATAATGCCAAGCTTTCTTCCATGGGTATCCCCCAGATTTCTGCCATAATGGGTTCTTGTGTGGCCGGGGGTGCCTATTTGCCCATCATGTCTGATTATGCACTGATTGTCGAAGGTACCGGATCTGTGTTTTTAGCAGGATCTTACCTGGTGAAATCATCTATTGGAGAAGTTATTGATAATGAGACCTTAGGTGGAGCAGATACGCATTGTGAAATTTCAGGTGTTACCGACAACAAATATCCGAATGATGAGAGCTGCTTGGATGCCATCAAAAATATAGTCGATAAATTCGGTTCAGAACCTACCTATCAATATTCAAGGATAGAAGCGAAGGAGCCAGAATATCCGATGGAAAAACTCTATGATTATATGCCTGAAGATAGATTGAAGCCTTACAATATGGTTGAAATCTTGAAATGTATAGTCGATAGTGGTTCTCTAGAAGAATATAAAGCAGATTATGGCAAGACCTTGATCTGTGCCTTGGCTCGGGTAGATGGATGGGCAGTAGGCATTGTGGCCAATCAACGGGAAGTGGTTAAGGCCAAGAAACCCGGAGGTTCAACAGAAATGCAGATGGGTGGGGTGATCTATTCAGATTCAGCAGATAAGGCAGCCCGTTTTATCATGAACTGTAACCAACAGAAAATACCTTTGCTATTCTTCCAGGACATCACCGGTTTTATGGTGGGTTCCAGGGCAGAGCATGGTGGAATTATCAAGGATGGTGCTAAAATGGTGAATGCCATGGCCAATTCCGTAGTGCCAAAATTTACCTTTATGGTCGGAAATAGCTATGGAGCAGGTAATTACGCAATGTGTGGCAAAGCTTATGATCCTCGATTGATCTATGCGTGGCCTACCGCCAAAATAGCGGTAATGAGCGGTGCATCTGCAGGTAAAACTTTGTTGCAGATCCAAGAAGCAGCCTTAAAATCAAAGAATATCAGCCTGAGTGAAGAGGATAAAAACAAGCTTTTACAGGATATCGAAAAGACCTATAATGAGCAATTGAGTCCTTATTATGCAGCCTCCAGATTATGGGTAGATGGAGTGATCGATCCAGCTGATACCAGAAAAATTATTTCCATGGGTATAGAAGCTGCATCGCACAATACAGAGATCGGAAAATACAATGTGGGCGTGATCCAAACTTAGCGGTTAGCGATTACCTAAATCATAAAATTATAAAAGGAAAGCCTAGTTAATCATGACCAAGCTTTCCTTTTTCTTTACCTATAAAGCCGCTGTACAGTACCTGAAAATATTATAATCAATAAAATTTTTAGTAAATGTGTTTCTGTTTGAATAGGGCAGTTTTTATGGGTTTCGTTTTACTCTCATTCGAGACACATTGCGAAAATTCGCAATGTGTCTCGAATGAGAGTAAGGTCAATATAGGATAATCATAAAAAGAAAGAGCCATTCTAAAATGGCTCTTTCTATAATATTTTAATAAAGATTTTTATGCTTATCCTTGATTTCCAAAGGCATTCCAACCTTGGGCTTTGATTTCATGTACATTACCCGATTTAGAAACCATGGTACAGCCTGCAGCAGCTTCTGTAATATGACCGATAATGCTGATTTCCATGTTGTTTTTCAGCTTATCATAGTCACTTTGCGGTACAGTAAAAAGTAATTCGTAATCCTCACCACCACTTAGGGCACATACCGTTGGATCCAGACCAAATTCACGGGCTGTTTCGTAGGTCATTGGATCGATAGGGATCTTTTCTTCATATAATTTACAACCTACATTGGAAGCTTTACAGATGTGTAATATCTCCGAAGCCAGACCATCCGAAACATCGATCATCGCATGAGGCTTAACAGCTAGAGCAGCCAGTAATTCAACGATATCCTTTCTTGCCTCAGGTCTCAATTGACGTTCGATAATATAGTCCTTTCCTTCCAGATCAGGCTGGATATTAGGGTTTTCCAAGAAAATCTGTTTTTCTCTTTCTAGGAGTTGTAAACCTACATAAGCACCACCCAGATCACCGGATACACAGATCAGGTCTCCTTCTTTAGCAGCGGAACGATAAGCAATGTTATCCGTTTCGGCATAGCCAATACTGGTCACGGAGATTACCAAGCCCTGGGTTGAGGTACTGGTATCACCACCAATCAGGTCCACATTGTAATTCTGGCAAGCCAATAGTGCACCTTCATAGATTTCTTCAACGGCTTCCAGGGGAAACTTAGAAGATAATCCAATGGAAATGGTCACTTGGCTTGCGATTCCATTCATGGCATAAATATCACTTAAATTAACTTGTATAGCTTTGTATCCCAAGTGTTTAAGCGGAACATAGCGCAGGTCAAAATGCACATTTTCCAATAATAGATCGGTGGAAATCAACGTTTTCTTATTGGAAAAATCCAATACGGCAGCATCGTCGCCAATTCCTTTTACAGAACTGGGTTGGGTCAATACTACAGATTGGGTTAGGTGATTGATCAGACCAAATTCACCGATTTCGTTTAGGTTGGTTCTATCGCTATTTTCAAATATACTCATGTTATAATCCTAGTTTTGCGGAAAGTTCAAGCATGCGTTCAATAGGTTTTTGCGCACGTTGAATGATATCTTCATCTAATGTAATTTCTGGTTGTTCGTAGTACAGGCAGTTATATAGCTTCTCCAAGGTATTCAATTTCATGTGCGGGCAATCATTACAAGCACATAGATTGTTTGGAGGAGCAGGTATAAATGTTTTCGAAGGACTGGCTTTTTGCATTTGGTGCAAAATTCCAGATTCAGTTGCTACGATATAAGTATTGGTTGGATCCTCGATGGTATATTTCAACATTCCTGAAGTAGAACCTATATAATCGGCTTGCGCCAGGATATGGTCTTCACATTCCGGATGGGCTATGAATTTTGCATCTGGATACTCAGCACGCAGGGCATCGATTTTTTCTTGGGAGAAGATCTCGTGGACCATACAGGCACCGTTCCAAAGGACAAGGTCTCGACCTGTTTTTTTCTTCACGTAATCCCCTAGGTTGCGATCTGGACCGAAAATGATTTTTTGATCGGCCGGAAGGCTTTCCACGATCTGTACGGCATTGCTGGAGGTACAGACGATATCTGAAAGTGCCTTCAATTCAGCAGTACAGTTCACATAGGTAATCACTAAATGATCCGGATATTTCTCTTTGAATTTAGCAAACAAATGTGGCGGGCAACTATCTGATAATGAACAACCTGCCTTTAAATCTGGTAACAGTACCTTTTTGGAAGGTGATAAGATTTTAGCGGTCTCTGCCATGAAATGCACCCCAGCAAAAACGATGACATCAGCATCTGTTTTAGCTGCTTGTTGAGATAGACCTAAACTATCTCCTATATAATCTGCTATATCCTGGATTTCAGACTCTTGGTAATAATGTGCTAAGATAACAGCATTCTTTTCCTTCTTAAGTCTTTCAATTTCTTTGACCAAATCTAGGTTAGGATCTATTGCAACATCAATATATCCCTTAGCCACTAAGTCTGTTTCAAATGTTGTATTCATTTGGTTTTTCTAAGTTGATTCCTGCCTGTTTGACTTTCTAACATCACAAAAGTAAAGAAAGAAAACGAAACGAAATCCACATTCCCTTTTTTCAATAAATAATAATCTTTTTTTTAAAGAAGAATCTTGTTGTTTATTAGTCTGTGGAAAATGGGGATAATTCAGGTGATTTTTATTTTTTTTAGTGGATGTTCTATAGTTATTCACAACTTATCCACAGGTTGCGGAGGGTTAAGTGCTGATTTTCAATACTGTCGTTTTTCAGCTTTTATTTTTTGCATATTTTTTTGTGAAATGATAGTTGTGGGTAAGATGTTAATATTTCGGTGATATTGTCTTAATATTTTGGTAATAGATGTGTGAAAATTGCTAGTATTGTGGAAACATAAGAAGTTTTACATTTTAATTCACGAGTTATTTACACGTTTTGCACATATTTTGTTAATTTGTTGGTTCAGTAGTAATTAACCGTTACATCTACAATATACATTCCATGCTGGATAGAAAAGTTGATTTTTTGATTATAGGTTCGGGTATCGCCGGATTGAGTTTTGCACTTAAAGCTGCCAAGCTCGGAAAAGTACTTATCGTGACGAAAGCCAATGAGGATGAGTCGAATACGAAATATGCACAGGGTGGAGTAGCTGTAGTCACGGATGAAGGGGATAGCTTTGATAAACACATAGAAGATACCTTAATAGCAGGAGATGGATTATGTGATGCACATGTTGTGGAAAACGTGGTGAAAGAAGGTCCGGAACGTATTGCGGAGCTTATTTCTTACGGTACTACCTTTGATCGTGAAGATTCTGGAGAATATGATCTAGCCAGGGAAGGTGGACATTCTGAACATAGGATCCTTCATTATAAGGACATTACGGGCTATGAGATTGAACGTGCTCTTTTAGAAAAAGTACATGCTGAACCTAATATAGAGATGCTAACGCATTATTTTGCCGTGGACCTGATTACTCAACATCATTTAGGCGTACATGTGGATAAACGTACGGAAGATATCAAATGCTTCGGTATTTATGCCTTTAACACCGAAACGGGACATGTTGAAAAGATACTTTCAAAAATTACCCTGATGGCAACAGGCGGCGCAGGGCATATCTATTCCACAACGACCAATCCTACGATTGCTACCGGAGACGGTATTGCCATGGTGTATCGTGCTAAAGGAAAGGTGAGGAACATGGAATTTATACAATTCCATCCAACGGCCTTATATAATCCAAAGGAATATCCAGCTTTTTTGATCTCTGAAGCCGTACGCGGATTTGGTGGGATTTTGAAAAGGGTTAATGGTGAGTCCTTTATGGAGGAATATGATGAAAGAGGATCCTTGGCTCCACGGGATATCGTTGCCCGTGCGATCGATTCAGAAATGAAAAAATCGGGTCTTGATTATGTCTATTTAGATATCAGACATCGCTCTAAATCAGATATTTTATCGCATTTCCCTAATATTTACGAGAAATGCCTTTCTATTGGTCTGGATATGACCAAAGACCTGATTCCCGTTACTCCAGCAGCACATTATCTATGTGGAGGAATCATGGTCGATGAATATGGTGCAACCTCGATCAATAACCTTTATGCCTGTGGAGAATGTTCTTCTACGGGACTTCATGGGGCTAACCGTTTGGCTTCCAATTCTTTACTGGAGGCTGCTGTGTATGCTCATAGGATCTTCCAGGATGCGAGTAAACATATTGGAAGCATTGATTTTCAGGATCATGTACCTTCTTGGGATGAATCCAATACGCAGTTATTGAACGAAGATATCTTGGTGACGCACAATCTACGTGAAACACAAAAGTTAATGAGTGATTATGTAGGGATCGTCCGTTCGGATTTCCGTCTGGAAAGGGCCATGAGACGTTTGGGATTGCTACATGAGGAAACAGAGGCTTTCTATAAGAATACCAAACTTTCCGTTAAACTTTGTGAGCTGAGAAACGTTATTCAGATAGCCTATCTCGTTGTAAAATCAGCTATGCAGCGAAAAGAGAGCAGAGGACTGCACTATACCACGGATTATCCTAAGCATGCTGATGTACTGGAAGATACCATTCTTTAATTTTAAGTTTTAAACGCTTTATGGCCACGATATTACCTGTAAAGGACAAATACCCTATCATTGAAGAAAACAGCTTTATAGCGCCTAATTGCACCATTGTAGGCGATGTGACGATCGGTTCACATTGTTCGGTTTGGTTCAATGCTGTGGTACGGGGCGATGTGAACTATATCAAGATTGGGGATTATTCCAATATACAGGATAATGTAACCATACATGGGACCTATGAAAAGAACGGGACAGATGTTGGTAACTATGTTAATATCGGTCATAATGCTATCGTACATGGTTGTGTGATAGATGATTATGTGTTAATAGGGATGGGGGCAATCGTGATGGACAGGGCGCACATTCAATCGAACGTCATTATTGCTGCTGGTGCGGTGGTATTGGAGAATATGGTTTGTGAGTCTGGTTATCTTTATGCTGGAGTTCCTGCTAAAAAAATTAAGCCGCTCACGGAGGAGCAGCTTAAACTATTGAAAAAATTACCGCACAATTACGTGCTTTATTCTTCTTGGTTTACGGAGTAATTTGGGTGTTATTTGAATGATACATCTATGGTTTCATTCTGTTCCCAGTTTGCCCGTATTGTAAATGTCCTATCTAAGTACCAGATGGGTTCTGCCTGTCTCTTTTGATAGACATCGCCAGCATCCCATTTACCATTTTTATTGCTATCCTCAATCAGCCTTATGCTGTATTTACCACCTGGATATTTAATATATCGCAAGACATGATCGGGTGGGAGAGGACGTTTATCAAATAGTTTTTCCTTGCTTTCATCGATCAATTCGACGATATACTCTGTACTATCCTTTAGACCGGTAAAGGTTAGATTGATGTCGCCGTAATTCTCGGTTTCATTCAGGGTAAACTGCGATTTGAATTCCTTATTTGTTTCATCGAATGGACCTAAGATAGCTCCTTCCTCCAGAACCAATTCGTAATTTTTGTTTGGTCTCCAATTGAATCGGATATGGTACATTTCACGGTTTACCGAATCCTGTTGTAATTGGAAATTTCTACGTGAAACAGAATCCTCTTTGATCAGTACTTTATTTTTATCAATGGATGCAATGGGATAGTCCGAACTCAATTCTATGTGTTTTACGCGATCTACCTTATTGCTGATATTTAATTTTGGAACAATGCTATTGTCTACTTTAATATTTCTCGCTTTTCTGAGGTCAATAGTGTCCAAAGGAATATTTCTTTCGCTTACTTCCAATTTCAGGGAATCAAATTCCAAGTTTTCTAGATAGATATTAGCGGTATCCTGGGTAGGTTTAAATCTTACCATCTTATTGGCATCCAGTTCATTAGGTGATAATATCCTAATATTACCCTCCTCCAATGGCCTGTTAAAGGTCAATAGGATGGAACCATTGTTATCTACTTTTTTCTCTAAGTTCCTGAATATCTGCGCAGTACCTTTTGTATATTCTAGCTGAATGCCCGAGACATTCTGGTTCAGGAAAATGCTGTCCTGCTGAAAACCTATCCATTCATCATTGCCGTTATAGATCTTATCGTTGTTCATATCCTTCAGCGCATAGACCCTATAGGTATCTTCACGTAGGTTGCTAAACTTGAAATTTCCAGATGAGTCGACTGTGGTATAATAGGAAGCTTTCCTTTTTCCAAAGATGGTATCACGGCTGGTTGGTATGAGGATGGCGATGACTTCCTTGTCTTTTTCCAGATTGAAGTCCTTGGTATAACCATTCTTGACCTGTCCGGAGATACTGAGGGAATCGAGTTCATCACCTGTTGCAAAGACGTAATTGTAATTGATGAACGGATTACCTTCATTGAAGTCGACAAGACCTTTTCCAAAGTTAATGGTGTAGGTAGTGTTGGCTTCCAAGGAATCCGGTAGTTCGATGATGAATCTTTTTTTCCTCACTTTATAAATGGGTTGAGTTTCGACATCTGGGGAAATGTTAAATTCTTTTCCCGGATTTACCGTTTTGATAAATTCGTCGAAGGTCATCTCGATTACTTTCTCCTTGAAATTTTTCGAGAGGTTAGGAGGGGTGACCCCCAATAGTTTTGGAGGTAAAGAATCTTTTGGACCTCCGGTAGGCTTTTGCATGTTGGCACATTGCACAAAACTCAATGCCAAGATGGTAGCAAGACCTAAAAAGATTAGATTTTTAAATAAAGCTGTTTTTAGTTGATTTAACGGATTTTTATCTTTTTTGGATACCTGAGTCATAAAATTTAAAATAATGTCTTAAATCGCTTTATTTACGTTTGTTATTTTATTAATGTAATTTACTGATATTCAGGTAATTAACTCATGTGTACCATTAAAACGCTGATATCGGCCGGAGATACACCTGAAATTCTTGAAGCTTGGCCTAAAGTTCTTGGTTTTACCTTCAAGAGTTTTTGGCGGGCTTCAATAGACAGTGAAGTTAATGAATTATAGTCGAAATCAGGATTGATTTCTTTGTCTTCCATTTTCTTCATCTTACTTACGATCTCCATTTCCTTTTCAAAGTAACTATCGTATTTCACTTTGATCTCTGCCTGCTCGATGGTGTCGTCATCAAAATTTGCAATGAAATTTGCAAAGTCCTTATCGGCTTTGATGAGGTCTTCGATTTCAACTTGTGGTCTGCTCAAGATTCCAAAGAGTCTAGATTTTTGTGCAATCGGACTTGAACCTTTTTCTTCCAGGATCGGGTTCATCTCTGAAGTTCCGATAGAATTATTTTTTAGGTAGTCAACGATGTCATCTGAATTCTTGATTTTAGCATTCACCTTTTCAAGTCTCTCATCCGATACCAATCCCAATTTATGTGCCATTGGTGTCAAGCGGATATCGGCATTATCTTGTCTGAGTAGGAGTCTATGTTCAGCTCTTGAGGTGAACATTCTATAAGGCTCATCTGTTCCTTTTGTTACCAAGTCATCGATCAAAACGCCGATATAAGATTCCGATCTTTTTAGGATCAGTTCGTGCTGGTCGTTTATTCTTTGGTGTGCATTGATCCCTGCCACGAATCCTTGTGCAGCCGCTTCTTCATAGCCAGTTGTTCCATTGATTTGGCCGGCAAAGAAAAGGTGTTTTACGGACAGTGTTTCTAGGGTCAAGTCCAATTGCATAGGAGGGAAGTAGTCATACTCGATGGCGTATCCCGGTCTATACATTTTTGCATTTTCAAATCCTGGGATTAATTGCAAAGCTTTTAATTGTACATCTTCTGGCAGGGAGGTCGAGAAACCGTTGACATAGATTTCTACGGTCTTGAATCCTTCAGGCTCTACGAAGATTTGGTGTCTTTCACGTTCTGCAAATCTGTTGATTTTATCTTCAATGGATGGGCAGTAGCGTGGGCCGAGACCTTTGATTCTTCCGGTGAACATCGGTGATTTTTCGAATCCTGTTTTTAGGATTTCGTGTACTGCTGAATTGGTATAGGTAATCCAACAGCATCTTTGTTCTTGTGGAATCTCCACGTCGGTATAGGAAAATCTTCCACGTGAATCATCTCCCCATTGTTCTTCCATCAGGGAGTAATTTAAACTTCTTCCGTCCACACGTGGAGGAGTTCCTGTTTTCATTCTACCTGATTCGAAACCTAAGGATACCAATTGTTCGGTCAGCCCGGTTGCTGCTTTTTCACCGGTACGACCACCACCAAATTTCTTCTCGCCGACATGGATAATACCATTTAGGAAGGTACCATTCGTCAGGACGACAGCATCAGCATCGATGCGGATTCCCATTGAGGTTACTACCCCTTTAGCTCTTCCGTTTTCTACGATGACTTCTTTGACGGTATCTTGCCACATATCCAGATTGGGAATGGACTCCAATTGAAGGCGCCATTCCTCTGCAAATCGCATTCTGTCGTTTTGGGTTCTTGGGCTCCACATCGCTGGACCTTTTGATTTGTTCAGCATGCGGAATTGGATGGTAGACTTATCGGCGATGATTCCGGTGTATCCACCCATGGCATCGATCTCGCGGACGATCTGTCCTTTTGCCACACCGCCGATAGCGGGGTTACAGCTCATCTGGGCAATGACACCCATGTTCATCGTGATGAGTAAAACCGATGAACCTAAATTGGCAGCTGCTGCTGCCGCCTCACATCCGGCATGGCCGGCTCCAACTACAATAACATTATATTTATTAAACATATATCTTTCTCTAGTTTCACGTGAAACTCTTCATCAGTTGATTTTAGTTTCACGTGGAACGCTATATAAACTCTGCTAGTTCCATCCATCTCTCGGTCTTCTTGTCGAGAGTGGTTTTTGTCAGGTCGATCTCCTCGGCTATCTTTTGGAGCTCTACGTGGTCGGTCGTTTTCGACAGACCTTCGGTCAGGTCGTTGACCTTGTTTTCCAGGTCGGCGATTTCTGTTTCCAGTCCTTCGAATTCTTTTTGCTCCTTGAAGCTCAGCTTCTGTTTCTTTTCTTCGGCCTTTGGTTTTTCAATTTTCTTTTCCGGTTTCTTGTTCAGTTCTTCCTGCTCCAATTTGAAGTCGGCATAGTTACCATTATAGATTACGATGTCGCCATTGCCAGGGAAGATAAAGAGCTGTTCGGTCAACTTGTCGATCAAGTAACGGTCGTGCGATACCAATACCAAAACACCTGGGTAATTTTCCAGGAATTCCTCCAGGACATTCAGGGTGTCGATGTCAAGGTCATTGGAGGGCTCATCCAAAATCAAGAAGTTTGGGTTCGCCATCAGGACACGCATCAACTGCAATCTCTTCTTTTCACCTCCGCTCAATTTGCTGACAAAGCCAAATTGCTTCTCGGGTGGGAAGAGGAATTTTGTCAATAGTTGGGAAGCCGTAATGACTTCTCCGTTTTTCATTTCTATATAGTCCGCAACATTCTTTACAATGTCCAGGACTCTTTCGTCCGATTTAAAGGATAGACCTTCTTGTTTGTAATATCCATATTTGGTCGTCTCCCCAACAGAAAGTTTTCCTTCGGTCGGTTGTATACTGCCTGTAATCAAATTGAGAAAAGTGGACTTGCCGCTTCCGTTCTTCCCGGCCAAACCAATGCGGTCTGCCTTCTTGAAAGTATAGGAGAAAGGGGAGAGGATCTTCTTGTTCGGAACGGAGAATCCGGCACCTTCAATTTCCAGGATCTTGTTTCCCTGTCTTGAAATCTGCATGCTCAGTTCTACCTGATCTTTCTTGAGTGGACCCTTGGATTTTTCCTCGAGGTCATAGAAAGATTCGATCCTTGCCTTTGCTTTTGTACCTCGCGCTTGGGGCTGTCTACGCATCCAGTCCAATTCCTTTCGCCATAGGTTTCGGGCCTTGTCAGCCGCTAGGATTTCATTCGATTCCCGTTCGGCTTTCTTCTCCAAGAAGTATGCATAGTTTCCCTTATAGATATAGACCTGACCTTTGTCAAGTTCACGGATCTCGGTACAGATATTATCTAAAAAATAACGGTCGTGGGAAACAAGGAGGACGGTCTTGCTACCGGTGGTCAACAACTTTTCTAACCACTCAATGGTTTCAATATCCAAGTGGTTGGTAGGCTCATCCAGGATATAGATATCGGGTTCATCGATCAGGAGCTTGGCTAGAGCCAAACGTTTCTTCTGACCCCCGCTCAAGGAGTCAATTCGCTGTTCGAAGTTGGTAATCTGGAATCTGCTCAGGATGGTCTTGATGTTGTTTTCATATTCCCAAGCATTGAGAGCAGTCAGTTTTTCAGTGACATCAAGGAATTTTTTAGAGGTAACATCCTCATTTTCAATTAATTCCTCATATTCTTTGATTAACTGTTGTTGTTCGTTGTCTGCGCTGAATATAAAGTCATTGATGGTCTTGAGGTCAGAGAAATCAGGATCTTGGGGAAGATAGCCTACCCTTAAACCTTTTTCTTTCACAACCTTACCTTTATTAGGAATGACAAGCTCTGCCAATATTTTCAATAAAGTTGATTTTCCTGTTCCGTTGATTCCCACCAATGCTACTCGATCTCCCTTCTGTAAGGCAAAATGAAGATCGGTAAAAAGCCACTTATCGTTATAAGAATGGCTAACTTGTTCTGTGCTTAAAATACTCACCTGATATCTTGACGTAATTATCCAAGCACAAAATTATTAAATATTTGTTACTACTTAACTTTTAATATGAAAAGTATACAGTTAGTTGACCTAGATATCGGTCTAGTTGAGACGGTAGTTAGCGATTAGATTGAATCTTGGGATATGTACATGGAAGATGGAGTTGTCCATTTCACGTATCATCTCGTAATATCCTTCCATAAAGCCCATGTCACTTTTTAAATTACATCCTGAAACATATTGGTGCATTTCCCCGGGTGCGAGTATGGGTTGTTCCCCAACCACTCCATCACCATCAACCTGCTTGTTCAGGCCAATAGAATCATAAATATTCCAATGACGACGCACCAATTGAACGGTGTATTCACTCAGATTCTCAATGGTAATCCGGTAGGCGAACATGAAGTGCTCGTTTTCCGGATTTGAGTATTCTGATTGATACGTCGACTCAACCGATATCTTAACTCCTGAAGTTGTTTGTGTTGTCATAGTCAACCAAATATATATATTCTGATCATTTACACAAAAATAACCTAATTATGCTTTACCTAAATTACAATTATTAGACAAAAATAACTCATAAGTGTTTGAATTAAAGTAACAAACAAAATAGCTTTTTGAAAAAATGTAAGAAAAAATTTCACCATTGTAATTACATAAATAACGATGGAGTCTGTAAATCTGTATAAATTAATCAGCAAATGATTAGGTTTGTAGCATGGCAAAAGGCAATTTATATCTTCTACCTGTTCCCTTAGCTGAACACGCCGACCGCGCATCCTATACGCTGTTGCATCTGGACATCATCAATCATATCAAAGAATATGTGGTGGAGAACGAAAAAACGGCAAGAAAGTTCTTAAAGGAAGCTGGCTTGAAGATCCCTCAGAGCGAATTGATCATCCATGATTATGGAAAACATAGCCGAGAGAAGATCAACTATAATCTTGTTTTCAAGGCAGTGGAGCAGGGTGCTGATATCGGTCTTATGTCAGAAGCGGGCTGTCCAGGGGTTGCCGATCCAGGGGCAGATGTTGTTTTTGAAGCCCATAAAAGAGGGATTAAGGTCATTCCATTGGTAGGACCGAGCTCGATCCTTTTGGGATTGATGGCTTCGGGATTTAATGGACAGAATTTTAGCTTTAAAGGCTACCTCCCCATTGATAAAGGTGATAGATCAAAGGCAATCAAGGATTTGGAATTTGTGAGCCATAAGGAAAGGAGTACCCAGATCTTTATCGAAACTCCATTCAGAAACAACCAGATGCTTTCAGAATTATTGAAATCACTTAAACCGCAAACCCTTCTCTGTGTCGCCTGCAATGTAACGGGCAAGGATGAATACATCCGCACCCAAAGTATTGCCGAATGGAAAAATACGACAGTAGATTTACACAAGAAGCCTTGTATATTTTTATTATTTGCTCCATAAAATTGTATTTTTATAGTTCATGAAAAAACTTATCCTAATTTCCTTTCTATTCCTGTGCTTCCCTTTTATTCATTTGAGGGCTCAAGAGGCGACCTATGTCTTGGTACATGGGGCTTGGGGTGGATCTTGGCAGTTTAAGAATACCGCCGAGAAGTTGGAAAAACTAGGAGCTAAGGTCTATCGGGTGAACCTGACTGGATTAGGGGAGAGATACCATCTTGCAAACCCAGAAGTAGATCTGAACACACACATCACCGATGTAATCAATACTATTTTATTTGAAAGATTGGATTCGGTGATATTGATGGGGCATAGTTATGGAGGAATGGTGGTAACAGGGGTGGCAGATAGCATTCCTGAAAGGATAAAGAAAGTTATATACCTTGATGCTTTTGTTCCGGAGGACGGTGAAAGTGTGGCTGCATATTTCAAGGATGAATCCTCGGGTTCATTGTTGAACAGTAAGGATGGTACCTACGTATATCCATCTTGGGTAAAGGATACGACTGCATTCCCTAGGGATGTTCCGCATCCTTTGGCTTCTTTAAAGGAGGTCATCAACCTCAAGAATACCAAGAGATTGCAGATTCCATCAACCTATATCCTGACCTTCGAACCTTCGCAAGGAGGGGCAGAGAGGGACTCCTTCTATTTCTTTTCTACGAGGGCAAGGAAATACAATTGGAAAGTGATAGAAATGGAAGCGGACCATAACCCGCAAATACACAAGTTAGATGATTTGGTCACGATATTAAATAATGAAAAATAGATGAACGACGTACTTTCTCCCGAATTGACAGCCGAAATAGAAAGAATCAGTATCTTTTTTGTAGTCGTTATCCTTATTATTTGGGCACTTTTTGCCAATACGGTGAGGAATACCTTGAAATTGATTTCCAAAGAAAACCAATGTATCCTGCCTAACCAAGCTTGGTTTTTGGTCGTTCCGTTTTTTAATATCTATTGGAATTTTGAAGTGGCCAGAAGGCTTTCCTATTCCCTAAACAATGAATTTTTTGACCGCAAGATAGCCGTAGAGGACAACCCTTCCTTAGGGGCTGGTATGACTTATGCTTGGTCATTTTTGATATATAATTTCCCTTTCCCTCTTTTTTGGAGGATATTGGGGATGATCGTTAGTTTCGTTTATTTCATCACCTATTGGTTTAAGATCAATCAATACCGTGTATTGTTGATGGAACACAACAAGTGGTTGGAAGCGGAAGCAGAGAAAAACAACAGAAATGAGAATTAAAGAGGTAATAGAACATCTGGAGGAATTAGCTCCATTAAATTATCAAGAAAGCTACGATAACTCGGGTTTGATCGTCGGAGACCCCAATCAGGAGCTCAGCAAGGCCCTGATATCATTGGATTGCACCGAAGAGGTCGTTGATGATGCAATTGCCAAAGGCTGCAACCTGATTATTTCTCATCATCCAATCGTGTTTTCCGGACTGAAGAAGTTCACCGGAAGGAACTACGTGGAAAGAGTGGTAATCAAAGCGATCAAGAACAATATTGCTCTATATGCCATCCACACCAACTTAGACAACGTCGTTGGGGGTGTGAGCAGCAAGATGGCCGATAAACTTGGTTTAGAAAACCAGGCTGTCCTTCGTCCAAAGGGAGGTCTTTTAAAGAAACTGGTCGTATATGTTCCTAGGGCAAATGTTGAAGAAGTGAGACAGGCATTATTTGATGCTGGTGCTGGAGCAATTGGTGATTATGATCAATGTAGTTATAATACAGCAGGTTATGGTACTTTTCGTCCATTAGATGGAGCAAATCCCGCTATTGGTAAGGTAGGGGACCAGGAGCGTGTTGAAGAAACAAAGATCGAGGTCATCTATCCGGCTCAAGCGGAGCGGAAGATCTTGGTTTCCATGCTTGCCGCACATCCCTATGAGGAGGTTGCCCATCAAATCTTTAACATTGAGAACTCTTTTTCCTATGTAGGATCAGGAGTAATTGGAAATTTAGAGGAGCCCATGGAGGAGTCTGAATTCTTGGCTTTCCTAAAGGACCGGATGAAGCTGAACGTCATCAGGCATACGAAGACCTTGGGCAAGAAAATAAGCCGAGTAGCGGTTTGTGGTGGTGCTGGGGGCTTTTTGTTAGGAGACGCCAAGCGTTCGGGGGCAGATATCTTCATCACTGCCGATTATAAATACCATGAGTTTTTTGATGCAGAAGGCGAAATAATCATTGCAGATATCGGACATTTTGAGAGTGAGCAATTTACCCAAGAATTATTGTTAGATATAATTCAGAAAAAATTTGCTAACTTTGCTGTCCTATTGACGGAAATAGACACAAATCCAATAAAATACTACAGTTAATGGAACAAACCGTAGAACAAAAACTAAAAGCTTTATGGGCGTGGCAATCAATCGAAACACAGATTGACAAAATTCGCCAAGTACGTGGAGAACTACCTATCGAGGTAGCTGACCTTGAGGATGAAATCGCAGGTCTAGATACACGTATCGAAAAAATTCGTAATGAGCTAGACGAATTAGAAGATTCTATTGTGAAGCGCAAAAACATGATCAAAGATGCGCAGACAGCAATCAAAAAATACGAGACACAACTAAACGAAGTAAAAAATAACCGTGAATACGATGCAATTTCTAAAGAGATTGAAATCCAAGGGTTAGAGATTCAAGTTTGTGAGAAACGTATTCGTGAAGCTGAGTTCGAAATCAAAAACAAAACTGAGGCTTATGAAGCAACAGCGAAGAATGTAGATTTCAGCAAAGGTGAATTGGATGCTAAGAAACAAGAATTGGAAACAATTACGTCGGAGACTCAAAAAGACGAAGACAAATTGGTTACTGAAGTTGAGAAATCCGAGAAAAACATCGACGATCGTCTTCTTAAAGTGATCAAGAAATTACGTAAGTCCTTCCGTAACGGATTGGCAGTGGTATCTATCGAGCGTGATAGCTGTTCAGGTTGTCACAACAAGATTCCACCTCAATTGCAATCGGAAATTCGCCAAAGAAAGAAAATCATTATCTGTGAACACTGCGGTAGGATTTTAGTTGACGAAGAAATTGCATCTGAAGAAGCATAGTCCTTAAAAAACTATATAGCGAACGCCAGCACATTGTGCTGGCGTTTTTTTATTGCCAAACAATTTACCCTCGGTCTTCGAAATATTTTATAGACAGGGGACCATGAGCTCCATATTATCCCTATTAATTCCTATTTTTATCCAACACACCAATTTATCAATATGCTTAAAAATGTTTTTTCCATTCTTGCATTAGCTGTCAGTCAAATCAGCTTTGCACAAAATAGCAATGAGACTTTATTGTTGAGAAATCCAAGCATTAGCCAGAACCACATCAGTTTTGTTTATGGGGGCGATATCTGGATTGCCGATAAGAGCGGTCAGAATGCACGCAGACTTACCGTCAACCCTGCTGTAGAGCAGAACCCCGTTTTTTCTCCAGACGGCTCTAAAATAGCTTTTACGGGAAACTATGACGGGAACACCGATGTGTATGTGATTTCGATACAGGGCGGCGACCCACAGCGCGTCACGAGCCATCCATCTGCAGACGTGCTAAGGGGTTGGTTATCCAACGATGAGGTTTACTTTACGACGCAACGCGAACTGAATTATTCACTTGGAGCAAGATTATACCGCAGTAAAATCAATGGTTCTGTAGATTATCCCTTGTTGATGCCCGAGGCAAATCAGGGATCTCCATCTGCTGATGGGAGATATTGGGCATATATCAAGAACGGGGATCCTACCGAGAGGGATCGCGTGGCATTTAAGCGTTATCGTGGTGGGGGCATGCCTTCGATTTGGATCTTCGATACCCAGAGCCATGATGTACAGATCGTACCGGGCGAGAAATGCAATGACGTTAAACCAATCTGGCTTGGCGACAAGGTTTTCTTCCTGTCGGACCGAGATAAGATTGTTAATGTTTTCAGTTACGACGTCAAATCAAAACAGGTAGAAAAATTAACCAATTTTACTGATTACGATGTTCGCACTTTGCAGGGCAGGGGCAATGAATTGATCTTTGAACAGGCCGGCAAGCTGCACCTACTGAATACTTCCAATAAATCAAGCAACCCAATTTCCATCAACATTAGTGCCGATGCCTTATCCAAGCGTGGACATTATGTGGATATGAAAAAAGATATCCGAAACTTTGAAATATCCTCAACCGGACAAAGGGCACTTTTTGAATCAAGAGGAGAGATCTTCTCGGTGCCTAAGGAAAAAGGTGATGCACGAAATATTTCAAGTTCGCCAGGGTCACATGAGAAGTACCCAGCATGGTCTCCAAACGGTAAATGGATTTCTTACATTTCAGACAAGAACGGTAAATACGAACTGGTCCTACGTGATCAAAAAGGCATGGATGAACCCAATTATATCAGTTTGGGAAGCAGTAATTTCTATTTCCAGCCGACTTGGTCGCCAGATAGCAAGAAATTGTTCTATACAGATTCTCACCTAAATCTATATTATGTGGATATAGACTCTAAGAAAGTCACGAAGGTAGATGATGATTACCTAGGGTCCCATACTGGACGTAATTATAATTATTTCCAATCCAGCTGGTCGCCGGATTCGAAATGGATAGCCTATATCAAGACCCTTAACAATGGTCAGAATGCGGTGTACATGTACAATCTGGATTCTAAGAAAACACAACAGGTTACCGACGGAATGAGCGAAGTTACTCAGCCGATCTTTACTAGAGACGGCAAGTATTTGGTATTCTCAGCGAGTACCAATGTGGGGTTAACCAATTCAGGGTTGCACATGACTGCCTATGACCGTGATACCGAATATTCACCTTATGCTTTTATCCTATCCAGCGATTCCCCTTCCATCTTCAAGAATGAAAGCGATGAGGAAACCGTGAAATCGGAAGGTTCAAAAGAAGAAAAGGACAAAGAAGAAAAAAAGGACAGCAAAAAAGATAAAAAGGATAGCTCCAAAAAAGATGATTCCAAAGAAGAGGAATCCAAGGAAACCATCAAGCCGATCAAGGTTGATTTTGAACAGATCAATAATCGCATCATTGCCCTTTCCATTCCAAAAGGATCTTATGCATTTGATGGATCGGTTGAAAATATGCTAATCTATAAACGCGGAAGCAACATCTATGCTTATGACCTAAAAAAACTGGAAGAGAAAACCATTGTAGAAAATGCGAACGGTTATTCGATCAGCAGCGATGGTAAGCAGATGATCTACAGCAACAAGGACGGGTATTACATCGTGGAGGCGGGTAAGAAGCCGGCAGGAGATGTTGGTAAGCTGAAATTGGACGATATTAAGTTGCGCGTTGAACCATCTCAAGAATGGAACCAGATCTTCAATGAGGTTTGGGCGATGCAAAAGGACTTCTTCTATGTAGAGAATATGCACGGGGCAGATTGGGCAGCCGTGAAGAAGAAGTATGAAAAATTCCTTCCTTATGTCAATCACCGTTCCGACCTGAGCTATCTGTTGAACGAGATGCTAGGGGAGTTGGTCGTAGGCCATAGCTATATCTATCCAGGAGACGAGCCGAGCGCTCCATCTGTGAGCTCAGGTGTATTGGGAGCAGATTTTGTAATCGACAACAATCGTTATAAGATCAAGAAAATCTACAATAGAATGGATTGGAACCCATCTTTCAAAGCCCCGCTTGCCGAACCAGGTTTAGGTGTGAAAGAAGGCATGTACATTCTGGCCGTAAATGGAAAGGAATTGACCGCAGATATGGATATCTATAGCCTATTTGACTTTACCGTTGACAAACAGATTGGCCTAAAGGTGAATGATAAGCCTAGCCTAGCAGGAGCAAAAGACATTACCGTTAAGCCTATTTCATTTGGAAACGAGGTCGCTCTGAGACGTCAGTACTGGGTAGAAAACAACCGCAAAAAGGTCGATTCATTAAGCAATGGACAGATTGCCTATGTCTATATGCCAAATACAGGCAGAGAAGGCTATGTATCATTCAACCGCTATTACTTCTCGCAAATGGACAAAAAAGCCCTATTGCTGGATGAAAGAAATAACGGCGGAGGATCAGTTGCCGATTATGTGATCGATCTATTGTCGAGAGAATTGATTTCAGGCTGGGGAATCCGTGATGGCAAGAGCTTCACTACCCCTGGAAACGGGATCTTTGGTCCTAAAGCTATGATCATCAACGAATTTGCCGGTTCAGGTGGTGATATGATGCCGTACATGTTTAGATTCAAAGGCTTAGGTAAGCTGGTCGGAAGAACCACCATGGGTATTTTGGTCGGTATTTCTGGCTATCCGCAGCTGTTGGATGGTGGAATGGTGACCTCTCCGAACTTCGGAATCTTCGATCTTAACGGAAATTATATCATTGAAAACGAAGGTGTTGCTCCAGATGTATTTGTCGAGCAGATGCCGAAAGAACTTTTACAAGGTAAAGACCCGCAATTGGAAAGAACTGTTCAGATCCTTTTGGAGGAGATGAAAACCTATCCATACAAAGAGCTTAAAAAGCCCGCGGATCCAATCCGGGTAAATTAAAAAATAAAGGAAAGCCAGGGGGTAACTCGTGGCTTTCGTTCTTTTTACTGATTTAAAAGCGTATTTTTGAACATGTTAATAGAAATCTGGTCCGACATTATGTGTCCTTTCTGTTATATCGGAAAGCATCACTTCGAAAAAGCGCTTGATTCATTTATTTTTAAAGATGAGATTAAGGTAGCATATAAGAGTTATCAATTAGACCCAAACTATCATTATCAAGACGGCGATAGCACATATTCCTATCTTAGCCGTTCTAAAGGCATGCCAATGGAGCAGGTCAAGGAGATGACCGGGAATGTGGAGCAGATGGCAAAGAATGCTGGAATCAACATTGATTTTGCAACAAATATTCCAGCCAATACTTTCAAAGCACATGAACTGATTCATTTTGCTGCCACCCAAGGCAAAGGCGCCGAAATGAAAGAACGCCTATTCCAGGCACATTTCTCAGGTGGATTAAATATCGAAAAGGACGAGGAATTAGTATCCCTAGCTGAAGAAATCGGATTGGATAAGAAACAAGCCGAAGAGGCCCTGAACAGCGATCAATATGCTTATGAAGTCAAACAAGACCTTGCCGAGGCACAACAGATCGGTATTCGTGGCGTTCCATTTTTTCTTATTGACCGTAAATATGCGGTATCTGGCGCTCAACCGGTAGATGTTTTCACAGAGGTTCTAGAAAAAAGCTTTTCAGAATGGAAAGAAAAAAATCCACCCATTATTTTCTTTAAAAGTGATGATTCCGCACCGAGCTGTACGGATGATAAATGCGATATTTAATCTGATATGAACGGCCAAATGTTTGAACCTAAAAAGAATTCAGCTTGGATGTCAATGATGATCCTTTTGGGATTAACATTTGCCTGCGCCTTTGTCGTTCAGGTCGTTGTCATTGTTGGCATATTGATCAGTACAGGAGACATCAAGAGCATGCTGGAAGGCGGAGGCAACTCCCTCTTTTCAGAAAACACTTATGTTCTGTACACGATATTGGCTGCAAGTAGCATTTCTACCTTTCTGTTGCCCTCCGTATTCCTACAGATTACCGAGAAAAACCAATATCGTTATTTCCCATCTGAACCTTTCCAGCTTAAGAACTATCTAGTCCTTATCTTCTTGTTTCTGTTGGTCAGCAACCCTGCCATGGAGCTGGTGAGCCGTTGGAACATGGATATGAAATTGCCGGATTTCTTAGAGAAAACGGAAACTTGGATGCGTTCGCAAGAGGATCAAATGAAGGAGTTGACCGAGCGATTGGTCATGGTGGACGGCATCGGCATGTTGATGATGAACTTGCTGGTCATGGCGGTCATTCCGGCCATCGTGGAAGAATATTATTTTAGGGGCGCTTTGCAGAACATCTTAGGTAGGCTCTTTAATAATGTACATGTGGCTATCTGGGTTACGGCGATTATCTTTTCTGCCATCCACGTCCAGTTCTATGGTTTTTTCCCGAGGATGTTATTGGGCTTGATCTTTGGCTATGCCTTTGTGTGGTCCAAGAATATTTGGGTACCGATATTTGCACACTTCCTGAACAATGCCTCGGTGACCATCATAGCATTTGTGTATACGAGAAACGGAAAGACCTATGAAGACCTGCAAAATGCAGATCCCTATACCATACCTTTTTATATCAGCAGCATCATTATAAGTGTTGCCATCGCTTTCTACTTTTATAAGATTTCGAACCAAAAAACTAAATCAAATGAACTCAAATTGGACTAAAATAAAAGTTTACAACCAAGCCTTTGAGGCCGAAATTGTAAAAAATATGCTTATTGAAAACAATATCCCTGCTGTGGTATTAAACAAAAAGGACTCATCCTATCTATTTGGCGTGGTGGAACTGTATGTGGAGCATGAAAATGCCAACAAAGCAATGGAATTGATGGGTTCATTTGGAGACGAAGAAGAATAAATGAAAACAAGAGCTATTACGGGATTTTTCTTTGTGGTTGCATTGGTATGTGCCACGATTTTTAACCAATATGTTTTTGCCATATTCTTCAGTATCGTTGGTATACTTTCAGCAAGGGAGTTTTTCACAATCTGTAAAACAGAAGAAACAAAACCCTTAATGGGCTTAGGGATATTGACGGCAACTGTGCTTGCTGCGCTGTCTTCTGCCTATTTCTTGGGCGTGTTGGAGCTGAAATACCTGATGTTGGCTTTGCCACTCTTTTCCCTGTTGTTTATTTCATCCTTATACCTGAAAAGAGAAAAACCCTTTCATGATATAGCCTATACCGTATTGGGAATTTGGTATGGTACAGTTCCTTTTCTGTTTTTCATAGGACTGGGCTTCTTAAAGGGAGATTTCAATCCCTATATCCCTATGGGATTCCTGATCATACTCTGGTCCAATGATACCGGCGCCTATCTTTCCGGAAGGGCCTTAGGAAGAACAAAACTGTTTGAACGTATTTCTCCGAATAAAACCTGGGAAGGCTTCATCGGTGGGATTATCCTGGCCATGGGGGTGGCATACAGCCTGGAACACTTCTTTGGAGGCTTGTCCAAAATAGAATGGATTTCCATTGCAGCCATTATCGGCATATTTGGAACATTGGGCGACTTGGTCGAATCCATGCTGAAAAGAAGTCTTGGAATCAAGGATTCTGGACAGATATTACCGGGTCACGGCGGCTTTCTAGATCGTTTTGATGGGCTGTTAATTGCCGCACCTTTAGTCTACGTACTGCTTACTTTATTATAGAAGAACATGAAAATAGAAAAGTCAACCTTCGATTTTCTAAACGATCTGAAAGACAACAACAATAGGGAATGGTTTCAAGAACACAAGCCTGAATATGAGGCCGCATTGAAAAATGTCACTGAGTTTATTGAGGGGATTATCATGAACCTATCTGAGCTTGATCCACATATCAACCAGGAGATATCTGCAAAGAAGTGCCTGTTCCGGATCTACAGGGATGTCAGGTTTTCGAAGAATAAAGACCCTTACAAATCATGGTTTGCTGCTGGGATATCTGTTGATGGCAGAAAATTAGCAGGACCAGAATATTATATACATATCGAACCAAACGGTACTTTCATTGCTGTAGGATATTGGCGTCCCGAAAAGCACCATTTGGATGCAGTTAGGCAAGAAATTGACTATAATGCTGAAGAGCTATTCAAAGCTTTGGAAAAAGGCGGCTGGAAAGCAGAAGACATGTCTGCGGAAGACAGGCTGCAGAGACCGCCAGCAGGATATGCCGCCGACAACGAGCATATAGAGCTCCTGAAGCACCGAAGCTTCATTTTGTCGACCAACCTGAGCAGAAAACAAATGGAAGCGCCTAAGGCCTTAGAAACGGTAATCGAGCATTATGCCAGTATGATTCCATTCAAGGAATTCATCCATCAGGCAATCGATCAATAGGGTAGGGAGATCTTACCCATGCAAACTGCAGGGGAATCCTTGATATTGGAAACAGATTGAGGATCTCCCGCCAAGGTTTCATTCGCCAAAACGGCAAACAAACAAGCTTCCTTTGCGTCCGGATCTAAACCAAGGACCTCAAAGGATTCAACCTTCCCAGGGAATTCCTCCTTTAACTGCTCCATCAGCAAAGGATTGTGCAATCCACCACCACTGACATATATCTTCATGTTCTCCAGGCCTTTTGTGGCTTTTTGTATGCCTTTTACCATTGTTTTGGCCGAGAAACTGTTTAGGCTGGCCATAATATCCTCATGACTTAGTTGAGGAGAACCGATCTTTTCCATGGCCTTATCCAGGTAAGCCAGGTTAAACAATTCGGGACCTGTTGTTTTGGGGAATCCAAGGTTCAAGAAGGGTTCGCTTTCCAGCTCATGCAGTAAATCCAGATTGGCCTGACCCTTTTTGGCTTTTTCAGCGTCTTTATCCATCTCAAGCCCGAAATGCTTCTCCATATATTGGTTCATCATCGTGTTTCCTGGACCCAGATCTGTCGCATAGGCCTTTTGTTCTGAACCTAAAGCCGGAAGAAAAGTGAAGTTGGAAATGCCACCGATATTTAATAGGATCCGGTTTTCAGTATCCGAAGAGAACAAAAGGTAATCGCCATACGCCGCTAAAGGGGCTCCTTCGCCAGCAGCAGCAAGGTGTTTTTGACGAAAATCGGACAAGCAGATGATTCCGGTCCTTACCGCCAGGTGGTCCCCATCGCCCAATTGCAGGGTGCTGTTTGGCAAAGAACGATCATGGGTCAATGACTGTGGGGCATGAAATACCGTCTGCCCATGGCTTGCGATGGCATCAATTTCAGAAACCTCCATATCCCATTTCTGGAGGGCCTCCAAAACCAAAGCTGCATGCACCTCCGCGATATAGGGGTTAAGTCCACAAAGAACCTGTTGGTCAATGCTTCGTTGAGCAAATATCTTACGGACCCAAGTCCTGAATTCAGGCTTATAATCCATCGTTTCAAAGGCCAGAAGTTCAATTTTACTATGGTTTCCATTTCCTTGAATTTTGCATAGGGCAATATCCAGCCCATCCAAGGATGTTCCGGACATCAAACCGATGATCAGACGATGGTCTTTCTGCGCTATTTCAGCTAATTTGGCAATGCTAGGGTTCATAGGATAAAAATACAATAACTTTTGTATTCTCCTTTCTTAATCCTATTTTTGGAGAAATACAAATAGAAAAGACATGAATTTTCCTTCAGAATTAAAGTACACCAAAGATCACGAATGGGTTCGTGTAGAAGGTGATGAAGCAGTAATTGGTATTACGGACTTTGCTCAAAGAGAGCTTGGTGATATCGTATTTGTTGACATCAACACCGTGGGTGATGAGGTAGCAGCAAATGAAGTGTTTGGTTCAGTAGAGGCGGTTAAAACTGTTTCTGATCTATTTATGCCAGTTACTTCTACTGTATTATCAGTAAACGATGCAATTGATGCAAACCCAGAATTGGTTAACTCTGATCCTTACGGTGAAGGTTGGATCATCCGTGTTAAATTGAACAATGCTGCTGATGTAGACGGATTGATGTCTGCAGATGACTACAAAGCTGAAGTTAACGCTTAATCTAGCGATAAAACATAAAAAAGGCCGTTTAGCATTGCTAAATGGCCTTTTTTAATGGTATTAATATCTTATTTAAGGACCGTCATCGTTATATCCGAAGTTACTTTTTGTCCTTCTACATCCATTTGCATTTTGATGGTAGCCGATTTGGTAAACAAAGTTTCCGTGTCTGCAATATAGGTACTGCTCATGCTTCCGATCTTGCTGTCTGATTCATTGAACATTTCACCGGTCGTTTCCACTTGGTATCCTTCTGCCGTTTTGCCAACATATTTATTGATCGCTTTGGTCTTGATTCCTTTGTTTGTAGTTTCCGAGGCCCAGGTATCTCCTGGTTTTACCGGTTTATCAGGGTAGGTGGTGGTCATGGCAAAGTTTTCAAAACTGCTATCCGTTCCTTCAACCCCTTCCATACTGATCATTTTTCCTTTGTCGGAGGTGATCATGGTCATTTTCTTGCCTAGTAACTTTTCAAACTGAGCGGCCATCATCGCGGCCATAGGGTCATCCGAAGGTTTTTCAGAATCATAGCTGATGGTCATCATACCCGCATCCATATCCACCTTAATGGCGTCTGTGGTGTTTTCTATGGTATAGTTCGGACTTTCATATTTAGACACATTTATGGTGCTTTTCATTACCATATCCATGATCATGCTCTGTTCTCCTTCAATATCCATTTTCATGTTGGTAACGGATTTAAATGGCTTGTTCAAAGGCATCTTCATAGTAAAATCAACTTCCTGAGCTTTAGTAACTAATGCCGCTGAAGTAAGTAGGAAAAGGATCAGTAATTTTTTCATTCTTTTGAATTTAGTTCTTTAAAAATACTATTTTTTTGCAGAACACAAAGTTTTCAGTGCAGAAACTCTAAAACAAAAAGCCCCGATATTTTCATATCAGGGCTTCCATTATCTTGTATTTCTTATTTTTTGATATAAGAAACTTCTTTTACCGCTTTTACCACTTTCGCAATACTTGGCAATGATGCCTCTACTAAAGTAGGAGCATATCCTAGAGGAACGTCAGCTGAAGTAACACGAATTACTGGAGCATCCAGGTAATCGAATGCATGTTTTTGAACATGGAACGTAATTTCAGAAGAAATTGAAGCCAATGGCCAAGCTTCTTCCACGATTACCAAGCGATTTGTTTTCTTAACAGATTCGATGATGGTAGCGAAGTCGATAGGACGTACTGAACGCAAGTCGATCAATTCCACGCTTACACCGTCTTTCTCCAATTCCTCAACTGCTGGAATAACCACACGAGGAACCATCTTACCGAATGAAACTACAGTAACTGCAGTACCTTCTTTTACCACATTTGCTTTACCGATAGGCAGGTAGTATTCCTCTTCAGGAACCTCGCCTTTATCACCGTACATCTGCTCAGATTCCATGAAAATAACTGGATCTGGATCGATGATCGCTGATTTCAACAATCCTTTAGCGTCGTAAGGGTTTGAAGGAACAACCACTTTCAATCCTGGAGTATTGGCATACCAGTTTTCAAAGTTTTGAGAGTGCTGAGCACCTAACTGACCAGCATTACCGGTAGGACCTCTGAATACGATCGGACAAGAGAACTGACCACCACTCATTTGGTGGATCTTTGCCGCAGCGTTGATAACTTGGTCAATAGCAACCAGTGAGAAGTTGAAAGTCATGAATTCAATGATCGGCTTTAAACCGTTCATCGCCGCACCCACGCCGATACCTGCAAAACCAAGCTCAGCAATTGGAGTGTCAATAACACGTTTTGCACCAAACTCATCAAGCATACCTTGACTTACTTTATATGCACCATTATATTCAGCGACTTCCTCGCCCATTAAAAAGATTGTTTCGTCTTTACGCATTTCTTCGTTCATCGCTTCACGAAGCGCTTCTCTGAATTGTATTTCTCTCATCAGTATTACAGATAGTGAATTTTGTTTAGATACGCAAAAATACTATTATTTCTCGAATTTTCGTAGCGGCATTGTACTATTTTCGATGGAAATGGGTCTACACAATCGATTTACAAAAGGGGTTTTTGATCTTGTAGAGCAATTAGGAAGCGCTGTAGCCAAGAATTCAGCTCATTTAGGGCCAAAGGGATGTTCCAATTTTCTACATTTCTCTTTTCCACTAGGTTGGAAATTGACCGTACTTGGACACAAGGAATCCTTAATTTATTCGCTGCATAGAAAAAAGCAGCCCCTTCCATGCTTTCCAATATGTTCAGGCCATGTTCCTTTTTGATCCTGTCAATGCTGTTTTCAGATCCGTGGGACTTATTGACCGTAATGGCATCCACATAAGGGATTTCATAAAACTCAGCAGGCAACGCTTGCTCGGGCAAGCTTTCTACAAAAACAGATTGGCCAAAGCCCAGGCTATCGATGGGGATAAAATCCTGGTCATTCTCAGCTCCAAATTCAAAAACCTGGTCGGTCTTGATCTTCAGCATAGCCCCTAGTTTATGATAGGGGTTAAATGTTCCGGCAATACCCACGTTGATCAGCAGGTCATAGGATTTTCCCTGAAGGTATTGCCCCAAGGAAAAGGCCGTGGCGACCATACCAACGCCAGTTACCAAATAATCTGTCTTCGTTTCTATAAATGTGGGAATGGATGCGGCTATTTCTAGTTCCGTCGCTGCTACTACGAGAGTTTTCATATATGTGGCTCAAAGTACTAATTTACGGTAATTTACTTTATCTTTGTCATTATGATTTATATAACACGACGCGAACGCTTTAATGCTGCCCACAAGCTCTATCGTGAAGACTGGTCACTGGAGGAGAATGAGCGTGTTTTCGGTAATTGCTCAAACCCAAATTGGCACGGTCATAACTATGACTTATTTGTGACTGTAAAAGGCCTGGTCAATCCTGAAACGGGGTTTTTGATCGACCTGAAGTTGATGAAAGATATTATTACCAGAGAGGTTATTGACAAATTGGACCATAAGAACGTCAATCTGGATGTAGATTTCATGCAAGGAAAAATGGCCTCTACCGAGGTGATTGCCATTGAAATATTCAATATCCTAAAGCCTTTCTTCGAAAAAGAGAAAGTGTTTTTGCATGCAGTCAGACTTCATGAAACCGAAAATAATTATGTCGAGTACTTCGGCGAATAATTCACCTAAAAACCAATCTTAGAATGAGCAAATTTCAACAATTTGAAGAAGAAGAGCAGGACGGTTATTTAAAGATCGACCAATACAACGAAAAGAATGTTGAACGAATTGCAGAACATTATACAGATATTCTTCAGGCCCTGGGTGAAGACCCTAAGCGTGATGGATTGATCAAAACACCTGAACGTGTAGCAAAGGCCCTTCAGTTTTTAACCCATGGATATGATGTGGATGCTGCTGAGCTATTGCGCAGTGCAATGTTCGAAGAAGAGTACAGCCAGATGGTGGTTGTAAAAGATATCGAGGTCTATTCCATGTGTGAGCACCATATGCTTCCTTTCTTTGGAAAGGCCCATATTGCCTACATTCCTAACGGCCATATCGTAGGCTTGAGCAAGATCCCACGTGTTGTGGATGTTTTCGCAAGGAGACTACAGGTACAGGAAAGATTGACCAATGAGATCCGTGACTGTATCCAAGAGACCCTTAAACCAGCGGGTGTTGCCGTTGTGATAGAGTGTAAACATATGTGCATGGCGATGCGCGGCGTGCAGAAACAGAACTCTGTAACCACCACGTCAGCATTTACCGGTGCCTTCCAAAACGATGTGACCCGATCGGAATTCCTGAGGTTGATTACCGCTTCTTTAGGATAAAGGATTTAAAAAGATAAAATTAAGGCCTGGATTTGCGTAATTCAGGCCTTTTTTATGAACAATAAAGCCCTCTTAATTCCAATATCTACCATTTAGGACAGGAGATTTTTTCACGATTACCCCTTGATTTTACTTTGACCTTATTCGAGACATATTCCGAATTTTCCGAATGTGTCTCGAATGAGACCAAGCCCATACCTAGAGCAAACCATTCAACACAAAAAAATTTATCGAATTTCGTTGTGGAAGGTTTGGAACCCAAAAACCAAATAGGTCAAAATAATGACGTAATTTAAATAAAAGTTTAAAAATTTCACTTTTTGTGACTTGCGTTTAAAGGCTTTAAATGCTGTTTGATACGTCTACTGTTACGAACTAAAACGCTGATAATCATTTGTTTGTAAAATATCTCTTGTTTGGATGCGAGGCTAATATTTATCTTTGCGCAGTATGTTTGAAGAGTCTAATCCATTAAACAGCTATCTGGAAGATACTACGGACGAGGAAAATTCGTTGTTAAAAAAGGTCAATAGAGAGACCTATCTGAAGGAGACCATGCCCCACATGTTATCGGGGCATTACCAAGGAAGAGTGCTGTCGATGATCAGCAAGATGGTACATCCGAGGTTGGCTTTGGAAATTGGAACTTTTACAGGATATGCTACCCTGTGTTTAGCAGAGGGATTGGAAGATGAGGGTGTTTTGCATAGCATTGATATCAATGAGGAGCAACAGGAGCGGGTTCAGTCTTATTTTGATGAATCGCCCTATGCAAGTCAGATCAAGTATCATATTGGCGATGCAGCGGAGGTGATCCCAAATATTGAAGGGACTTTTGATCTGGTGTTCATTGATGCCGACAAAAAAAGGAACCTGTACTACTTCAATACATTGATAGACCGAGTGAGGCCCGGAGGGGTGATCTTAGTTGACAATGTGTTATGGAAAGGCAAGGTTTTTGATGAAAACCCCGACAAGCAAACACAGCAAGTAATCGAATTAAATCAAACCTTGGCAGAGGATAAACGGGTTGAAAAACTTATTCTGCCGATTAGAGATGGGCTTTTTGTGCTACGCAAAAAGCAGTGTTAAACTAAAACAAGTTTTATGCTAGAATATTGTAGAAAGATTTTTGTGGTATGTATACTTATCACTCTTTCAACTTTAGGGCTTTATGCTCAAGATTATACGACCAAGTCGTACATTGAGAAACATAGTCCAGCAGCTCAAACGCTAATGCGTGAAACAGGGGTTCCGGCCTCTGTCATCTTAGCAGTAGCAATTCACGAAAGTGCCTATGGCAATAGTAGAATTGCACGCTATCTGAACAACCACTTTGGTATCAAAGGGAAGAACAACAGTAAAAAGATCCGTTCTGCTTATAAAGGATATGGTTCGGTGTTGGATTCTTACCGTGATTTTGTGGGACTTCTCCAAAGAAGAAAGGCTACACAGCCCTTGTTCGACAAACACAATTCAGAAGACTATAAAGGATGGATTAAGGGAATCGCTAGATCTGGATATTCAGAGACCGGTGATTGGTCGAGAAAGGTAATCTCTACGATCGACACTTATGACCTTGAAAAGTACGACGAAAAAATAAATCTTAATTAAGCGAATTTGTCAGATAAGATGAAGAAGTTTTTAGTGGCCAGTTTAATATTGGCCTTATTTTTTGTTTCCTGTGGAACTAAAAGAAACACTACACTGAAGAACCCAAACGGCAGACCGAACAGTTCCGCCAGTTCCAGCTCTTCATCATCTAGCAACAAAGGAACCTCAACAAGTGGTCTTGACTATATCGATCGCTACAAAGGAATCGCCATTGAGGAAATGAACAAATATGGTATTCCTGCCAGCATCAAATTGGCCCAAGCCCTGTTGGAGTCTGGAAACGGCAATAGTTATCTGGCGACCCGTGCCAACAACCACTTTGGAATCAAATGTGGCGGTACTTGGAACGGCAAGTCGGTAAACCGTCCTGATGACACCAACAATGACTGTTTCAGGGTTTACAATGATCCGGAGCAATCTTTCCGTGATCACTCCCAATTTCTTCTCCGAAAACGCTATGAGAACCTTTTCACCTTAAAAAAGGATGATTACAAAGGCTGGGCAAAGGGATTAAAGGCTGCAGGATATGCGACCAACCCTAGGTATCCAGAACTGTTGATCGACCTGATCGAGCGATATAACCTGCAGCAATATGACCGTGCCGAAGCTCCTGTGGAAGTCATTGCCCGCGTGGAAAAGGTCGAAGAGGTGATCGAAGAAAAAGAAGTGGAAGAGCCTCAAGTTCCTGTTGAGGAGATCAAGAAACCGGTAGCCATGCTGATCTATGAGGTTAAGGCGACCGATACCATGTATTCCATTGCCCGAAAATATAATGTAACCGTGGAAACTATCAAACAATTGAATGGCCTGAGCAGCGATGCGGTAACGGTTGGACAGTTATTGGTCGTATCAAAATAGTTACAAGCCCCATTAAAAGATGTTAAATATTAGCAAGCTATTCTTCTAAGACGTAGTTTTATAGGAGTGAAAATTCTTGTCCGTATCTTTATATTATGCTGTATGCTTTCTCCGGCTTTGCTCTATGCACAACAAAGTCTGGAGGGTATCGTATATGACAAGGATAGCAAGCGAAGGCTTGGGGAAGTGCAAATCAGAAACCTAAACACCCAGAAATACATTTATAATGATGCAAGAGGCGAATTTAAGACTTCTGTACATGCTGGGGATGTGTTGGTCTTTAAGAAGATGGGTTATTTTAGCGATACGGTGGTTGTCAATAACCAGAGTGCGCTGATCGTCAATTTGAAGGAGAATGTATCCAACATTGAAACCGTTACGGTCATTGGCCGCAAGAACCCGGATGATGTTTTAAATGAGATAAAAAGAGATTATGGCAAGGCTTTTGAGTTAGCTAAGCCTGGCGAATTGTTTTCGGTGGGAATGACAGGAGCAGGATTGAATATTAATTCGCTCTATGGCATGATCAGCAAGGAGGGGAAAGACGCAAGGAGATTTACCCAGTTTATCGGGAAGCTCCATGAAGAAAACATTATAGACTTTAATTTTACACCGGAATTGGTCCATAGTCTGGTGGGGTTGGAAGGTGATGACTTGAAGGCATTTATGCAGTTATTTAGGCCTACATACGAGTTTGTGTCGACCGCCAACTATTATCAGATGGTAAAATATATAAAAAGTAAATATGAAGTGTTCAAACTACACCCAAATTTACGACCTTTGCGAGAATTGCCAGATATTCAATTAGACGTAAAAAAAGAAAATTAACATGAATATAAAACTTTACCTATTACCTGTTTTCATTTTTATTTTCGGAATCAGTATGATTCAAGCACAGGATTTACGCGATCTACGTGTAAAGCCGGACAGCAGCATTTCGCCGGAAACGGATGGGAAAGCGCTAGGCATTAAAAATATTAATGTGCCTATCCCTAAGTTGGACCTACAGGTCAATTACTGGAAACATTGGACAAGGCTAGGGGTTAACTTTAATCAAGCGGCCTTTTCTGAAAACTGGAAACTGGGTGGTTTGAATTCATTTGCCATAGGTGGTATCCTTTGGCATAAATCGGAGTTCAACAGGAACAACTTCAACTTTGTTTCCGAGGTGGACCTGAAGTATGGTAAGGTAAAGAATGAGGGACAGTTGGCCAAGCCAAACAATGACCGTATTTTCTGGGATAATAAGTTGGCGTATAAGTTGACCAAATCATGGGCGGTCTATTTATCCCTAACCTACGAAACCCAATTTGATAATGCCTTCCATTATGCGATGCAGGATGGTGAAGAGGTGATTACCGGTTTGAAATCATCATTTATGGCACCTGGATATTTTACGGAATCATTCGGTTTGGAGTATAAGCCAGATGATACATTCTCATTGCGTTTCGGTACAGGTACGGCTAGACAGACCTTAATCTTGGATAACCGCTTGAAACCTTATAATGCCTATGATTATTATCAGAAACATGGAAGATACTTCGACCCTAAAGATGTGAGCAAAGGGACCGGACCAATGTTTGGTGTTGAGGAAGGCAAGAACTTCAATAATGAACTGGCTTTTCAGTTAACCGCAAACTTGGATAGGAACCTGACAAAGAACCTGCATTTAAAATCGCGTTATAACCTATTTGCAGACTACGAAGACATTACCGATCCAACCCATCGTTTGGATGCAACCTTAACAGCTAAAGTGACCTCATTGATCAATGTGGCATTGGGTGGTGTTATTTTGTACGATTCTGCATTGGACAACAAGGTTCAGTGGAACCAGATGCTTTCCATGGGGGTAATGCTTAATTTACCAAAATAAGATAGATGATTAAAATTTCAGTGAGACTGATTGCTGCGTTGTGTGGGGTAATGTTCTTGGTTGGTTGTTCTACGGCCAAGAAGTCGAAGGTTTTGCAATCAAATACAGCTGTAATTACTCCTTCGGTAATCGTTGAGAACTCAGCGCCGAAGCTGGATACCCTGAACAAGCCTGCTGAGGTCATTGAACAGGCTAAAGTAGCGCCTGCGCTTTCGGTTAATTCGGAATTGACACCGGAACAGCAAGCATGGAACATGTTTTTGCAAGGGACCAGTAAACAGTATGACTTTGCAAACGCCATCCATTTTGACGTCCGGAAACCCTCTTTTGTGATGATCCATCATACTTCCCAAGCCAATCTGGCCCAAACGATACGTACCTTTCAGCTGGCACATACCAAGGTCAGCAGCCATTATGTGATCGGTCGTGATGGTCGCGTGGTGCAGATGTTGAATGATTATTTGCGTGGTTGGCATGCCGGTCGAGGCAAATGGGGGAGCATTACGGACATGAATTCGGTGTCTATTGGTATTGAACTTGACAACAATGGCTCTGAACCTTTTCCAGACGCCCAAATAAACTCCCTGTTGGTCTTATTGGATACCCTCAAGACGAAATATAGTATTCCTCAAAAAAACTTCATAGGACATGCTGATTTCGCGCCAGGAAGAAAAGATGACCCGAATGTATTCTTCCCTTGGCAGCTTTTGGCCGAACGAGGATTTGGAATTTGGTACAATCCTAATTATTTAATGGCTCCACCTTCCAACTTTAATCCCATCGATGCCCTTAAGCTCATGGGTTATGACCTGACCAACCAAGATGCGGCCATTAAGTCCTTTAAACGAAAGTTCGTGAAATCTGATCTTTCGCCGATCTTGAATGATCGGGACCGAGGGATCTTATATGATCTTTACCGAAAGTATTATTAGAAGATTTATTAAATGATAATTGCTGGTTTACGGCATTAAGCCTGGACAGCTTCGATATCCTTTTTCGGAGTACCGCCCATGAAGTACTGCAGGATAAGTCCAATGAGGATCAGTAGTACACATCCGATCAAATTCAACCACAGAAAGGCGACAATATTCATCTGCCAGATCCCTATAACGATAACCTCGGTGATTACCGCCGACCAAAAAACAGCTTTTCCACCGATTCTTTTGATATAAAACGCCACTAGGAATATTCCGAGAATGGTTCCATAGAAAAGGGAGCCTAAAATATTTACGGCTTCCAAGAGGTTTCCCAATTGACTGGAGTAAAGGGCTATCCCAATGGTAAAAATCCCCCAGAATAAGGTGCTGATACGTGAAGCCTTTAAATAATGGGCATCATTGGCATCCCGTTTTACGAAGCGTCTATAGATATCGATTACCGTTGTTGAAGAAAGTGAATTGATGGCACTGGCCGTTGCTCCCATAGAGGCCAAAAAGATAATGGCGATCAAGAGGCCTATCAAGCCTTTAGGGAATGTATCGGTTACAAACCTTAGAAAGATATAGTTCGTGTCATTGGTATCCGCATTTGGATCGTTCTTCTTGATCAGGTCCAGCAATTCGGCCCTCAATCCCTGGTCTTTCTCATTGAATTGCTGCAGGTTGGTCCTTGCATCGTCGATTTTATCATCCTGCTCTTCCTTCAATGCGCTGGTCAGCTGATTGATATAAACGGTTTTTTCCTGGCTTAACTGTTCATGTCTTTGCTTGATATCCTCATACTCCTGTTTATGGGAACTGTTTTCCAGTTTCTCAATGACTTGCTCGTTAAAGAATAGGGGTGGGGTATGGTACTGATAATAGGCAAATACCAAGATACCAATCAAGAGGATGCAGAACTGCATAGGCACTTTAAGCAATCCATTCATCAACAATCCCAATCTGCTTTCTTTTACCGATGAACCTGTCAAATAGCGCCCTACCTGGCTCTGATCAGTTCCGAAATAGGATAGCTGCAAGAAGAAACCACCGATCAATCCGGTCCAGACGGTATATTGATTATCCAGGTCAAACGTAAAGTCAATGGCATTTGCTTTTCCGGACTTTCCGGCAATGTGTAGGGCTTCTTTAAAGCCTATGTCCTCAGGTAGAAGATGGACCACCAAGACTCCCGCCAATAGCAGGCCGGCGAATATGATGGACATCTGTAAGAGCTGAGTGTATGATACCGCTTTTGTACCGCCGTATACCGTGTATATAACCACTAAAGTGCCGATGCCGATGGTCGTCATCACCAGGTCGATATTCAGAATGGTCGAGAGGATAATGGCCGGTGCAAAGATGGTGATACCCGTAGAGATCCCTCTCTGGATAAGGAAAAGGGATGCGGTCAGGACACGGGTCTTGATGTCAAACCTTTTTTCCAAGAATTCGTAGGCCGTATAGACCTTGAGTTTATGGAAGATCGGGACGAAGGTGATACAGAGGACAATCATGGCCAAAGGCAGTCCAAAGTAGAACTGGGCGAAGCTCATTCCTGAAGAGTAAGCGAGTCCAGGGGCGGAGAGGAAGGTAATGGCACTGGCCTGGGTTGCCATTACGGAGAGTCCTACGGTGTACCAAGGTAAGGAACGGTCACTGAGGATATAGCCGTCAATGGTTTTGACGTTCTTGCTTTTGTAAATCCCATAGACCACTATGGAAAGCAAGGTAAGGATGAGTACTATCCAATCGATACTACTCATCCAAAATATCTAGTAAAAATATACATTAGAACTATGCAAACGACTAACCAGATGACAATAATCCAATAGAATTGTCTCCAGCTTCGTACGAATGGCGGTAGTCCTTTATCTGTCATGCGATTTTTGTGGCAATAAAGCGGAAATGAAGATGATTGCAAAAATAAAACCACCGATAAGTCCAGCAATTAAGGATAAAAATGTACCACTTGCAACCCAAGCAGTAAGTGCACCTAAGATAGTACCTACTAATAAGATGATGCCTTTTACGTTGATTTCGTTAGAGTTTTCGATTTGATTTTCCATTATATTTATTAATTTTTTTCGTTCTTAGCCAGCAAATTTACAAATAATCTAGTAGCTCCGGGAACTCCTGCCGGCAATTGTCTGAAAAAAGCCAAAGGCGCATAGACAAACTTCCCTTTTCCATAATTCGCTACCAATAGGGACCCCTTGTTTTGCTCCTCGTTTTTGTCTGCCATACTCAACGGAGCGCGGTATTCAGGGGATATATTGGTTGCAAAATAAAGACCTCTTTCCTGTACCCAACCTTCAAAATCCTTGTCTGTAATTTTGTTGGGATAATTCAGGATAGGGTCATTTGGATCTGTAAAGGTCACTTTTGCATCCTCTTCGGTTACCCTTTCGCGATTGATTTCAAATGGATAGGGACCCAGTTTATTGGTACTCATCCTGGAATTCACATTATATTGCGCCAAGACCGTCCCGCCCTGTTCTGCATAATCCAATAGGATCGGCAACCATTGATTGGCATTCGGACTAACGTTATAGGCCCTAATTCCCACTATGATAGCATCGTATTGTTTTAAGTTAGTGCTGGCAAGCAGATCGCTGTTCAATAGGTCGACCTGAATGCCTATGTTTTCCAATGCTAGGGGAACCAAATCCCCCGCACCATGAATATAGCCAATTTTTTTCAAAGGATTGTTAATTTCCAATGCTTTAACCTTTAGGTTGATGGCCGGAAACCAGGTGATATCTGGTATATGCTGGTAGGCAATTTTTTTGAAACCATAGATTGGCTCACCATTGAGTAGGGGCTGGATTTCACTGCTATCGGTATTTTTGGGATTAGATATCTCGAATGTCTTAACGACCAGACCATGTTCAGGGATGTCTATGGAGGCCTTGTTAGGGACAATATTTAAGCCGTCAGATTGTTTAAAGCTTAATTCCGCCTTTTGGGGCTGCTCACTGTTGTTGCTGATGGTTAAACTAATGGTTTTCTTATCACCCGTTTGTAGCAGGGCTTGCGAAGAGCTGATCGCCGCGGTAAGGGCTGGTGATATGGAGACAGGCTGATAGATTTCGCCTTGTACGGGGTCTACATATCGGTATTCCACGGGCTTATCAACGGTTATGGCCAGGCCATCAACCTCGATCACAAACTTAGTCTGCGGATTATTTGTGTTTTCAGGGTTTCCAAAATTCTGGTCTTCAATATCAAACTTGCCTAATGAGTTTGGCTTTTCTAACCAATAGGGCTGTGTCCAATGGTCTACCTTCTTTTCGGAAGCGTATTTTTTGGTTTCATTGGCCGGAAGGGTTTCTTCCAACAGTTTGCCATCAATGGAAATCAATTTCACCGCTATATCTGCGGCTCTCTTGATGATTTCATTGTTTACAGAAAATGCTTGGTTAACCACATAATTCGGCTTGGAGGCAATGGATTCTGCAACTATGCCGGCACAGGATAGGATAATATCCTCGATATCCTTGATTTTCTGATCTCTATATACCGAAGGCTTCAATGCTTTAACCAATTGATGCAGTGCTACCAGTTCCTGGATGGATTTTTCAGGATGGTTGATGTTGAAAGCGTTCTGTATAGATTGGATCTTGGTTTCGATGTTCTTCACAGGTTCGCCTAGGCGCTCCCAACTTGTATTGATACCTTCAAATAGGTCTTTTGTTGCTTTTTCGCCTTCGACATGGTCAAAATACTCGGTTGTTTTGCCTCGGTTGGAGGCAGCACCGAAACCTTGGCTTTTGTGCTGGGATCTGCTCATGGCAGATATTTCACCATATGAATAGCCCAATAAAGGGTTGTAGTCATTCAGTACGACTTTCAGTTGCTCATCCGAGGTATTGTTCATGCCTCCAAAATTGGCGGTATTCCAGACAATACGCTTGGCTTTCCATGGTTTCAGTTCTTTCAGCTGTTCGGGAAAGCGATTGGGATCTGCTGCTGCTTCGTAGGCCTCCTTGGCCAGGATGGCAGAAGCCTGGTGGTGTCCATGGCCTCCACGGCTATCTGGTGGAAAGCGGTTGATGATCACATCCGGTTGGAGCTTACGGATCATATAGACTGCTTCACGGAGGATATCCTCCTTTTTCCAGAAGCTGAAGGTTTCTTCATGCGTTTTGGAAAAGCCAAAATCATAGGCCGCACTGAAGTATTGTTCCCCTTTGTCGATAGCGCGGGCAGCCAATAATTCCTGAGTACGGATCAGACCAAGTTCAATGCCTTGTTCTGTTCCCAGCAAGTTTTGTCCGCCGTCACCACGGGTCAGGGAAAGATATGCAGTTCTATATTTGCGGTCATTGGCTAAATAAGCGATGAGCCTGGTGTTTTCATCATCTGGGTGGGCCGCGAAATAAAGCGCGGTACCTAGTGTTCCGAGTTTATCGATCTTGAGCTTAATTAAGGAAGCCGAATTGCTCTGCTGCGCAAAAGCAACGGAAAAAGATGATAGGAAAAGGAAGATTAGGCCTAAGAATCTGTGAATCATCCTTAAAAGTAATAAGATTCGTGTAAAAAAATAAAAGGAATCAAAATAATTTGATTCCTTTTACCAACAATTAAAAATCTTCGACTTTAAACCATGGTATTAATTCCGTTGGTTTAATTTTTAGCAGGATGATGCGCTTTATTTTGGTCTAACCTTTAATAAATATAAAAGTAATATAAATCAATTTGATTAGCTGCGGTATTTATAAAAAACTTTTCCACAAAAACACAGTTATGCACAGGCTTTTGTGGAAAAGAAAAATGTGGTCAATAGCTTGACCTTATGATTGTTTATGCGAATTACTTGTCAATGGAGCCTAAAACACGCTTCATAAAGGTGTTCAGGGCTTCTTTTTGTGGCATTCCTTCTTGAACCAATTTGTTGACCTCGATGGCGCCGTACATATTGGAGATCAATTCACCAATTACATCTAGCTCTTCGTCTTTCAATTGAGAGACTTCGGTCAACGATTCCAAGGTTTCGATTGTTTCCAATACGAAGTCTGCGTCGTTTTCGGCAATAAATTCCGTAAGATGTTTAATTATTGGTAACTTCATTTAATAGTTCTGTTAATCCTTCGATTTTATTTGTTTGTACTTGATTGATCAACTTTCCGCCTTTGAAAGCAGCGAAAGTTGGCAGGTTGTTTACATTAGCAAGTTTCCTTGATTCTGGGAACTTCTCCGCATCTACGATTACAAATTTCACGTTGTCGTTTTCACCTGCTAATTTTTTGAACTTAGGCTTCATAATGCGGCAGTTACCACACCAAGAAGCAGCATATTGTACCATCACCGTATCATTGCTGTCGATGACCTCTTGTAGATTGTCTGAGCTTAATTCTTCTAACATGATTTTTGATTTAAGAGTTGATCTGAAATAAAAAGAGGAGGTTGCCCCTCCTCTTTCAGTATGGGGGAATATTAATTGTGTGACAAGTATGAAGCAACGCCATCACGTGTAGCGTTCATCGCTTCTTTACCTTCTTCCCAGTTTGCTGGGCACACTTCACCGTGTTTCTGAACGTGCGTATAAGCATCGATCAAACGGATGTATTCTTTTACATTACGGCCTAAAGGCATATCATTTACTGATTCGTGGAATACTTTACCAGTCTCGTCGATCAAGTAAGTAGCACGGTAAGATACCGCAGAACCTTCAACTAGAGTTCCGTATTCAGGGTGTTCAACCTCTTTCATTTCTAAGATACCTAATACGCTAGATAGGTTGCGGTTAGTATCAGCAATGATCGGGTATTCAACACCTTCGATACCGCCGTTGTCTTTTGCAGTGTTCAACCATGCAAAGTGAACCTCTGCAGAGTCACATGATGCACCGATTACGATAGTGTTTCTTTTCTCGAATTCAGCAACAGCCTCTTGGAATGCATGTAACTCTGTAGGACAAACGAAAGTGAAGTCTTTTGGATACCAAAATAATAAGATCTTCTTGTTCTCTTGTTGTGCTTTTTCAAACAAATTCAAAGTGAAGTTGTCGCCTAAATAGTCAATTGCATCTACTGTAATGTTCGGGAAATTTTTACCTGTAAAACTCATAATAATTTTCTTTTCTTTTTTGTAGTACAAAGATACACTTTTTAACGCCTAAAAATAATCGATAATACTTATTAACTATCGGTTTTATCTATTTAAAACCAGTATCACATATAAGAATGATTTATATCACAAATGGTCTTCTTTTTGATTGTCAGGGGATTATTTGATTGGCTGGGCAGAGAGAAATATTTTGATGGGCAGAAGGGTAGGTTTGACTGTTAAGTATATTTTTAATAGACCTAAACATAAGGAGTTGAAAATAAAATTTGCTCTAAGTCCATAAAATATTAGTTTTGCAGCACGGCCCTGTAGTTCAACGGATAGAATAGATGTTTCCTAAACATTTGATAGCAGTTCGATTCTGCTCGGGGCTACAAAAAAAGCAACTCAATGAGTTGCTTTTTTGCTTTCCAGCTTAATGCTCTTCTACAAACCTTGGCCTTGCTGACCTTCTGCCAAATACCGTCATCAGTACAATCACCAATAACAGGAAATAAAATGAATAGGACCAGGATAAAGCATAATCGTGCAATTTGCCAAATAAGGGTGGGCCAAAAGCTGCAATCAGGTAGCCAATAGACTGTGCCTTCCCTGAAATCTTTATGGTGCCGACCATGGTTTTGCTCCTTGAGGACAGGAACAAAATAGCTAAACTAAATGCCAGACCACCTGCTATTCCTAAAAGTATGGCCGTAAAATAGATGTATTGATCCTTCAATAACAACAGCATGAGTATACCGGCAGAGTAGAGAACTCCGATTAAATAGATCATCGATTTAGGATCTTTCATCTTACTGGCAACAATTGGACTGATGAGCATAACGGGCAGCATCGCCAACTGAAGGATAGAAAACACCCAGCCTGCAGCGGATTTGCTCATTCCATATTCCATCAGTACGGTCGGTAGAAAAGCGACCAGGCAATAATAAACTAATGATTGCAGTCCCATAAAGAGGCTGATGTTCCAAGCTTGTTTGGAACGGAATATATTGAATTTTATGTTTTCTGAAGCATTTACTTGCCGGTTTACTGGTTTATTGCCCCAAAATAACTCTGCAAATACAATCAATAAAGCTATGACCGCGACAATTATCCAGACCGACAGGGATCCTTTCCAGCCGGCACCGGTCCACTCTCCGATGGAAATACTTAAGCCTGATGCCAGGGCTGCCACCAAGTTCATGGAAACCGAAAAGATACCAGTCATTAGCCCGATCTTTGCAGGGAACTCATTCTTGATATAGGCAGGAGTCAAAACATTACCCACGCATATTCCTAAACCTATTAAAACTGAGCCCAAATACAGGGTTGTGATATTCCCCGCCACCCTTAAATACAATCCTAAAATCAAGATCACTAAGGAGTAGATCAGGCCATGCCGGATATTTAGTTTTTCAGTGGCTTTGCTCACCAAAATTGAACAAGATGCAAATACGATGAGCGGAATGGAGGTCAGAAAGCTGGCCTGAATATTATCCAGATCCATTGCCGATTTGATTTCATCCAAGATGGGACCTACAGCCGTTATAGGCGATCTAAGGTTGCTGCCTACCCAAATGATGAGCAATATTCCCAACCATGTATTCCTTGTCGTATGATTTTGTTGCATTTTTTCGTCCATGATTTTACTTGTATCTGATCTTGGCCACAAAGATAAGCTTGTCGTTTTTATTAACTTTGCCATTTACTACATATACAACGACATGAAAAACCTAGCTCATCCGGATAAAAAGATCGGGGAATACGTAGATAATATCAGTGCTGATACCTATGTATGGTATGATGCGCAATGGAAACATGATGATAAAGAGCATCAGCACCTCAGTTTTCAGTTAAACTATGTGACTGAGGGCTATCAGTATTTCCATATTGACAAGAAGATCTATTTAGTTCCCCAAAACCATATCATCTGGATTCCCAGCGCAAAACCTCATAAAACAACTACGGAGTCAAGTTCGGTGAATTTGATGTCGGTTCTATTTAGGGAGGTTCCAAAAGGGGACTTTTTCAGGAGGACCCATGTTTTTCCAGCTCCAGCAGTGTTAAAGGAAATGTTGCTATATGCATCAAAATGGAATAGGGTACTTGATATCGACATGGAGCAAAAGCTCTTTTTGAAAGCTTTGTTATACAGCCTGCCTAACTTTTGTGAAGAGAGTATGGCCTTAGAAATCCCAGTCCCTTCTGATGAAAGGTTGATCCCGCTATGTAATCACATCAATAGCAACTATAAGTTCAGTTTTGATATCCAAGCCTTGGCGGAAATGGCAAACCTATCGGTCAGGACTCTTCAAAGAATATTTAAGAAGGAGACGGGAATTACATTACAGAAATATTTACAGTTAGTGCGGATATTAAAAAGTATCGAACTTCTCGATACCAGAAAATATACCCTGACGGAGATTGCCTATAAAGTAGGGTATCAAAGTCTATCTGCTTTCAGCCTTTCCTATTCCAGTTTAATGAAGGAAGGGCCTAAGCTTAAGCAATGATCCTATTATATGGGGGTGCAGTAAGAGAAAAGGCCTTCTACCTTCTCTCAGTCAAATTACCATCCACGTCAAAGTAGAGATAAACATCTTTTCTAGGACCAGTGATGGAAGAATACCAATGGGTCACATCTATATTGGCCACCTTCATGTGAACAAAATAAACATGGTCTGAAGGGGTGCCGCCCTCAATATCCTTGCCTTCTTCAATCAGGATATCGTGGATTTTCTTTACGGTAGAAAACTTAACTTTATCCAATGGGTACAAAAGATCGACCATCTTTAAGTTTCCTGAAACCTTTACAGGAGTAGGATCCAACCACATCCCCTTTGAGTAGGTGTAGGTGTCAATGTTTTCGGGCTTATCGGGGTCTTGTATCTTGATGCTGATTCGGCCACCTTGGAAATCAAAGAAATATAGGTCCTGGTGCATCATGATCTTTTTACCTTTGAACTTCGGCAGGTTCATCAGTTCTGCCTGAATCTTGTCCAATTCTTCAGCACTTGCATATACGCTTTGCTCCTTTTTTTCGTCAGGGTCTGTGACATCAATTGTTACCGAGGAAGAACTGCTTGTCCTTTCCATGGAATGGTCGCTTGCTTCCTTTTGTTGGCGAGGTTTCATAGTGTCCTCAAAACTTTTCTTGATCTGCTGACAGGAAGAAAACAATGCAAGGATTGCAATGCAGGATATAATATGATAAAAAGTCCTTTTCATAGATTAATCGACAACTTCAATGGATTGCGGGTCTTCCGCATCGTATAATATATTTATTTGGTTCCCAACAGCAATTCCGGAAATTTCCAGGATGCCGTACAACTTCTTAAAAGAAGCTACAATGGTTTTCCCTTTGTCCTGAAACTCTATTGTAACCATTATTTGAGGCCTTTCATTGACTGAAAGGTTCGTTTCTTGAGTCGCCACTATGGTTGCGACAGCGGGCTTCCCATAGAGAAGTAAACGATCCGATTTATTGGATTTTGGCAAAAAAGAATTGAAAATAGAGAAAACCCCGAGATATATCAATGCCAGAAAAGGCGAGAGAATAAAGGGGTGCCCAAAGGACAGATAGCGCCATCCTGCGCCTTGGCTCTCATAGAGCATTCCATAAATCAATAGCCCTATGGGAGTCAATATCAATACCGCAAGGACGGAGTAAGCATAGATCAACATGCTTTTGTCGATTTTTACCTTTCCATCTTCCAACATTATCCTTGGTTTTTTTGGATCTGTGCTGACCATCAACCCAATATCTTTTCCTACTTGGTAGCGGTTCATTTCAGGCTTGGTATCAACAAACGGTAAACTAAATGTCAACTCTGATTTTACTAGGTTCACAAAGGAGATCTTAATCATTTTGCTTTCTCCATCGGCAGTTTGCTGCAAGATCCTTTGTTCGACTATTTTGCCCTTAATTCTTTTACCCTCTTTTATTAGGTCTTTATTATCTCTTTTAGCTTTTAAAAGGTTGGAAAGGGATCTCTTAAAAAACAGGTAGATTACGGTAAACCAGAGGAGTAGGCCCAATCCTAAATAAAAGAAAGCGGTTGCGGAAGATTTATCTAAATCGTATTTCCAATCGCCTTGTTGCGAATGGATTAGGATCGGAAGGCCGATGGCCATCAATAATAAGAAGATGGTACCATAGGATAATCCAAAGACTACATTGAAAGTCTTAGCAGGATTTGGTCTGTGGTTTAAGCTACTCATTTTAAACACAATATAAATAAAATTAATCCATGAATTAAAACAAATGTTATTATTCTATAGATTTTTAATTTTGTTGAATCTTTTGGCAATTAATATCAACAAAGCAATCTCAAAAAGATCAAATTTTCGTATTCTTACTCCTGCATTCAATCCACTTCCATGGGAATAGATAAAGAACATATTCTTCCAGCCTACAATTTCAGCAAGCTTTCCGTATTTGAAATGCTCAAGCATGTCGAGCGGGCAGGCTTTATGGACAGTAAGGATTACAGGAACATATATCCCGTCAGCATAGAGTTAAACTGCGGGGTCTTTACAAAGGCTGTTCCAGGCCTTGTTTACCCTAATGTATCGGTGCTTCAGTTGCAGGATCGAATTGTAACAAGTTGTTCCTGTGGAAACTATTCCAAGAAAATGTGCGAACATCAGGGCGAGGTCATACATGCCATCTTGGAAAAGGAAGAGTACCGGGTTTTCTTTGATGCCGAACTTCGGGAAAAAACATTGAAACAATATGCAAAGCCTTATGGTTTAGATAATGAGCCCGCTCTAGATCGCTACTTTGATCTGCACTATGTGGATGGAAAACTGTCGGTAGAGCCTAAGATCCAAGGTTTGTTGCCCTATGACAAACAGGCCATGGCAAAGGGACTAAGTCCAAAACAAGCCAAACTAAAAACAACCGCTCAGGATATTTTAACAAAGAAACCCTTTATCCTGATTGACAAACACCGGTATTACAATCAATTGAACTTTCAATTGATGAAAGCCGATCAGACTAAGGCCGGGAAGATTAAAAACCCTATCGAGGCGATGGATCCCATGGCCCAGGTTTGGAAGACCAATGAGCCGGAGCTACTGAAGTTTTATACGGCGATCCATAGCTTTCAGAATAAATACAATGATGACGAACTTGATCTGGATGCCGAACCCTTAAAGCAGATCATAAAGAACCCTTTGGGTTTAGACTTTTACATCCATGACAGCAAGGTATCCGAATCACTTTCTCCCAAATCCCTAGCCTTAGTAAAGTTAGAACAGCTGCAAGCTGAAATCAGGCTAACGGTCCTTAAAAAAGAGCCTTTCTATGAAATTACAGGAGAATTGCTGTTCAAGGATAGCATATTAGGATTCAAAGAGCTGAACATCCGCAACGATTATCTGCTTTATTATCGCAAGACCCTCTATTTTATCGATAATCCAGACCTATTGCGGGTCATCAAGTTTTTCAAGGCCAATAATGAAATCCTGATCTTACATGCCAACAAGTATGAGGAGTTCTTCCAGGATATCCTTTCGCCATTAGAGCACATCCTGCAGGTCAATTACAGCTACATCAAGCAAGCGACCCCTGCACAGCTGAAAGAGAAGAGCTATGAGCAACAGAAGCTCATCTATCTCGAACAGGACGGCAATTACATTTCCATAGTGCCAGTCATGAAATATGGGGAAATAGAAGTGCCTACAACCTCAAAAAAGCAGCTTTTTGATACCGATCAAAACGGCAATGTATTTCAGCTCGAAAGGGATTATGTTGAAGAGGATAAATTAGTTTCCAGCATTATGGAAAAGCATCCGGATTTCGAAAGCCAGGTCGTGGAAAGGAATTATTTCTATCTGCATAAAGATAAGTTCTTGGATGACGATTGGTTTATTGAAGTCTTTGATGAATGGCGTGAGGAGGATATTTCCATATTAGGCTTCAGTGAAATCAAGAACAACAGGATCAATGCGCATAAAGCCAAAATCTCGATAGAGGTTATCAGTGGCTTGGACTGGTTCAATGCCAAGCTGAAGGTCGGATTTGGAAACCAACAGGCAGCCTTGAGGCAGATCCATCGGACCATACGCAACAAGGGAAAGTATGTACAGCTTGATGATGGCAGTCTGGGATTGCTCCCTGAGGAATGGATCGAGCGAATTGCAGCCTTCTTCCAGATCGGAGAAATAGACCAGGAAATGATTAGCATTCCGAAGATTAACTACTCTGAGGTTTCCGATCTGTTTGACAAAGAGATCATGGGCAAGGAAGTGCAGCATGAAATCGAATTGTTAAAAAGCGACTTTTCATCTGAACTGAAGATCATACCGGTCCCAACCCCGAAAGACCTGAAGGCCGAACTAAGGGAATACCAACAAGAGGGCCTTAACTGGCTCAATTTCCTTGACAGCTACAACTTTGGAGGTTGCTTGGCAGATGATATGGGATTGGGAAAAACCATACAGATCCTGGCCTTTATCCTTTCCCAAAAAGAAAAGCATGGTCAAAAAACCAACCTGATTGTGGTTCCTACTTCACTTCTTTTCAATTGGGAGGATGAAATATCAAAATTTGCACCCTCGCTGCAAGTAATAAAGCATTATGGACCAGACCGGGTAAAGGATGTCGACCAATTTGAAAACCATGATGTGGTCCTCACGACCTACGGGATGTTGCTTTCCGATATCAGGTTCCTGAAGACCTTCAGATTCAATTACATATTCCTGGATGAATCCCAGGCAATCAAGAATCCGAATTCTGAAAGATATAAGGCAGCCCGGCTGTTGCAGGCAAGGAACAGGATCGTGCTGACAGGAACCCCGATCGAGAACAATACATTTGATCTCTATGGGCAGCTCTCCTTTGCTAGCCCAGGCTTATTGGGCAGCAAACAATTCTTCAAGGACACCTATGCTATTCCTATCGACCAATTCCAGTATACCAAAAGGGCGATAGAGCTGCAGGAAAAGGTGAAGCCATTTATCCTTCGGCGGACAAAGAAGCAGGTGGCCAAGGAGCTTCCGGAGAAGACAGAAATGCTCATCTATTGTGAAATGAACGAGGAACAGCGGAAGATCTATGAGGCTTATGAGACAGAACTGCGCGAATTTATATCGGCCAATGAGGATGAAGATATCAAGAAAAACAGCATGCATGTCCTTACAGGGCTTACCAAGCTGAGGCAGATCTGCAATTCTCCCGTGTTATTGAAAAAGGGGCACTCCGCAGAAAATGCCGTAAAGGTTGAAATCCTATTGGAGCAGATTGAAAACAAGTCCAAGGAGCACAAGATCTTGGTCTTTTCGCAATTTGTAGAAATGCTGGATATCATCAAGCCCGAATTGGAAAAAAGGAATATCCCCTTTGAATACTTGACGGGGCAGAGCAAGGATAGGGGCAAGAGGGTCCATAACTTCCAGAACAATGAGGATGTCCGTGTCTTTCTGATCAGTCTAAAGGCCGGCGGGGTGGGCTTGAACCTTACTGAAGCTGATTATGTCTACCTTATTGACCCTTGGTGGAATCCTGCAGCTGAAAATCAGGCTATCGACCGCTCCTATAGGATTGGGCAGACCAAACATGTGGTGGCCGTTCGACTGATCTGTTCTAATACCATCGAGGAAAAGATCCTGAAGCTTCAGAAACGGAAAAGCCAGCTTGCCCAAGATTTGATACAATCAGAAAACGCCTTCTTCAGCTCACTCAGCAAGACCGATATTTTAGACATCCTTTAATAGGCAAGCTTGATTATCAATTAATTGATAATAAATCCTTTGGAATAAAATTTCCTTCGATTCAATTATTTTGTACATTTCCCTTAATTTCAATAATTTAGTTGATAACAATTAACTACACTAGCTGATTTTTCAACCTTGACTATGAAGTATATTATTTCCCTTTGCCTATTATGCTGCCTGACCCTATCTGCTTTTTCACAATTGGTTATCCGAATTGATGAAGATCATGAATACCTGAAAACATTGGAAAAGAGACTCCTGGACGCCCAGACGGATAGTGCCAAAGCGATGACGGCTTTCCGGTTATCCTATATGTACAAGAAGTATAGGAACATGGACCTGGCCAAGCAGCGTCTGGAACAGGGGGTAAAGTATGCCCAAGGGAATAACCTCTTGGAAGGGATAGCCAGTTACAACGAAGCCCTGTATGGTATCGGTCTGGAGGACATGAGCAAGATAGAAAACAACCTTAACCGTAGTGATAGCCTGCTTAAAGACATACAAGATCCAGAAGCCAAGAAGACCTTGAGTGGACTATGGATAATGCGTGGCGTCCTCAGCCAGCTAAAAGGGAATGAGAAAGGCGGTCTAGAGTCTTACATTAACCATGCGCTTCCCTATGCCAAGGAATCCAAAGATAAGTTCAGCATTGCCAATGCCAATAAATTCGTGGCCACCAGTCTTTTAAACGCGACTGAGCGGGTTCGGGGAAATGACTACCTCAAAAATGCACTTGCACTCTTCAAGGAAGCTCCTGCCGAAAGTGAGATCACGAAGTTGGAAGGCATACTGGAAGTAACCATCTTACTAGCTGAAAACAACCTATACCTGAATGACCTGCATTCCAGCAAAGCCTATTTGGATGCCGCTTATGCAGTATTGAAGGACTATCCTGAATCTAATGTTTTCCTGTTCTATTATTTTCCCGAAGGGGTTTATTATGAAAAGATGGGTAAATATGTACAGGCGATCAACAGCTTTGACAAGGCCATCGCTTTTCAAGGCTCCGGTCCTGAGAACTTCTACATCAACCGTTCGAAATTTGCCAAGTTCAACCTATTGCGTAAGATAGGCAGGAATGCGGAAGCTATCGATGTGATGCAGGACCTGCTGAAAAGTACAACCCTGCTGCCTAGTGACCGTAATTCCTATGCCAACCTTTTGGCCGAGACCTATGCCAATACCGGAAACATGAAGGAGGCCTATGAATGGTCCCAAAAATACATCACGGTAAATGATAGCTTGCATGCCGCAGATTACAAAAAGGATATGCTGGATATGGAAAACAAATATCAGTCAGCAGAAAAAGCCAAGCAGATTTCCCAGTTACAGGCAGAGAAACAGGCTGCCGAGCTGGTACAGAAGAACCAGAGGCTTTGGGTGCTGCTCCTTGCAGTCGGAGCTGCGGTACTCTTGTTGGCCTTCCTATACCTGAACAATATCCTGAAAAACCAGAAACGGGCCAATGAATTTAAGTTCAAGGAATTGGAACAGCAAAGGGAACTGCAAGTGACAAAAGCCTTTTTGGAAGGGGAGGACAAGGAACGGCAAAGGATCGCCCAGGACCTGCATGATGGCCTTGGAGGTGCACTCTCTGGCATCAAGATGAAACTATCTGCCGTGCAGAACAACTTCCAGGAACCTGAAATAGACAGTTCCGTCGATCAGCTGGACCGATCCATTATCGAACTGCGTCGAATTGCTCACAATATGATGCCCTCCAATCTCCTGCGAAGTGGGCTGGATGTTGCCTTAAGGGATCTCTGCAGTGCCCTTTCCAGCAGCAGGACCGAAATAGAGCTGCAAACCGAAGGCTTAGACCCCAATTTAAACCAGCATTATCAGGTCAATATCTATCGCATTATCCAAGAGCTTCTGAGCAATGCCCTTCGCCATGCAGATGCCAACCATATCCTGGTCCAATGCATACAGAATGATGAGCAGATCTTGATCACCGTCGAAGATAATGGCAAAGGATTCGACCTTTCAAGAGCGAAAGCCTCCAATGGAATGGGCCTCAACAATATTCAGAACCGTGTCGACATCATGAAAGGAAGCTTGGATTATGATGTCATGCCAGAAGAAGGAACCATAGTGAATATTGAATTGACGGTGTAACCCTTAAGAGCTACATTTCGATTCTGAACGATTAGTGAGGAATCTGTACGCTGTTTTTTTAAAAAGAGATTGTCATTCTCTATCGAAGATAGAAGAACTGTACGCAGTTGTTGGATGGTTGAATATGGTAGAATTAGCGAAAAAACGATGTTTGTTTAATAAATATGGATTTTCAATAACCTTACTTTTTAGATATTATTATGACTATAAGTGATTCCATTGGCGTACGGTTCCTGCACCTTCGGTCCAGGATGACAAAATCCTGGTTCAAAACCCACCACCCCCTCACTACACAATCACCTTTGTGCCTTTCAAAGCTTTAACAAGTTTCTCTTTCTCCTCCTCCGGAATAGGATTGGTACTGATGCGTAACTTTTTCAGCCAGGTCATCTGCTGCATGGACGCTGGAAGGTTTTTAACCTTGTTGTTGTCAATATCCAGCTCTCTTAAGGAAGTCCATTCGGCAATGTTTTCAGGAAGCTTAATAGTTGTCTGGCAGCTCCATAGCTGCAGGTCCTGTAGATTAGTGAGCTCCTTGACGCTATTGAATAGGTTTTGGAGATCGATCGGAGGATTGAAATTCGAATTTATTTTAAGGGTCCTTAGCTGGTTCAGGTTTTTTATATCGGCTGGGATGGTCTTGATTCCGTTCTGGCCTAGATCCAACAGCCTTAAGCCATTCAACTCAAAAAGCGCTTTAGGAAGGACCTTAATGCCATTTCCACTTAAGTTCAATTCCTTTAGTCCTTGTAGTTTATTGATATTTTCAGGAATGCTCAACATTCCACTTAGTGAAAAGCTCAAGTTCTCCAGTTTTGGAAGGGTAGAAAGGACCTCAACTACAGCTTCAAAATCAATTGGCTTAGCCTTTCCTTCAAACAGGAGTTGCGTCAATGTAAAGGATTTTAAGTTCACAAACTTCGAAAAGCTGTCGGGGATACTGGTTATCTTTGGTGTATAAAATTCGATCTCCTCTAGGGAAGTAAGCTCAAAGAACTCATCCGGAAAACCATAGATCTGTTCATGGATAACCAATTTCTTGAGCTTTTTCAATTGGGCGAGTTCTTTCGGCAAGGCCTTCTTGATCGGTGAATCGAAAGCAAGGAATTCCAGGTGCTGCGCCTTTGTAATATTGGCCGGCAAGGTCTCCATGTCGTTCAGGGAAATATCCAGTTTCTTTAAATGGGGAAGCTGAAATAGCCAATCAGGTATTTCGTAGATATTGTTTCCGGTCAGTTTAATCTCCTCAACCAACTTGCATTCCTTTAGCACCTCTGGAACATCTTCCAGCCATTTCTCAGATAAATTAATTTTCTTGATCGTATCCTTCTCTTCGACTATCTTTTTCAGGTATTTTTCCATGGGGTAGATGCGGTTAAATGTGAATCCTGCAGCTTGCAATTACTCTTTATATAGCAAAGCCTGGTTCTTAAATATATTGAAATTTTTCTATTCATGACAAAAATTAATTGGTCACGAGTGGAGCGATATTTCCTCCATGCAGGGTTTAAACCTTGTGGAAATCCCTATTTTGATTATATTTGAGATATCACAAAACCTAAACCATGTACAATAAACTAATTTCCTTTTTGGCAACACTATGTTTTGCATTGACGGCTTCGGCCCAGCAGGACTCAGCCTATGTATTTTCTTATTTTAAGGGGAATGGAGAAGATGGGCTTCACCTCGCGTACAGTGAGGATGGCCTGAAATGGAACCCCTTAAAAAACGATGCCTCTTTTCTCACACCGAAACTGAGCCCCGATAAGTTGATGCGCGACCCTTGTATCATAAAGGGTGGCGATGGGCTCTATCACATGGTCTGGACCGTTAGCTGGACCCAGAAAGGGATTGGACATGCCAGCTCAAAAGACTTGATCAATTGGTCTGAGCAGCAATATATTCCCGTGATGGAACATGAAGAGAATACCAGGAATTCCTGGGCGCCTGAAATAACCTATGATCCTGAAAGCAAACAGTACATGATCTATTGGGCTTCCACCATTACCGGAGAGTTTCCCGAAACACAGGTAGAGGCGGATAATGGCTATAACCATCGGATGTACTATACCCTGACAAAGGATTTCAAGACATTCTCGGAAACCATGCTGCTCTATGATCCAGGCTTCAACTCGATCGATGCCACAATCCTGAAAAATGGAAACAACTGGATGATGGTCATCAAGGATGAAACCCGCGAACCTAAAGCCGAGAAAAACCTAAAACTTGCTTTTGCAGATAGTTTAGAGGGACCTTATAGCGATGCCAGCGAGAAGATCACCGGAGATTATTGGGCCGAAGGACCTACCGTAGCCAAAATAAACGGGGAATATTATATTTATTTCGACCGGTACATGGACAATCATTTTGGCCTGATCAAATCAAAGGACCTCAGGACCTGGACCGATATCAGCGATCAATTGGAGTTGCCAAAAGGGCTGAGGCATGGCACCATATTAAAGATTTCAGGAAAAGAATTGGACAAGCTTAAGGCCGTAAAGCCTTAAGCCTTTATTGCTCCCTAAAGATTTTCAGTCGGCTGGTCATGATGAACATCAAGAAGCCGAACATGGAAAACAGGGCAAATGAATATCGTAGATTAAATATCTCGGCCACATATCCGATCAAGGGAGGACCCATTAAGAACCCGAGATAGGAGATACTGGAAACCATGGCCAAGGCCACGCCGGCAGGAATGGTCTTATGCTTTCCAGTTACGCTGTAAACCGTAGGCACATTGCAGGCTACGCCTAATCCGACCAGCATAAAGGCCAGTGTACAGACCCAAAGGTTCGGGAAGACTACAGAAGACAACATCCCCACAAACATCAGGATTCCACTGATCTGTAGGGTCCTTTGCCTACCAATTTTGCTGATGATGGCATCTCCGATAAAACGGCCGGTGGCCATCATGATCATAAAGGAGGCATATCCCAATATCACTAAGTTCTCGGGGGCATGCACAACATCACTGAAGTACACACCGCTCCAATCAAACATGGCGCCTTCCGTTGCCATACTGAAGAAACCTATGATACCCAGCTGTACGATCAATGCATCAGGTTTAAACTTGGTCTTTTCTTTTTCCTTCTTCTCGGTACTGACTTCCGGAACCAAAAACTGCTTGTTCAACAGAATATTGATAGTCAAAAGGATGATAACCCCGATGAAATGGCCATAGGTGTTGATATTGAAGTTCAAGGTCAACAAACCGATCAAGGCACCTGTGAATCCCGCCAAGGACCATGCCCCATGGAAAGAAGACATAATGGACCTTCCGTAAAGCTCCTCGGCCAATACGCCTTGGGTATTGACGGAGATATTACAGATGTTGCCCGTTACCCCAAAAAGGAAAAGTGCAGCACCCAAAAACCAGGCGTTAGTTGAAAAAGCGATGAACAACAATACCAAAGCATAGAGGAATGCCGCCCAAGGCAATATTTTATGGCTACCGTATTTGTTGACCAAGGCTGCCGAAATAGGCATGGTCAACAACTGGCCAATCGGTAACATCAATAAGATGGTTCCCAACTGGGCTTCGGATAGTCCTAAAGCCGTTTTGATGGTCGGGATACGGCTTGCCCAACTCGCAAAGCCCAAACCTTGACCAAAGTAAAATAAGGCTACCGCCCACCGGATCCTGCTTTTCATGGATTGAGAGACATGGTTGCCTGCCTCACCTAATGATGTCATCGTTGATAAATTTGTAACAAAAGTAGCACATTTTTCAGATAAGTAGTATAGATAAGTGTAAAAAATACACAATTCTAACTATTTATTAATCTTGCCGTTATATCCAGTTTTTATTCCGTGCCTTCTGATGGTTTCGTTGAAATCCGCAAATTCCAAGTTCAGGTTTTAATAATACTGAAATTGAATTGTACATTTGTTTTGAATCAATTCAATATTGACCCAATTTATGAATAAAACACTACTGTCACTAGCCTTGTTGTTAGGGGGATCCATGCAATTGAAGGCTCAGGTCCAACCGACCTTTTTGTCCAATCCTACGCTCAGTCCCGATGCCCAAACCATAGTCTTCAGTTTTGAGGGCGATCTATGGAAAGTAGCAACAGCTGGCGGACCGGCTCTGCGCCTAACGGCAATGGAGGGCAATGAAGTCATGCCAAGGATCTCTCCAGATGGGCAATGGCTGGCATTCTCTTCCAACCAAAATGGAAATATGGACGTCTACATCATGCCGATGGCCGGTGGAAACATCAAACAGATTACCTTCCATGAAGCTAGCGATGAGGTCGATTCCTGGAGCTGGGACAGTAAACAGGTGTACTTTACTTCTGGACGCGAGAACCGCCTCAGCAGCTATAAGGTAAGCAAGGATGGTGGTACCGCAGAGCGTATCTTCCCACATTTCTTCAACTATATCCATAATATGGTGGAGACACCAAGCGGTGAATTGCTTTTTACCGACTCTTGGGAAAGCTATAGTGCGGCCAATAGAAAACGATATAAAGGCGCATTTAACCCCGATATCAAGGGTTACAACCCTAAAACCAAAGCCTATAAGGAATACACGACCTATGAAGGCAAGGACCTTTGGCCAACCGTGGACAGCAAAGGCACGATCTTCTTTGCCTCCGATGAAGGTAATGACGAATACAATCTATACAGCATAAACAATGGGCAAAAACAAGGCCTGACCCAGTTTCCTGAGTCTATCCGTAGCCCGCAGGTTGCTGCGAATGGTGCTGCGGTAGTCTTTGAGAAAGGATATCAGCTCTTCGTCTATGACGTGGCCAGCAAGAAAACCACACAACCTGCCATTAGCCTGAGCCGTAACCAGGTATTGGGCAAGTCCAAGGAGTTTGATGTCAAGAGCAATATCAGCAATTTTGATGTCTCTCCTGACGGTAAGAAAATGGCCTTTGTGTCGAGGGGCGAACTGTTTGTCTCGGATGTGGATGGCAAGTTTATCCGTCAGATGCCTAGCCAAGGCGAACGGATCTCTGAGGTCATGTGGCTGAAGGACAATAAAACCTTGGTCTACAACCAGACCCTGAACGGCTATCTCAATTGGTACTCCCGCTCGGCAGATGGGAAAGGCGAAGCCAAGCAACTGACCCAGGACAACAGGAACAACCGTGATATCAACTTCAATAAAGATAATACCAAGGCGGTTTACCTGAGTGGACGCGATGAAGTCCGTTTATTGGACCTAGTGTCCCTAAAGAGTGAAACCATCGTCAAGGACGAGATCTGGGCCTTCCAGAACTCTTCCCCGTCTTTCTCTCCTGACGGAAAATATGTGCTCTTTACGGCCATCCGCAATTTTGAACAGGATATATTCGTGTACAATCTCGCAGATAAGAAAACGCTGAACCTAACGAACACCGGAGTAACGGAAGCTTCACCGGCATGGTCGCCTGATGGTAAATATATCTACTTCTCCAGCAACCGCACCAAGCCTTCCTATCCAACGGGAATGGAAAATGCCAGCCTCTACCGGATGGCCCTTGAGAATTATGATGAACCGTACCGCATCAGCAAATTCGACGAAATGTTCAAGGAAACCGATAAGGATACGGTAAAGAAAGATAGCACAGCGACCAAAAACGACAAGAAAAGCAAGGACAGCAAAGCAAAACCAGCCGCAAAGGAGGATAAGAAAGATGATAAAAAGGTTATCGTAAGCATTGACGTACAAGGCCTTTCTGACCGGATAACCCAAGTCAGTCCGCAGGCTGGCACCCAATACAACCCTATATTGTTTGCAAAAGGGGATAAAACATACCTATTCTACCAATCCAACCATGAGGGCAAATGGGCAACTTACCGCATTACCTTTGAACCTTTTACCAACAGCAAGACCGAAAAGGTACTGGACGGTGGTCTGCAAGCCCTGCAGGAAGTGGATGGTAAATTCTTTGCCATCAGCAATGGTAACATACAGAAATACAATATTGACCAGAACAAGCTTGAAAATGTAGATATCAATTTCAAGTTCAACCGTGATCTTGACAAGGAATTCAAGCAGATGTTCTATGAAACCTGGGCCAATGTGGAAGAGAACTACTATGACGAGAAATTCCATGGCATAGACTGGGAAGGGATGAAAAAGAAATATGGAAACTACCTTTCGGGCATCAACAACCGTATGGACCTTCGGATCTTGCTGAACGATATGCTGGGCGAATTGAACTCCTCACACATGGGCTTCAGTACCTTTGGAACCGACGAGCGGAAGCAATATAATTTCATCACGAATGAACTCGGGGTCACTTATGACGCGAAAGATCCCTATAAGATCGCGCATATCGTTGCCAAGGGTCCTGCTTCCAAGAAAGATGTCAACCTGAAGGTTGGGGATGTCCTGGTTGCGGTGAATGGAAACAAGATCGATAAAACACGTGACCGCGACTCCTATTTTACCTGGCCGTCACTTGCCAATGAAGTCCAATTGACCGTAAACCGTGGCGGTAAGGAAGAGATCATCAATATCCGTCCGCAGAGCAATGCTGCTTTCAAGGACCTATTGTATGATGAGTGGATCAAAGGGAACCGTAACAAGGTCGATCAGTTGAGCAAGAATAGGATTGCCTATTCGCACATGAAGAACATGAGCGGGGGTGAACTACAATCCTTCTTGATCGATATGGCAGAGCAGGAGAACAACAAGGATGCTGTTATCCTTGACTTGCGCTATAATACCGGTGGTAATGTGCATGATGAGGTACTTAGGTTCCTTTCCCAACGACCTTACCTAAAATGGCAATATCGTGGGGGTAAGCTATCTCCGCAGAGCAATTTTGCTCCAGCAGGAAAGCCAATCGTGCTATTGATCAATGAACAGTCCCTTTCGGATGCGGAAATGACTGCGGCAGGTTTCAAAGCGCTCAAGTTGGGTAAGATCATCGGTACGGAAACCTATAGATGGATCATCTTTACCTCAGGTAAGGGTTTGGTCGATGGTTCGTTCTACCGCTTGCCGTCGTGGGGATGTTATACCCTGGACGGACAGGATCTGGAACTGACCGGTGTCGCTCCAGATATCGCCATCAAGAATACCGTAGCGGATCGCGTTGCAGATAAAGACCCGCAATTGGAAAGAGCGGTGCAGGAAATCTTAAAGGACCTGAACTAATCGATTCTCCATAAACTAAAAAAGCCCTGAATTCAAACTTGAGTTCAGGGCTTTTGTAGTTTAGTATCCTTGGCTTGGATTATGTGTTTTTTAGTTGCCTATTCTGCCTGATGAGGAGAATGGTCAAGGTAGCAAAGACCATAAAGCCAGTCCCGGCGCAGATTATCCGCCATATCTCCTTATCCAAAGAATCAAGAAGAATATAGAAGCTAAAGGATGCCAGTACCAAATTCAGCAATAATCCAAGTCTGTTGTTTTTCATATCCGTTAATTATAATATCGGAAAAATATCTCAGAATTCCAGAGAAGGAGGGTTAAAAAACTATCTTAACGAACAAATATTAATTAATAGGTAATAATTCATTAATGTTTTCTAAATATTACTGGGTTACATTTGTGCAATTATTAAAATATTTAGAGAATGAGAATCCTTATTCCATTGGTGTTGAACACGTTTGCGATAAAACTCGCCCAGAATGAAAATGACAAAACTTCAAAATTGAAGTAAAAGAGAAACATACAGCTTCAGTTGCAGCAAACTGTAAGCGTTTTTGTAGGTTGTAATTTATATTTGTTTGAGAAGGTTGCCTGTTGATCAGGCAACCTTTTTTGTTTTGGGTTAGACGTAGTGCATACCTCCGCTGTCGATCCTATTGATGCATGGATCTTCCCGACATTCCCATCTTGAATCCTTAGGATATACCATTTGTTAACATTAAATACATGTTCAAATTTTCATCGCCAGCAGAAAGAATTCGGAAAAAAATTGACCATGTTCGCTTAGTCTTGTTCGACCCATATTCGAGACATATTGCGAAAATTCGGAATATGTCCCGAATAAGACCAAGTCCAGAATAGGTGATAATTCCGTATTTTAGAAAATAGCCAAGGAATTTTAATATAAGATTAACTTAACAGTGGCTTAACCTTTTATTTAATTACATACCCTATGTTTGGGACAAACAACCATAAACACATGAAAAAATTATATTGGTCTTTGCTAGCATGTTTATTGACAGGAACAGCTTTCGGTCAGGACATGGCAAAGGGAACTGTCTTTATTGATGCAAATGCAAACGGTCGTCTGGACAAAAAAGAGGCAGGCATAGCAGGAGTAAGTGTCAGTAATGGCAAGGAAGTCGTACAAACGGACAAGAACGGAAAATATCAGATCCCGGTTGATAACGACAACATCATCTTTGTGATCAAACCTTCTGGTTATGAATTACCGGTAGATGCCGACAATCAGCCTAAGTTCTATTATATCCATAAACCAAACGGTGCCCCAGCCTTGAAATATCCGGGCGTAACGGCTACCGGTCCGCTTCCAAAATCAATCGACTTTGCCTTAAAGGTGAAAGAAGAACCGGCAAACTTTTCGGCTTTCGTGTTTGGCGATCCTCAACCCTATACCCCTGAGGAAATGGAGTTCTTTAAAAATGGCGTGGTAAATGAAGCAAAGACCAGAAAAGGTCCGCTTTTCGGGATCAGCCTTGGCGACTTGGTTGGTGATGACCTAACCCTGCACCCAAGTTATAAACAGACTATCGGACAGATGGGCTTACCATGGTTCAATGTGATGGGTAACCACGATATGAACTATGATGTGAAGGAAGATAAGTATGCGGATGAAGGTTTTGAGAAATCCTTCGGACCGGCAAACTACTCTTTCAATGTGGGCAATGCACACTTTATCGTGCTAGATGATATTATCTATCCGCATCCAGAAACAGGAAAAGGTTACCAAGGTGGATTGAGACAAGATCAGATCGATTTCGTAGCCAATGACCTGAAGTTTGTCCCTAAGGATAAATTGATTGTCCTTGCTTATCATATCCCATTGTTTCCGGAGAATGCCAAGTCATTCCGTCCGGAGGATAGAAAACAACTTTTCGATATCCTAAAGGACTACCCGAATACCTTAGGGCTATCAGCACACACGCATTATCAACAGCAAAACTTCCTAACGACTGAGCACGGTTGGTCAGGTAGCAAACCTTACCATGAATACAATGTGGGAACGACCTCTGGCGACTGGTACTCTGGTCTTCCGAATGAACAGGGTATCCCTGCTTCGACCATGCGTGACGGTACGCCGAAAGGTTATGCCATTCTATCCATAGATGGAAATCAATATAAATTCGACTATAAGGTCGTAGGAAAAGATGATAGCTATACCATCGGTCTATTTGGCCCAGCAGTGGTAAAGGCGAAGTATGCAGGTCGCTATAATGTATATGCAAACTTCTTCTTAGGTTCAGCAAATGATCAGGTACGTTATAGGATCGACAATGCAGATTGGATCGTGATGGACAGGGTAAAAGGTCAAGACCCCGCATATATGAAAGAACTATTGGCCTATGATGGTGCCAATTCCTTGGTTGCCGGCAGAAGACCAAGTGATCCTGTTCAATCAGCCCACCTCTGGAAATTGAAGCTTCCAAAGCTTAAAGCTGGTAAACATACCATCGAAGTGGAAGCCGTAGATATGTTCGGCAGAACACATGCCGCCAAGAAAGAAATTGAGGTGGTTGAGTAGGTGGTTTTGATGTAAGGTATTGTGGTATAGGTCTTTGTGAAAAATGTTTCACGGGGAGCGTGGGGTAGGAACCACTTGATAGGTAGCAGGCAGTGTAGGGGCTTTTGAACCAGGATTAATGGGATGGGAGGATAGGCCAAGATCTACCCGCAGAGGACAAATTCAATATTTTAAGAAAATAACAAAAGCGGTATTTTTGCAACAAGCAAGAATACCGCTTTTGTGCATTTTGATTCTGAACAATTCATGAAGAATATGTACCTTTCTTCTCCCTTAGGTCTTGTCATCCTGGACCGAAGGTTCAGGAACTGTACGCCAATGGAATCCTTTATATTATTTATTCTGAACAATTCGTGAAGAATCTGTACGTTTCTTCTCCCTCAGGTCTTGTCATTCTGGACCGCAGGTTCAGGAAAGTACGCCAATGTAATCCTTTATATTATTTATTCTGAACAATTCGTAAAGAATCTGTACGTTTCATTTCCCTCAGGTCTTGTCATCCTGGACCGCAGGTTCAGGAACCGTACGCCAATACAATCCATGATATTTTTGGGTTTGAAGGTTGGCATTTTTCCGAGACCATTTTGGGAAATCCTACTGTGGCACAAAAGCATTAAATACAGGTTAGTCGGGAATCAAAAAAACAAATGTTGATGCCATATCTATATTAGCGTACAGTTCCTCTATCTTCGATAGAGGATGACAGGGGGGGGTCTTTCATACGCCAAATGCTGCCATGCTCTTGGTCCATCCTCCAATCCTCTTAGGGTGAGCGGAGTCGAGCCCAATCCTGGTTCAACCCCCCATCCCCCTTATACCATTATTTTTACAATTAATAACCTTACATGTATATACAATCTGTTCATTAATTTATTATATTAGGGTCTATAAACCTGATAGCTAAAGGCTTGCGTCGCATTATCTTATAGACCTAAGAATTAAAATTTATTGTATATGAACATATTGAGATTTAGTGCCAATCAATGCTGTGCATTGATTTTGCTGTGTTTTTTTGGATGTTTTGGCGTTGGTTCTGCTGCTGCGCAGACGCAGGCTGAGAAGGATGAAGGTTGGATTTCGCTGTTTGATGGGAAGACCCTGAATGGCTGGAGGGTGAATGAGAACCCGGAAACCTTTTCCGTGAAAGATGGTGCCATTGTGGTGAACGGTAATGTGTCCCATCTATTCTATGAAGGGGATGTCAATAACCATGACTTCAAGAATTTCGAACTGAAGATCGATGTCATGACTTTCCCGAATTCCAATTCGGGAATCTATTTCCATACTGACTTTCAGGAAAAGGGCTTCCCCGGTGTAGGTCATGAGGTACAGGTAAACCTGACCCATACGGATTGGAAGAAGTCTGGTAGCCTTTATAATGTGGTAAATGTGGATAAGGCTCCAGCAGTGGACAACCAATGGTACACCCAACATATCATCGTAAAGGGCAAGACGGTAAGGATTCTGATCAATGGGCAATTGCTATATGAATATGTGGAGCCAAACCTAAAAAAGGATGCTGAACGTGGTCAGTTTATTTCCCATGGAACCTTTGCACTACAGGGACACGATCCGGGAAGCAAAGCCATGTTCAAAAATATACGTGTGAAAGTCCTTCCAAACTAACCAACAGCAAAGCCTAAAATTATGAACAATAAGAACCTAACTTCCAGAAGGAATTTTATCCGTACCGTTGCGGGTGTTGCGGTCTCTGCGCCATTTTTCCTAGACCAAGCTTTTGCAAATGCTCCTGCCAAGAAACTGAGACATGCCTGTATTGGCGTTGGTGGAATGGGCGGGCATGACCTGCAACAGTTTAAATCGCACCCCGATATTGAGATCGTTGCCCTTTGTGATGTGGATGAGAACCACCTGAAGCAGGCGGCACAGCAGATCCCCGGGGCAAGATTATATACCGATTGGCGAGAAATGCTCGAAAAGGAGAAAAAGAACATCGACTCGGTGAACGTAACGGTTCCTGACCATAACCATTTTATCATTGCCATGGCCGCCATCGATGCGGGCAAGCATGTGTACTGCCAAAAGCCGATGTGCCATGATGTTGCTGAGGTCAGGGTTCTGACCAAGCATGCGGTAAAAGCAGGGGTGGTCACTCAATTAGGGATACAGATTGCCTCTTCCATCGGGGACCGCACGGCGGTGCAATGGATCAAGGAAGGTCTGATCGGAAAGGTGAAGCAGGCCTATTTATGTTCTAACCGTTCGGGAATCGCGGGCTATCGCTTGGAAGGACCAAGACCAAAGGAAACCCATGAGGTTCCAGCGACCTTGGACTGGGATAAGTGGATTGGAACAGCTCCCATGCGTCCTTTTGCGCCGAGCATCTATCATCCTGGAATCTGGCGTACCTGGCAGGATTTCGGAACAGGTTGGTCCGGAGATATCGGTTGCCATATCTTCGATGCGGTCTGGAAAGGCCTGGGCTTGAAAGCTCCGCTTTCCGTAGTTGCCGAAGTGCAGCAATCTTGGAAGGATTCCCCTGAACGTAGGGCTGATACCTGGTCGCTGGGGAACCATATCAGCTGGCAATTCCCTGGAAATGAGAAAACAGCGGCAGAAGTACTGCCATTGGAATGGTTTGATGGCGAGTTCTACCCTCCAAAAGAGGTTCAAGCGCTTTTCAACAATGGCGAGAAGTACCCCGAAGAGGCCGCAATGTTGGTCGGTACCGAAGGTGCCCTGTTGATTCCGCATGGAGGAACGCCGGTATTGTTGCCACAGAGCAAGTTTAAGGACCATCAGTACCCTAAGTTGGAAGAAAGAAATCATTATCACCATTATGTGGATGCCTGTCTGAAAAAGGCAAAAACGGAATCGCATTTTGCGCAGACCGGTCCGATGACCGAAGCGATATTATTGGGTACCGTAGCGATTAGAGTGCCTGGGAAGGTCTTGGAATGGGATGCAGTGAATTTGAAATTCCCAAATGCCCCGGAAGCGGATAAGTTTTTGAAGAGGAAATATAGGAAGGGTTGGGAAGTGAAAGGTTTTGGGTAGGGGAATAATTGCCTCAGAAAAGTTATTTGTTGTTTCGTCTTGATTTATTAAATTTAATGAAACAACAAACAATATGAAAAAAGAGCAATTGGTTGCCATTTTGGAAGTCCTGAAATTAGCAGAAAAGCTAAAGTTTGAACTTAGGCACAGCTGGTTGTCCAATGGTAGGCAAGAGAGTGTTGCCGAGCATACCTGGCGCATGTCCTTAATGGCGGTTTTGCTTGAACCATTGTTGGATCAACAGGTCGATATGGCTCGTTTATTGAAAATGATCATAATCCATGATCTAGTGGAAGCTGAAGCTGGTGATGTCTCTGTGCTCGACCAAATCCGTAATCCTGAAATCAGAAAAATAAAGCAACACAGAGAGGAAATAGCCATCAATAATCTCCGTAAAAAACTAGCTGCTAGCAATGGTGAAGAGATATACCATTTGTTCTATGAATTCGAGGAGAAAGAGACCTTTGAAGCAAAAGTGGCCAATGCAATAGATAAGCTAGAAGTTCAACTTCAACATAATCATGCCGATATTACTACTTGGGAAGAGATTGAATATGATCTGTCATTTGTAATAGGTAAGCATGTGCAGTTTGATGAAACCTTTGCGATGCTGAAAGACTTAATTGAGCAAGAAGCAGAAGAAAAGCTTAGGGGAGCTGGCTTGGATGTTTCAGAGATTAGGATCAGAGCGATTTCTCAATTTTCGTAAGGGAAGTGGATTCAGAATTGATATTTTTAGTGAAAGAGAACATATTCAATTCCTGTTATTAATCATTGTTTTTTATGAGGCCAATAGCTTTAATTGTATTTCTGTTTTTGATAAGCAGTTGTGTTCAACCAAAATATTATTCTGAAAACGTATTTCCCTATAGAAACTATACAGAAAACTACTCTCCATTTGTTCCTATCAATCTGCTTAATTTGGATACAGTCTATAGAATATGGTTATTCGAATCGACTTCATTGGATAGATTGATAGTCATTACGAATCACGAAAAGAACAAATTTCAAGCTGAATTAGTCGAATTTGGCTTTGTACAGAACAAGAAGCAGATAAAGGAGGTTTTTCGCTTGAAGGCGATAACTGGGAAAGATAGTCTAAGTAAATTTATTGAGTACTTGGATGTGATTTCAAAAAATGATTCTATCAGTGTTGATACTACAGAAATCGCTTATGATCAGCCCATCAAACATTTTTTCTTAGAAAGGAAAATCAACAAAACAATTGAAACTATTGTTTTACACCCTGAAAGTAAGGCTTTAAAGGTTATAAAAGATCAATTTAATCTCAAAAATTAGGCTTTTGAAATAATTGGTATTGCTTATTATTCCTGCAAAGAGGCTTCTGTTGAATTTTATTTAAGGTGAAAATTTATACAATGTCAGAAAAGTTCAAAAAACTATGGAATTTATTTGATTTTTTTGTGATGACTTGTACCTTTGATTCATCAAAAGACTTCGTAGCTCAGTTGGTAGAGCAACAGACTCTTAATCTGTGGGTCCTGAGTTCGAGCCTCAGCGGGGTCACTGGAAACCATCTCTAGATAATAGAGGTGGTTTTTTTGATTATTCCCCAAAGAAACGAGGTTATTCATGAAAAATTTCTGAATTTCAATTTTTAGATTAATATTTCCTTAATAATTTTTCATGTTCAAAGTTTTATATATGAATAACTTAGAAAAAAGCGATGGAACTCGATTAAGACCTAAAATTTGAGATTAATACTTCTGGTAATTTTTATTAGCATCACTCCAATTCACCGTATCAATTATTTTTCTGATTTTGATTGGGATAAAAATTTGATAAAAACTCGCATTGAGATAAAAGCTGGAGGCTTTATAGTATCCTATGAAACAGACTTAACAACTTTTGATTTTAAGAATTTAAAAGAAGACTTAAGCAAATTATACAATAACCTAAATGAGAAAATTATATTTAACGATTTAGAAGGTTATTTGTAACTTATCTTTGAGGGCGATAATACAGGTAACTTTACTTTACAAAAAACTTGTATTGATCAACCTGGAATTTATTCAGCAGAACTTAAATATGAAATGCAATTTGATCAAACATATATAACCATTGGTTAAAATATTGGATGATATCTTAAAGCAATACCCTATTGTTGGAGAGTATAATTATTAATTCTCTTGGTTTATCGACTTGGGAATTGAACAAATGAAGTTTAAGAGAAGATTGGGAGCCTATTCAATGACAATTTCGAAGCATGAATGCTCAACAGGTGAGCCAAACTCAAAAAGCGATAAGATGTTTAATGAAATTAAAAAAATTTAAGAGCTTTTATGTAGAGAAGTAATTGCCAATTCAGTTATTATGACAAACAGAAAAGCTTAATAAAAAAATTACGGGAAACCGTTTTATTTATGGCTTTGTTTGGTGTAAATTGATGCTGGTAATTCCAAAACGGAATGCCTTATAATCTATTTTTATTAAACCAATTAAATATTATGGACCAAAACACACTAAAAATTTTAAGGCTAATAATCCCAGGGATTATAATATTTGCAGTAGGTTATTTCTTTTTTCAAATATTAACTAATAATCAACTAAAAGAATTGAACTTTTCTGAATTTGGAATTCAATTATTAGTAGCTGTTGTTATTGGGGCTCTCTATCAAACATTTAATTTAAGATTTATTATTACAAATTACACCCATAAGAAAATTGATTTGAACATTAAAAATCATATTTTTAAATTATACGTCGGAAATTTAAGTCCTACTCAAATACAATATTTATTCAAACAAAATAGATTAAAAAATGTATTTTATAAAATAGTTGATAATGATCCATCCTTAGTAGCAAAAGGTAAAAATGTATATTTTAATGGACTTCTTTGTACATCTTTTGCAGATTCTTTTATTATTACTTTTTTGAGTTCAATTTTTGTTCTGATTTTTACATTTTTCAATGATACAAACTCAGAGGAATTACTTTCATATTCATTCATTTTATTTTTAATTGCAATAGGATCAATTCTCTTTCATATAATCGCATTCTTCAATCATACTAAAATTTCTAATACTCAAATTGAATTTATTGAAGCAAATTACATTTCCGATGTGAAGAAAATAATCGATAATATTATCCGAGAAAATAATGTTCAATAAAGACCTTAATTTAAATACAGTTAATTTCATAAAGAATGAATATTTAAAAGATGATATCCCTTGGTATCTTGGCTATAGTGGAGGAAAAGATTCATCAGCTGTTTTGAAATTAACATTTAATGCTATGTTGCAAATTGAAAATCACCATAAAAAAATCTATATTTTATATTGTGATACTGGTGTGGAGAATCCAATTGTAACAAATTATGTTTATCATACTTTTGAGAAACTAAGTCTTGAAAACGAACTTCATAAATTACCTTTTATTTTCAAAATACTCAAGCCAAAAATTGAAGATAGATTTTTTGTAAAAGTTATAGGACGAGGGTATCCAACACCCACTAATATTTTCAGATGGTGTACTGATAAATTAAGAATAAATCCGGTAAGTGATTTTATAAATAAATCCGGTCGTTCCACAATTTTATTAGGAGTTAGAAAATCTGAGAGTGAGCAAAGGGACCGCACTATTTCTAAACATGATTCTGGTAATGAATACTATTTAAAACAAAATAATTCAAAAAACAAAATGATATTTTCTCCAATCATTAATCATTCACTTGAAGAAGTTTGGATAACATTAAAAAGTTTAGAGTTACCTAAAAGTATTGATTATAAAAAAATTAGAGAAATATATCAAGATGCTGAATCAGAGTGTGGTGCTATAAAAACCGAAAAAGGTAAAGCTTGTGGCAGTTCACGATTTGGTTGCTGGACTTGTACGGTTGTAAGACAAGACAAGTCTGTTAAGAATATGATATTAAATGGGTACAATGAATTAAACGAATTATACAAATTCAGAAATTGGATTTACGAGTTTAGAGATAATAAGAATTTTAGATGTAGAAAAAGGAGAAATGGAATTGAAGGACTTGGTCCATTTACAATTGAGGCTCGAAAAATAATTCTAAATCGATTAATAAAAACTGAAACAAAATCAGGTTTTAAATTAATTGAGCAGGAAGAGCTTACAAAAATTTATGAATTGTGGGATTCGGATATAAATAATCCCAAATATTTTGAATAATTAACTATTTAAAACTACTTCATTAAAACCTTTGTAATGTAACCTAAATACCCTTTGATTACCAAAATCAAGCAATTCTCAATACTCCATTGGAACTGTTTATAAGGTTTACAATAAACTCTTCCAAGAAAGTATTTAAAATTTCTTCCCCGACATTTATAATAATCTGGAAGGTTTCCTAAGAATGAGATTTGGGGCCATTCAGATAGCTTTAAATTTTATTCCAAAGTAACTCCATGATTTAAAATCATTTTGTATTTTACTTAAACTAATCCAATAAACACTAATCCCCTACAATAACCCACCGCCCATGGCACTCTACAAGGCAAACTCTACAAATTCCCGCAATTTTAAGGTGACTCTCGAAAACCAAGAAATTGGCGAATTACTAATCAAGAAATGGTATTCCTTTGATGCTGATTTAATTATGTCTGATGGCAAAAATTATCAGCTTATCACAAAAGGGTTTTGGGATTCTAAGGTTGAATTAATCGATGGTTCACAAACCTTATTGGACTTTAAGATGGGTTGGAAAGGAATAGTAATCAAGACCTATTTTGATAATCAAGAAAGGTACTATCTGTTAAAGGTGCAAGGTTTTATTAATAGTAAGTTTATTCTAATAGACGATTCTGATCAAAAGTTATCGGTAGCCAGTACAGATTTCAAATGGCTAACCCTCAACTTTAACTATGATATAGAAACGTCTGCAAGCTTTGACCAATTAAGGAATAGGGATTTACTGCTGATGACCATGTTGCATTGCATGAATTATTATATATCCTATCTGAGTGCTGCTACATAATTTCAATGGGTCAGGAAATTATCCTGTCGACCTGTTTCAAATGGATTGGTTATATTTAACCTAAGCCATTACAAAATCACCTAAAACGAATCCATCTATGCACAAGCCCAGGTCTGTTTTACTTCTTGTCATTACTCTTCTTTTCATTGCTAATCATTCATGGGCACAGAAAGGACCAGAGGAATTGTCCTTAAAGTCGGCTTTTTCCGGGAAGTTTGACATTGGGGCTGCATTAAACCTGAAGCAGATCTATGAGCGGGATGAACAGGCTGCTGCCTTGATTAAAGCACAATTCAATTCCATTACGGCTGAGAACTGTATGAAAGCGATGTACCTGCAGCCTAAGGAAGGGGAATTTAATTTTAAGGATGCAGACCGATTTGTTGAACTGGGTGAGAAGTACGGTATGCAACTTATTGGGCATACCTTGATCTGGCATTCCCAAGCGCCAGAATGGATCTTTATTGGCAAGGACGGCAAAGAGGTTTCTAGAGAAGTTTTGATCGAACGGATACGCAAGCATATCCATACCGTAGTATCGAGATACAAGGGAAGGATAAAGGGCTGGGATGTAGTCAATGAGGCCATATTGGATAATGGGGATTGGCGGCAGAGCAAGTTTTATCAGATCATTGGAGAAGATTTTATTGAATTGGCCTTTCAATTTGCACATGAGGCTGATCCGGATGCTGAACTGTATTACAATGATTTTTCCATGTCCCAAAAAGGGAAAAGGGAAGGCGTGGCTAGGATGGTCCGCAAACTCAAGGTTAAAGGAGTTCAAATAAATGGAATAGGTATGCAAGGGCATTTAAGCCTAGATTACCCTTCCCTTGCTGACTTTGAAGCGAGCATCTTGGCGTTTTCTAGTTTAGGTGTACAAGTAATGATTACGGAGCTTGATATCTCTGTGTTGCCGATTCCCGGTCCTTCACAAGGGGCGGAGGTCAGTACCAATTACCAATATGATCAAGTCCTCAATCCTTATGGGGAGGGATTGCCGGTGGAAGTGGAAAGTAAATTGGCCAATCGCTATAAGGAGTTTTTTGCACTGTTTGTAAAGCATCATGATAAGATTGATCGGGTTACCTTGTGGGGGCTAACAGATGCTGACTCTTGGAAAAATAATTGGCCAGTAAGAGGAAGGACTGATTATCCTTTGCTGTTTGACCGAAACTATCAGGCAAAGCCTTTTGTAAGGGAATTAGTTGAGATGGCTAAGGAATAAAATTGGTTTCTTAAAGCATCATAAACTTCAATCTATACTCCATCGGTGTCATTCCAATAAAAGTCTTGAATTGTTTATTGAAATTGGATAGGGTATTAAATCCTGAATCATAGCAAATCTGGGCTACGCTCTTGGATTCGGCTACGGATAGGAGCTTGCAGGCATGCTTGATTCGCAGCTCGGTGATGAAATAGGAAAAGGTCTTGGAAGTCTTGGCTGTAAAATATCGGCTAAAGGATGTGGGTTTCATATTGAGCAGGGCGGCCACTTCTTCCAAGGTTATTTTATTTCTGAAATGGTTCAGGGCATAATTATAGACGATATTGATGCGGTTGGTTTCCACATCTTTGGACTGATACTGGAATTCATCATAATGCAAAAGCGCATAATCCTTTCCCTTGGCCAGTACATTCAAGATCTTGAAAAGATGAATGATGCTTTCCATGCCATGCAGGTTGAGGAGTTCATGCATCAATGCGATGATTTCCTTGGCTGTAGCTCCCTGAATCTCCATTCCATGTCTCACTTTTTCCAACAGGACCTTTAACTGATTAAACTCCTCTTTTTCAGTGAATTTCTCTAATTCTGAACCATTGATATAAATGACCAAGCCTTCGCTGCTTTTTTTGGATTGGGGATCAAAGTAAATATCATCACTTCGCCATAGGTGGGGGATATTGGGTCCAATAAAAGATAGGTCCCCTTTTACAAAGGATTTCATGGTATTGCCGATAAACCTGGTTCCGGAGCCCTCTACGACAAGGAAAAGTTGATACTCGGAATGGGCATGCCAAGTGGTATCAAAATGTTTGTCGGAAAGCTTTCGCACAAAGAATATGCGCGAGGAAGGTATCCTGGTTTTCTGGACGGCGGTTTTTTTGAAATTGATATCCATGGATGGAATATAAATGGTCGTCCCCAGGTCTGCTGGGGCTCATATCAAAAGTAAGGGTTTAAGGGGCAATTCGCAAGGTTTACAGCGGGTAAATGTCTGATTGTTGTCCAATGTTCTGCTGTTTGTCTGTAAACTGTGGTAAAATACAGTCATCATTGGGTATTTAATAGGTATGTAAAATTCTTCATGAATCTTAATTTAGGGTTCTAGGATTAACCATTTTAAACCAACCTTGGATAATGCAATAGGCAAGCTCTATTTCATTTGATCAAGGACAATGCTAAAGTGTATGGCCTATAAACCTTTAAGAATCATCAATTTATTAAAATAATTATATGCAATTACCTGTAAAATTAGGCGTTAGCACCTGGCTATGGACTTCTCCTTTCCGTACGGAGGATGCTGCTGGCCTGTTTGAGAAAATAGCAAGCTTGGGCTACGAAGTTGTGGAGATAGCGGTGGAAGACCCTTTGTTGATCGATACCCAAAAGATTGCTATTGAGCTTGAAAGGAATGGTTTGCAAGCGCTGGTGTGCGGTGCGTTTGGACCGACTAGGGATTTGACCAGTGATGATGGGTCCCTGCAAAAGACCGGTCTTCAGTATATCGAGGATTGCCTAAATATTTCGAATGAATTGGGAGCCAGTTTTTTCGCTGGTCCTATGTATTCTGCAGTGGGCAAAGCGCGGATGGTTCCGGATGCACAGCGCCAAATCGAATGGAACAGGGCGGTTGATAATTTGGGGAAGGTCTGTGAGATGGCAGCTTCCAGAGGATTGGAGCTTGGTTTGGAACCTTTGAATCGCTTTGAATCGGATCTGATCAATAATGTAGATGATGTTTTGCGTTTGATCCATGACCTCAATCACCCAGCAGCCAAGATCTGTCTGGATATGTTCCATATGAACATCGAGGAACCGGATCCAGGATTGGCGATCCGAAAAGCCGGAGATAAGTTGATCCATGTGCAGGTATCGGAGAATTATCGTGGTACCCCAGGCACCGGAAATGCCAGTTGGGGCGCCTTCTATGAGGCACTGTTGGCCATAGGCTATAAGGGTGCCGTATCGATTGAAAGTTTTACACCAGAAAATAAAGAGTTGGCGGCGGCAGTTTGTATTTGGCGCAACCTAGCCGAGGATCAAGATGCATTTGCGCGTGATGGGCATGCGTTTTTGCAGAAATGGGCGGCCAATAAATTAGACTAACATAATCAATGAACGAAATGATGAAGAAAGAAAAAATTAATGTAGCTATTATCGGGTTAGGATTTGGAGCGGAGTTTATTCCTATTTACCAACAGCACCCTCATGCTAACCTATATGCTATCTGTCAACGTAATGAAGCAAGCCTGAACGAAATTGGAGATGCCTTTTCGATAGAAAAGCGCTATACCGATTATGATGAGCTGCTGAAAGATGAAAATATTGATGCCGTACATATCAACACACCTATTCCAAACCATGCGGAGCAATCGATCAAGGCATTGCGTGCCGGCAAGCACGTGGCCTGTACCGTTCCGATGGCGACGACGGTTGAGGAATGTAGACAGATCGTGGAAGCGGTTGAGGAAACTGGTCTTACCTATATGATGATGGAAACCGTGTTGTATGCGCGTGAATTCCTGTTTATGAAGGAACTATACGAGAAGGGTGAGCTGGGCAAGATCCAATTCCTTAAAGCGAGCCATCAGCAGGATATGGATGGATGGCCGAACTATTGGCCGGGTCTGCCGCCGATGCATTATGCTACGCACTGTGTAGGGCCGGTTTTAGGCTTGACGCGTAATGAAGCGGAGTATGTGTCCTGCTTTGGCTCTGGTACCATCCGTGAGGATTTGGTTGGGCATTATAATTCTCCATTTGCCATAGAATCTGCACATATAAAATTCAGGAACTCTGACCTAAGTGCTCAAGTGTACCGATCACTATTTGATACGGCTAGGCAATACCGTGAGAGCTTTGAGGTATATGGATCTAAGCAGTCAGTGGAATGGCCATTGATCGAAGGCAAGCCATTGGTTTTACATGTGGCCAAACGTCCGGAGCCTGAAATTCCAGAGGAAGTGGACTGTCCAGATTATGCACACTTGCTACCGGAACCGATTCAGCATTTTACTAGGGCCGGAGTTTATGATGAAGGCGAAAACCAACACCTTTCTTTCCTGCAGGGAAGTGGGCATGGGGGTTCGCATCCGCATTTAGTACATGAATTTATCAGTGCATTGGTAGAGGGCAGACAGCCATTTCCGAATGCTAGGCAATCTGCAAATATAACATGTGTGGGGATTTTGGCGCATGAGTCTGCCCTGAAAGGAGGAGAGATCATTCCTTTACCTGATTTTACTTGGGAAACCAATTAATGGCTTTGCTTCCTGAGGAACCTTTATCTCAATAATATTAAGATGAATAAGATTTTAAAATTTTGCGTTCTGTTCTGTGTTGTTCTGTCGGTACTGGGATGTGCCGATGATAACAAACCTAGAAGACTGGAACTGTTTTTTCTGGGACATGATAGTAAACACCATGACTCGGAACTATTGGCCGACATCTTGTCAAAAGAGTATTTCGCTGATGGAATAAACATTACCTATTCTATCGATCCCGATGATTTGACTCGTCCGGATCTCAAGAAATATGATGGTTTGATCTTGTATGCGAACCATGATACGATCAGTCCGGCGCAGGAGAAGGCCTTGTTGGATTATGTAGCCTCCGGTAAAGGCTATATTAATATCCACTCTGCATCCTACTGCTTTCGGAACTCGGATGATGTCGTAGCCTTGATCGGTGGCCAATTCAAGAGCCATGGTGGTGGTTCGTTTGGCGCTGAGATCATCAAGCCTGACCATCCGGTGATGAAAGGGCTTTCGCCATTTGTCACCGAATGGGATGAAACCTATGTGCATCATCTTTTGGCGAAAGATATCGAAGTGTTGATGGAACGTGTGGATAGCACGCATAGAGAGCCTTATACCTGGGTAAAAGAGCATGGGAAGGGTAGGGTGTTCTATACGGCTTTTGGCCATGATGAGCGGACCTTCCGTAACCCTGGATTTTTACAATTGGTGAAGAACGGTATTCTTTGGGCTGTCGGTGATAAGGCTGTGGAGCGCATGAAGAAGTATGAGATTGCGAAGCCTCAATATGAGGAAGCGCGCATGCCTAATTATGAACGCAAAGACCCGGCACCGCGCTATCAGCATCCCTTAACGCCGGAACAATCGCAAACCCTGATACAGGTGCCTGTTGGTTTTCGCCTGGAGCTGTTTGCCAGTGAACCGGACATAAAAAAGCCGATCGCAATGGATTGGGACGAGCAGGGAAGGCTATGGGTCATCGAAACGGTGGACTATCCGAATACCGTAAGAAATGACAAAGGGGAAGGTGATGACCGAATCACCATCTGTGAGGATACGGACAATGATGGAAAGGCGGATAAGTTTACCGTATTTGCTGAAGGTCTTAATATCCCGACTTCCTTTGTGTTTTCTGATGGCGGGATTATCGTTGCGCAGGCTCCTCACTTTCTGTTCTTAAAAGATACGGATGGAGATGGCAAAGCAGATGTTCGCAAGGTTTTTATTGATGGCTGGGGCACCTTTGATACGCATGCTGGCCCATCTAACCTGAAATATGGAATGGATAACAAAATCTGGGGAACCGTTGGTTATTCTGGATTTGAAGGTAATATTGCGGGCAAACCTTATAAATTTGGATCGGGGGCATATCGTTTTAATCCTAAGGCTCAGGATTTTGAGTTCCTTGGGACCACGACCAATAACACTTGGGGATTGGGATTCTCGGAAGATTTTGATGTATTCCTGTCCACGGCCAATAACGAGCACAGTAACTTTATGGCTATTCCTGCTCGCTATTATGAAAAAGCTAACCTGAACGAGCGGGGGATCGAGAAGATTGATGCCCACTACATGATACATGAATTAACTAAAGAACTGCGCCAGGTGGATGTATTTGGTGGATTTACCGCCGCAGCTGGCCATAATCTCTATACGGCACGTGCCTTTCCTCAAGAATATTGGAATAGGGTAGCCTTCATTGCTGAGCCGACCGGACGCCTGATCCATAAACATATCTTGGAACCTTCGGGATCTGGATTCAAGGAAAAGGGCGATGGCTGGAACATGGTCGCTAGTTCTGATAACTGGTTTGGACCTGTGGAAGCCAAAGTAGGACCTGATGGTGCGCTGTGGTTCTTGGATTGGTACAACTTCATTATCCAGCATAACCCAACTCCTCAAGGCTTTGACAACGGACCTGGAAATGCCTACATAGACCCATTGAGGGATAGTTCTAAAGGGCGTATTTACCGATTGGTGCATGAAGATGCTGCCAAGCAAAGGAAGTTTAAATTGGATGGCAAGAAAGGACGTGAATTGGTCGACGCATTGACGAGCGATAATATGTTCTGGCGTACGACCGCACAACGACTATTGGTTGAAGGCGCGGATAAGTCTATTGCCAATGACCTTAACAAACTGATTAGTGATAAGTCGGTGGATGAGGTCAACATCAATGGGGGTGCCATTCACGCAATCTGGACTTTGCATGGATTAGGTTTACTGTCTGATGGTGAGAATGCTAGCTTTGATGCCGTTCTAAAGGCTCTTAAGCATCCAGCCGCAGGGGTGAGAAGGGCAGCAATTCAGACCTTGCCTAAAAATGCGAAGGTGATAGATGAGTTGATTTCCGCAGGTGTCGTTCAGGACAAGGACTTGAGAGTTCGCTTAGCGGCCATATTGGCTTTGTCTGAGGCGCCGCCAAGTGCGAAAGTTGCTAAGGTGATCTTTGATGCGGTACAGAACCCTGAAAATGAAAAAGACAAATGGTTATTCCATGCCTTGATGATTGCCGGTGGTATTCACCAGAAAGATTTTATGCATGAATATCATACGAAGTTTGGACATCCTGACTTTTCAAACGCCAATGGATCCTTAGCAGAAAGGATCATTGCCGGAAATAACATGAACGTCCTTGCGCTGAATACTGCAAGGAACGGAGTGATTGGGCCAAGGCAAATTCCTGATCTGATGAATAGAGAGATCCATTTTGTGGGTACAGTAAGTCAGAAAGATAAGAAGCCCCTAAATGGAGCCTTACTTTCCTATGGTAACAAGAAGGATGGATTTGCAGTTTCTTTCAAAGATGGTAGACTGGAGTTTAGGGTCAACCAAAAAGGAAATAAAGCAGTCATTCAATCTGAGGTATTAACTAAACCTACATTTAAGCTGAGGACTTCCTTATTGTCTGATGGAAAGATGTTGGTGTTCATTGATGATGCGAAGGTTGCAGAAGGCAAGACTTTAGGTCTATTCCCTGAAAAGCAAGATGGTTTCCTTCTGGTTGGGAAAGCCAGTGCATCCAAGGATGCTGAACAAGGGCCTAATGATAGCCCAGGAGATTTTGCCAAGGATTTTGACTTTAATGGAAACCTAGAGGATGGGCGATTGGTGGCTATGAACAAAACGGTAGTGGCTGAAGGCAGTACCGTAGAAGCGGATAAGGTCTTAAAAATTAAGGCTATCGTTGGGGAAATGAAGTATGATATCACTAATTTTTCTGCGAAGGCGGGTTCTAATCTGAAGATTATTTTTGAAAACCCTGACCATATGCAGCATAATCTACTGATCCTGAAACCGGGTAGTCTGGACCGTGTTGGACAGGCCGCTGATAAGTTGGCCACTCAAAGCAATGCAGCCGAGCTTCAGTATATTCCAAATACACCTGATGTCTTATTCAGCACCTCCTTGATTGATCCGGAAGGTTCTTATGAATTGAACATCAAAGTGCCTTCGGAGCCGGGAGATTATCCATTTGCCTGTACTTTTCCAGGGCATTGGCGAATAATGAACGGGGTCATGAAAGTGACGAAATAATAGAAAAGGGGAATAAGCTTCAGGGTTTATTCCCCTTTTTTAATGGCTTTGTATTTAGGTTGACATAGTGGTCTTGTTGGAGCTCATATGAATAATGAAACGGTTGGATTAGCGTTACTATATGAGTGAATAACCTGATCATAAATCGAATGCCATGATGAAAAAGCAAGATATCCTGACCCTTGAAAACCAACTTTATGATGCCATGAAATCGGGTAACCTCGAAATGTTGGATAAGCTATTGCATAAGGATTTGCTGTTTATTATCCCGAGCGGAGAGATTATAGGTAAAGAGAAGGATTTAGAAACATATCGTTCTGGAGTTCTTAAAATCATTGAACTCAGCCCAGATGTTGAAAACCTAAATATCATTGATGATGTTGCCATAATCACCTTAAGGATGAAATTAGTAGGAAGTTATTCCGGAGAGCCTTTTGAAGCCCAGTTTCGATATATCCGCTTTTGGAAAGAATTCGAAGATGGAATAAAGGTTATCGGTGGAAGCGGAATTGCCCTATAACTTAAGCTTAATCACTTGGTACATAATCCAAAGGCAACATATAGGCTAGTTTAGAATAGCCAACGGCATAGCCGCTCAATATCCAGTTAGCAGTCGGAAAATAGGAGCCTTGTGGCTCAATGATGATTCCATCGGTCTCGACGATAGACAGTTCGGAAACTTCGCTGGCAGCTTTCTGTAAGATCTTGTTCTTGGATTTTGAGAAATCAGCAGGGTAGATGATGTAGAGGTAATCAGTATAATTAAGTTTCATGAGCCCTTTCTCTTTATCCTCATCTGCAATAATTTCATTGGGCTGCATGATCCCCATCAAATAACTGATTTTCTCGGGTTGAGACATCTGCTTCCGGATGGTATTTACCTTGTCTTCCGTGTAGTCCTTTTGAGAGACATAGAATAGGTTCCAGTTTCCTCGATATTTCTTCTGAACGCTGTCTAAAATGGCATTATATTTTTGTCTGGCCTCCATGCGGACTGCATTGTCTTCCTTAACCAATTTCCTGACGATATAGCCGTCCTGTTCCCATTGTTTGTTGTAGGTACTTCGTACAAACCTGTTCAAGGACAATAGGTAGGAAACATTTCGGTTCTTTTTATATTTAGACCGTCCCTTGCCTACATCCTTAAAAAAAGCATAACCCTCGAAAAGAAACATCCTGCTTCCAAAGTCCATTCTAAATCCGCCTAGATCATAGGTCAGCTCATAACCCAAGGCATCATTGCGGATCTTAAGTGGCTCGGTACAGATAGCCGTCAAGACATTAGCCTTTTTGTCAAATCGGAATTTTACGACCTCATGGTTGAGGATTTTGCAGTGATCGGCAAAGTCTCCTTGTCCTATTAAATTCTCAATAAAAAAGTCGCCCCATTCCTTCCAGCCATCTTTTAGGTAATTGGTAACTACGACTTCTTCTATAGCTGTAGACTTTTCCTTGATCGCGATGACCAGCTCGTGCTGCAAGGGAAGCTGGATTTCCAAGACCCTTTTTTCAAAGCCCATATTGCTCACCACCAGTTCCACATTCCTGTTCGGCGAATGCAGGGTAAACAGTCCTTCCTTATTCGAACTGGTTCCCAATGAAGAATTATTGATATAGATTGAGGCACCGGCAATAGGGCTGCGGTCATCTGCATTGATGATTTTCCCTTGAATGCTATGTTGGGCCAATAGGGGATGGGCAAAGAAAAGAGACGCAAGAAATAGGTAGAATCGGATCATGTTACGACATTTTCGTAAATATACTGAAAAGCAAGAAGAGATTTCAGTAGCATTAAGGCTTTAATTTGCAGCTAGTTGGTCTTTAATTTTTTGATAAAATGCTATATTTAGTTCTATGAAAAAGGTAGTTTCCCTAGTATGGACATTGTTATTAGCCGTGAATTGTCTAATTGCGCAGGTTCATTATTCCAATGATATCATTCAGACCGGCGCTGAACGCACAGAAAAGTACATGCCACAGCTACAGGGTAAAAGAGTTGCCCTGATTGCCAATCAAACTTCCATAATAGGGGATAAACATCTATTGGATAACCTCGTGAATGCTGGGATAGAGATTGTCAAGGTCTTTGGTCCGGAACATGGCTTCCGGGGGAATGCCAGCAATGGAACGTCTGTGGGCGATGAGGTAGATCCGAATACAGGGGTCAAGATCATCTCGCTTTATGGGAAAAAGAAGAAGCCTTCAAAGGAGGACCTTGCTGATGTGGATGTACTGCTCTATGATATACAGGATGTGGGATGCCGTTTCTATACCAACATAAATGTCTTACGGGATGTGATGCAGGCAGCGGCAGAAAATGGAAAAGAAATGCTTATCCTGGACCGACCTAACCCTAATGCCTACTTTATTGATGGGCCTATTTTGGATATGAAAAACAAATCTGGAATCGGGCAGTTTCCAATTCCCATAGTTCATGGACTTACGGTTGCCGAATTTGCACTTATGGCAAATGGAGAGGGCTGGCTGGGTAATGGCCTGAAATGTAAGTTAAAAGTCGTTGAAAATGCCAACTATAAACACAGCCTAATGTATAAGTTGCCTGTTAACCCATCACCGAACCTCAACACTCCTGAGAGCATTCTATTATATCCGACAACCTGCCTTTTTGAAGGGGTTTCATTAAACCATGGACGTGGTACTGATTTTCCATTCACCGTTGTAGGTGCACCAATGTTCAAGGGAATCTATGAATTCAGTTATACCCCGGTTTCTATGCCTGGACGTGCAGAAAATCCATTGTATAAGGACCAGGTTTGCTATGGTCTGGACTTACGTGGGACAGATTTCGAGGAGTTGGTCAAATCCAAGAAGATTAATCTGAAATGGATGATTGAGCTTTATGCTAAAAGCCCAGATAAAGCTGCCTTTTTTGAAAGGTTTCATCCACAGATCGGTAATATCGACTATCTCGTTGGGGTGTCAGCGTTTAAGGATCAGATCCGTGCCGGCATGACGGAGGATCAAATCCGTAAAACTTGGGAGCCCGGTATTGAGAAATATAAGGAGATACGCAAAAAGTACTTGTTGTATAAGGAATAGAGATCATTTCTATATCCTAAAAACAACATCGCTTTCCTCGTAATCCTCTTGAGTAGCCGGGAAAGGATCGTTTTGGATACTCTCCACAGTCCCGATTTTAATCCCTGCTATTGAGCTTTCATCTGTAGCATTCGTGAGAAAGAAGTGGTATTCCAGTTCTAGATAGCCCAAGTCAAGTGCCCTGATCCCTTCCTTTGCCAAATCATATGCTAATACCGCAGAGGTTGGTCCTAGGGCGAGTATGATTAATTTATTGGTTCCATATTTTTTTGCTGCCGATAAGATTTCATTATAATGCTTAAAGCTGTTGCTATTCGGGCATTCAATCCTTTCTACGCTTTTAGCATTTCCATAATAGCCTTTGCCCTTACCTAGATTGCTGCCTTTGCCCTCGATTATTAATAAATCCTGATCTTCCCAAAGTCTTTTCCAATGCGCTATCCTTTTTTCAATTGCCTCTTGATCCTTGTTTCTGTCATCAAGATAGAACCTACTGATCTGCGCATTGAGGTAAGTGTAATCCTTCCTTAGAAAAGATGATATTTTGTAGAATAATTCATTTAAATAATGTTTCCAAAATCCTATTGATGAATCTGTCAACTTGTTGTTATCTAGGTCTACTAAGGTTCGAGGAACTGCAATTTTTAAATTGTATTGATCGGTGTTTCTATCCTTCAGAATTTCCAGCAACCTCTTTTTGAGATCAGGGTCTGCTTCCTGATGCTTTAATGAGACGTTCCTTGGACACAGGAACTCTCCATTTAGCATCAAGGTAAATTCTCCGTCCCCAAATCTGGATAATGAACATTTGGAATCAATCAAAAAGTCAAGGCTTTCATCAAAGGTCAGTACCTGCAGTTTGTTGTTCTGAAGTTCTTTGCTGGACCTGGAAACATTGAGTTTCCAATCTATCTTGTTCAATAGCTTATGAAGGATGTTCATTTAATAATTAGTTTGGTTACTGTGATGCTGTAAATGTACTATAAAACATTCAGGATTTGGGATGAGTGCGCCCAAACTATTGTATTTGTAAATGGATTTCTAATCTTTTGTTTATATGTCGAACATGGCGATTCTAATACTTTGCATGAAAATATAGGACTGGGAAAGTTTATTAAATTATTATATCCGCAAGGGATTATCCTGTATATTGCAGGCAAATCAACCCTAAAAACCAAAATGAAAAAAGTTGTTTATTCTATTCTGTTTGCATGTTTATTGTTTTCTGGCTGTAAGAGCAATTTATCCCAAAAGGGAAATGCTGATTGGAAGCCCTTGTTTAACGGGAAGGATATTGATGATTGGTTTGTCAAGATCCATCATCATGAGGTAGGTGAGAATTTTGGGAATACCTTTCGTGTGGAAGATGGTATCATCAAGATCAGGTATGATCAATACGGCGATTTTAACGATCAGTTTGGCCACCTGTATTATAAGACTCCGTTTTCCTATTATCACCTGAAATTTGAATATAAGTTTGCTGGTGAGCTTCAACGTGGGGCACCTGAATATACCCTCTTAAACTCTGGCGTAATGTTCCATTCTCAAGATCCTCGTGGGATGCTAAAAGAACAGGATTGGCCTATTTCCGTCGAAATGCAATTGTTAGCTGGACTTGGTGACGGCAAACCTAGACCTACCGGAAACATGTGCTCCCCAGGAACCAATGTAGTTTACCAAGGCAAGATTGCTGAATCCCATTGCTTGAACTCGACTTCTAAGACCTATGATAAAGACCAATGGGTCAAGGGCGAATTGATTGTTTATGGAGACTCCCTTATCCAGCATATTATTGAAGGCGATACTGTGCTGCAATATTCCAAACCGCAGATCGGTGGAGGTACAGCAAATGGTTATGATCCGAAAATTAAGATTGACGGGAAACTATTGAGCAGTGGTTTTATTGCTTTGCAGAGTGAAGGTCAGCCGGTAGATTTCAGGAATATTTATATCAAAGATCTTTCGAAGCCCTTTTAATGGCATAGAGTGGAATGCCCACTGGGCATATTAATACGGTTGTAATGGCAGCTCCCCATAATCTAGCCCTACTGGAATAAAAGGCTTAAGCAAAGTGCAATATTGTGATAAAGAATAGGGAAAATGCGGTCACTTAAAGACCAAATAGATTCTGTTTTTTATTATATTGTTCAGAGAGATGACCCCTGCGGCTGCTCTTGACCCATATTTGGCCGCAGAGGATGCATCTCTTAATACGCTTATACTTTAGGCAACGTTTGGATTTACATCATCGATGCTATTATTAGGGACAGAACTTACAATAATTAAAGGGACATTGTTTGAGCGACTGGTCTTATTGTTTGTTCCAACCACCTGCACCTTTAAGAAACCAATGGGCTCTTGGTAACAATATGTAAGTTGGCCTCCCTTATTTTTGTTTTTTGTCCATGCAAATCGTTAATGGAAAACAGCAACGAGAAAATGGTTAATAATGATTGTTAGATTCTTTTTTATACGGTAGGAGATTTGGGTTGAATCTTTAATTAAATGGGTCTGTTGATTTTCTCCTTTATAACCTATTTCTTTGCCTTTATTATTATGAATGTTTCCTAATATTATTGGTCAGCTCTGGACTGGTTACACTCAAATATAGAACCACTATTTTATTCTTGCAAATTTATTTTTTAATTAATAGTAATTTTTATCACTAAATATATCAACAAAGTAAAAAGCGTATTGCAAACATTTAAATTAAACCTGTAAGGATAAATTAAATTTTCATATTGCGTTAAATGGATGACTTGTGGTTTATTTATTGTTTTAAGGCGTTATTTTGAACCACGAGAATACAAGATGGTCTATCTGTCCTGCTGTGATAAGGTATTTTAAAAATACTATTTTAATCTAAATCATTGTGATAACCTATAGACGAAGAAAATTCAAGTCCCCAATCCTTAAGTAACATATGTAGACATCGGTACCGATGTCTACACCAAAGATCTTAGAGTTTCACTACACTTAAAACTTTCTAATTGCTATATGGTCTTCAATAACTGCATACCAAAACCCGGCAGATCAGGCGGAATTAATTTCCCGTCTTTTACCGCGTAGGCTGTCAGGTCCATATCGTCTGAACTGCTTGTCACCCCTTCAATGGTGACGGTGTTTCCCAGACCACCAGCCAGATGCGCCGTATAATTCGTTTTCAGTAATGAGCCCCAAGCATGCGGAGAGGCTAGGGTGCCCGTCTTGACCAGTTCAGGCATCATCCTTCTCCAGTTGGTAAAGCCTAATCCTTCAATATCAGTTAATTGCACGTCCAAGAGCTTCTGTTCAAAGAGTTTCTTGAGGAAGGCTTGGTCTGGATCCGCTTCTCCATCGGCCAATAAGGTGTCCAACTTTTCTTGCTGAACAAAGTCCCGAAGCTTTTTATAGTCTTCGACCGTTTCATGGAAAGGCTCTTCAATCCAGAAAAGCTTAATTCCAGCAATACCTTTTAAATATTGGATAAACTCGTCACTCGTAAAGCCATTGTTTCCATCAACCAGTATCTCACAGTCTGGAAAGGCAGCAGCAACGGCCTTTGTCACCTCGATATCCCTTTGCAAACCTTCGGCTTTGGGCATCCATTTATGGCCACGACCTATCTTTAATTTAAACTGTCTGTATCCCACGCCGTAATCGAATAGGCACTCCTCCAGGATTTTATCGATTCCGGCGGGCTGATCCTTAGGTTCTAGATCGTCAAAATAGATCATGCCGCTATAATACTTGGTAATAAAGGGGTCTTTTTTGCCTAATAGAGCATAAACTGGCTTTTGAAGGATGACACCGGCCAAATCATGCAAGGCCATGTCAAAAGCGATATGTTTTTCCGAAAGTGTCCCAGCTTTTGGAGTAAAGAGTTCCGATATTTTTTTACCAACTAACTCAGGGATTAACCGTTCGGCATCTTTTTTTGATCCACGAAGGGATGCCCAACCCATTGCGCCTTGATCCGTCCTCAAGCAACAGATGTCCAACTCAGGACCATGGCCATGTAGGTCTAATCTGGCATTTTTTCCAACTAATCTTGGATAGTTCAGTTTTACTTTAGAAAAAACTATACTATCTATTTTATGTTCGGCAAGTTCCCTTTCGTCTGCTGCCAATTCGAATAGATCCGCCAAAGGACTACCATATCCATTGGAATTTAAGAGTAGGGAAGAGGCAAAGCCAATACCTAAGGAGTTGATAAAGGTTCTTCTTTTCATAGGTTTTTTGTGGTAAGTTGATTGTACAAAATTACAACAAAAAATATTCCCTTATGTTTGGTTATTAGTGATTTAGCTTAGATTATTTACACTGCAATTGCTCCAGTAGCTCATCCAAGTTTCCTTGACTGGCAGACATGCCTGCCAAACTAAATCGATCTCTGCATTTGGTTTCACAAGTATTTTGAATAATTTCCTCTATCTATTTTTCTAAATTTGATTCCATGAATGATCTTTTGCTTGATATCCGGCAAACCTTAATTGACAATGTCAATAATGCCACTTCTGACTCCATGGCTCGTTTTTTTAAAGAAGGAGAAGGTGCAAAACGCTATGGCGTTCCCATTGAAATTGTTCGAAAGATAGGCAAGGAGGTTTATCAGGATATCAAGAAAAAGCCAAAACAGGATATCTTTACTTTATGTGATGAGCTTTGGAAATCCAAGATCTTTGAAGAAGCCTATATTGCATGTATCATCACTAAATCCCTTCGTAAACATTATGAGGCGGAAGACATGAAGATCTATGCAAACTGGGTCAATCTATATGTCAACAATTGGTCGGATTGTGATACGCTTTGCTGTACGACCATTGGCTATAATCTGATTCAATTTCCAGAAAATGTAAAAATGCTGAAGACCTGGGCAAAGTCCAAAAATCGCTGGACCAAGCGTGCCGCAGCGGTTAGTTTGGTGGTTCCAGGTAAGAGAGGCTATTACTTGGCCGATGTTTTTCAGATTGCCGATATCCTCATGATGGACCCTGATGATATGGTGCAGAAAGGCTATGGCTGGATGTTGAAAGAAACCAGCAAAGCCTATGAAAAAGAGGTTTTCGACTATGTTATGAAGCACAAGGCAAGCATGCCAAGGACTGCCCTGCGATATGCCATTGAGAAAATGCCGGATGACCTTAAGGCTGCGGCCATGAAAAAAGACTAATTCCTTACCGATTTTGCTGCAATGAAAATGGTCTTGCCTCTTTACTGGTTCCTCTGCTTTTATTTGGAGCACCACTCATCTGAAAGACCATTTCACCGCCTTTATTGATGTCATCAAAGGTGATGTAGTTCTTGTCCAAGGGTTTACCATTCAGTTCAGCTGATAGGATATAAACATTCGCTTCATTATTGTTATTTGCTTGGATAACAAAAGTTTTTCCATTCTCTAAACTGATGGTTGCCTTTTCGAACACCGGACTTCCGATCACATATTGGTCCGTTCCTGGGCATACACTATAGATTCCTAAGGCACTAAGGACATACCATGATGACATCTGTCCTTGATCTTCATCGCCGGGATAGCCTTTTTCCGTGGCATTGTACAATTGCTTGCAGACCATGCGCACCTGTTTTTGTGCTTTCCAAGGCTCGCCGCTAAAGTTGTAGAGGTAAGGGACATGCTGGGTAGGTTGATTGCCATGTGCATATTGACCCATCTTGGCCAATAGCATTTCGCGCATTTCATGGATTTCCTGCTTATAGCTGCCGTATTTTATGCTTTGATCCATCGTGAAAAAGGAATCCAACTTGGCATTAAATCTCTCTTCGCCACCAATCATGCCGATTAAATCCTCAACATTGTGCAAGACCGACCAGGTATATTGCCAAGCATTTGCTTCTGTAAAGGGACCGCCCCATTCAACGGGATCAAAATCTGGTTTCCACTCCCCATTCGGCAATCTCCCCCGCACAAAATTGACCTGTGGATCAAATACATTTCGATAATTGTACATCTGTCGCCCAAAAACATTTTCATAGAAAGTGTTGCCTGTCAACTTCGCCAATTGATAGGCGCAAAAATCATCGTATGCATATTCCAAGGTTTTTGCAGTGCTCTCATGGATGTCACCGTATGGGATATAGCCAAGGGTATAATATTCCTTCCAGCCTTCTCTTCCATTTGATCCTCCATAAAAGCCTTTGTTGGTGGTTTCATGGTAATAGGCACTTAAGGCTGAATTGGGGTCAAAGGTTCTGATTCCTTTCACCCAAGCATCGGTCAGTAATGAGATGGCATGATTTCCGATCATGACACCGGACATGCCTGGATTGGACCAAGTCGGGTAAAAACCTGCTTGCTGCTGGGCATCTAATAGAGATTGCATATACCTGCCTTGCATCTGCTGATGTAGAATGTTGCTCAATGGAAATTGAGCCCTAAAGGTATCCCAAAATCCATTGTCCGTATACATGTATCCGGTGTGGATCTTGCCGTCATAAGGACTGTAATAATAGGGATTGCCCTTGGCATCTATTTCATAGAACTTCCTGGAGAATAGGTTTGCCCGAAACAGGCAGGAATAGAATGTGGCCTTATCCTCCTCGGAACCACCTTCCACCAAAACCCGATTCAATAGCTCATTCCAGATCTCAAATCCCTTTTTCTTGGTTACCTCTAAATTTTTATGGTCAGCTAATTCCTGTTTAAAATTGAGTTCGGCCTGTTCGGGACTGATATAAGAGGAAGCCATCTTGACTTCTACCTTGGAACCCGGCTTAAACTCCAAAAACGCACCTACACCTTTACCTAGATCCTGCTTATTATTGGCTTTAATCGTCCCTTTCTCGTTTTCCCAAGTCCCATAGGATTTAAAATCTTGATTGAACTCAAGGACAAAATAACTCTTAAAGTTTTCCGGTACTATCCTTCCATTGTTTACATAGCCAATTATTTTCCTTTCTTCCGGTATGATCTTGATTTCACAGTCTTTGGTATAGCCATCAAACACCAAGTTTGCTCTTCCAGTTTTTGGAAAACTGAAACGCATGTGTGACCCTCGTTCCACCGGACTGATTTCTGTCTGTATGCCATTGTCAAATATTACGGAATAATAATGTGGCTTGGCAATCTCATTAGCATGTGAAAACTTCAATGCACGCTGATCTTCATTGACGGTCAATTCCCCAATTCCCGGCATCAATGAAAATACCGCATAGTCGTTCATCCAGGGTGAACATTGATGTACCTGCTGGAACCCCCTGATCTTTTCGGCTTGGTATTGATACTTCCAGCCATCGCCATTTTTTCCGGTCTGCGCAGAAAAGAAATGTACCGCAAAGGGTAGTCCTATGGTCGGGTAAGTGTTTCCATAAGAAAGGGCATATTCTGAATGTGTCCCTTGTAGGGTATTGACGTATTTTACTAAATCTGGTTTTTGAGCCAAAAGAAAGGCTGCATGGAATAGTAGAATAAGGAGTGTTACAAAAGATTTAAGCTGCATGTGATTTTATAATTGGTGATTTGTGATGATTAAAAATAATCATTTTTGGAATGGGAATAGGGAAGGGATTGAAATAATGTGTGGGGCACTAATTTTCCATCACAAATAAGGGTTATGAGGAATATCTGTTAATTTATATCCATCTTTCTTTAATGCTCTTCTCAGCTCGGGAGAAGGAGCGGTTTTAAAAACTGCGATACAAAGGGTTTGGCTAGGAGCCAAGCCAAACTTGGTCAACATATCCCGGAAAATCTTTTTTATTTGGATTGCCATAAATTTATGATTTGTATTCTTAGCTTGTATTTTTTCGCAGCCAAGAAACCAAAAATTAGGATTTAACTGTTTTACAGCAATACATGGGAGGTTGAGTGCTGCTGCATATTTTTCAAATTCTCGCTCAGAAACTTTATAGACATAATTGCCAACAGGTTCGTATGAAAATCGGTTTTTCCATATTTTATTGATCATGCCTGGGCTTAATTTTTCCAATATATTCGTGATGAATAATAATGGAGACATTCTAGAAATAGGATCTTGAGGCTCAATTATAATAAAACCATGGTTGGCTACTCTGATCATTTCGTACAAGGCAGCATATGGTCTTGGGAAATGATGATAACTTTCCTTGCAAAGGATATAATCCACGCTATTATCTTCCATTAATATACTTTCTGCATTCTCTGATTTATATTCTGTAATCAAACCAAGCTTTTTAGATACTTCCAATAAGTCAGTCGAAAGGTCTGTCGCAATCACTTGCTTCACTCCGCTATTCAGCAAGAAAGCGGCGTCATGTCCATATGCGTCGCCTAAAGTCATCCAAATTTTTTCCTTATCAATAAGAAGGGGTTTTAGGCTGTCAAAAAATATAGACTGTAACCAATGATTAATACTACCTCTGTATTTGATAAACCTGTTCAATACTTCGTGTTTCTTTTCCGGAGATGGAAAGGTGTTTTTGTACCAGTCCGCATGTTTGTTATAGCTGTCCTGATGAAATGGGGATACTGGCATATTGCAACTAGATTTGTATTCTAAAGTAAATAAAATTTAGTAACAAGCAATGCTTTTGCTTTGAGTATCTTCTGAAGAATTATAATTTAATTTAAGAGTTGTTCTACAGCTGTGTTTCTAAAGGTGTAGATGAGCGTTTTTAATGGTTAACATTCCTTAATCTAAAACTCAACCAATACCTCATACGACTTCGTCAAGGAGTCCTTAGGACTATCGATATAAAAGGTCAGCCTGACTTTATCGTTATCCAGCAAATCAATAACCGAAAAACCCTGTTTATTATAGCCATATTTCAGAGGTTCCCTTTGATGGATATCTGATTGTTTCGACCCAGAACCACTGACCACCTGTCGTATTTTATCCTGTTCGATATATTGTAGACCATGGTCATGACCTGCGACAAACAATACCTTTGGATGTTCCGCTGTGGCATCGGTCACCCTTTTTATCAAATCCTGGTAGATAGGGTGTTTGAGGTCTTCTGCAAATTTGACTACATGCGTCCGTAAAAGGGGATACAGAGAGCCAATACCGGGTAAAGGGATATAGAGAGAGGACTTCACATCAGTTAGCGGGAAGATATGGTCTTTCCAGTTGTATATTAAGCTATGGTCACCAAAGGATACCATGGGGTGATGGGAAATCATAAGCACTGTTTTGTCCCTGTTCTTTTCCAATATCTTTTTGATATCGGCAATGAACTGATCTTTTTCCGCTGTTACATCACGGTTATGATGCGGGAAGAGCCAGAATTCACTGTCGTATAAAACGGCTATGGTTTTGGGATTTAGCGTAAGTACAGTTGGACCGATTTTGCCAGCTTCCGGAAGGTATTTTAGACCAGGGTCGCCATAATTATTGAGAAAATCAGCTTGGGCCTTGATTTTTTCCAGACCTTCTTTTCCAGATCTATCCCAATCATGGTTTCCAGCTAAGAAATAAACGGGAACCTGAAGTTCCCTAAAGCCTTCAAATTGTGATTTTAGGATTTCCTGTGTTTCTTCTTTTTTCTTGCCGCTGAGGGCCATGCCAGTAGGATAGATATTGTCCCCTATAAAAAAGGCCTTGGTCTTATTTGGGATTTGAAGACCATTGGCATTCTTGATCAGGAAACTCTGTTTGCTGTTGATTTCTCCCGCATCTCCAAAAATGATCAATCGTTGCTCAACCTGCTGGGCGATAGCGAATTGAAAAAGGAATAGAAAGGCAATAAAAAGTATTTTTCTCATGATTATTTCATGTTGATCTGATAAATAAATGCATTATCTGCTTTTCCTTTTTCGCTACTGATAAACATTTGGTCTTGGTTGTTGAAGCTGATGCCTTCAGGTTGTTCAAACTGTTTCTTTTTAAAGTGATGAACTTCCTTGGCTTGGAAGCTCTCATCGAAGATCAGTAAAAGGCGGTCCACAGAGGAGAGTAGAAACCACTCATCCGAAGAGTTCCGCTTGCTTAAACCCGAAGGTTTCAAGGAATCCTTAAATTTTGGGTCAATGTTCGCAATGCTGTTCAGGTCAATGCTAAACTGTTTATTAAGGCTTAGGTCGCCCTGATCCAGAACGTTTAGCACATATCCTGTTAGCTTTGTATTCCCTTTATCGGCCTTACAGGATTTGCAGAAAACAACAAGTCTGTTGTTCTTCTGGTCATAAGCCATGGACTCATATTCTCCTTTTTCTAACTGACCTCTGAAAGTACTCACCTTACCTTGGTCAACATCCATGCTGACCGGGAAACTATGTATATCGCCATTGCTTTCCAGCACATAGAAATAATTACCATCCGTCGTGATTTCCTCGTAATCGCCAGCGGGACCGAATTCAAATTGAGAACTGATGTTGCCGTTCTCGAGGTCGTAGGTGAAGACAATACCTTCTTCATCCTGCAGGACATAAGCAATGTCTTGGCTGTTCGGGAGAAAGGTCAAACCTGATATTTCATTCAATTCTGTGGGTAGGGTATAGGTCTTTTTTGCATAGAGTTCTGCCGAACTGGATTCTGATCTTTTTTCTTTAGTATCTGTGTTCTGTCCTGTTTGGTTCTGGCAGGAAATAAAAGTGGATAGCAATAGCAAAAAGGGTAATATTCTATATTTCATTGTTGTTTCACGTAGATTTTGATCACTTCAGCTAATTAATCTACGGAAAATTTGAAAAAGCTGGATAATCTATCGATAATATTTATTCGAAATTGGGAAATACCTATGGATGAAGGTTTAGATATAATATTGACCTCATTCGAGACATATTCCGAATTTTCCGAATATGTCTCGAATATGGGTAAACTAATATTCAAGAGACCTTCTAGAAATTATGGTTGTAAACTGCCGAAAAACTACTCTTTATAGAGAAGATTTTAACCACCTAGGAACAAAAAAGGACTGCCCCATGAGGCAGTCCAACTATTTTGAGATGTATGGAAGATTGCTTTGATCTCTTATTTGTCAATCTTAATGAAGGTTCCTTCCAGATCGAAATCAAGGTCCGTACCATCAGTCAATTCGATTTCATAGCCATCATCTTCAATTTCGATGCTGTTTACACCTAAGTTGGGGTAATTTAGGGTCACATAAGCCAGGATCTTTGCAGGAACAAATTCATTAGGGATGGTTCCATCGTCTTTCACGGCTTCAATTTCTACCCAATTGCCATCTTTGTCAAATTCTACTTTGATTCCATTGTCTAGGATAACTTCGAATTCTTTCTTGGTTTGATTATCATTCACCTTGGATAGTTTAACGATGCTAGCCCCTTTAAACTTGGCCGACAAGAAAGTGTTTGCTTTGCTCGGCAATACTACTTCATTTACATTGTCATCTTTGCTACAAGAAACAGCAAATACTGCAATGGCCAATAGGAATGATAATCCCAATAATAACTTTTTCATAGATCTTTTTTTTGTTATCAATAATTGTTTTTAATGATTGATCCTGCATGTGTTATTGTCATACAGAATCAACCTAAGCTATCGATATCAATGCCAGTGCTCAAGTCCTTACCACTTATCGATATTTAATCATTAAACTATTTTTAAGAAAGTTGTTAAAACATTGAATTATAGCGGTTATAGATTTAACAAATAATTTAATCTACTATTATTATAGTGTTAAATTAATGTTACGTCGTACCTAAAATGCTGTCCTTATTAATATTCAAATTGTATCATTTTGAATACAATCGGACGTTTGGTAGGTCAAAAGAGTCGTTTTTGAGCGATAGAGGCCCTTTTTGGAGATTTAGTCTATTGCTTTTTCCTTTTAGCAAAGAGAGGCTGCCCTTCAGGGACAGCCTCTCTTTTTTAGCTTAGGTGCTTAATTTTATTTTTCCCACCATACTTTGGTATGGAAGGTATCGCCGCCCATTTGCTGAACAGCTTTTGCATAGTTGTCCGGATTAAATCGGCGGACTTCATTTTTATACATAAAACGGGTTGGCATGACAGCATCATGCAACATAAATTCTGTTTTTGGCAGTTTTGGAAATCCAGTTCTACGGTATTCAAACCACTGTTGATAATCGACCATAAAGAGGGAAAGGTATTTTTGGAGCATGATCCTTTCGAGCGTACCATTGAATGCTGCCGCAGGATTGTCGAAATAATTCGCTGGCATCACACCACCATATTGTTCGATAGAAGCTTTCACCCCTTTTTCATAAGCTGCTTTCGCTTCTGCAGTCAATCCCAAGGCATTATAGGTTTCTGCTTTGATGAATTCTACTTCGGCATAGGTCATGATCAATTCCTTGATCGGGGTGCCAACCACTTCTGGATACATCAGGTCGCCATTCGGTGTACTTGGGCTATAGCTGATGCCTGAAAGATCGCCAGAGTGACCAGCAGGGATTCCTTTATAGCCGATAGGGACAATTTTACCGTCAACCAATTCCGTTGCTTGGGTCATGATAAACGGTCTCCTTGGATCTTCTAAGCTGTTCAGGTTGTCCACAAAGAAAGAAGCCATCGCTGTGAAATTTACATAGTCTTGGCGTCTGCCCCAGGCATAGTCGTAAGGTGAAAGACCAGTGATACTCAAGATCGCTGCATCATCATTGGAAGTGAAGATCGGGTATTTTTCAGGATCATCTAAAATGGTCTTGATCTTCGCATATACATTCGAACGTTTTGAGGTTCTTAAGATGTAGCGCAATAACATGGAGTTATTGAATTTACGCCACTTATCTTTTTTGTTATTGTACAACAGGTCGTTCCCATTCATTTCTGAAGGGTCAGTGTACTGTAAATTGGCTTTTTCTAGGGCCGCAATCATGTCCGTATAGATCTTTTCCTGTGTGTCAAAAACAGGTTGGTCCACACCATCTTCCGCTTTCATGGCCTCAGAAAGAGGTACATCACCAAAGCTATCGGTCAAGATGCCAGCGATATAGGCTTTCAAGGTTGTGGCCACCGCTTCGTATACCGGAAGCTTAGTGTTACCATTGATAGCTGCACTTTCCATTTCACGGATATTTCTCAGGTACCTGTAGCAATTGTTCCAAGTTCCATCACCAGATTGTTCCGTAAAATAATAGCGGTGTATACCATTGGCAGCGCTAGGGTTTGCAAGGCCATCCTGCATGATTTCCCAAGTGAAGTCATTGCTTCGAACGGTAAAATAAGTGGCCATTCCATATACTGTTGGAGTTACCAAGGTACCGGGAGCAACAAATTCCAATTTATTGGGATTATTGTTGGTCTCGTCAAAGTCTTTCGTACATCCTGTCAATCCTGCAGAAAGAACAAGAGCGATAAGGATATTTTTATAGTTGATTTTCATTGTTTTTCAGCTTAGAAGTTTACTTTCAAATTCATTCCAAAGGTTCTTGTACTTGGCATTTGGCCCATCTCCACACCCGGCATAATGGTGGCACCATTTAATGCTGCGGTTTCTGGATCGTACATTGGGAAGTCGGTGATCATGAAAAGATCACGTCCAAAGAATGCGATGGAAGCATTGTTCATTTTCCATTTTGAAACCAGGGATTTAGGCAATGCATATTCAAACCTCACTTCACGAAGCTTGAGGTAAGAAGCATCGAAGCTATTGGTTTCCACGTTTGCTCTTCTGTAGTAATCACCATAGTAAGTGTTGATCGCTACTTCTTTGGTATTGGGACTGAAAGAACCATCTGCATTTTGGATTACTCCATCACCTACGATCTTCCCAGTTTCACGGCCGCGTAGGGTATGTTCCAACTTACCTTGCTCAGACATTTTGTGGTGTGTCTGTGAATAAACGATACCACCGTACTGACCATCGATCAATGCACTTAAGGTAAAGTTCTTGTATCTGAATTCATTGTGGAATCCACCTCTCCAATCGGCATAGGCATTTCCAATTTTAACTTTATCAGCAGGGCGAACCGGCAAGCCAGTTTTTGCGTCATAAATCACCTGACCTTGATCGTTGCGTACCAATCCGTAACCCCAAAGGTCACCGGTTGAACCTCCTACTGTCGCGATGATTTCCGCTGCGCCCGATCCGCTGGATGCAATGACCTGTTGCGGGGTTTCCACACCCTCACTTAACTCAAGGATCTCATTGTTGTTCTTTGCCCAGTTTGCCGTTACGTTCCATTGGAAGTTTTCGTTCCTCACGGGCGTTCCGGTCAAGCTGACTTCCCAGCCTTTGTTCTGGATCAGACCTCCGTTGATCACTTCAGAGCTGAAGCCTGTAGTGACGTCACGTGGAACAATCAGGATTTGGTTTCTGGAACGGTTGAAATAATAGTTCACATCGGCTGTCAAGCGATTGTTGAAGAAGGCAACATTCACACCCGCTTCTGTAGAGGTTGAAATCTCCGGTTTAAGGTCTGCATTATGCAATAGGGAAGGCGCTTCTGCAGAACCAGGGAAAATGGAATTGTTGAAATACTTGATCGTTTGGTATGGATCTGCATCATTACCAACCTGCGCCCAAGATAGGCGAAGTTTGGCAAAAGAGATCTGACTTGGCATTTCCATCATCTCGCTCAACACAAAACTACTGCTCACCGATGGGTAGAAGTAAGAACGGCTGCTGTTTGGCAGGGTAGAGGACCAGTCATTTCTAGCGGTCACATCGACAAAGATCATGTCTCGCCAGCCTAGGTTTACCATTCCGAACACACTCTGGATCTCTTTCTGTGTCGCTGTATTTTCAGCAACAGGAGTCGTCAAGGCATTGGCTAATTTGTACACCCCAGGGGAAGTCAAGCCTCTAGCCACACCGATATCTTCCTTGATGTCCCGTTTCATGAGGTTACCACCAAGAGATGCGCGGATATTGAAATCTTCATTGATCTGATCATTGTATGAAAGCAATGCATCGGTATTGGATTCCATGTAGAACAGGTCCTGTTGTTTATAGTATCCTTTCGGGAAGTTGGCGGTATCCCAAGGGCGACGCTGTTCCCTGATATCCGAACGCATGGAAAGACCCGAACGGAGCATGATTTCCCATTTTGGGTTGAAGGTATAAACCCCTTGTAACATCCCATCGATTCCATGGCTCTTTAAGCTATTGGTCATTTCATAGGCAATGACAAATGGGTTTTCTATATAGGAGCTGAAAGGATGGATCTGTTCGATATCCTCTCTATCCTTTTTCCACATCGGTCTGTACCAGTCTAGGCTGATGCTTGGATTTTGGAAAATCATGAAATAGCCAATGGATTGGTTGTTATAACCTGTTCCCGGAAGGTTATCACTGCCTTTGTTGGTATAATTGGCTTTCATGTTGATCTTCAGCTTATCACTTAGTTTTGCAGCTGAATTGATGGAGGCCACCATTCTCTCAAAACCGGTATTAGGCATGATCCATGAGTTTTTGGTATGGGTCAATGAAGCTCTTGTGGTAAAGTTTTCATTGCCGCCATCGAAGGAAACACTATTCATGTAGGTTTCTCCGACGTTGAAGAAATCTTTTACACCGCCTTTATAGGGAACCCATGGCGTTCTGCTGGTGCCGCCCATTTCGGTGCTTGGGTCATATTGGAAATATTCCTGACCGTCGAATTTTGGTCCAAATGCACTGGAGGTTGACCCCGTATTCTTTCCGTCTTCTGTTAGTCCGTATGAATAGTATTGTTCCCCTGCAGCATTACGCTCCAGGTTTCCTTGTCCATATTCATATTGGAATGCAGGCCATTTCAGGACTGATTGAAAGCTGGTGTTGGAGTTAATGGAAATCCCGATTCCTTTTTTGCTATTTCTTCCTGATTTGGTAGTGATGATCAATGCACCGTTTCCGGCACGGCTACCGTACAGTGCGGTAGCGGCAGCACCTTTCAATACCGAGATGGATTCAATGTCATCAGGGTTGATATCGCCCAGACCATTTCCAAAGTCGATAGGAATATCTTTATCTGCACCACTGGAGCCAGCGCCGTAAGCATCCGTTACGCCCGAACTGAAGCGGCCAGTAACCATAGGGATACCATCCACCACGATCAGTGCTTCGTTTTTGCCTGGATCTAATGAACGGTCTCCCCTTAGGTTAATTCTTGCTGTATTTAAAGGACCTGAACTCGCTTGTGTGATGTTCAATCCGGCAACCTTTCCTTTCATCGCATCTACCCAGTTGCTTGGGGTAGCCTCGGTCATTTGCTCAGCAGTTACCTTACTGACCGCATAACCCAAGGATTTTTCCTCTCTTTTTATCCCTAAAGCCGTTACTACCACTTCTTGGATGGATTCATCAGAAGGAGTCATGTTGATTCGAACTGATTTTGAATCGCTGTTCCATTGTTGGCTATGCGTCTGGAAACCTAAGCTTTGGAAGCTGACCGGTTTTCCTGCATCGACCTGAATGGAAAATTCTCCATTTTGATTACTAGTTCCTATTGCTTTCCCATCAGCAATAATGGTAACACCACTGATCGCTGTATTGCTGCTCTGATCGTAGATGATACCTGAAACTGAAATCTTCTGTTGTTTGTTCCATTCCGCTGCTGTGGCTGTTGAATGGAAGGAATAGGACATTGCTGGTGAGAAACCAAGTCCGAGTAAGAGTAAGAAAGTACATGAGGTTCGTTTAGAACTTCGATGAAAAGGAGTAAATACTTTTTTCATATTTTTTCGATGTTAGATGTCGAGGAATCATGGGTTCTTCCTCGGATGGTCAAAATTAATTAGGTTATGTTAACGCAATGTTACGCCATGGTTAACAATTAATAAATCAATAACTATGAAAATTGTTTTTTATTCCAATTCATTTAATTTTTAGGGGTATTGGGTAATTGATTTTACGTTGATATAAAATAAATGTTAAAGGAATTTGCTGTTTAATTGGATGCTGGGAGCAATAACAAACGATAAAATGAAAGCTACACCGCTATTTATCGGCGGTTAAAAGAAAAATGATATCTGTGCTGTTATTGATGGGATTCGCAAAGACAGCTATTGTTGGACAAGAATGTTTGGTTGTCGCTAATGGATTTGTTTTTAGAAATTACAATGGGGAAAGTAAAGAGGGGAGGTTCAAAACAACGGAGCTGATCAGGATAGGTCTCGATCAGCTCTATTGTTTAATTACAATAATCGCGCTACTATCTTATTATAGATTCTTTTCAGAATCGGTTTCTTCCTTTTAGATTCATCATAATTATCCCAAGCCATAGAATCTTCGCTTGAATTTTTTCTTTTGACAAAGATGGAATTGTGGCCATCCTTGAAAGCGACAGCTTCAGCCTCAGGTCTTCCATAGGAATAAAAATACAGAGCCAATGATTTCCGGCTCATGTGTTCTGGGCAGGTCAAAGGATTTGGTAGTCCATGGTAGGATACCGAAGTGGTAGAAAACATGGCAATGGAATTGAAATTTGGAGCGAACTTATCTACGCATCCGTTCATCTCTTCATCCCAAAGTTCAAAATGACCTCCATATTCATCTTTCCAATCTTTATTTAAGTAAACAATTAAGTTGACACGACGGTCAAGACCATTGATAGGGTGCTTGTTGAAATCGGCATGTACCTTTAACAGACCACCACGCTTGGTTTCATGAAGACCCGCTCCAGAGAAATAAGGATCTCCAAATAGGGTTTCATCAATACTGGTTATTTCCTTAACAAAATTCAAAAAGGGCTCTGAATTCAAGAAATGCATCAACAGTTTGGTTTTGGGACCAAAAAGTTCTTCTCCGTTTCCTGCTAATTTTTTCTGTAGTGGATCATTATAGACAATATTGTTGCCTTTGGAAAGGTCTGGGAACTCTTCTAATACCTCAGTTAAAAAATCTGGATTGAAGAAATTGTCAAATGAAATAGAAGGGAATGGGTTAGCATTCTTGTACTTGGCCTTATGCTTCCTAGCATAATCCATAAGATCTTGATTGTGGGAATTAAGATAAGGATTCATCGTAGTAATTGTAATTAAGGCGATTAGCCAATTAAGTTAATAATGATTTTGATTCCGTAAAGTTCGATAATATTATTTCTTCCAATTGTGATATACCTATACTAAACTTAGAAATGTCGATTTTTTACTACATCGGATACGGGATAAAATTAACCGAGGTTTAAATTTTATCGGAAATCGTGAAATAGTTGACTTTTGGCTATAGGCGCCTATCGTATGGGTAGTTTAATTTTAAATGAAAACATTTGTTGTCACAAACTGTTATAACACAAATTATGAACTTTTAAAACATCAAATATGAAAGGAAATTGGATCATTAAGTTTCGTCCAATGGCAGTTTTAATGCTGTTGTTTGTGTCCCTTCAAACTTGGGCACAGGACAAAGGGTTAGATATCAATGTGGATATCGACAAAGGAGATGAAGGTATGTTTTCAAAGCCTTGGGTATGGGTCGTTGGTGGGGCGGTCTTTATTTTGCTATTGGTTGCCTTGTTGAGAGGTGGCGGCAAAAAATAAGCATAAACGGTAATGGACAAGGGCCCCCAACATTGGAGGCCTTTGTTTTTATGAATTAACTTATAAACAGTTCGTGATTTCCCATCCGAAGGATGAATTTACTTCTCTAGCCTTTCCAACGGGTTCTCGTTCCATTGAATTTTCAGGTTGCGATTGATCGGCCCCTTCACTGATACCCTGAAAATAGATCAAGGTTTTGGACCCCATGCTTTCCAGGCTGCTCTGAAGGTTAAAGGATTGTGCCTGTGACGCCGTCAAAAGGAATGTGCCCATCAGTATAAATACATTCCATCCTTTTCTATGATTTATTTTTCTCATTGTATCTCTCCTCCATTTTATTCGCTAAACCAAAGATGAAGGAAAGATCCACGCCTATCAAATAAAGGGTTTGTGGAATTATATATAATGAGGAGCAATAGGGTTGAATTGCTGTTTAAATTATATAAATTGAATAGAAAGGGAATCCAGAAGGCCGTTTGATGGCTTTTTTATTTCAATGCTGTAATCGAAACGATCCTGACTCCATTGAAAGGAACGTCTTCATAAGGTTTCAATTTTATCCCTACCAAGGAGATTATTCCCTTATTGTCCGTTTCAAAGATGGCTTCGCTATCTTTGGTTGGAACCAACCAGCTGTCTTTTGCTTTTTGATAGATTTGGTCGATGGTCATCGCGAGATCCTTGGGGTCATATTTTCCTAAACCAGTCAGATCTTCCTCCCATTCCATATTGGCAATAAAATCGGCTGTGAGGATCTCTTCGATCCTGGAATTATCCATGTTCATGGAGACGAGGGCCTCCCTCATGTTTTCTTTTGTCCAGCCTGACTCTGGCCGTTGGACCGAAAATAGTTCCGTTTTATATCCGCTCCTTTTCGTTAATATTCCATATTCTACTTTTAGAGTGATCCTAGAGGGTGGTGAGGAAAAAAATCGATAAGTTTCAATGACATAAGTATAGCTGTTATTGCTCTCAGACTTAAAGTTTTCCCATTTTTTTAGGCTCTTTTTATAGGCTGATTCGTGGTCAATGGACAAGGAATCATCTTTGCTGCAGGATATTAGTAGCATCAACATGGAAAGTAAGGTGACTAGGCTTTTCATAATAAAAGATTTATTGGTATGAGAATATTCTCGTTTTTGAGAAACGAGTATCATATTCATTCCGCTACTTTGTTTGGTTAACATGTTTTGTACCTGAATTTTACGATAATTTCTTATCTTAAATGAGCAAATGCTTATGAATACCTGAAATATCTATCTAAAACCTATACGATGAGAAATCAAGCTATCTATAATTTAAAAACATTCCTTATTTCCTTCCTGTTCATTTTTATGGCACAATATACTGTGGTTTCCAAACCATTTCCAACAGATTCCGCTAAGGTAAAGGTCATATTTGACACGGATATGGGGCCGGATTATGATGATATCGGAGCCATTGCACTGTTGCATGCTTTTGCCAATCAAGGCAAGGTAGAAATATTGGCTACGGTTTCATCGGATGCCCATAAGGACATTCCTGGGACGATTGAGGTATATAATAAATATTTTAAACGTGGGGATATTCCCGTTGGACAGACTTATAGCCCCTTAGCACCCAATTTTACGGCGGCTAACAATTGGAATGAGCAGATCATCAAAAAGTTTGCTCCAGAGCTCTTAAATAAGAAATATGAATCATCGGTTTCGATTTATAGAAAGGTCTTGGCGGAGCAGCCGGATAATAGCGTCACGATAGTGACCGTTGGGTTTATGACAAATATCAGTGATCTATTGCAGTCAAAAGCAGATAAATATTCCAATCTAAATGGAATGGAGTTGGTGAAGAAAAAAGTGAAGAATTGGGTGGCGATGGCAGGCGGCTTTCCGCAAGGCAGGGAGTTTAATATCCATAAGGATGCTGAATCTGGTGTTTATGCCTTCGACCATTTTCCAAAACCAATCTTGTTCTCTGGGTTTGAAATAGGGGACAAGATCAAAACGGGAGGTTTAATAGCAGGGAAAAAGCTGGAAAGCAGTCCTGTTTCAGTTGGTTATCAGATCAATTTAGCGAGCTATGCCAAGGAAGCGGTGAAGGCAAGGAGTTCATGGGATCAGACAGCTGTGCTGATTGCTGCTGAAAATCCTGAAAAGTACTTTTACCTAAGTGGGCCAGGAACGATGAAGACTGAAAAGGATGGGTCAAATTATTGGGAACCTTCGGTAGAAGGGATGCATAAATTCATAATCCATAAATATCCGTATAAGAAGTTGGAGGAAGCTATCGATGAATTGATGTTGGAACAACCAAAATAGGTTTTGGCAAAACTATCCCCAATCCCATCATTTTGGGTGCTTTTATGCTGAAATGCTGAGCTAATGATTTCAGCAATTGGGATTCTAGTGTATTGAACGAAGACTAATTTGAAGATTAAGCACCAGGCGATGGATTAATCTGAGAATCGGTCTGACAATAAATAGATAATAGAAAATTTGAATGTAAGGATTTAACGAGCGCTAGTGTGATAACTCATTAATCTCTTTCGCGTAATACATAAGAGGATTTATGGCATTGATTGCACGAATACCTCTTGACCGGCAAGAAAAACAAAAATGACTTGACCCACCACGGTCTACGAACCCGAGAGTAGAGATATGCTTCTCCACAATGAGGACATAAGGGGTGAGATTGACTCATAGCAGTCGTTTTTAAACTAATAATTTTCATACAATAGTTTCAAATAGTTTTGTGAATTAATTAATTAAACATCATCCCAGAAAAGAATGGTTTAGGGTCTAGTACTCAAATAAACGTCCAAACCTTGTTTTTATTTTGTCTTCTATAGGGAGATAAAAATAACATGAATCAACATGTTTGGTTAAACTCTTTGATTGCTAGTGATTTAACCTGTCGAAAGTTACCTCTTTGATATTAATACCTTGTTAAGAAATCTGTAATGTTAAATTAATTGTTGTTTGTTAAAATAAGTTTGGTTACAGAAAGTGTGTGGCAGAATAGTGTTGAAAAACAATTGTTTAGCCACCTAATCCTAGCAATTGCAAATAGTTATGTGTGATTTTGATAATACTTTTTAAAAATAACAAAAAACAATGAAATTTGTTCTGTTAACAATTAAAATAGATTAAAGATATATGAGAAAAATCCTAATAGTCCTTGTCATGTTGTTTATAGGGCAGCAAGTTGGCTTTTCGCAAGAAAAGAGCAGGAAAGCAGATGGTTGGATTTTTGGTCCTTCCATAGGTTACCAATATCAGAGCGGTAACTTCTTGAAAGCATCAGCTTGGGGGTTATTTGCGCCGAACCAATCACAGTACATCAAGTTTGATGCTGGTGCCAACTTTACTTGGATGATGGATCAGTCTACTGTAATTCCTGAATTTGGAGTTACATATTATCTCAATAATGTTGCGGTTTGGCCATTCATCAAAGGGGAAATTACCCCGTATACCGCTACGGCTAAGGCAGGTATCAGTGTTTTTTCTATTCTAGAACTTTCTGCTGGCTATGGGTTTGATATTAATCCCAAAGAAAATTTTAAGCCAATCGATGGGTTTACCTTCGGCGTTGGCCTTAATATTCCTTTGAAATTCCATCTGTACTAAGGTTATTCCAACCATTCTTTAAAGTCGCTGACTCTTTCTCGGCTTACGATAAGTTCCTGTGAAGGGCAGTTGTTCAGTTGTACGCGCAGTCGGGAACTCGAATGGACCGATATGCTCTGAATGGAATGGATGTTCACGATGTTTCCTCTGCTTATCCGGAAGAACTTATCAGGGTCCAAAACTGTTTCGATCTGTTCCAATGTTTGGTCCAATAGATATTGGCTGTTGTTGTCGCAATAGGCGTAAGTGCCCTTGTTTTCAGAAAAGAAACATTCGATTTCTTCAATGGGAATCAATTTGATGTTATTGCCCACCTTGATGCTAAACCTGGTCTTATATTGATTTTTATCGGGACTGATCAGCTTTTTTATTTGCTGCAAATCGACGTTGGGCTGCTGATTCCTTAATCTTTCAAACTTTCCAATTGCTAATTCAAGTTCTTCTTCGGCTATCGGTTTCAAGAGGTAATCGATGCTGTTCAACTTAAATGCACGGATAGCAAATTCATCATAGGCAGTAGTAAAGATAATGGCGCTATTGATTTCCAATCCTTCAAAAATCTCGAAAGACAAGCCGTCAGATAGTTGGATATCCAGAAAGATGAGATCTGGAGCTTGATTTTCCATAAACCATTTTCTTGCCTGTTCAACCGAATGCAGCATTTCGATGGCTTGTATCCCCATGCTGGTCAATTTCCTGGATAATAACCTGGCTGCAGGCTTTTCGTCTTCGATAATTAAGGTTCGGTAATCTTTCATGAAACTAGGATTGGCAATTTAACGGTGAATTTCTCTTCGGATTTGATGATTTGGATATCCTTCTTGCTTGTCAGGAGATATCGCTCCCTGATATTTTTGAGTCCAACCTTGGTGGAGTAGCTTGTGTTTTCTCTTTCTTGGAGATTGTTCTCTACTACCAGTAAGTCGCCTTCCTGAAAGATTTTAATCTTCAATGGATTTTGTTCAGTCGCCTTATTGTGCTGTATACAGTTTTCTAACAGTAACTGCAAGGCAAGGGGGACTGTATGCTCGTTTTCCTGAAGGTCTTGCACTTCCATTTTGTATTCAATGGCGTCTTCAAAACGGATTTGCAGCAGTGAAATATAGTTGTTTGCAAATTCCAGTTCCTGCTTGATGCTAACATATTCTTTGTCCTTATGCTCGAGGATATAGCGATAGATCTTGGAAAGTGATTTGGTGTAAGCAATAGCGTTCCTTTGATCTTCCTCGATCAAGGATACCAGTACGTTCAGGCTGTTGAAAAGAAAGTGGGGGTCAATCTGATTTTTTAACGATTCGAGTTGTGCTGTTGCTTCCCCAGCGATCTTTTTCTGCTGCGCAATCTGTTTATTCTTGAATTGCTTGTAATAGTAGAAGGCATAGAATCCTAATCCAATCAGGATGGATATAATGGTCAAAGGGATGTAGGCAAACCAGTTTTCATCGGATACAAACTCGCTGAAAGTTTTTTTCAGCATCAGTTTTGATATCAGCATGTTGATGATGAAAATAACGATTGGCGCTTGGATGCAGGTTAGGATGATATAGCCCAAAACCCGAGAGAAAACCTTGGTTTTGTCGGGAACAAAAAGATTTAAGATACGGTCTGAAGAGCTTCCGGAAAGGAATAGGCAAATGCCATAAGCCAGGCCAGCAATGGATTCGGGAGCTTTGATAAAGGACATTTCTAAGCTCCCGGTATGAAACAGTACATAGATGGCAATGCTGCAATAGATTGCCAAACTGATGACTACTGCCAAAATGATGGATCTTAGAAATGGCTTCATTTAGTGGTTATTTACATTCTTTTAGGAGCGCTTCTGCTCTTTCTTTTCCCCATGAAGGATAGAAGGCAGGGTCAGTTTTTTTAGTGTCAAATAAATGTAATGCTTTTTGTAAACTTTCGCATTCCTCCTTGGTGTCACCGCCCATAAATTTCTTGGATTGCATGCTGAATTCAGCTAGCCCAATAATAGCACGAGGATTATTGGGGTCCATCTTGATTGCAGTTTCATAATCAGCCATGATTGAAGGGCTTAGGATAGCGGCTTTACTCATGGGGTCGGTAATCATATCGGAGGTGGTAGCCAACGCCCTTACGACCAGCCATTCTGAATTGAGATCTTTCTCGTCTTTCGGAATTAATTCACCGATTTTCTTTAATGCGTTAGCCTTTTCCGTCTCATCCTGCAGTTGAAAAGAGTTTGTGACCAAGGTCAATGCCTGGTAGTATTTTGGAATCCAGTTATCTTTTTCTACCTGAGCTATTCTCTCAAATTGAGCGCTTGCTTCCTTCACCTTGCCATCTTTCCATGCCTGTAGGGCTTCACCCATTGCTTTTTCATAATTACCTTGTGCAAATACGGAAAAACTAATTAATGTCAATAAAGTGCAGATTAAAGTTTTCATGTCGTGTATATTTTAGTTTATATAAAAATCAGTTTTTTGAAGTCGTGCATAAAATCCAATGGGATGAACTGTTGAATTCACTGGATGAACGGTTATAATTGATCCAATTGGTTGTCTTTTTTGTTCTTGCTAATGGTCCAGAAGAAGCCTACAAATGCAAATCTTTTAGCGGTTGGAATCATGGCACGGCCTTCGAACTGTCCTGAAGCGTTGCGAGAAGGGCCATATTCATAACCATAGATGGGTTTGTTTCCCAAGATATTGGTGACCGAGAAAAAGAGGATTTTCTGCTGGGTCAATAGAAATGACCAACTGAAAGACAGGTCGTTTTGAGCTCTGGTCATCGATTGCATAAATCCGCTAAGGTTGGGATTGTTATATGGTCTTCCTGATATGTAGGTGTTTGTCAGGCCTACCTGGGATCGCCAGCTGGATATCCAGTATTTTCCAACGATGGAGAAGTAATGCTTGGCTAAATAACTCGGCTGCACAGCGTATTCGTAGTTTCTTTCGAGTTTCTTGGGGTCGGTATAGGAGTAAGATATCCAATATTGAAGGTTCGGGATAGTTTTGTTATCCTTCCAGAAAAAGTCGATTCCCTTCACTTTTCCGTAGCCATTGTTGGCAAAGGTTGAGTTGTATTGTGGAATAAAGGTGCTATAGCTAATTAGGTCGTTGTAGTTTTTTAGGAAACCTTCTAGACGCAACATCTGCCCTTTTTGATTGAAGGTGTAGTTAAAAATATAATGTTCTGCAGATTGCCATTTCAGGTCTGTATCGAACTTGAAGATATCTGGATTAGGATCCTGATGATATTTGCCATAGGAAAAAGAGAGCATGTGATTTGTTGTTGGAATATAAGCCAATGCTGCCCTTGGCTCCAGGAAGCGCTGGTTTTTGAAGTTGTCTACATACCTCAAGCCTAGGTCTAAGGTCATTTTCGAAAACAGCCTATATTGTCCTTCTGTGAATACAGCTGCAGTAGACCGATTGAATCCGTAAGAAAAGGGGTTGCCTTCGTTTTGCCGGAACTTTTCATCGACCGCATTGTAAAAATGTTCTGCTCCAAACATGAAATTCCATCGATTCGCATTCTTCTTGAACAAAGCCTTTGCATGGCTCCCTCTTTCCTTTGTTGGTATGTTGAATTCATGGAAATGCAAGTCGCGGTCTAGATAGCTTATCCCTAAGCCTGTTTCCAACTTCCAGTTTGAAGGCAGATAGTACACTAAATTGCCGTTCAGATAATAGTTGTTTGACTTGATCGCAGTTTTGATATCTTGGGAATATTGAACGCTATAATCCGTAAAACTGAAGTCTTCAACGGCAAATGATGCGTAAAGATTAAAAAAATGATGTTTGCCCTTGTTTCTGAAGATGGCCTCTCCAGAAGCCTGCTCATAAGGTTTATGCCAAGTAATGTTCTGGTTGATTAAGCTGTTATATGGCTTGAGATTGGTATAACTGGCATTTAGGCTCAGGGAACTGTTTCCCCATTTCTGCGAATTGCTCAGCCCTAGACCCACTGTAGAGAAGGAAAGTTCAGTTTTGGGCTCTTCAATAACCTGAGAGCTTGTCAGGTTCAATATTCCGGAAAGAGCATTTCCGAACTCCGCACCATAACCTCCTGTGGAGAAGTTGGTCCCTTTGAAAAGGAAAGGGGAGAAGCGGCCACGAACCGGAATGCCATTGGCTGATGCGGTGTATGGCTGGCCGACCAGTATGCCATTGATGTAAGTCTGGGTCTCGCTAGGATCGCCACCCCGAACCATCAATCTTCCGTTTTCTCCTGCAATCTGAGCTCCCGGTAATTTTCCTAGGGCCGCCACAATATTTCCCATGCTCCCCGCCGTCGTTACGATATCCAACGGTGAAAGGACTGCGCCGTTCTGGTTCCCAACGCTCAACTGACCTGCCCTGACCGTCACTGCCTCGATCTGATTGTCCTCTGCAGCCATGTTGACTTCGATAAAAAGACTGTCTATAATCTCAACCTCAAGAGACTTGCCTATGTAACCAACCGAACTGAATTGCAAAACTTGTTTTCCTGTTGTTTCAGTCTTGAAATAAAATCCACCAAGGGAATCTGTTGATGCTCCGTCATAACTGCCGGCTATAAAAACATTTACATTAGAAATAGGCTTTCTTTTAGTGCTAATCACTTTTCCGCTAATGATTTGTGCCTTTGAACTCGTGGAAATGAGGATGATCAGGACTAGGGCTATAAATGGTTTCATGAGCAGTTTTTATTTCAATTTTAGGCCTATTTCAACAAAAGGAAAACATTAAATAGCTGAACGGTTGGAAATAAAGGATGAATCGTAAAAATGGGAGTTTGAAAGGTTTTTGTACATTTGCTTTCTGATAACATTTGCCATGACCTCCTTTAGAAATCTTCATCAAACTACAGGAAGAATTATTAGCCTAGACGGTACGGATTACCACTTTTTTGGTGGCACGGCCTATCTTGGATTGCTTGATAATCCAGAATACATCGAACTTTACAAAAAAGGGATCGACCTGCTTGGGCTCAATAACGGAACCTCCAGGACCAACAATGTCCAGCTTGGGATCTATCAGGAAGCTGAGTCCCATTTGGCAGATCGTTTTGGCTTTGAAGCGGCAGCTTTGCTGTCTAGTGGTTACCTTGCAGGGCAGGTAGCGGTTCGTGCCCTCTCCAAAGGCAAGACCGTTCTATACGCGCCAGGAAGCCACCCCGCACTATGGCTGGATGAAACTCCTATTGTGGAGGGAAGTTTTGACCAATGGGCAAGGGCCACGGTTGAATTTATTAATGATGCCGAGCATGATGATGTCCTGGTGATTTCCAATTGTATTGATAATCTAACCCCTTTACATTTTGATTTTTCTATCTTCAGGGAAATAAAGCCAGAAAAAAAGGTTCTTTTGGTCTTGGATGACTCCCATGGAATTGGCGTATTGAATAAAAATCAGGTCTCAGCTGGTCTATCAGCTTTGAAATTCGACAATATCGAAATCGTTGTTTTAGCGTCATTGGCAAAAGGTCTTGGAACTGATGCCGGAGTTGTTTTTGGAAACAAGGGCACTGTAGAAAAGATCAAGAAACATCCTATTTTCAATGGAGCTTCGCCGACAGCACCGGCAGCACTCTATGCGCTGGTTCATGGGCAAGATATTTATGAAAAAGCATTTGAAAGGATGCAATCCAATACGAGTTTGTTGGCATCGATTACACGAGAAACTTCACTGAACCATATAGAGAAATTTCCGGTTTTCAGCTCGACCCAGCCGTTACTTTACAAACATTTGTTGCAAAAAAACATTGTGATATCAAGTTTTCCATATCCATTAGCGACAAGTCCACTGTTAAATCGGGTTGTTGTATCTGCTTTACACTCAGAAGCTGACATTCGTCATTTAGGAGAAATATTGTGTTCAGAAAGTTCATTAATACTTTGATAGTCAATAAAATAATTGTAGCTTTGCAAGCCTTTTGAAATGTAAAATTGGGGAGTGTTGTACTAAATCATTGAATGATAGTGGTTTGGATTTTAAAAAATCACAAAAATATTTCCATTACTCATTTTAAAAAGATACTTTTGCATCCCCAAATGGGCTGATAGGCTTAGGGTATAGATTAATTAGAGTAAAAATAGATATGACTAAAGCAGAAATTATTGCAGAGATCTCTAACAAGACTGGTTTAGAGAAGGTTGATGTACAAGAAACCGTTGAAGCATTCTTCAAAGTAGTTAAAAGCGCTATGATTGGCGGTGAGAATGTGTACGTAAGAGGTTTTGGAAGTTTTGTAGTAAAAAAGAGAGCTGAAAAGACAGCACGTAACATTTCTAAAAACACAGCTATTATCATTCCTGAGCACTACGTGCCTAGCTTCAAACCTGCAAAAGTATTTGTAGAGAAAGTTAAGAACGGAAATAAGAAATAATTCATTTTCATGAAAAACACCAAGCAAATCCAGATCATCGTTGTAGCAGCAGTAGTCCTTGTTATAGGATTCCTATTGTTTAAACCTGTGAAGGGCTTGGTAGATGAAGAAGAAAAAAATGCAGCAGCTACAACTTCTCAAGCTGCAGCTGCTGCATCTCAGTTTAATCTGAGTTCTGTATCTGAAGCGGCTAAGCGTGGATTGAACCCAGCTATTGTCAATGAAATCACAGATCTAGAGGCAAAAGCCAATAAAGCAGAAGGTTCCGAACGCGTGCAACTTTATCAACAACTTGCTGATAAATGGAACGATGTGGAAAAACCTGCTCCTCAAGCTTATATCTATGAGGAAATGGCTAAGATTGACCCTAAATTTGAGTTCTACTTGAAATCTGGAGACAATTTCCGTAAAGGATATACCAATCTTCAAGATACCGTCCTAGCAAGTGCCTTAAACCAGAAAGCTATTGAAGTTTATCAAAAAGCTGTAGATTTAAACGGCTCGAGCTTAGATGCAAAAACCGGATTAGGGGCAGCAATGGTTACTGGAACCAACAACCCGATGGCTGGTATTGCTATCTTGAGAGAAGTTGTTCAAGCTGATCCAAAAAACCTGGAGGCTAACAAAACCTTAGGTTTGTTCTCATTACAGTCTCGTCAATTCGACCGAGCAATCGATCGTTTCAAAATTGTAATTGAACAAAAACCTGATGCCGAAGCATATTTTTATTTGGCAACAGGCTATGAAAATATAGGGATGAAGAACGAAGCTATTGCTGCTTTCCAAAAGAGCAAAGAACTGGCTGCCGATCCTAGTCTCTCCCAGTTCATCGATCGCAGGATTGAAGAACTAAGTAAGTAATTAACAATTTTTTTTAAAATCATTTAAAAACATTAAAGCTATGCCAAGCGGAAAAAAAAGAAAAAGACACAAAATGGCTACTCACAAACGTAAAAAACGTTTAAGAAAAAATAGACACAAGAAAAAATAGTTATAGGGCATTAGCCTTATAAATCATGTGATACAATCTATGATCGATTATCCATCATCATAGATTGTTTTTTTTCATTAAACGGTTTTATGTTTAACCGGACAACATTCGTTGTGGAGCGAGTCCACAACTGTCCTTAATTAAGTAGCTGTTGGTAAAGGAATTAATTATCGATTCAGTCCCCGATAAGGGGGTGACTATTGCTTTACTACAGGACAAACAACTAGTTGAACTAAACAGGGAACAAGCTGGCAATCATTATGCCGTGGGTGATATTTACTTAGGGAGAGTAAAGAAAATCATGCCCGGACTGAACGCCGCATTCGTAGATGTAGGCTACGAAAAAGACGCTTTCCTGCATTACCTCGACTTAGGGCCTCAAGTACAATCCTTGATCAAATTAACAAGGGTAGTAAAGAATGGCAGTTATCAAGAGAAACTGCTCAATAGTTTGAAGCTTGAAAAGGACATTGACAAGGCTGGAAAAATATCTGATGTTTTAAGCCGTAACATGTTATTGCCAGTACAGATAGCGAAAGAACCTATCTCGACTAAAGGACCAAGGTTAAGTTCCGACTTATCCATCGCTGGTCGATTCGTCGTCCTGGTACCATTTTCAAGTTCGGTTTCCATTTCCAAAAAGATCAAAGGCAGTGCCGAGAGAAATAGACTCAAGAAGATTGTAGAGAGCATTAAACCTGCAAATTTCGGCGTCATTATCCGTACGGTATCGGAAGGTAAGGGAGTTGATGAACTCCAAAAAGACCTTCTTGACCTGATCTCCAAATGGGAATTGTTTACCAAACGCCTTAAAACAGCTGAACCCCCTCAGAAAGTACTGGGTGAGTTGGACAGAGCGTCCACCATCCTGCGTGATATCCTCACCGATGAATTTACTCATATCTATGTTAATGATAATGAAATCTACGAGGAAGTAAAATCATATATTCAAGAGATCTCTCCGGATCTGGAAAAGATAGTCAAATTCTATAAAGGAAAAGAGCCTATTTTCGACCATTTTGGAGTAGAAAAGCAAATTAAGGCGTCGTTCGGCAAAACTGTAAACCTGCAAGGTGGTGCCTACCTGGTGATTGAACACACCGAAGCACTCCACGTCATCGACGTCAATAGCGGAAACAGGATTGCCAACAAAGAAAATCAAGAAGATAACGCGCTCCTTGTAAACAAGGAAGCAGCAAAAGAAATTGCCCGTCAGCTTAGGCTGAGGGATATGGGCGGCATCGTGGTCATCGATTTTATCGATATGCACAAAGCCTCCAACCGGAAAGAACTGTATGGTTTCTTGAAGGAATGTATGGCCAGCGACAGAGCACGTCATACCATTCTCCCTCCTAGTAAATTCGGATTAGTCCAGATCACTAGGCAAAGAGTCAGACCTGAAATGAGCATTGTGACCAATGAAAAGTGTCCTGCTTGTGACGGAACCGGCGAAATTAGATCCAGTATCGTTTTATTGGATGATATTGAAAACAATTTGAGTTTTATTCTTCAGGAACAGAACGAAGTAGGGGTTACCCTTTGTGTACACCCTTATATCGCTGCCTACATCAAATCTGGTTTTATCTCCAGAAGAATGAAATGGTTTCTAAAATATTGGAAATGGATTAAAGTGAAGGAAATGAGTTCATATCATTTGACCGAATTCCACTTCTTTAACTCCAAAGACGAAGAAATAAAATTGTAAAAAAAGCTGGTTGCATTACGCAACCAGCTTTTTTACTTTATAGCAGGTTGATCCAATGGATCTTCAGTCCATCTTTCTCCATTTTTCTAAAATAGGTCATCTGCCGCTTCGCAAACCGATGGATCTCTGTCCTTAGCTTTTCCTTGAAATCCTTCATGGTCAATTCACCCTGTAAATGCAAAGAAGCATATTTATACTCCAGTCCAAACCATTGCAATTGTTCATGGCTGATCCCTTGGGCCAATAGACCTTCAACTTCCGCCAACAAACCTTCCTCCATCCTGGTTTCCAGGCGTTGGTCTATCCTTGCTCTCCTTGTTTCCCGATCGGGCGAAAGCCCTAGGATCAAAAAATCCTTAACGGTATTAGCTTCCATTTCCGGCTTGGGATGGTCTTTCAGGTAGATCAATATTTCCAGTGCCCTGACCAATCTCTTATGGCTGTTCCAGTCTATATTGAAATCTTTAGGAATGCTATATTCCTTTATCCTCGCGACGAGGGTCTCTTTTGGCAATAAGGACAACTCCGTTTGCAGGTCTTTATCCTTTGGGATCTGACTATAGGGTTGCTCTTGCAATAAACTCTGTATATAAGAACCGGTTCCACCACAAAGGATAGGGAGTTTTCCCCGATCTCGGATTTCTAGCCATGCTTGTTGAAAGGCCTCCCTGAACAAATCCACATTATAATGCTCATGTGGATCCACAATATCGATAAGATGGTAGCGGATATCTTGGTATTCGATCAGGTCCTTTCCCGTACCGATGTCCAATTGCCTGTAAACTTGCCTGGAATCGGCAGAGATGATCTCTCCGTTCATGGCCTGGGCTAGTTGTACGGCCAGCTTGGTTTTTCCGGATGCCGTTGGCCCTAAAATGATCAAAAGAAAATCAGGCGAAAGAAACTCTTCCGCCTGATGTATAGATTCAATAAGTTCTTGAATATGGGTTATATCACGAACTTGGTCCATTTTTCCTTACTTGTGTTGCTAGCTACAACGGTATCAATAAATGCCATACCGCGAACTCCATCGTTTACATTTGGGAAATCCAATTGCTCCGGAGTAGGGGTTTTGCCGTCTTTTTTAGCAGCTACAGTTGCTGCAAAATTACGGTAGATATTGGCAAACGATTCCAATAATCCCTCAGGGTGACCCGCTGGAATTCTAGTGTTATGAGTTGCAAAAGAACTCAAGGTATATGGTGCTGCATATGCGTTTCCAGTACGGTAATACTGTCTCGGCTGATCCAACATTTTTACGATCAGGTTGTTAGGGTCTTCATTTGCCCATTCAAAACCACCTTTTTCGCCATAGATACGCATTCTAACGGCATTTTCCTCTCCAGCGCAGATCTGCGAAGCGGTCAACACGCCTTTAGCACCTTCGGTGAAGTGCAACAATACCGAACCGTCATCGTCCAATTGGCGGCCTTCGACAAATGATGTCAAATCAGCACAAACCTCCGTGATCCTAAGTCCGGTTACATATTCAGCCAAGTGAGCTACGTGTGTACCGATATCACCCATGGCCAAAGATTTTCCAGAACGTTTCGGGTCTGTACGCCATGCTGCGCCAGCATTTCCTTCGCGCTCCGTCAAACGGCTTAACCAGCCTTGAGGATATTCAACCAATACTTTGCGGATCTTGCCAAAATGACCATCTTTAACCATAGCCTTAGCCTGTTTTACCATTGGGTAACCAGAATAAGTATGCGTCAAACATAGTGTGCGGCCTGTACGTTCCACAATCGCCTGCAATTCCAATGCTTCTTCTAGGTTCAAGGTCATAGGTTTTTCAACCACAACATCAAAACCATTTTCCAAAGCAAGCTTTGCTGGTTCAAAGTGCAAGAAGTTCGGTGTTACGATCGTCACGAAGTCCATGCGCTCTCCTTCTGGAAGCTGTGATTCCTTCTCGATCATTTCTTGGTACGTCAAATAGACTCTTTCTTCAGGAACAAATAAGTCCTCGCCCGATTGTAAAGAAATCTCTCTATTTATACTGAATGTACCACATACTAATTCTATTTTGCCATCCATAAAGGCAGCAATTCGGTGTACAGCTCCTATAAAGGCATCGTTTCCACCACCGACCATGCCCATGCGAAGTTTTCGTTTCATAAGGAATAAATTTCGATTGATTAAGCAATAAATATAATAAAATAAAGCTGTTTTTAAACAGCCAATACTAATTTAATGCTTCCTGAATTCTGGGATAGATAACCATTTGGATGGTTCTCAGCCATTTCCAACAACTGCTCCTCACTTTCTATCAGATGTTGCTGCTGCTCGGCAATCCAAAAACTCGCACCTTCTCGGGATCCCATTTCCTGAAAGCCAATGGTCTTGAGCGATGAGTCCTGGGACCAATCCTTATCCACATAGGTCATGATATCGCCAGGATGGAAATCCTTGATAAAGGCTTGGATCAATTTGGAAAGCCCCCCGATAATGAGCAGTTCAGATTTATGGCAAAAACGTAACAGCTCAAACGAACGGTAATCCTCTGGTTTGTCCTTCATCCGGCGTCCGCCGCTAAAAACCGCTATGGAAACCAACTCACCTTCATAGAAAAGACCGTATCTATATTTGCCGGGCAATGGCACCTGCAAATGATGCTCCTCTAGGAAGGACATACTTTGGTTTTTGTCCAACCGCGCCACAACGGTCGACCTTGCATGTAGTTTTTTGGCCTTTCCGGCCAGTACTTTCAGTCTGTTCTGTATTTTGGAATCCTCCTGCTCCAGTTGACCTAAAGAAATCAGGATATACTTCCTCATAGAAGTGCTCGGTATTTCCATAAACCTTTTGTAGACATAAATGTCAAAGGATAGGGAAGGGCAGATGAGTTTCGAATAATGTTCCAGCTCTTCCTGATGTGCATCAGGATCTAACTCCTGTTGGATATAGCTTAGTAGCTTGCTGGTAGCTGGATTTTCCATCTTGCAAAAATAAGGCAAATCATTCAATATGCTAGCTGTGCTAAATTATTAATACCTTTGTACCGTAAACAATAACAGATGAAATTACCAATAGTAGCATATGGAGATCCGGTTTTGCGTCAGAGAACGGAAGAGATCGATGAGGATTATCCAGAATTAAAACAATTGATAGATAATATGTTTGAGACCATGTATGCAGCAAATGGTGTAGGCCTTGCTGCTCCGCAAATTGGTTTGCCAATCCGATTGTTTGTCATTGATGCCACTCCTTTTGGCGAAGATGATGAAGACGGACCGGGTGACCCAACGGCAAAGGATTTTAAACGTGTTTTCATCAACCCTATCCTAGTGGAAGAAAGTGGTGAGAAATGGCCATTCTCTGAAGGATGTTTAAGTATTCCGCATATCAATGAGGAAGTATTGAGAAAGAAAGACGTTGTCATCAATTATTTAGATGAAAACTTTGAAGAACAGGAAGAGGAGTTGACTGGTTTGGCTGCCCGCGTTGTTCAACATGAATATGATCATATCGAAGGAAAACTGTTTATCGACAAACTGGGGCCTTTGAAAAAAGCCATGTTAAAGGGTAAATTAGATTCCATTTCTAAAGGACAGATAAGAGTTTCTTACAAAATGTCATTTCCGCAAATGAAAAAGAAAAGATAAAAGAAAAGCCAGATCCACATCTGGCTTTTCTTAGTCTATTGTAAGTCCTCAAAATATTGAAAGGCATCGATGATATCCAGGTATGCCCCATCAAATCCAGCATCCAATATATTTTTCAAATAGCTCTTATCATTTCCATAGATGATGGACTGCCATTCCCTATCCCAATATTTCACCTTAAAATTCCCCTTCCAGTCCGGGTTTTCTGCAAGTATCCAACTTGGCCGGTTATTTTGCCAAGAGGCATCCCAATAGGGTCGGTAATCCTCTGCTTCCCCAATGGACATATAGGAGATCAATAAGCGACTCCCGCCGTTTGCCTTTTTCCTGAGCTGTGCAATTTCCTGATTATTGAATTTCTGTCCATCCGTAAAGTATAGATCCATGATCAGTACGTCATAGTTGGTCGCCGTTACGGCCTGAATAAAAGCTTGCTTGGAAGCAAAACCATTCGGATTGATGAGATAGAGGAAGTTTTTGGCTTCTGAAAGTTTTTGGATGTGCTGTTTGTTCTCCCCATGAACAGCGACTTTTGGGATAATATTTAATTCCCGTTCTGTTGCCGCAAAGGAAATAAAACCATTTTCTTGGTTCCAAGAATAGGAATTGCTGATGTTTTTTGCTGTAGAGCAATAATCGCTGACCAAAATGTTATTGCCAGCTTGTTTAGAAATATTTAAATATTTGATCAGCCTATTGGTTTCCGCCGGATCCGTTGCCCGGTCATCTTGGTCATAACCAAAGAACAGGTCTTCTTGTCCATTGCCGTCAATCGCCGCAAGGTAATCATTGGCCGGAGGTCCAGTAGGTTCTCCGCTTTGGGAGACCAATTCAATGCCATTCTGTGGTATGATCAGAAATTCATGCCTCGATTGTTTCGCATATTTACTGAGCCCCATCACAAAATTTCGCATCTCCTGTCTAAAATCTTGACCAGGTTCCGGTGTAAAGCCTTCGTCTTTCGTGCAAGCCGCCAATAGGCCTAACCCCAAAAGGATAACAAGCAATGGTTTCTTTATGCCCATGAATGATTATTTATTCGGTATTTGAATTAAACGGAATAAATAATGATTTAATATAGATGAACTAAAAATATAGCTTTTCTTAACAAATTAATTTATGGGCCGAACCGTTGGTAAGGATAGATTGTAACGAACCGAAAGGAAACGGATGCCGAACACGACCGTTGCACTGATAAAGGCGTTCAAATTTTGGTGTAGCGGGACAAAGGTCAGCAGCACATAGGTAATGGCGCCCGCCAAACAGGCCGAGGCATATATCTCCTTTCTCAATATCAGCGGGGTGACATTCATCAATACGTCACGGATCACGCCGCCCATACAGGCTGAAAACATCCCCAGCATCACCGCTGCCATCGCACTGCTCTCATAGGCCAAGGATTTTTCAACCCCTACCACCGTAAAGAAACCGATCCCTAAAGCGTCAAATAGGAACAAAGTGCGGGCAAAACTGTCCAGATGTTTGTTGAACAGAATGGAAATAAAGACCCCAACAAAGATGGCAATGAGATAATTTCCATCTTCTACCCAGACTGGCCGGATATTCAGGAAGACGTCGCGCAACGAACCGCCCCCAATTGCTGTAACAAAGCCCATAAAGGTGGCACCAAAAATATCGATCCCGTATCGGTTTGCGGCCATTGCACCTGAAATGGCAAATACCATGGTCCCCAATAAATCAATGTAATAAATCAATTCCATTCCATTCCGTTTACATCCGTCTGCAATAATACATAAAATATGAAATTCTCTAAATTAAATAAAAAAAGGCCTCGAGCGAGGCCAATTAAACTAAACAACGAAACAATGATTTCTATATTAAATTTTGGAAAGTCCTTTTTTAGCTTTCAACTCCTCTAGTTCTTTCTGGTATTTTTTGTTGATCTCTTTGTATTCTTCCGAATCCTGCAGCTCTTTCCACTGTTTGGTTTTTTCTTTCCATTCAGGGCTGTTGAAATACTCTTGGATCTTCTTGCCGTCCTCCTGTAGTTTTTGCATCTGTCCTTTCCATTCAGCTGAATTGAAATGCTCTTTCAACTTGGCGGATTCCTTTTCTATGTTGGCCATCTGTCTTTTCCAATCCTCACTTTCAAAGTATTTTGAAACATTGGCAGACTCTTTTTGAATGTTTTCCATCTGTTTTTTCCACTCCGGAGAATTGAAATATTCGTTCACCTTGCTGGATTCCTTTTCGATATTGGCCATCTGTCTCTTCCATTCTGGAGAATTGAAATGTTCCTTTACCTTGGCAGACTCCTTTTCAATTTTCGCCATCTGCTGTTTCCACTCCGGGCTTTCAAAGTAGGCACTTACCTTTTTACTCTGCTCTTCTATATTTTTAACCTGGGCTTTCCATTCCGGTGAACTGTAATATTCTTGGATCTTTTTGCCCTGCTCCTGGACAGACCTGATGGTATTGCGGACATCTACAGGCAGTTCATTGGTATCCCGGATCACGTTCCCTTGATAGACCAGCTCCGATTTTGCCTTGGCTGGTACAACAGGTTTCTGTGCCGGTTGTGGGCTTAGCGGTTTTACCGTATCGATGATCACATCTGTCGAATGATCGGTCCAGTTCCAATCAACTTTTACTTCCTCAGCCTTTGCCTCATTCGTTGGGATAATCAACGCCAAGGTTAGTATAGCTAAACCGCTAAGCAATACAGCCAATAATTGCGGTCTTACGTTTTTATAATTCGTTTCCATTTTGGTGATTCTTTTAATTCGGTTCAATAAGTGATTTTTGTTCCCGGTAGCCGCCAAGGTTAAACTTGGATTCATGCTCATGCGCAGCTCCTCCAATTCAACCAATGCCTGGGCATAGGAAATAGGGGTGGATACATGTTCTACGACCATGTCATCACATGCATGTTCCCTTTCTCTTTCCAGTACTTTGGATAGGGCCCAGATAAATGGGTTGAAGAACATGACCGTTTCAATACCTACCTTCAACAGGTTGAACAGATAATCCTGACGTTTTACATGGGCCAGTTCGTGCAATAGGATAGCTTCCACCTGTGCCAGATCCATTTTATTGGCATAAGCAATTGGGAAAAGGATAAACGGTCTCAGATGACCCAAGGTTATCGGTACGCTGATCTTATTGGAAAGATAGATCCCTACGGATTGTCTGATATCAAGTTTCTTTTTTGCTTGGTAATATAGGTTGGTCCAAGATTCCGGAATGGAGTCCAGTCCTTTATATTTTAACCTCTTCAATTGGATCAGGCTATTGGTGAGCAAGATTAATTGAACAATGAATCCAAAAATGTATCCAGCCACGACATATGGTAAAAGACTTTCTAATCTAAAGCCATCCTGTTGTATATTGGCCATGATGTTTTTCAGGTCTTCAGGATTTAAGGTCCTTAAGTCGATGAATTGACTGCTGTTTTGGAAGAAGTAGATAAAAGTCGCAATAAAGCTGATAAATATAGATACTTGGGTGCCTAATGCAGCGTTATGTTTCGCTTTGGCACTGATGTTTGATTTTGAAAGTGTATATATACTATATATAATATACCAAATTGCAGCTTGCCATATAGAATGCAGAATGCTCCAGCCTAAAGCATTGCCTATATTGAGTGTTAGATTTTCCATGGCTAGTTTTGTTCAAGTTTCTTTAAAAATGCTTTGATTTCGTCAAGCTCTGCTTTGCTGGCCCTTTCATTTCCCAGTGCCTGCATGACAAGTCTCGCGGTCGATCCATTGTAAACCGAATCGATCATCCTGTCCAACATCTTTTCCTGGATTTCCTCCTTCACCAATTTTGCTTTGTATAGATGGGTCTTTGAACTGGTGTCTCGAGTCACCATGCCTTTGTCGTGCATGATCTGCATCAATTTCAGGATCGTTGTATAGCCCACATCTTTTTTGTCCAAGGTTTCAAATACGTCCCTTACACTGCTTTGCCCCTTGTTCCAAAGGACTTGCAATATTTCCATTTCGCTTTCTGTTGGTTTCATACGATGATTGTTAGTATCTACGAATGTTTTCGTATTCAAATGTACGAAGCGTTTCGTATAATCCAAATATTTTAAGAAATATTTAACATTTAAATATCATAATGCGTTGATAATTAGTGTTTAAAATTCGTTTTCAACTGTTTTTATGAATCAAAAATGTTAAATTGAAAACAATATTCGACATCCTTTTATCTTATTTAATGATATGAAAGCTATAGTATATAATGAATTCGGAAGCTTATCCAAAGGGGAGTACAGCGATGTAGCTGCTCCAGAATTAAAATCGGGCACCCTGAAAATTAAAGTAAGCTTTGCTGGGATAATTCCTTTCGACCTCAAGGTCCTTGACAAAACCATTCCCATGCCGCAGCTAAAATTTCCCTTTATCCCCGGCGCGGAGTTCGCTGGCGAGGTTGTGGAACTGGCCGATGACCTCAAAGGATGGGAGAAGGGCGACTTGGTCTGCGGTAACCCGAAGAAATATGGTGGAGCATTTGCCGAGGAGTTTGTGGTCAAGGCCGATGAGATCTGCAAAGTGCCTGCTGGAATGTCGATGACCTTGGCAGCAGCCTGTCCCGTTTCTGCTCTCGCCGCTTGGCATGGATTGTTCGATGCCGGCAAATTAGTTGCGGATCAAAAAGTGCTGATCGTAGGAGCATCTGGAAATGTCGGTTCCTTCGCCGTACAGTTTGCCAAACAGAAAAAAGCCACTGTCTATGCCGTCGGCTCTTCACGGTATAAGTTTGATGTACTCGACCTGGGCGCCGATCATTACCTGGATTATAAGGATGAAGGCTACCTTAATGACCTCCCTGCCTTTGATCTGATCCTTGATATGGTTGGTGGGAAAGATCAGGAGAAATTGATTCCCTTATTAAAGAAAGATGCAACGATTGTCAGTCTAGTTCAGGAACCAAATGCCGATTTGGTTAAGGAATATCAGGTCCATGCGCACATGCTGAATTCAGGACCCAACCCAAAGGAACTTGAAAACATCCTGGAAGAGGTCAGTAAAGGTATTCTCAAGGTAAAGGGTATAGATGAATATCCCCTTCAAGCTGCCATACAGGCTTTCGAGAAAATGAATGATAATAAAAGTAATTCTAAATACCTGCTGAAATGTTAAGGACGGATGAATTGGTTTTTAGCATGAGAACTTTACCCTTATATAATATATATGGCATACGATGAAAGATTAGCTGACTCGGTCCGGGCATATCTCGCTGAACATACCTCACTAGAAGTTGAAGAGAAGGCGATGTTTGGTGGAATTGCTTTTTTAGTCGATGGCAAAATGTGCATCATTGTAGGTGATGACCAATTGATGTGCCGTTTCGACCCCCAAAAAACAGAAGAGTATAACAACAGGCGTGGCGTGCAGCCGATGGTCATGCGCGGTAAGCTGCTCGATGGTTATTGTTATGTTGATCCAGAAGGCTATAAAAACAAAGAAGATTTTGAGTTCTGGATAAATACCTGCCTAGATTATAATCCCCTGGCCAAAGTCTCGAAAAAGAGGAAGGCCAAATAAACCTTTAAGCGGTACCTATATCTTGATCTGATTTTGAGGTGTTTTTTTGGAGGTCTCCTTCGGGACTCGTTCGGGGCATGTTCGGGAATGGTCCGGAAAAAGGAGGGAAACGGGCCGGAGCGTACCCGAGGACGCATAGGGGGTTTGGTCGCTTGCGTTGCGAATTTTCGGAATGTGGGTCGAATGAGGTCAGGTGGAAAGGGAAGATGGGGTCTTGAACCAAAATTCCCATCCACGGTAGGGGCGAATTGAATTCGCCCGCCCCATTTATTTGAACCAGGATTCCCTTCGGCTTCGCTTACCCTTCGGATGGGAGGATTTTTGAACCAGGATTAAGGGGATGGGAGGATGGGCCAAGATCTGGGACTGAACCAGGATGGAAAGGATGGGAGGATGGACCAGGACCATGTAAAGGTCCGGAAACCCTCCCGGTTGCCCTCTTTTGCCCCTTTTTCACCGTCCCTTGGAAAAATTATCTGGCAATGCTACAGCGAGTTAGCTGGCGGTGCTGAAAATACTTTTGCCTCCCCCTTGGAAGTGAAGGTATTTTGTCCCTATCTTTGCAC
>NZ_DAMBMM010000008.1:0-242339 GCF_032065005.1 Sphingobacterium sp.
TCTAATTCTTTCCATCATGGTTCAGGTCCAGTTCTTGGTCCATCCTCTCATCCTTCCCATCCTTGTTCAAAACCATCCCTCTAATCCTTTTTCATCATTGTCAAGGCCAGAAACAAGCGTAAAGCAATACGCCAATCCTGTATCTGGTCAGTTCAGGCGCCATATTACCGATTATGATCATGGAATATCCTCTAATCCATTCTATCCTGGTTCATTTCCAGTTCTTGGCCCATCCTCGCATCCTTTCGATCCTGGTTCAAAACCATCCCTCAAATCCTTTTCATCATGGTCAAGGCCAGAATTGAGCCTATAGCGATACGCCAATACGGTATCTGGGCAGTTCAGGCGCCATATTATCCATTATAATCCTGGAATATCCTCTAATCCATTCTGTCCTGGTTCATTTCCAGTTCTTGGTCCATCCTCTCATCCATTCCATCCTGGTTCAAACCTATCTTTCCTTCCAAAAACCTTCCCTCTATCCGTTACATTTTTATTATTCTATTAGGAAAATGAATCTAAAAAAATTATACTGTATTCTTTTTAGAAATTATTAAATCCCATGGTTAATATTAGTTATATAATATTAATTTTCATGGATTGTCCAATACTTAACATATTTCAATAAATGTATGGTTTTGGCCATATATCCACTCGCTTTTACTGGATATGGATAATAAATCTACGTTTTTGATAGATTATAGCAAGTTTGTGACGTAATTTAATTTTGTATATAAACCTATTTTGTCCATTCGTTTACTTATCTATTCAACTTCCAAAATATCTTTATGTCGGCTATTTTATGGATTATTTTTTTTTATATCTTGGATTCAATAATTAGCCGATAAGCCAAAATTTCACTTTGCCGACATTTAATTTTAATTAATCAGATAGGTGTGGAGACCTATTAAATAATATTAAGCTTTTTTTGAATTAACCTATTTTATGATGTTTATGGAAAACAAATCATTGCCACCTTAGCTGACTTTAGTTGCATAATAATTAAAACAATAATTTACTAATAACAATTTATATAAAAACTTAAATTATGAGATGGAATAAACCTAATGACGTTCCAAACATAAATTACCTAAAGCCTATGAAATTCTTAAAACTTGTACTTTGTTCAAGTTCAATTTTATTCATGGCGCAAGCTGAGGCCACGCCTCACTATCTTTGGAAAACAGATAAAATAGAATCGAATCTGGATTATTCTTTTGAACTGCTGCAACAAGTTACCGTAAGGGGACAGTTAGTGGATGAGCAAGGGGCTCCAGTACCAAATGCTTCTATTTTGGTTAAAGGCACCAATGAAGGTGCAAAGTCTGATGAGCAAGGTAAATTCTCTTTTCAAACGGGGAAAGCAAAAGGGATCTTGGTCATCAGTCATATGAGTTATGAAACGAAGGAAGTGCCAATCAACACAGCTTCACAGATGAAGATTGTTTTGACGGAAAATTCATCCACCAATATCGAAGAGGTTGTGGTTACCTCATTTGGTATTAAACGTGACCGTAAGACATTGGGATATGGGGTAGCAGAAGTCAAAGCTGATGAGCTTTCCAAAGCTCCTACTCCAGATGTAACCAATGCCTTAGCCGGTAGATTGTCAGGTGTACAGGTAAGTGGGTCAGGTGGTGGATTTGCTGGTTCTAATATTACAATTAGAGGTTTCTCTACTTTCACTGGAAGTAACCAACCCTTATATGTGGTAGATGGTATTCCTTTGGATAATTCTGGTGGTGGTAACTCAGGAAACTCCGGTGTTATCAATTCCAGCCGTATTTCTGATATCAATCCTCAGGATATCGAATCTATGAGTGTCCTTAAAGGTGCTGCTGCTACGGTACTTTATGGTTCAAGAGCTGCTTCCGGAGTAATCTTGATTACTACCAAGAAGGCTAAGAAAGGAGTTAAGAATCAAATTTCTGTTGGTACCAACACAGGTGTTGGGATTGTTTCCAGAATGCCAGCCTTTCAAAATGAATATGCACAAGGTAGTAACGGAATTTATAATAACTCCGTAACGGGTTCTTGGGGACCAAAAATAGCTGGACAAGAGGTAATCAACTGGTTTGGCGAAAAGGAAAATCTGCAAGCCTATCCCGATAATATCAATGATATCTTACAAAATTCGGTAAGTTCTGTAAACGATTTAAGTTTTACGGGTTCTGGAGAGAAATATGACTATCGTGTATCCTATGGATATACCATTGAAACAGGTCTAATACCTAGTAATAAGTTAACCAGAAATAATATTTCTGTAAATGCCTCAACGGACATCACTGAGAAATTTAAAGTGGGCACATCATTTTCATATGTAAACAACGTTTCAGACCGTACTCAGGCTGGTAACCAAGGTGCCAATCCGCTTTGGAGAGGTGTTTATACACCTAGAAGCTATGATTTGACCAATTTACCATTTAAAAATGCGGAAGGAAATCAATTATGGTTTGCGCCGGAGGATCATCCATACTGGTCAATCGAAAATGTTAGAAATAACAATGAGGTTAACCGTTTCTATGGTAACATTAATCTGAAATATGATTTTCTTGAATGGTTAACAGCCGATTTAAAAGTGGGTGCCGATGTTTTCAGTATGGTATCTAAAGGTTTTGATAATAAGGGAATCCGTAGTAATGGTAATACCAGCTCGGCTGGAGCCGGTGGTGTGCAAGATCGTAGTGTTTCCATGAAAAATATCAACTCTTATTTTACCCTAACGGCTAATAAGAAGGTGTTTGAAAACTGGAATTTGATTGCAACTGTGGGTAATGAAATAATTGCAAACAATAGAAATACTTTACAGTCTACTGGTTTAGGTATTGTATTGCCAGATTTTGATAACCAAAGTAACTTCTTGACCTATAATACTTCAGGAAGTATAAGTCAAAACAGGCAGGTGGGGGTTTTCGCCGATGTAGTGATGGATTATAAATCCTATTTATCCTTGAACGTAAAGGCAAGGAATGACTTTTCATCTACCTTATCAAAAGGGAATCGTTCCATTTTTTATCCAGCAGCAGCTGTGAGTTTAGTTTTGACAGAGGCCTTTCCAGACTTAAAATCAAATGTTTTGACCATGGCCAAAGTGCGTGCGAATGTAGGTGAAGTAGGTAAAGGAACCGATCCATACGAAACAAACACTTATTTCGGAAGGTCAAGTGCTTCTGATGGTTTCGTTTCTACCTTGGTAAGTTTTCCATTTAATGGCTTAGCTGGTTATACGTTGAATAATAGTGCAGGAAATAAAGAATTGAGACCAGAATTTACGAGGGAGTATGAATTGGGATTAGACCTTACTTTGTTAAATGGAAGAATAGGTTTTGAAGGGTCAGTTTACCAAAGGGATACCCGTAACTTAATATTTGCAGTACCAGCACCATCTTCTTCTGGTTTTACCTCGATGGTGACCAATGCAGGTAGTTTATCAACCAAAGGTATAGAATTGATGTTAAACTTAGTTCCTGTTCAAAAAGAGAACTTCACTTGGAGGTCAGGACTAAACTTTACAAAATTCAAATCCATTGTTGAGGAATTGGCACCGGGAGTAAGCAATATCTCCATTGGTGGTTTTACCTCGCCAAATATTAGATTGGTAGCAGGACAGGAATATGGACAGATCTGGTCGAATGGCTACCAAAGAGATGACCAAGGTAGAATGATCATTAATGCCAATGGATTGCCTAAGCCAACAACCAATGTTCAAAAAGTAGGAAATCCTAACCCTAAATTTAATTTAGGTTGGACAAATGACTTTAACTACAAAGACTTGACCTTATCTTTCTTGGTTGATTTCAAATATAAGGGCGATGTGATGTCGAGGACCATTGGAGACTTGAGAATCCAAGGTGTAGCGGAAGAAACAGCGGAATTTGAACGTATTGATGGTTCGGGAAATATTAATAAGCCATATCTATTCGAAGGCGTATTAGAAGACGGTTCACCAAATACCACTCACGTTTCTGCTCAACAATACTATAGCTTACAAGGTAAATATGTAGCCTGGGAAGGGTATGTATTGGATGCAACCTTTGTAAAACTGAGAGAGGCTAATCTTTCCTATAAGTTGCCAACAAAATGGTTGGAAGGACAGAACTTTATTAAAGGAGTAAATATTTCGGTTTATGGTCGGAACTTGTTTACCTATGCTCCTAATTTCCCACACCTAGATCCAGAACAAAACTTGTTAGGTATCAGTAATGCGAGGGGATTGGAGTTTGGATTCAGTCCTACACCTAGAACGATTGGTGGAAGTGTAAGGTTTAGCTTGTAAAATTGAAACAACATGAAAAAGATATTTAGTTTATTAACAGTCGCAACATTATTAGGAGTAAGCTCATGTAGTTCATTTTTAGATGTAAATGAAGACCCTAATAACGTAACAAAAGTTGGGATTAATCAACTGCTGCCTTCAGTTACCGTAAATGTCGGTTTCTTTGGAGCTAGTGATGTAATGCGCGTTGGAAATTTATTTGTACAACAATTTAGTGGTCAAGGACCAGTTCAAGGCCACGTGGCCTTTAAGGAGTCTGAAAGATATAATATTAACGATTCAGATATCAATGGAGAATGGGTGACCATTTTCGGAACGACATTAAGTGATATATCTGTTTTGATCAAACAGGCTACCGAAGAGGGAAGTCCACATTATGCGGGCGTAGCCAAACTTTTGAAAGCTTATGTTTATCAAGTAACAGTAGATGCCTGGGGAGATGTTCCTTATTTTAATGCTTCAATGTTTGAAGAGAACTTAAAACCAGAGGTAGACGATGATGAATTGATCTATAAAGATTTGATCCGTTTAATCGATGAAGGAATTGCAGATATCAATGCCGGGACATCTGTTCTTTCTCCAAATTCGTTTACTTCCATTTACGCTTCAAACAGCTGGGCAGCATCTAAGGAAAAATGGGAGAAATTTGGAAACACCTTAAAATTGAGAATTTACCTGCATTATTCAGCCAAAGATCCTAACTTCTCCAAAACCAAGATGAATGAGCTGATCAATTCAGGTGCAAAATTCTTTGCTAGCAATGAGGATGGTTTCATTATGAACTTCTTAAATTCTCCCCAACGTCAGAATCCGATATACAGTATCGAATCGGGTCAGTTCAGGAATCAGTTCTTGCCTAATCGCTATATCGTTGATCTGATGAACAGCAATCAAGATCCGCGAAGAGAGAAGTATTTTACACCATTCCCCTATTTTTCAAATCCAAAAACCTATAAAGGTTCCAGTGTTATGGATGCGAATATTTCCAGTGAGTATTCCAGATTACATGAGTATTTATATGGAAATGTGACCTCCTTTAATTCTAGCATGGTAGATTCCAAAGGTGCATTGCAAACGGGAGCTATAGCATATGGTGGTGAAGCCCCAGCTCGACTGTTGACCTTTGCCGAGTATAATTTTATCCGTGCTGAGGCAGCATTGATGAACGGAGCAGCAGCACAGGCGCAAACCTTCTATGCCGCAGGGATCAAAGCATCATTTGACGACAGTAAATTACCAGCGGCAAGCTTAGCTTCCTATATGGCAAGTAAGGGAACTTTAGCAGGAACCAACGAGCAAAAATTGGAACAGATTATTACAGAAAAGTACATTGCCAATTTTGGAGTAGTAGGAGAGCCATGGGCAGATTATAGAAGAACTGGATACCCTGCATTGACACCTTTGAAAAAACCAATAGCGATTTATGATGAAGTTCCGAGGTCATTATTGTACGCTCAATCTGAAGCAAACAATAACCCAAATATCAAGCAGAAATCAAGTATGCTGGAAAGAGTATTTTGGGATACAAGACAATAATTTATAAATTTCGATTGTAATCAATTATCAACAATATAAACACAATGAAAAGATACATTTTAATTTTATCAGCACTAATTATGGCGATTGCTGTGCAGGCTCAACGAATGCCATTAGCAGATAGCACAATTGTTACAAAACACAGTGTTACTGCAAATGGACAGAAATTTGGCTATACAGCAAAGACCGGAACACAACCCGTTTGGGATCAAAAAGGCAATGTTTTAGCAACTGTACACTTCACCTATTACACCCGTGATGATATCAGTAACCGCGCAAAAAGACCTTTGGTAATTTCTTTCAACGGTGGTCCTGGTTCAGGTTCAGTTTGGATGCACTTAGCATACACCGGTCCAAGAATTTTAAATATTGATGATGAAGGATATCCTTTACAACCTTATGGGGTTAAGGAAAACCCTTATTCAATCTTAGATGTGGCCGATATCGTGTATATTGATCCGATCAATACCGGTTATTCCCGTATTTTAGATGAAAAAGCTGATCGTTCTCTTTTCTTTGGAACCAATGCCGATATCAAATATCTAGCGGAGTGGATCAATACCTTTGTAACTAGAAACAACCGTTGGGCATCTCCTAAATATTTAATTGGCGAAAGTTACGGTACCACCCGTGTTTCTGGTTTAGCTTTGGAATTACAAAACGCGCAATGGATGTACCTAAATGGAGTTATTTTGGTATCCCCAACTGAATTAGGTATTAAGAGAGAAGGTGCTGTTGAAAAAGCTAACTTTTTACCTTATTACTCTGCTACAGCTTGGTATCATAAAAAACTAGCTCCGGAGTTGCAAAACAGAGATTTAGAAGAGTTTCTTCCAGAGGTAGAGAAGTTCACTATTGAAAAGCTTTTACCAGCGATAGCGAAAGGATCTAGCATTAGTGCAGCAGAAAAATCCGAAATTATCAAGCAGTATTCCAAATATTCTGGATTGTCTGAAACTGTAATTACACAGAATAATTTGGATATTCCAACTGCATTATATTGGAAGGAGTTATTACGTGATCAAGGAAAAACTGTAGGTCGCTTGGATTCCAGATATATTGGAATTGACTTCCGTGATGGTGGGGAACGCCCAGATTATAATTCGGAAATTACATCATGGTTACATTCATTTACTCCGGCCATTAATTATTATTATACCAATGAGCTGAACTATAAAGCAGATGTAAAATATAATATGTTCGGTCCTGTTCATCCTTGGGATAGAAGCAATGACAATACAGGTTATAACCTTAGACAAGCGATGGCAGCTAACCCTTACTTGCATTTAATGGTGCAGTCAGGTTACTATGATGCTGCTTGTGATTATTTCAATGCTAAATATAATATGTGGCAAATGGATCCTTCCGGTAAATTAAAATCAAGAATGAGCTGGATTGGATACAGAAGTGGTCACATGATGTACTTACGTAAAGAAGATCTAATCAAAGCGAACGATGATATTCGTCAATTCATTAAAAAATCTTTACCAGCAGCTGATCAACCAGCTAAATACTAGTGTTTTTTTTAAACGGAGCCAGCCTTTCCCTTCGGGCTGGCTTCTATTTATTTCACACATACTATGCTATTAAAACGTTTAATTCTTATTCTATTTGTCAGTATAAATTCTGTACATGCCCAAGACTACATCAATGACACGAAAGCGGTCAGGACCTTCCTCGACCAAGAGAAATCGAGGTACATTAAGGAACTCCATTCAAGTTCTAAAACTAAATATGCTACCTTAAATCAGCTCTTGGATCTTGGAGAATGGAACTTGGTGAATCAAGAATTAATAGTTGGAAAAAATATCAATGCGCAAGAAGCCGCTGTTTTAAAATTTAAATACCATTGGCTTAATAATGATTTCAAGGCTGCAGAACAGGATCTTCTAAAGTTAAGTAAAAAGGATCAGGCCGACTTGAAAGTAAAGCGTGCCTTTGCCATTCTAAAAATTGAAGCTTGGGAACTGGAAACTGCAGAGCAAATGAGTAAAGCGCTATTGCAAAAGCATCCTAATGACATCGAAACAAACCTTGTTTTGGGAAGAGCTTTGATGCTGCAGAAAAAGTACCCTGAAGCTTTAGCTTTAGCCAATAGCCTCATTGAAAAAATGCCTAACCTTGCGGCTGGGTATTTTTTGAAAGCTGACGTTTTCTTCTGGGATCAAAAACCAAAGGACGCGGAAGAGGTTTTGGTTAAGGGCCTCAAGTTAAATCCGCTGAACGCTGATGCCAGATTTTATTATGGATATGCGATATGGAGGAGAATTGATGCCACTCAATTAGGAGATATGGTTGCCCAATGGGAAATTGCATTAGCTCTAAATCCATTGCATTTTCAGTCACATTGGCATCTGGGAAATGGTCATACCAATTTGACCTATGCCGATTACGTGGATGAAAATGAAAAAACAATCAGACAAGAGCTGGAAACTGCCGATGAATTGTTTACTGCTAATGAAATTGAAGCAGCGCTTGAAAAGGTAGATCAAATAGAAAAAGCGCATCCAAATTCTGTATTGCCGGAGATGCACAAAGCATCCCTGCTATATGGTGATTTTGATGCTACTGATCGAGAAGAGAGGTTAGATAAAGCGGAGCAGATTTTCTTAACTATATTAAAAGAAAAGCATCATTATGGACCAGCACACAATGGATTGGCAGCTGTAATCAAATCAAAGAGAATTCCTTACCTGAATACTTATCCAAGTATAAGTGCTGCAATAAAGAATCCTAAGATTAGCAATATGGACGATTTCTTGGAAGTATTTCCTGATCTCGCCTATTACCCTGGTCATGTTGCGAAAGGTATGGCTTGGAATCAATTATATACCTCTACGGTATATTTTCCATTTCTGGTAAAACAGCATCGTGTATTTGTTGTGCCTCCGTTGCACATCGACTTGGCCTTAGCAATGAAAGCGCCTTATTTCAGGTTTAATTCAACCTTTGACAACCGTCAGTGGATGGATATCCGTGGGGTAGGCTCCGGAGCAGCGGCCATAGAATATGTAGAACGTGGTGCCTTTCAGGAAAGAAATGTAATCCTACATGAATATGTACATCTTTTCCATGGACAGGTATTGACGGATAAACAGAACAGAAAGATCCGTGAGCTTTATTATAATGCCATGGAAAATGGCCTTACTCTTGACTACTATTCACAGAACAATGAATCTGAATATTTAGCTCAGACCTATCCAGCCTATTTTGAAAAGGTAAAAGTTCATCCATTGGATTTTAAATCGATGAATACCTTGAATGACCTGAAAACCAAGGATCCCAAGATGTATGCTTTTTTGGATGATATGATCAGCAAGGAGAAAGCGTATTTGGCAGGTGATAAACAGGCCATGGCATCAAATTGGTCAGAAGTTTATGTGAATTTAGCAAGAAATTCTGCCAAGAATGACCTGAAGGAGGCTTATACTTACTTGGATACGGCTCTGCAATATGATCAGCAATATTTACCAGCTTTTGTTGATTATGCAGATTACCTGTTGTCGGAAGGTAAATATGATGAAGCTTCCAATCGATTGAAAGCGGCCAAGGCGATCGATGCCAACTATGCTCCTATTTATTCGGTAGAGGGAAATATCCTTATGGCCACTCAACCTAATAATTTACCTGCTCAGGCGGCCTTGCTCAAAAAGGCGTATGATATCGAGGTTGATTATATGGAGAAAGCTAAAAACTCCGGAATCTTGAGGAATTTCTATTTCCAACGCGGAATGTTGAAGCAAGCTATGGACGTAGCGGATGAATATGTGAAAAATGGTTCGGAAATATCCACCTATTTAAGAGATAGAAAAGATGATTCCAAGACGTTCAAAGCCTGGCAGAAATCATTGCTGGGATATGAGGAGGAAATTGCTGTTCTATCACATTTGGCGGCCCAGAAACCACAAAATTATTTGATCCGTACGCAACATATTGAGGCTTTGACTGCAAATGGAAAGTATGATGAAGCCTTGAAAAACCTACAACAGATCTATCGTACCTTGCAAGCTTCTCAAGTGAACAGACCAGAGTTTGAATTGCTTTTTGCTGAAGTTTATGCCAAACAGGGAAAAACTAAGGAATTGAATGAATTCTTGGACAAATTGATGGTCCGAGGTGGTGACCCGATTAGATTGGAGCCTTTATATAACCAAAGGTTGGTCAGGTTATTAGCTGATAACAATAGATTGGAGGACGCTAAAGCATTTCATCAGAAATTAAAACCGAATAACACTTTGTTTTATAAAGCATCCGATTTAGTTAGCCAGGCATTGATCAATTTAAAAGAAAACAAAACGGACGAGGCATTAAGCCTTCTGGACGAAGCACTTGGAATTTATCCTTACGAGGTTGATGGCATCAAAATGTTGAAGGAAATAGGGAAATCTAATGCTAAGGCAGATAATATTTTAACTAATCGTTTAAAAGGAATGGAAATTCCAGCAATTTTATAGCATCTTTACAAATTAAAATTATTACATGAATACATACGAATTAATTTCCATTGGCCTTTATATGCTACTAATGGTTCTGATAGGGCTTTATTCCTGGAAGAAATCAACGAGTAACTCAGAAGAGTTTTTAATTGGAGGCCGTAAAATGGGTGCTGCAGTAACAGCATTGTCTGCCGGTGCTGCGGATATGAGTGGATGGTTATTGATGGGCTTGCCTGGCGCCATGTATGCCGCTGGTTTGTCCAGTTCTTGGATAGCCATTGGATTGACAACCGGTGCATTTCTAAATTATGTTTTAGTAGCACCAAGGTTAAGGGTATATACGGAGGTTGCCAAGAATTCCATTACCATACCGGTCTTTTTTGAAAATAGGTTTCATGATAAGACCCAATTGCTGAAAATCGCATCTTCTGTCTTTATTCTAGTGTTCTTTACACTTTATACTTCTGCAGGAATGGTTTCAGGAGGGCGTTTATTTGAATCGGCCTTTAATATGGATTATTATACTGGTTTGTATGTAACGACCTTTGTCGTGGTTCTATATACCTTTTTGGGCGGTTTCTTAGCAGTGAGCTTAACTGACTTCGTGCAAGGTACCATTATGGTTACGGCCCTTGTGATATTGCCTATCGTGATGGTTACCCAGATCGGTGGATTGGGCGAAACCATTAACATTATCGATACTAAAAATTCAGATTACCTGGATTTGTTTAAAGGCACGACCACTATTTCCATCGTTTCCTTACTTGCTTGGGGATTAGGCTATTTTGGTCAACCGCATATCTTGGTTCGTTTTATGGCTATTGATAGCGTTAAGGACATTCCAAAAGCAAGAAATATCGGGATTACCTGGATGATCTTTACCGTTGGTGGAGCTATGTTGGTAGGTCTATTTGGTATTGCCTATTTAGCAAAATTTGATACGGCTACCATGACTAAATTTGATGGCTCAAAAGAAATGGCTGAAACCATCTTTATCTATACCTCCAGGGTGTTGTTCCATCCATTGATCGGTGGATTCTTGCTGTCTGCTATCTTGGCTGCAGTTATGAGTACCATTTCTTCTCAATTATTGGTGACTTCAAGTTCCATGACGGAAGATATCTATAGGACCTTTTTCAATAAGCAAGCATCCGCAAAGACCATGTTGCAGGTCAGCAGGCTTTCAGTTTTGATCGTTGCTGTGATTGCTCTGTTATTATCCCTTAATCCGAAAGATAGTATTTTGAATTTGGTAGGGAATGCATGGGCAGGATTCGGTGCTGCTTTTGGACCGATAGTATTATTATCCCTGTTGTGGAAAAGGACCACAGCTATGGCAGGATTGCTTGGCATGTTAGTGGGAGGTGCCGTAGTTTTATTGTGGGTGTATGTTCCGCACAACTATAAGGAGGTTTATGAAATGATCCCTGGCTTTATTTTAAGCTTTTTGACCATTGTCATTGTTTCCTTGTTATCAAAACCTGTGAGTCAGGAAATTCAGGATGAGTTCGATGAAGTAAAACGCATCGTCAAATCATAGATAAACAACAGATTGATTATTAAGCGCTGATCGAATTCGATCAGCGCTTTACTTTTTTATAGGTATCAGGTGGGATTAAAGAACAGGGGTCACTTTATAACCTTTGTCCTTCAATAATTGAATGACACCATTTTTGCCTAATAAATGACCTGCACCAACTGCAAAGAAGGTTGAGTTGTTCTTCATCATTTCAGGCATTTTGCTTATCCATTCTTGGTTTCTTTTGGTCAACATCATTTCTTCTTTTTCAGGGCTCATTGAAGAGGTCTTAAATAACAACTCTTCGACTTGTCCAACTTCATTGTTGAAGTATTTTGTGACCAATAGTTTAGTTTGTTCCTTCATTTTATCTAAATCCCTCAAATAGGTGTAAAGGTCTTCCGCCTTGAAGAATTCGTTCATGAGATTGATCTGAAACTCTGCTGTTTCCAGTTCGTCAACTGGTTTGCCAGCAGCTCCTTCCAATTTCAATAATTCCAATTCCATGGATTTTATATCCTTAGGGTCTTGACAGTCGAATGCCTGCATGGACAAAAGTGAAATAAGGACCGCTGGGCCTACCTGATCCAACATCGCTGGAGATAAATTCTTGGCGGTCAGAACGCTATCGATCAGTTGTTTCTTTTCTGGAGCCAAGCCGTCAAAGAATCCTGGTACTGGTCCGATATGAGCCTGTAATGATTTTACAGTTTCTGGATTGCTAGCATTAAGTTCTAGAGCAATACGGTCGGTTGTTTTGACAGCTTCATTTATTTTGTCTTCCATTTTGAAATCAGGACCACATGCCATGTGAATGGTTCCTAGGACATACGAATCCTTTTTTAAACCGTTTCCGGAAATTTTCCAAAGGAATGTCTCTTTGTTCTGGGCAAATAAGGCAATAGTCATCATAAATGCCATTGCAGTAAGAATGAGTTTTTTCATATTGTATTAGTGTAAATTCAAATAGTAAGTATATGACCAAGATTATTCGTTACAATAAATGTGCAAAAAATTGTAAATGGCGTTGGAAAGACATAAAAAAGGGACGAATTTAATTCGTCCCTTTCTATTGTTTTCCAGTTTACAACTTGAAATCTCCAAGAGTTTCAAATTTGATTTTACTTGGATGGTTTTTGTCAAAGTATAGCTTATGGGTGTTCTTGATATAATCTTCAGCCTTAGCCTTGTAGATATCCATAAATTGGTTCGGATTTCTATCTGCTAATGGGAACCAGGTATGTTGGATCTGCACCATGATTTTGTGCCCTGCCTTGAAAGTGTGGGCTACATCTGGAAGGACAACACGCACAGGCGTGATTTCATTAGGTTTGAATGCCTCTGGATTACTGAAGCTATTACGGAACTTGCCGCGTAAGATTTCTCCCCTTACCAGCATTTGGTAATTAGGCATTACGACCTTTTCGTTTACTGCAGAAGTTGCAGAAGAAGTGTCCGGATATACATCGATGATTTTAACGATAAAGTCTGCATCGGTACCCGTCATGGATACATTGAGGTCTGCAACAACCGGACCTGCCATAGTGATAGCTGATGTTAATGTTTCAGTCTCAAATACAATTACATCTGGGCGATTTGCCACGAAACGTTGATCAGCGATCATATATTCCCTGGTTCTGTTTTCAATCAGACCTTCTTGGAAAGGAACAGGTTTGTTTGGGTCACTCACATATTCCACATAGGATTCAGCTTGATCGTCTGCTGCCTTTGAAATCTTTCCGTTTGCATTTAGGAAAAGTTCATTTGTATGAGCATCCTTTGGCGGCCATTGGTCAAAATTCTTCCATTCATTGGCTCCTGTGAAAAAGATATTGGCTTCCGCAGGATTGAAGGAACCTTCACCTTTTAGATAGTATTCGAAGAAAGGTGCTTCAAATTTCTTTTGGTAGTCCAAGCTTGTTTTTTGTCCAAAGCGGATGTCACCAAAATGATCACCTTCTCCACGAACCCATCCGCCATGGAACCAAGGCCCCATTACCAAAATAGAATTGTTCTTTTTGTTGCGTTTTTCGATTTGTTTATAGGTTTCAAAGGCGCCATAGGTATCCTCTGCATCGTAAAGCCCGCCAACCACCATTACAGCAGGTTTAACGTCGTTTAGATGATTGGTGATAGTTCTTGCTACCCAGAAACTGTCTAGGGTGCTGTGCTTCGCCAAATTGTCCCAGAACTTAACGGTATGACTTAAATATTCATTCTTTAATCCAGATAGCGTTGGGTTGTCCAAGAAGAACTTGTAAAGGTCCTTTGATGGTAATTGGAATCCTTTCGGCCCATTTTCATTGGTAATAGGTTTTGGCCTTGGAGCATCAAAGGAATACATGAAACGGAATGCATCTGCCAAGAACAGGGCTCCTCCATGATGAAAATCGTCTCCGATGAACCAGTCTGTAACTGGAGCTTGTGGAGAAACCGCCTTTAAGGCAGGATGACTGCCGACCAAACTTACTGTAGAATAAAAGCCAGGGTAGGAGATACCATATATCCCAACTTTACCATTGTTACCCTTTAAATTCTTGACCAACCAATCTATGGTGTCATAAGTATCTGTACTTTCATCAATTGTGTGTTTGTTTTCTTTGGTTTTAGTTGGGCGAATGTCTTCAAAAGTACCTTCACTCATCCATTTACCACGTACATCTTGATAAACGAAGATATAGCCCTTCTTCATCATCTCTGGAAAATTTCCTAAACTGGCCTTGAATTTCCCTTCGCCATATGGGGCAACGGTATTAGGAGTTCGGTTCAGCATGATAGGGTATTTCTTCGACTTGTCTTTTGGGGTGTAGATTGATGTGAACAGCCGTGTACCATCTCTCATGGTGATGTACTGTTCGGTTTTGTCATAATGCGTTTTTACATAATCGGCATTGGCATCCTGACCTTTGCTTTGTATACCCAATAGGAGGAAAAGGATACAAAGAATTAATAATTTCTTCATTTGGATAGGTTTTTTAATTTAGTTTAATAAGGTTAAAGTTATACTTTTTTTGATAACTTAGGTTAACATTAATACATTATTTATATGAGCATTAAAGAAGGATTTTTGGTAGAATTGGAACGCGAAACCAATAACACAAGAAGGATCTTAGATCGATTGAAAGATGAGGACTTGTCTTTTAAACCTCATGAAAAATCCATGTCATTAGGCAATTTAGCAGGGCATATTGTTGAGCTCCATAATTGGGTCTCTGATGCTTTGACGAAGAACGATTTTAACCTAGCAACAGACTATAAACCATTTCACCCAAGCAGTGTGGAGGAACTTAAGAAATCATTGGATGAAGGCTATAAAAGGAATGAAAAAACGTTAGATGAATTTCCTGAAGAGGATTGGTTTAGCAAATGGACGATGAGGGTGGATACCTATGTGGTAGGGGAAATGCCAAAACTAGGCGCTCTTCGCTTTGTCATCAATAATCATTTGATCCATCATAGAGGTCAGTTAAGTGTTTACCTTAGGTTGTTAGATATTCCTGTACCAGGTTTGTATGGACCTTCAGCAGATGAAAAGAAATAGGTTAATTTCAAAAGAATTAAATGCCAGGAGAATTTCTTCTGGCATTTTTTGTTGCTGAAAATAAGTGATTTATGGTTATTTTTCAGTTTTTTTATTTTTTGATGTAATAGAAGGGCAGCGTAGTCTGTCTTGTTAATAAATAAGCAATAATAATGATGAACCAAGAGACCTTTAAAAATACGGTATTTGTCCTGAAGGATAAGCTTTACCGGTTTGCAAATAGGTTTCTGGAACATCAGGAAGACGCTTACGATCTGGTACAAGAGGTGATGCTGAAACTGTGGGAGCAGAGGGGTCAATTGACACAGTTGAAAAGTATTGAAGCTTTTGCCATGCAAATGGTCAGGAATATGGCTTACAACAAAATTGATAAACTGGGAAGGCATGCGAAATATCTAAATCAATTGCCCGCAGATGTTCAAAAAGAAAAGTATCCAGCGATGACCAAAGAGCTGATCTTGAAAATGATCGATGAACTGCCGGAAAAGCAAAGATTGGTGATGTACTTAAGGGATATTGAAGAATATGAAATCATAGACATCGCCGAGATGGCAGGACTTGAAGAAAATGCAGTCAGGGTGAATTTATCAAGAGCTAGAAACAGCATAAGAGTAAACTTAACTAAGGTTTTTGAATATGAAAAGAGAAGAATTGGATAAGCTGAGGGCTAAGTACTGGGAAGGAAAATCTTCCTTGGAGCAAGAACGTAGACTGAAAGAGTTGGAAGATGAAGAATTCTTTTCCATGCTCAAAAAACCTGAAGAAAAGATGGACTGGGATTTTGAGAGCTTTATGGATCTGGCTGAAAAAGAAATGCCAGCTGACAAGAAAATTATTCCATTGTCCCGAAGGATCATCATGCTGACTAGCATCGCGGCTTCATTGCTGTTGGGATTTTTCTTGATCCGTCAATTCAATGATCAAAAGGATAATCGGGCAATCAATAAAGTTGCTGTATCAAATGAAAGACCTAAGCCTCTGGACGTGGAGTCGCCAAAGAGCACTCCTGAAGAGTTAGTTGCGTCGAAGGGTCCAAGTGTCCAAGCTGAAAGCAAGGAGCCTTTAAAAAGCGTGCAATTAGCCTCTACAAGGAAGTCAAAAGAGCATTCGCCAGAAACTATGCAAACAAACCCTTATCCGGATGAGGATTTGTATGTGGAGGTCAATGGCGTCAGGATCTATGACGAAGAGAAAGCCCTTGAAGTGACTGAGACAGCCCTGCATTTCGCTGCGTCGAATTTAAAGAAGGGGATGGAGGGTGTTGAAAACATTAAGTATCTAAAAATTGAAATCTAAAAAAATGAAAACTATGAAAACGTTCATGTTAATAATCAGCCTATTTGTGGCAAGCATGGCACAGGCTCAGATCTCTAAGCTAGATCAAATTTTTGAGCAATATAAGGAGCAAAAAGGGGTTACTTCGATCAAGATTGGAAAACCTATGTTCAAGATGTTGAACAAAATGAAAATCAATGATGCCGACGTTGAAACCATCAAACCCTTATTGAGCAAGATCAATTCCATCAAGATGTTGGTTTTTGAAAACGCAGGTTCTGCCATCCAAAAGGAAGTTAGTTCTGCCATTGGAAACCTTAAATATGAAGAATTATTGGTAATCAATTCTGATGGAGACAAAATCCGGTTCTTGGCTGAAAATGTAGAAGGTGATTTCCTGAACAATCTTTTGCTCAGTATCAATTCCGATGAAGAAACTGTCTTTATGATTCTTGATGGTTCCTTAAAATACGATGATCTCAATGCCCTTGTAAACAATAACGATAACTAACCTTAATAACACTAACATTATGAAACGCTACATTGGAATTATTTGTGCCGCTATTATTTTCTTCAGCATGCAGAGCTGTATGATCAAAAGGAGTGCTAACATGGATTTCGCAAAAGGCACTAAACTCTCAGCTGATGCTGAAATTGTATCAATCAATGTTCCAGGGATCCTGATGAAAACATTTATCCGTGGAAAGATCAGGGAATTGCGTGAAGATGATCCTGCACTAGCCTTGGCATTGAAGAAGATCAAGAAAATTAAATTGATGGCAGTTTCTGGTGGTGGAAGAAATTCCAACCTTTATGATAAATTCAACAGTTATCTGGTGAAAAACGATTTCGAGGAGCTGATGAGTATATATAGTGACGGCTCAAAAATCTCCATCAACACAAAAACAAAAGGGGATAGGATAAAAAGTGTGATGTTGGGAATCACTGACGATGAGGATCAGGTATTTGTTGATCTGAAGTCTGATATCAATCTCAATGAACTCAATCAATTGATTGAGCATTATGAAAGTACACAGCAAGATAAAAAGGAAAAGAAAGAAGATCCTTCAGAACAATCTTAAGTTTCGTTGTTTAGTTAATAAAAAAGCCTGGCTCATTTGAGTCAGGCTTTCTTTATGATTTTCGCTGTTAGAATTATTTAGCTAATTCTTCAGCAATTGCTTTTCCAATTTCAGCAGGTGATTCAACCACACGGATACCGCACTCTTCCATGATTTTCATCTTAGCAGCAGCAGTATCATCTGCACCACCAACGATAGCACCAGCGTGACCCATACGGCGTCCTGGAGGCGCTGTTTGGCCAGCGATGAAACCAACAACAGGTTTAGTTCCGTTTTCTTTGATCCAACGAGCAGCTTCAGCTTCCATACCACCACCGATCTCACCGATCATGATGATACCTTTAGTTTCAGGGTCGTTCATCAACAATTCAACAGCTTCTTTAGTAGTAGTTCCAATGATTGGGTCACCACCGATACCGATTGCCGTTGTGATACCTAATCCTGCTTTCACAGTTTGGTCTACTGCTTCGTAAGTTAAAGTACCTGATTTAGATACAACACCTACAGAACCTTTTTTGAAGATGAAACCTGGCATGATACCGATCTTAGCTTCTTCAGCAGTGATGATACCAGGACAGTTAGGGCCGATTAAACGTGAGTTTTTGTCGCTCAAGTAAGATTTTACTTGAATCATGTCTTTTGTTGGAATACCTTCGGTAATACAAACAATTAAAGCAATACCAGCAGCAGCAGCTTCCATGATAGCGTCAGCAGCAAATGCAGGTGGAACAAAAATAATAGAAACATTTGCACCTGTAGCATCAACAGCATCTTGAACTGTGTTGAATACTGGGCGGTCTAAGTGTGTTTGGCCACCTTTACCAGGAGTAACACCACCTACTACGTTTGTACCGTACTCAATCATTTGAGACGCATGATAAGTACCTTCGTTTCCGGTAAAACCTTGAACGATTACTTTGGAATCTTTATTTACTAATACACTCATTTTGTCTTATTTTTTGCAACGCAAATCTACTATTTTGATATGACTTCTAAAAATCAGATAGGTAGGTATTTTGTTATTTTTTAATAAACTTGGTTTTATTGATTAAATCCCACAGTACTATACCTATGGTAACAGAAACATTGAAGGAATGTTTTGTCCCGAATTGAGGTATTTCTAAGGTGCCATCCGCCAATGAAATGATATCCTCTTCCACACCATGCACCTCATTGCCAAATACTACCGCATACTTCTTGCTTGTTACAGGCTCAAAGGTCTCCAAAGAGACACTATTGTTGGTTTGTTCGATCGCATATACTTCAAAACCTTCTGCTTTTAATTTTTTGATGGCTTCGACACTATCCTTTTCGTACTCCCAGGTTACCGACTGGGTTGCTCCTAATGCTGTTTTCTCTATTTCACGATGCGGTGGAGTAGCTGTAATACCACATAAAACGATCTTATCGATGGCAAAGGCATCCGCAGTACGAAAGGCCGAGCCTACATTGTGCATGCTCCTCACATTGTCCAAAACAATGACCAAGGGAGTTTTCTCTTGAGATTTAAAGGTTTCAACATCAACCCGATTGAGCTGATCCATGGATAATTTTTGCATCTTGCAAAGATAATGATTTCGAAAAATTAAAAATGATTTTGAATATTAGATTTTCTGTGCTATTTTTGCAGTCCGAAATAAAGTATAAAAGATTTAAAATATTATATAGCTAAGAGAAATGGCAAATCATAAATCGTCGATCAAAAGAATTAGAGCTAACGCTGCGAAGCGTTTAAGAAACCGTTACCAAGCGAAAACTACTCGTAACGCAATCAAGAAATTACGTAACACTACTTCTGCAGAAGAAGCTAAAGAATTATTGCCACGCGTGGTATCTATGCTTGATCGTCTTGCAAAGAAGAATGTTATCCACAAGAAAAAAGCTTCTAACAACAAGTCTAAGTTGACTAAATTCGTTAACAAATTAGCGTAATCTAAGCTTTTTTTATAAAATATTGTAGGGGTGTTTTAAAACATCCCTTTTCTTGTTTGTATACTTTTCTGATTCTGTGCTCCGTATTTCAAGGTGGAATACCAGGAGCACCATAAAAAAGCTGCGCTGACCAAAAGGTCAGCGCAGCTTTTTTATGGGCATATTTCTTATTTGCTCAGGATCGATTTTACAACCTGATCTAATTTCTGTTTGTCACCTTTATATGAGTTTAGGTCATAAAGTTCAACTTTACGGAAATCAATGGGATGGCTTTCACTTTGTAAATAGATATAGCCTTTGTCCAATAGTTTACCATCTTGTTTCACCTTAGGGTCCACAGGTGATGCACTTCCACCTCCAATTTGCGGTTTGTTGTATTCCAGAACAACCTGTCCATCCAGAACGTGCTGGATCAACGAATCGCCAAGTACGACAAACTCAGCGGTTACCCATTGGTCACCATGGTAAGTCTTCGATTTGGAGCTCAAACAGTGTGGGGTGAATAACTTATCGTCGATTACCACGTTGGTTCCAGGTGTACATAGGTTGGAGGTTGTGCGTTCGTCCTTACCGTTTCCGCCCAAGAGCTGTCCTTCGATAGAGATCGGGAAATCTTGGTCTTTCAACATGGTTTTAGGATCTTGTCCATGCAACATAGCGCCGCTATTGGCCCATGCCCAGCCTTCACCACCCTTGGTCTGTTCGCCTACAAACCTGTATTCCAGCCTCAGCACATAATAACCATAAGGTTTATTGAAGGCTAGGTGTCCATACTGTTGGTTAAAATCATCATATCCATCATAACGTACTTTCAAAAGCCCATCTTCAACTCGGAATGTATTCGCATAGTTGTCGCCTACTTCATGCAATCTAATCTTAGGAGTCCAATCTTTGATATCCTTGCCATTAAATAACTGAATAGGTTTAGGGGTTTTTACGGTTGTTTTTTGGTTGACTTGTGAGGTTGCTGAGCAAGAAAACATAGTTCCCAGCAGCAAACAGGCGATAATGGTCTTGAAATTCATTTATTAAGGATTATAAAAGTAAATTACGGTTTTTTACATATTCACTAGGACGCACGCCAATAACCTTGTTAAAGGTGTTGCTAAAGGTAGGCAGACTATTGTATCCTACTCGCAACGCCACTTCATTCACGCTAAGTTTGTCGTCCAATAGGAGCTTCAAGGAGGTCAGCATCCTTAAGATCGTGAAGTACTGAATATACGACATGGCCAGTTCTTTCTGGAACAATCTTGCCAATGTCCTTTCGGAAATATCAAAATGCTCAGCCAAGCTCTTAAAACTGATGTTCTCGGCGATATTCTGTTCCAGGTAATTAATGATCTGCTTTAGCTTGTCATTTTTAGGATAGGGAAGAGCCAATGGCAACTCCGTTTGGGAAAGCTCAGGCAGGATAAGCTTAAAGGCTTTCGCAATAGAATAGCGAGGTTCTTCCTCAGGAAAGATATTCCCATTCCAGCGGTTTGTAAACATGATCAATTCGATCAACAGATCGTTGACCGGATAGATATTGACCTTATCGAAAAATTCTGTGTCGGTCTCGTACTTAGGAAAGTACAGGTTTCTCATCACCACCTCCGAGCTACTCGGGTGAATGCTGTGCTTTACATGCGGCGGAATCCAGATATAGTGGCGGGCAGGGAGAAAGTAAGACTTCTCTGCCGTCTTCAAAAAGACAACCCCACCTTCCGTATAAAGGAATTGACCTTTTTTGTGTGAGTGCTCAGTAACCGAGTCACCCATTACTGCATGATGACAATAGATACTGTTGTCATAAGTATCTACTTCTGTCATATAATATTTATCAATATATTCCTTTTGCATCCAGATGAGGCGTTAATGTGGCATAAATTTCCTGTTTTTATTTGAGAAAAGCAAAACAAGGGCGTTTTGAGGACCACACGCCACAAGTGTTTGCCTTACATTTTTGAAATAATTTTAAAAAAAGATATCCACATCTTTTGATTATTATCGCATTTGCTCTAAATTAACAGCATCTAACATCAATCTATGGCGATTTCTTATCCTATCCACAAGAATTCTATAGTAAATGTGTCTAGTAAGTAATCAGTTACTTTTTATTCAGACAAAAAAAGTAACTGGCTATTATGAATAATTTAATAAATAAAATATTGACTAATATTGCCTCACTCTTTTAGAGGGAACACAAATGTATTGATATGTTGGACAGAATACGTCTTGAAAGACTTAAAGAAAAAGTTACTACTGCCGAAGAAGCTGTCAAATTAATCGAAGACGGTATGGTTGTAGGCTCCAGTGGTTTCACCAAAGCTGGAGACAGTAAGGTCATCTTACCCGCATTAGCTGAACGCGCCAAAAAAGAAAATATTAAGATCACTTTAATGACAGGAGCGTCCCTAGGTCATGGTACCGACGGGAAACTTGCTGAAGCTGGTGCCTTGAAAAAGCGTATGCCCTTTCAGGTAGACCCTGTCCTGAGAAGTAAAATCAATAATGGTGAAGTGCTTTTCATCGATCAGCACTTGAGCGAAAGTGCCGAACTCTTACATAATAAAAACCTTCCTGATGTAGATATCGCCGTTTTGGAAGTAGCCTATATTGACAGAGATGGAAGCGTGGTTCCAACGACTTCCGTAGGGAATTCCGTTACATTCGCGGCCTTGGCCAAGAAAGTTATCCTGGAAATCAATACTTCGGTCCATGAGAATGTTTATGGTATCCACGATATCTACCAAGCCGAAGATTACCCACATAGAAATGTAATCCCGATTGTTGCGCCATGGAATAAGATTGGCAGAAAGACCATTCCCTTAAATCCGGATAAAGTAGCGGCTATTGTCTTTACCAGTCAACATGATAGCCCTGCAGATATCGCTCCACCCGATGAGAAAACCAGCAAGATTGCTGAACATATCCTGGAGTTTTTTGAAGAGGAGGTAAACCTAGGCCACTTATCAGATCGTTTGCTACCGATCCAGGCTGGGATTGGAAAAGTAGCTAATGCCGTTTTGACCGGTTTCTTACATAGTAATTTCTATGACCTGACCATGTTCTCTGAAGTATTGCAGGATTCCGCATTTGACTTAATGGATGCAGGAAAATTAAGCTTTGCTTCGGCATCATCGGTTACCGTTTCCAAAGAATGCTATGAGAGGGTGTTTGATAACCTTCAGAAATACCGCGACAAGTTTGTGCTTCGTCCACAGAATATTTCCAATACGCCAGGTTTGATCCGTCGTTTGGGAATCATTGCCATCAATACCGCTATTGAATTTGATATTTATGGAAATGTGAACTCTACCCATATCGGTGGAACCAAGATCATGAATGGTATTGGAGGATCAGGGGATTTCGCGAGAAATGCCTATCTAAGTATTTTCGTGACCCAAGCCGCTTCCAAGGACAACAAGATCTCGCATATCTTGCCGATGGTGTCCCATACGGACCATACAGAGCACGATGTCGACATCTTGGTAACTGATATCGGTTTGGCAGATTTACGCGGACTGGCGCCAAGGGAGAGGGCACAGAAGATCATTGACAACTGTGTACACCCAGACTATAGAGAAGAATTACAATCTTACTTCGACCGTGCCTGTCAGCGCGGTGGACATACGCCACATCTCTTGGAAGAAGCCTTCAGTTGGCACATTCGCTTCAATGAAACTGGAAGTATGAAAAAATAATAATAGACTATTGTTTTATTTATTGCAAAAAAGCTTAGCGAAATTTCGCTAAGCTTTTTTTTGGAATTTAATTTTTGATTGAAATCTTATCTGGTCAAACCAGAAAAGGTCTTAATTCTACTATCTGTTTCTTCCCGGTAAATAAATCTGGAAACCAACTGATAATCCAAGGCCATTCTGAGTTCCAGAAGCATTAATATTGGCCTTTGAATAATTGTAGCCTGCCATAACTTCCAATGCCACAGTTTGTGTTATGAAATGGGCATAACCTACATTTGCTCCTAGGTTTAATGAGACATCATCACCTGCAGAGCTACCGCCAATTCCGACATCACCCTGTCCAAAGAAACGACCCGTTGCGCTAGCACCTCCTGGGAAATAATAACGAACAAATGGTGAAATACCATAACCCCAATTATTAGGGTTGTCATCTTTTCCCGAAGTAAAACCCAGATTCGCCTGTGCACCTATTGCAATACCATCTGAAATAAAGTACCCAGCACGAGGGTTCAATTGGATATTGAAGGATTCTCCTTCAAAGCTATATCCTAAACTACCTACAGATCCACCAATCATCCAATTACCTTGTCTGATCGGAGCCATACCAACATCCGCTGAAGATTGAGGTACGGTTTTTACTTCTACCTGTGCTGTGCTATAGGATAAGCAGCCTACTGATAAGGCTAATGTTAGTAGTAAATTTTTCATAATAATCTTGTTTTCTTTTAACTTATCAACAAGATGCAATTAATAATGTTTTCGTATTGATAAAATTTTATCTTTTGTAGGATATAGGTTACAACATATAAAAAGCCTTGTTAATCCGTATTAACAAGGCTTACGCTATATTTTCTCTGAAAAATAGATTAATTAATGAAAGGAGATTCTATGTTTCTTTTTTTGATATAAAAATCCAATGCTTTCCAAGCTTCAAATGGTCTGTCTGTCGATAGCACATCTGCTCCTCTAACGATAAAATCAGCATACAACTGGTATCCCGCTTTTTCAGCAGATCGGTCTAAGTTGCCGATTGTACCTAAAATGGATTTAATTCCATGCTGTCTCAACAGCGTATACAGAGCGGTGTCTGGCTCGCGAGTGCCCACAAAAGCGATTAATCGGGTGTCTGGAATACTCAGTTCACTTAGGCGGTTCAAATCATCCCTGTTTTTGATCGTAGCCGAGATCATGAGATCTGGAGCCAACCTGTTCACAACTTCCGCTTGGTTAGCCGAGTAGGTAATGATAATGCTGTTTGCTTCAGCTTTTGTCTTTCGGATCAATTCAATGACCTTTTCGTAAGGAACCGATCTCTTGACATCCAATGTATAGATAACCCTTCCGATACCCCATTGCAAAGCTTCTTCTAGGGTAGGGATCCTATAGTTTGTCAGCTCACCATTGTTATCCTTTAGCTTAAGGTCTTTCAGTTCCTCAAATGTTTTATTGGAAACTCTTCCTTTGCCGGTTGTAGTACGGTCTAATGTTTCATCGTGCATCAGGACCAAAACAGAATCCTTGGTCATGGCAATATCGCATTCAATGATAGCAGGCATCTTGCTGGCCACCTCAGCGAATGTCGGAATTGCATTTTCAGGAAAACCATCACTTGGACCACCACGATGGGCACTGACCAAAGGGAAAGAGTTTTCATTGTAGGTCAGGAAATGGTACAGATCATCCACGGTCTTCAGGTTGAAAACCTGATCCACCTGTGGCATATTGTTTATACTGCTCGAGCTGTTGGTCCTAAAACAAGATGAGGACAGCAGCGCCAGCATTCCTGCGAAAAAAATAGATGAGTAGAATCTATTGCTCATGTAATTCAATGTTTGCTTTTACCAAGGAAACTAATTCTTCCAAAGGCGTATTGATTTGATCGACCAAGATATGGGCGCGATCATAGAATGGGTTTCTTTCTTCCAGTTTGCTCTCTATAAAGTTCAGGAGTTCATCACCAGTAAAGCCTTTCAAGGCCGGTCTCTTATGGACATCAGATTGGCTTAACCTGCTCCATAAGGATTTTGGACTGTGCTTCAGATAGAGGACCGTTCCGTTTTGCAATAGCCAATCCATATTGTCGAAATAACAGGGCGTACCACCGCCCGTAGAAATAATGCCAGATTTGTCCTTTTGGGCATGCAATATTTCTCTTTCGATTTCCCTGAACTTCCCTTCGCCGTGTAAAGCAAAATATTCAGGGATGCTCATGCCGATATGCTCAACAATTTCATGGTCCAGGTCCACGAAAGGAACCTCTAGGGCATTTGCCAATTTTTTTCCCCATGTGGTCTTCCCACTTCCCATAAAGCCAATCAGGAAAACTGGTCGCTGAATCATTCTACTTTATCTAGATATTTAGTTATTAACTCATGTTTGCTAGGAAAATTGTACTGCGACCATTTTTTGACAACGGTTCCGTTCAGCATCAGCATAACCCCAGGGTTTGCCCGGACCATACTTTTCAATGGAACGGCATCTACATAGAATGTTTCCAGCACAAGATCCATTTGATCATTCAGGTAGTTTACTTCATCAGAAGATGATGCAGTTGCCAAAACGGCCCTGATATTATAGTCTTCAGAAAGGTCTCTGATTGTCGTATTGACGCGGTCCAATGCAGCTAAATCAAAAGGAGACATCATCTTGAGGTCTGTACTTACCACAATAAAATTATAATATGGATTTTGGATCACTTCCTCCGTACGATCCGTACCGTCCATGTCCGTAATAATCAAATCAGGGATTTTTACTTCATATCCTTTTTTGATCAATCTCGTCTGTGGATCACCCACAACTTCCCAGTTTTCATCCTCCCACAGCTTCTGACCCATATATTCTTTGTCAGTTACTTTTTTCGTCTCATTCGTGGTTTTATTCTTCAACTCGTAGATATGTTCAAATACATCAGGTTCAGCACCTTCTGGTGCTTTCATCAGTTCTGGAACATTGTTTCCTTCTTTGTAAGGAAGAAAGTCTATAAATGGAAGGAAATAATAGGTATAGATCCCAATACCAAATGAACCCAATATGATGAGTGCAGTCAGCAGGTTTCTGGTAAAAAGACTTCTAATGAATGGCTTGATCTGGTCCCTTTTCACAAAGATGTATACGATCAGTAACAACAGGATAAGGTCCTTAAAGAATGATTGCCAAGGGGTCAATGGAATGGCATCGCCAAAACAGCCGCAAGATTTGACTACTTCAAAAAATGCAGAGTAAAAGGTCAAAAAGGTAAAAAATATGATCAAGAGCAATAAGCCCCAGGCTACCTTCTTGCCAGCAACACCCAGGATCAACAGACCACCTAAGATGATCTCGACCGCACAAAGGAAAATAGCGATCCAAGTGGCATAATCACTTAGGAATCCAAGGTTGAGCACATGGAAGTATTCTTGCAGCTTATAGCCAAATCCCATCGGATCATTGGCCTTTATCAATCCGGAGAAGATAAATAATAATCCAACCAGAATTCTAGCAATCCATAATAAAACATTAGGTTTGGGTTGTTTCGTTTGGGAATAGCTCTGTGTATAAGTCATGTTGTTCGTTATTTTGCCAAACCTAATTTGATCAGTGCAAAGACTGCATAGTTCAGCATATCTTGATAGTTAGCTTGTAATCCTTCCGACACCAAAGTTTGGCCATCATTGTCCTCAATCTGTTTTACACGATGCAATTTCATCAAGATCAGATCGGTCATCGATGAAACACGCATGTCCCGCCATGCCTCGCCATAATCATGGTTTTTGGCAAACATCAGGTCGCGGGTCTCATTCACCTTTTCGGTATACTTCTCCGCCACGATTTTGGGATCCAAGTTCTCGTTTTCCGTATTACCAATTTCCAGTTGTATCAAAGCAATCACACAGTAATTGATGATGCCAATGAATTCATCCACTACACCTTCACCAACTTTCGATTCCTTTTTTTCTTCCAATGAACGGATACGGGCGGCCTTGATATAAATCTGATCAGTCAAAGAACTTAATCGTAATATTCGCCAAGCTGTACCGTAGTCTTTGGTCTTTTTAATAAATAGCTCTTGGCATATGTTGATAATACGATTGTATTCTGTATTTGTATCCATAAATTGATTTTGCATTATAGTATGAGTCTCACAAATATAGCTAGAATATCCTTAACCTTTAAGTCACTTTAGGGTACAATTTCCTCGATTTTCAATATTTATGAGCACTTTAGATTAACTTTGAAGGATGGAATCTGCTAGGTTTTATGATCTTTCCTACCTCAAAAGGGGCACTGCACTGCAACGGAAATCTTATGATTTGATCCGGAATAATGGGATTATGGAAGCTTTGCAGGATTTCAACCCCGTCCTTATTGGAACCATTCCCATTGACATAGCCGTATGGAACAGCGATTTGGATATCGCCTGTGAGGTCTATGACCTCGATAAATTTGAAAGAAAATGTCATGAAAATTTCGAAAAACACAATGGATACAGCTTTAAAGTAGGAACGATGCGTGGAATAGAAGTTGGAATTGCTAACTTTAAAATTGATGGTATGTTGTTCGAAGTCTATGGAGAGGGTAGACCGGTGGCTGATCAGTATGGTTTTCGACATCTGTTGATCGAATCCCAACTTTTGGAGACCTTCGGTGAGGAATTTAAACAACAGATCATCAAGCTGAAGTCGCAAGGATTAAAGACAGAACCGGCTTTTGCCAAATTATTGAAAATCCATGGAGATCCTTATGAAGGTCTCCTAAACTATAACATAGAATCGATGCTGGAAATAAAGAGTCCTGAAATTAGAGAGGTGAATATCATCCGATATATCCAACCTTTTCGCGAAGGTGGTTCGCTGCCTGGATTGGTTGATGCGGATGATGGATTTAGCTATGTGATCAAGTTCCGAGGAGCTGGACAAGGTAAAAAAGCCTTGGTCGCTGAATTTATCGGTGGCGAACTGGCTAGGTTCTTAGGACTTCGGGTTCCTGAAATGGTGTATGCCGATCTGGATGTAGGCTTCGGCAGGACCGAACCGGATGAAGAGATCCAAGACCTGCTCAAGTTTTCTGTAGGGAAGAACCTGGGCGTTAGTTATCTGAATGGAGCTATCACCTTTGATGCCAATGTCGATGAAATTTCCTCCGAGGAAGCTTCCAAGATCGTTTGGCTGGATGCCCTTTTGATGAATGTAGATCGTACGGTGAAAAACACCAATATGCTGATCTGGCATAAGGAATTATGGCTGATTGACCATGGCGCGGCACTGTATTTCCACCATAACTGGGACAACTGGGAAGAAACCGTCGATAAACCATTCGTACAGATCAAAGACCATGTTCTCTTAGCGAAGGCCAAGGATGTTGCCCAAATCGATGCAACCTATAAAGAGCTGTTCAACAAAGAAAATATCAGAAAGATCCTAAAGGTAATTCCGGATGAATGGTTAATTGATGAGGTTCGCAATCTTAGTGCTGATGAAGTGCGTGAAGTTTATGTGGAGTTTATTTCCAGAAGAGCGAGCCATTCTGAAATATTTGTAAATCAAATTCAACATGCAGGATAGGACATTATACGAATATGCTGTGGTAAGACTCGTTCCGCGCGTTGAAAGAGAGGAATTTGTCAATGTAGGCGTGCTCTTATATTGCAGAAAACAACGCTATGCCAATATCCTGTTCCAGGTGGATGAAGGCCGCTGCGAATTGTTATGCAAGGATATCGACTTTGATCAGATCCGGGCTCATTTGGAATCCATGAAGCAAGTCTGTTTAGGAAGCCAAGAGGGTGGAGCCCTTGCCCAATTGGACCAAACCGAACGTTTTCGTTGGTTGACAGCCAAAAGGAGTACGCTGATCCAATGCTCGGCGGTACATCCAGGCTTATGCTTAGATGCTGAAAAAACACATCATGAACTCTTTGAAAAACTAGTACTTTAATATTTAAAATAATTCAACCTACCCATGATAATGGAGGATTTTTATCAACATATATACGAGAAACAACAGGCTGTCCAAGATATGCCCAGCAATAAAGCCATTGCCCATTGGGCGATAGAATTGCTGCATCTGTTGTTCCCTGAACGAAATTCAAGAACATTCAATACGGTTCAGGAAATTGAAGCTGCATTCAAGCAGGCTGAGGCAGATCTCTATCTTTTACTCTTCAAAACAAAAGCATGCTCCAGCTGCAATATCAAGAAAGTGTCCGAAAAGTTCTTTGCCAACCTGCCTTCCATCTATCAGCGCATGCTGACCGATGCAGAAGCCATCATGGAAGGAGATCCAGCAGCACAGAGTTTGAATGAAGTGATCCGTACCTATCCCGGCTTTTTGGCTATCAGTATCTATCGTTTGGCCAATGAACTGTGGAACCAAGGAATCCCTTTGATTCCACGGATACTGACGGAACATGCACATTCCAAAACAGGCATTGACATCCATCCCGGAGCATTCATCGATGAATACCTGCATATCGACCACGGTACCGGTATCGTGATTGGAGAAACCTGTAGGATCGGCAAGCATGTCAAGCTGTACCAAGGGGTAACCTTGGGTGCTTTGAGTGTGGAAAAGAACATGGCCAATACCCAGCGTCATCCCATTATCGAAGACCATGTCATTATCTATGCTGGAGCGACCATCTTGGGAGGTGAAACCGTAGTGGGCCATCATTCTGTGATAGGAGGGAATGTATGGTTGACCAGCAGCGTTGATCCTTATACCACCGTATATCATCAACCCAATTCAAAATTTATTGACTCTAAACCTTTAGCATAATGGCGAATATCATAGACTTAATTGGAAATACACCGATGGTGGAAATCAAAGGATTTCATGACAACCCAAAGGTGAAAATATATGCAAAACTAGAAGGGAATAATCCCGGCGGCTCGGTAAAAGACCGTGCTGCTTTGAATATGATCCGTTCTGCGATGGAACGTGGCGAAATCAATAAGGATAGCAAATTGATTGAAGCAACCAGTGGCAATACCGGTATCGCCTTGGCGATGATCGCCAGTATGTATGGCTTGGAGATTGAACTGGTGATGCCATCTACTTCAACAAGGGAGAGGGCCTTGACCATGGAAGCTTTTGGTGGCAAGGTAACTTTGTTGGACAATATGGAGGTGAGCCGGGACTATGCCGAGGAAAAAGCAGCAAGCGGTGAATACTTTATTCTCAATCAATTCTCTAACCCCGATAATTACGAAGCCCATGTGAAAACTACGGGGCCTGAGATCTGGCGTGATACCGATGGCAAGATTACCCACTTTGTCAGTGCAATGGGGACTACTGGTACCATTATGGGCTGTTCTATCTATTTGAAAGGCCAGAATCCAGAGGTCCAGATCGTTGGCTGTCAACCGACTGAAGATTCCTCTATTCCCGGCATCAGAAGATGGCCAGAGGAATACCTTCCAAAGATCTTTGATCCAAGTAGAGTAGACCGCGTAATAGACATCGACCAAAAAGACGCAACGCAAAGAGCAAGGGAATTGGCAAGAAAGGAAGGGGTATTTGCAGGGATGAGCTCTGGTGGAGCTTTTCAGGCAGCCTTGACCGTAGCCAATGAAATCGAAGAAGGCATTATCGTATTTATCGTTTGCGATAGAGGCGATCGATACCTCAGTTCAGACCTCTTTGGCTAAGAGATCATGATAAAAAAGAATCGGGGCTTTCATTTGAAGGCCCCGATTCTTTTTATGATAAATTTCTATTTATTGTCCCTAGACCAGATCTCAAAGATAGGGTCACCTTTGGAGCTCAAGCCACTGTGGTTCCAAGCGCCATCCTTGATTTCGCCATCAAAGGACAAGGAAGCGCCGACACGGCTATTGTCTCTGGAGAAGAATAAGATGTTCTCGGTATATTTCTTATCCTTGAAACTGTATTTTCCTCCACCTGTGCCGTAAAATCCCTTTTCAGCAGGATTGATGGCAATCCATTGGAAAAAGCCATCCACCAATATTTTAATGGTCTTTCTATCCCCGCGCGGGATGGTCGACATTTTATCTTTTTCTTTTCTACCGGTTATGCGCCACAGCCCATCCAAATCCTGTTTATTGGCAGTTTGTTTCGCGAAGTTCAGGTTTCCCATTTTGATGCCTTTACCATCCAATTGGGCATTCGTGGCCTTTTCAGTGCCTATCTCAGCTGGATTGGCATCATTATATTCCACGTTTACCTGTATTCCATTGTTTGATGTGCTAAATGGACCTCCCCAGGTAGAAATATACTTATTGTCCTCATATTGGATATATGAACTATAGCCATCTACAAATAGCCATAGGTGATTGACATTTCCATCTTTTGCGAGGTAAGCTCCATGTAGGGGCTGCTTAGATTGAGCAATGACTGCAAAACCCATCAGCAGAATGGCCAAACTTAAAAATAGTCTTTTCATGTTGTGATTCTGTTGGTTATCCTTTAAATATAATTAAAACCATTTAAAGAGCAAACTGTTTTGAACCTGACAAAAACGCTTTGTCACGAATGGGTAGGAATCGAAATTTGAGTTTTCGCTTTCAGGCTAATACATTAATTTTACGCCAAATTTAACTTCTATTACATTGCAACTAAATCACAGGACACTATTTCTTCTGTCGTGGGTCTTAATTTTATCCACATTCAAGTCACTAGCTCAGGTAGAGACCAAATCAGTTACTGATACGATCCAATTTAGAAAAGACAGCCTAGCTGTCATTCCCGATGAACCTGCTTTTTTAAAAGATACCTTGCAGTGGGACCTAAACCCAAAGAGGGAAAAGAAATTTTGGCGTGCAGGAACACAATGGTTTTTGGCCCAAGCTTTACCCGCTTCTTTCAACCGTTTTATCACGAAAGATCCTTATTCATATATCAGTTTCCAGAACTTTTTGGACCATCAGCGATTTAGTGCCTGGGATTGGGATGACAACCAATTTACTACCAATCAGATTGACCATCCTTTCCATGGACAGATTTATTTCAATGCCTTTCGTAGTAATGGTTATAACTTTTACCAATCCTCCCTTGCCACGGTAGCCGGAAGTTATATATGGGAGACCGCAGGCGAAACTCAGCACCCTTCCATCAACGATTTAGTCAATACCACCTTTGGAGGGATATTGATGGGGGAGATGATGCATCGGGTATCCCGCAATATCCTTGCGAGAAACCGTACGGACCATAATAGGATAGGAAATGAAATCGTAGCGACATTAGTGAATCCTATCAACGGATTGAATCGCTTTTTAGATGGTAAATGGGGTAAACCGATCGATGATTATTATGGAGCTGACTCTTCGGTCATCAAGGCGGAACTGGATTTAGGAGTGCGACGCTTTGATGCCAAGGAAGGTGATTTCCTGAATGAAGGAAAGAATGCTTTTTACGGTCGCTTGCGATTTATCTATAGCAATGGTGACCATAACTATAAAAGACCTTTTGACCAGTTCTCTGTAAACCTAGAATTGGGGAATGGGGACAGTTCATTTATCAATGGGGTCAATGTACATGCCCTACTTTATGGTGCAAAATTCTTTAAGTCTAAAAAGGGGGATCATTATGGTACCCTGAATGCCCATTATGACTTCTATAACAACGATGCCTTTTTTTACGGAGGACAAAGTTTGAACTATAATTGGCTATCTGAATTCAGATATAAAAAAGGCAATCGCTTGAACCTGTCTGTAGGAGCGGGAGCGGTGATATTGGCCGCAGTTCCTGATCCATATTTGCTATATGGAGCCAGTAGAAACTACAATTATGGGCCCGGAGCATCGTATAGGTTCCGTGGAGATTTGATGCTCTTAGATCGCTTTATTCTAAGTGCTGACTATAATGGTGGCGTGTTCTTTACCATTTCGGGTACGGATTCATACTATGTCCTCCACGGACTGAACGTAGAAGCCAGCCTGAGATTATATAAACGTTGGTCCATCAACTTGAGTTCTGGTTATTTCAATCTCCAAGGTCATTTCTATGATCAGCAATATCCAGACTTTAATCGTGAATATCCTTATGGTAGGTTGTCAGTAGGGTATAATATTTTCTTCTAAGGTTAACACAAAAAACATACTTTTTTATTAAAGTATAATTTTGTTCTATATTTTTAATTTTGTTAGCTATATTTTTGCTGCAAATTAAAAATAGACAATGACTAAATCTTTACTAAGCAGCTGGAGTAGGGGAATTCTTCTTTTATTTATCCTAACTATCTTTTCTTATTCAACTTATGCCGAAGAACAGGACTCTAGCAAACATAAAGCAGTTGATTCTGCCTATTTGGTTAAACCAACCTCTAGTATACGACTTTCCTTAATTGTTCCAAGCTTAACTTATCAACACGAAAAACCAATTGGTCCAAAAACTGTATTTGATGTCAATGCGGGGCTTGTTGTTAGCTTTGGAATAAGTAAACTTACGTTTGAAATAGATCAATATGGAGATTTTAAGACTAATGCTAGGTTTTTCGCTTTAATGCCACAAATGTCTGTCGGGGTAAAGCATTTTTATAATATTAAAAATAGGCTCCGAAAAAATAAAAGCATTGAGAATAATAGTGCAAATTATTTTGGTGGAAGGTTATACGGTGTTATGCTTGGATGGAATAAGGAAACTAAAAACATCAATGCGGAAAAGTCGAAAAGAACACAGTTCAGCAGCAGAACTGCAGTGGGATTAGTAGCCTTGTGGGGGATGAACAGAGACCTCAGTAATAATTTCAATTTTAATCTGGAGACCGGTCCAAGTTTAGTCTATAATTTGGATTCTGAAATAGCGCCTTCTTTCTGGCTTCATGTAGGTTTTTCAAAGACCTTTTAAAAAATTGGTTTATTATTTAATCCTAAGATATTTTTATAACCCATGAGATCTGTTTTAATATTTATTCTGCTATTCCTGTTTATTATATCATTTGCCCATGCTCAAGAAACCAATGCACTTGATCATGATTCATTCCGTTCATATGTTGTAGAGAATCATTGTATCCGTGCGAATATCGTAAAACCCATGTTAGCATATCAGTTTGAAAAGCCAGTTTTTCAAGATGCTGTCCTCGAGATGCATGCAGGTCTTACATTAGGAGGTTTAACACGCTTTCATGCTTTACCAATAGGAGACAAGGAGCGTTGGAATCATTATAATAGAACAATAGTGTTGATGCCGACCTGGTCCTTAGCGGTCAAGAAATATTATGGTTTTTCAAATCGATTACAAAATGGCAAATCCATTAAAAATAATTCATCAAATTTCCTCGCTCTTCGTTATTTAGGCTTAATGGCAGGCTGGACATTTGATACAACGGTGGGAGAGAAAGAAGCAAAAGAAAAACCTAGTTTTGATAAAGGTATAGCCACAGGTTTCGCTGCAACTTGGGGAATAAACAGAGATATTGGCAAAGACTTTAGTTTCAATTATGAAATGGGACCTATTTGTATGAAAGCTCCCCAAGGAATCTGGGGTTTAGGACTATACCTGAAAGTAGGCTTTCAGTGGAATATAATGTCATCTGCTAAACATTGATATTAATATATATTTAGGTAAAATATATTTGTTCCTCATTTTTAATTTCATAGATTTTTCATTGAAGCATTAATATATCCTTATTGAAAAATATTTCACCCACGCTGTGGGTTGGCCATTCCAAACATCCAGGTTCTATAAAGATTTCACCCCTTTCAGGGGTTCGGTAATTTAACAAACATCAATCCTTCCGAAGGAAGCCCTTTAGCCCCCGGCTCATTTCCAGTGGCGGAGAGATGGAAAGAATGCCGATGCCCCGTGCGATGGGATTGGCCTTGGGATGCTTTCAAAAAATTCTCCATCAAAAGGGAGAATTTTGAAGGAAGATATCCCCGACAACAAGGCATTCTTGTCCATGTGCGGATGACCGTGCGAAAAGCCACCTTAAATGGGCCGAAGCCTTTTGGTTACTTTTGGGCTTCAAAAGTAACGAAGATGATTGGTATCCGTGAGCTCCTTCGTCGGTTTGGTTAATTTGCGATTCAAAATTAACGAAGAGTATCAATTGAAATTCAACTTGTCATCTGACGGAGGAAGGATCTCGGAACAATGCAAAAATTCTATTTGTAAGGTTGAATAATTGCATTGGCGTACAGTTCCTGCATCTTCGGTGCAGCATGACAGCACCTGTGTGCGGGGGAAGAAGAATCGTACAGATTCTTCACTAAGCGTTCAGAATTGGAAATGTACTAGAGAGGCATTCATAGTGAAACGAAGAATCTGTTTATTCGATTTATTATGGGTCGTTGTCATCTTGAGCTCAGCGAAAGAACTATTTTCCCTCTTTAAAAAGATTTATTGAAAAATATTTCACCCCTTCCAGGGGTTCGCCATTGCAAACATCCAAATTCTACAAATATGTCACCCCCGCTGGGGGTTTGGGTTGTGGAAATTGTACGCACGATAATTTGAATATCGAGGAATTTCTTTAATCAGAATTGATATTTATTTTATGTTTGTATGGGCGGGCGTATGGGGGACTTTCCAGAGACAAATTGATCCAAATCATGGTCTATCCTCGAATCTGTTAAATCCTGGTTCAAATCCAAATCTTGGCCCATCCTCCCATCCCGTACCCCGATCTGCGTCGAGGGGCATCCTGGTTCAAAATAACCTACAGTCCGATTCCCTTCGCTTAAAGCCCCCCCGAGTCTAAATACTAAATACTTACTACTAAATACTACAAAAAAAGGTTAACGAAATTGCTCCGTTAACCTTTTTTTATTTTATAACTAATTCTTGTAATGCTTATTTGTCAAGCTTTTCGAATTTGTCGAAATCGATCTTTTTAGATTTGATTTTCACTGTATCTTTCAATTGATCGAACACTTTTAAAGCTTTTACTTCTTCGAACAAACGGTTAGCTTGTTCTCTGTCGCCTAATAATTGCATTGCGAATTGTTGCAATTGCTCATCAGTTGGCTCTTCGTTGATGTTGTACATTTTGATTTGCGCGTAGATACGTTCTTTAGCCAAATCAACAACCTCATCATATTTTACTTCTAAGTTGTTTGCTGTAACGATGCGGTTTTCGATGATCGTCCATTTCAGGTTGTTCAAGAAATCTTCGAAACCTTCTTCGATTTCAGTAGCATCCAAGTTAGGGTTAGTTGCTTTTAACCATTTTTTCAAGAAATCCTCAGGGAATTTAGCGTCAACTTTATCCATACCGAAAGTATACATATCGTTGCGTAATTTTTGAGCTGAGTTTTGTTTGAATAGGTTTTCAACTTCTTCTTTTACTTTTTCGTTGAATTGCTCTTCTGTAGTTACTTCACCAGCAGGGAACAATTTGTCGAAGAACTCTTGGTTCAAGTCAGACTCTTCTAATCTATTGATGTTTTTAACCGTCAATTCGAATTTAGTAACGTCTAGGTTTTCAGCCTCATCTTCAGTGATACCTAAGATACGAGCAAGGTCAGCAACTTTGAATGCTTTCTTTACATCAAGCTTTGCAGTATCATCTTTTTTCAAGCCAACCAATGATTTTTTGATTTTGGCATCTTCAATGATGTCCGTACGGATTGAAGTTGTTTTTTCGATACCGTCTTCTTTATCTTGTTTCAATTCAGCGTAAAGAACGTCACCTTCCTCAGAAACTTCGGGGTTGGTCATTTTACCATAGCTACGACGTAAGTTTTTGATACGCTCAGTAAGCGTTGCTTCATCAGCTTTGATGTCGTATTCAGTGAATTCCGTCTCTGCTGAGAAAGGAATGTCAAACTGAGGAGCTAAACCGATCTCGTAATCGAATTTAAAAGTATCTTTGAAATCCCAGTTGTATTGACCGTCTTTATCTTCTTCTTTAGGAAGAGGTTGGCCTAATACTTCCAGTTTTTGCTCACCGATGTATTCAGCAATTTTATCATTGATAATTTTATTGATCTCATCAAATAAGATCGCTTTACCGTACATACGTTTGATATGTCCAGTAGGAACCATTCCTGGGCGGAATCCTGGTAATTTAGCTTGTTTTGCTTGGTCTTTAATTGCTTTATCAACCTGTGGGTTATAGTCCTCAGGCGCTATTTCCACTTGGATACTAGCGTTGATGTCATCAATGTTCTGGTGTGAAATATTCATACTCTTGTTTTAGCTTTTCGCAATTAATAAAAAAAAGTCCTCCTGATATTTTGTTTTCAGGAGGACATCAAGTGCGGAAGAAGGGACTCGAACCCCCACGCCTCGCGGCGCCAGATCCTAAGTCTGGTGCGGCTACCAATTACGCCACTTCCGCAGTTAGGATTTTATTGAGCCACAAAGATAGAAACCAAACCTATATATGTCAAGCTTTTTCTTCTCTTTTTTCTGTGTTTTTTTGTAACTCTTTGTTTCTTAAAGCCTAATTTTTTAAAAAATATTGAAAACAGCCTAGGCTAAACTCAAAATACGGGAAGATTATGCTGCTTTTGGAGCGGTTTCGATGGGTAAACATCCTCTTTCGGTCTTTATAATTATGGAAAACTAAAAGGACATCCTCCAAAAAAACGCGAAGGAGGGGAGGCTCATATTCCTTTTATATAATAAATCAATAAACACTATTCTATAGAAGTAAGAATTCCTTCAAGAATCCTGACCAGGATAATGGAGCATATTTTGACCTCATTCGAGACACATTCCGAATTTTCCGAATATGTCTCGAACAAGGGTAAAGTGATGGTCGAAGGCCTAAGATCAATAATTGGATAAAAAAACGACTTTCAAGAACTTGGTTTTATTGATGGATTGGGGGAGGCTTTATAAAAAAATTGAAAAAATATTTGCGCAAGTACTTTTTTCTCCTTTACTTTGAAACACAAAGTACTTTTATGGACCAGAAAGATATCTTAAAAGAAATAGGCCAGATCCGCTCCATGATGGAGAAATCATCGAAATTTATGTCCATCAGTGGACTTTCAGGCGTATTGATCGGTTGTTTAGCTTTATTGGGATCAGCAGCTGCATATTTTGTGGTTTATGGAACCAAGAGTTTGTTTGGATACCGTGACTATTATGTGCTGGATGAACAGGTGCTATATAAATTGATCATCATTGCCATTTTGGTCCTGGTGATTTCCGTAACGGTAGGGGTGATTATGGCAAGAGCAAAAGCCAAGAAAGCCGGACAGAGCATCTGGAACCCGACCAGTAAAGCGTTATTGAAAGCGATGGCTATCCCATTGCTGACAGGAGGACTGTTTTCGATCATCCTGATCAGTAAAGGTGTGGTCGGTTTGGTAGCTTCCACATTGCTGATTTTTTATGGACTGTCGCTAGCGGCAGCCAGTGTGTTCACTTTTCGGGAAGTCAGGGTACTTGGAATTTTGGAAATTGTATTAGGCTTGTTAGCTTTGGCCTTCCCTGGATATGGCGTCGTGTTTTGGGCCTTAGGATTTGGTGTTCTACATATCGTTTACGGGTTAATTGTCCATAAAAAGTACGAAAGAAAGTGAGCTTGGATTTAACATTATATGACAAGGTTTTTGAAAATAGGGTCAGGCTGCAAATCATGAGTATCCTGATGGCCAATGATTCCTATGATTTCAATTCGTTAAAGGAATTGTTGGAGGTGACCGATGGTAACCTGGCATCAAACCTGAAGAACCTTGAAAAAGAAGGCTATATTTTGGTGACCAAAACATTCATCGATCGTAAGCCGAATACAAGTTATAGTAAAACGGATAAAGGCGCTAAAGCATTTGAAAATCATATCATTGCCTTGGAGAGCCTCATCAAACAACAGTACAGATAGAATTTTTTTGTTCATCTACTTTGAAAGACAAAGTACTTTATAGATAAAAATATGAGAGGATTAAGATTGAAATTTATGCTATTCCTGTACAATTGGTCATCCAAATTGTATGCAGAGCTGTTTAAGGGATATAAGCCAGCCTGGGGAATCAAGAAAGAAGAGTTTTTGGAATATCCGGAGGGGAGTTTAGGCTATGCCTTAGGGATGTTCTACAAAGAAAAAGGTTTTGACGTCATGCCGAAATTGGAGAATCATGATGTCTTTCATCTGATCACAGAAACTGGAACAGAGATTAACGATGAAATTGCCATGCAATATCTGCTGTTCGGAAATGGAAAGCTGAGTTTGTACCTGCTGGCCATGATCTTTATCGGAACCTTTATATTTCCGGAACATAGCGCACATTATTGGTCTTCTTACAGAAAAGGGAAGGCCATGCAAAAATTTCACCATATAGAATTTAAGGGCTTCCTCACAGAATCACTGAGCACATTACAACAAACACTAGATAAAAAACAATTAAAACTACAACTACAAGTAAATCCTATTCAACATGGAAAATAATTCAACTAACGAGGGATTGGAGAACAGTTCTCAAAAATCCCTGATCGAAAAAATCACGTCTTCATTGATCGTTAAGATCTTTGTCATTTTCTTTCTGATGTTAATCTTGCTCATTCCATTGGGCTTGATCGGAGACCTGATTTCAGAGCGCAACAATAGGGAGACGAATGTATCTACGGAGATAGCGAGGAAATGGGGGATGGACCAAGTGATCACAAGTCCAATCATAGCCGTTCCATATGAGGTGGTCAGGGAAAGGATGAAAAGTGATGGCGAAGGTACTGGAACCAGTACGTTGGTCACTACAGTAGTGACCGAATATGCCTTTATGATGGCAGACCAGACACAGATTACAGCTACTGTAGAACCAGAACCCTTAAAGCGTGGTATCTATCAAGCCATTGTCTATACCTCAAAGATCAATATTAAGGGGAATTTCGAAGCCTTTGATTTCAGTAAATTAAAGGTACTGCCTGCTGATCTGAAATGGCAGGACGCCAAACTGGTTTTCGGTATACAGGATGTGAAGGGACTATCAGAAAATCCAACCTTTAAATGGGATGGTAAAGCCATGGAAATGGGGAAATATGATCTGGATATCGATCTGTTCAAGCAGAATTTAACGGTTGACCTGCCATTAGAAAACAATGAGTCCTTGAACAAACCTTTTGAGATCACATTTGACCTGAAAGGATCCAAGTCATTAAATTTCTTGCCGTTGGCAAAAAACACGAAGATCAATGTAAATGGAAATTGGGCAAACCCGAGTTTCAATGGTAACTTTTTACCGGATGAGCGTGAAGTCGGAGAAAGCTTTAAAGCCAACTGGACCATTCCGGATTACAGCAGGAAACAGGCCCAACAATGGACCGGAGAGCCTTATAAGATCTATAACTTCCAAGGTATCGATCTTTCTGACGAAGATGCACATCCTAATGAATATGCTGCACGCACCTTTCCAGAACCACAGAGCGCTAGCACAGACAATCAGCTGACCGCTAACGATTATGACATGGTTCAGGTAAACTTCTTGCCACAGGTCGATAATTATCAAAAAACAACTCGCGTAACCAAGTATGGTGCTTTGGTGATCGCATTGACTTTTGTTTCCTTGGTCTTCATGGAAATCATCAAGAAACAGCGTGTGCATATCATTCAGTATGTATTGATCGGTTTTGCCATGGTACTGTTCTACGCCTTATTACTGGCGATTTCGGAACATATTGGATTTAATTTTGCATATTTAATAGCAGCAATTGCAACAATTATCCTGATTTCATCGTTTATCAAAGCAATAACCAAGGATATGAAATCGGCCTTGAACTTTGCCGCCATATTAGCTCTATTCTATAGTTTTATCTTCGTACTTCTTCAATTACGTGACTACTCATTAATCGTTGGAACCATTGGACTATTCATCATCTTGGCGGTATTAATGCGTATTTCAACAAAAATTAACTGGTATCAATTTGAAAAGCAATGATAAGGTTAAGTAGAACATCCATAAGAATGTACCTCACGAGCATTTGGCTCTTATTTTGGAAAGCCAGTCGTGTAAATTAGGTAATGATTTCGGTTTGCCTGTCAACTTTAGTAAATTGGCAGGCAAATCGTTTTTTATATGCATAAGATATCATGGATTGGAGCACTCTTATTGATCAATAATATGGTTATTGCACAAGAAGGAAAAGAAGTTCCCCAAAAGGTGGAGCGACCAAAAGTAGAAGATCGCGTCAGACGTTCAGGAAATGTGGAACCCCTTAGTCCCCAAAAACTATGGGAATTGGGCCGGGTTTCGGGAGAAGGACTTTCAGCAGATGGCACCCAATTGATTTATGGTGTATCGAATTATCAGTTTGATGAAAACAAATCCGAGAAGGATCTTTTTGTTATTCCGGTAAAAGGAGGGGTTGCCAAGCAATTCACCTCCGAGGCTGGTGGAGAGTCTGTACTTAAGGTAGAAGGGGATGATGTCCTTTATATGTTCAAAGGGCAGATCTGGAAAAAAAGCCTGAAAGACGGAAATGCCGTTCAAGTGACAAATCATGAAGGTGGTTTGGAAAATGTGAAGATCTCTCCTGATGGGAAGCATATCTTGTTCAGCAAACAGGTTCTCTTAAAAGATTACCATAGTACCGATAAATATAAGGACCTACCAAAATCCAATGTGTATATCTATGACAATCTAGATTACAGACACTGGGATACCTGGAATGATGGAAAATTCAACCACCCATTTATCGCTAGTTATGACAATGGAAAAATTGGGGAGGCTAAGGATATCTTAGCTGATGAGCCTTTCTATTCGCCTACCATGCCATTTGGGGGAGCAGAAGATTTTGCATGGACTCCAGATAGTAAATCCGTACTCTATGTCTGTAAGAAGAAATTTGGAACGGAGTACGCACAGAGTACCAATACAGATATCTACAGATACGACCTGGCTTCAGGACAGACCAGCAATCTGACCGAAGGGATGAACGGATATGACAATAATCCGAACTTCAGCCCTGATGGAAAATTGATGAGCTGGATGAGCATGAAAACAGATGGCTATGAGTCAGACAAAAATGATATCTACATCATCGAACCTGCCAGCGGAATCAAACTGAACATGACGGCTCATTGGGATGGCACGATAAACTCTTACACATGGAGCAAGGACAATAAAAAAATCTATTTCTTGGCCCCAACCGAAGGTACTGTTCAGATATTTGAACTATTGATCCCAAGCAACCTGAAGAATAGGGCATTGCCAATTATCAATAAGATTTCAGATGGAGAATTTGATATCAACGGTATCGTGGGAGAAACCAAGGACGGTCTGGTAGTTACCTTATCAAAAATGACAAGGGCCAATGAAGTATACCATTATGCTTTCAAATCCAAAAAATTAAATCCAATTACTTCTGTCAATGATCAATTGTACAGTAAGGTTGCTGATACCAAGGTGGAAGCCAGGGTTACTAAGGCATCGGATGGTTTAGACCTGTTTTCCTGGGTGATCTATCCACCGAACTTTGATCCTAGCAAAAAATACCCAACCCTATTATTCTGTCAGGGAGGTCCACAAGGTGCGGTTACACAGTCGTATTCCTTCCGTTGGAACTTTCAGTTATTGGCTAGTCAGGGCTATATCGTCATCGCACCTAACCGTCGTGGTATGCCTGGATGGGGAGTGAAATGGAATGAGCAGATTTCAAAGGATTGGGGTGGTCAGGCGATAGCAGATTACCTATCAGCAATCGATGACCTTTCCAAGGAAGCATATGTTGATAAAGATAGGATCGGAGCCGTAGGAGCTAGTTATGGCGGTTATTCCGTATTTCAATTGGCAGGTGTGCACGAAGGTCGATTCAAATCCTTTATTTCACATTGTGGATTATTTGATATGAAATCTTGGTATGGTACGACAGAAGAACTGTTTTTTGCCAACTATGAATTAGGTGGGCCTTATTGGGAACAAGGTAATGAGAAAACCTATACCGAATTCAATCCAAGTACATTGGTTTCGAAATGGAATACGCCGATCTTGATTTTCCAAGGCGGGAAAGATTATAGGGTTCCAATCGGGCAAGGTCTGGAAGCTTTCCAAGCAGCTCAACTTAGAGGCGTGAAAAGTAGATTGGTCTATTTACCAGATGAAAACCATTGGGTGCTTTCAGGGCATAATGCACAGGTATGGCAAAGGGAGTTTTTCGGATGGTTGGATGAAACCTTGAAAAAATAAAAAGATAAAAAATAAAGAAGCCGATTCAAATTTGAATCGGCTTTTTGAATGCACAGAAACAAGAGACAGTATAGGATCTATAACTTGCTTTTTCATTCATTACTTAATAAACAACATTTAAAGAATATTTTTACCTTTCTTCATCAGGTCTAAATTTTCATTCAAATCATAGAGCTGGTTTTCTTCGGCTCTCGTGATTGCTTTTTCCATTAAGGATATCCCTTTTTCTTTTTCTCCCACTTTATAGTTTAATAAAGCGTAGTTGGATAGATTTTCAGCATCTTCGGATTTCTCAAAGGCATCCCTTGACCAATCCAATAGGTATTTGATCAGTTCAATTTCCTGAGATCTCTTTGCAAAAACACCCACATATTCCATTTTCATTCTATCACTGATGCTGTTGTCATATTTTTCAATATAGGCTTTCAGGGCAGGGATATAATCCTGCATCAGGAAACCATTTTTATAAAAATTTAATTTTATAAAATCCAACAGTTCAGTGCTATGTGTAGGATATTTTGCTGTTAAAGAGTCTTGAAAGACAGACCAATCCGGATTGCTGTTCAGGATATAGTAGCCCATCGGAGATTTGCGGCCGAGCTTGTTAGCGGCATCTTCAAAATTTATTATTCCTCGGTATAGATCCTCGGCCGCTGTTTCTCCTAACAAAGAGTCAATTTTTTTTGCCTGATTCAAAAGTATGGGGAAGCCGATGTCATGGGATGAACGGGTTACATCCATGATGACCTTGGCTTCGGCTTCCGTTTCAATAGCTGGTTTCTGTGAAAGATAAGCGCTGACCAATTCCTGTTTGTCTTCAGGCTCAGCCTCCATGGAAGCATTTAATAGCTTTTTTAATATCTGTATGTCCTGCTTGTCCGCTTCATACTTTTTTCTTAAAGTGTAGTACTGGAAATCTGGATTTGGAACCTTTTTTAATAGGCTTAGGAAATTGCTGATCTCTCTTTTACCATAGGCTTTATGTACTAATTCGCCATTTGGGTTGAAGAAGAGGTAGCAAGGGTAACCATCCACCTGATAATTTTTGTCAAATTCCTTGCTTAACTTCATCCATTCTTTTTTGATTGGATTGGCTTGAGGGTCATCATCAAATTGCACCTGGACAGACACATAGTTTTGGTTGCTGTACTCCCCAATTTTACTGTCTGTGAAAACCTGTTGTTCCATGATCTTGCAAGGAACACACCAAGAGGTGTAGCAATCCATCATGATGTATTTGTTCTCCGCCTTGGCTTTTTCTTTAACCTCTGCCCAATTCAGGTCATTGCTGAATTTTATTCCTTTTTCCTGAGCAAAGAGAACGGTTGGTAGCAAGAATAATATAAGGATGAATCTTTTCATGATTATTGGATTAATAGCTTTAGAGCACGTACGGAAATTGCATTTTTCATGACCATCTGTTGTTTGTTGCCTTCAGGAGCTGCCGAAGGGATGGTCTGGGTAGAAGAAACCACACCAGCCAGGTTGCCAGCCTCTGATAGGATAGGAGCACCGCTTGAACCGACCGCATAGTCTGCACTGATGGTCATTCTATATTGACGGATTCCAGGGGTCCTAGGGTTCAACATCAAGCTGTTCTTGTTGACGATGCCTTCACTCAGATAGTAGTAGATATGATCAGGGTGGGAAATGATATAAACGGGTTCACCAGGTAATAGGACAGGACCTAATGGAATAAAAGGTAATTTCTTTCCATTTGTTTTTACCTTAAAAATGGCTACATCATTACTGGAAGAAAAGGCCAATAGCTTATCCATCACATATACCTCGCCGTCTATGGTTTCGATAAAATAGGTACTCAGATCTTGGCTCAGTTGCAAGGAGTCAGTTGGCTTATCTGTATGGATCAATTCCCCGAGTACATGATAATTCGTTACGCAGATTCCATCGGAACTGATGGCAAAAGCGGACGCAAATAGATCTGCATATGGGTAATCATTTCTATCCTTTTGATTCAAACGACCCATCAAAAAGACTGTTGATTTTTTTGTTCGAAATAGATCCTTAGGTTTCAACGGTTCTGTTGAAGGATTTCCTTCTATTTTCCATGAAAAAGCTTGTTCATTTTTTAAAGATCTGGCTTCTAACTGAAGTTGAGGAACGGTTTTACCTTGCTGCGCGTTAAAGGCGGCCAGTACTTTTTCCTCCAAGCCCTTGTAGTATAGCGCATCATTCGTGAAAATGCTGTCTGATTGGTCCTGCGCATTGACTTCCGATTGAAAAAAGGAGATTGCAAGAGCCAGGGTCAAAGCCAAAAAAAACGGTGTTTGAAACAATTTCATGGTTAAAGCAGTTCTTCGAGTTTTTTGATTAAAGCTTCGCCCCTTAAGTTTTTAGCTATGATTTGGCCATCTGCATCGACCAAGAAATTGGTCGGGATCTGTACCACATGATACATTTTAGCCACATCACTATCCACACCAGTAAGGTCGGAAGTTTGTTTCCAGGTCAGTTTATCCGCAACGATTGCTTGTCGCCACATTTTCTCCGCTTCTTTTTTGTCTAGGGAAATGCCTAATATTTCGAATCCCTTTTTGTTGAACTGATTATAGGCAGCAACTAAATTGGGGTTCTCGGCGCGGCAGGGGGCACACCAACTTGCCCAGAAATCGATCAGTACATATTTGCCTTTGTAATCTGAAAGGTTGACCGTTTTGCCTTCGGTATCTGGAATGGAGAAATCAGGCGCCGGCATGCCAATGTCAACGATAGCAGATTGCATGATCAGTGAATTGATCATTTCACCGCCTGGAGATTGCTTTAGCTCGTCGGACAGTCCTTGGAAAAGCTCTTTCATTTGACTGTTTTCCAAGCTTCCCACAAGATTGTATAACTCGGTTATCGAAACGGCACTGCTGCCATGGTTTTTGATAAAGGATACGGCAAATTCATTGCGGCTCACATATAATTGATCCATTTGCTTGTCATACTCCTCTTGAGAAATCTTGGGCTGCGGACTATTATATTGATCATCCAATTCCTTGATCTTTGCAGCTAATTTAGTTTCAAAGTCTTTGATTTCTAGGTAATCTGAATAGGTCTTAGAACCTGTAATCTGGACTTCATTTATTTTGTTGAAGTCTCCATTGACTTGAATGTTTCCAGGTTCGACGAATAAAAAGAAAGCGGTGCTTTTATCATTAGACTTATTGACCAAAAATGAATTGGTTGGTCCTGGAATCGTTCCTTTAAATTCAAACTTTCCGTCGACCACCTCTGTGGAATCTTGGCCTGGATAGTCGCCGCGCTGTTCTAGGTGGATATATTTGCTGGGCCAATTCTTGATCTCGCCCTTGATGCTAAAAGGCTCTTGTGCAAAAAGAGGAGAGCATACTGCTGCAGTTAAAAATAAAGCTGTTATCGTCTGGATGTATATTTTCATGATTGTGTTGTTCTAATTTTATCTTTAATGATCATTGACCTTCAATTTCTTCTTCTTGTTTATCCTTGCCCATCAATGGGAGGTTTTCGGATAGTAAAACGCCCTCTGGACTTTCCTTGATATAAAGGCTTAGTGAATTGAAAAGAGCAACCAATTCGCTGTTCAACAGGCTGTTGTTTAAGGTTTGGATTTCCGATAAGCTAACGATGCTGTTCGGGTGTTTTTTAATAAAATCCTTGGAGTATTCAATATCCAGAAGACTTAGGCTATCTAGGCTTTTATAATATTGCTTCAGTACCGTACTGTCTTCCGTTGTGAATTGTAGTTGTACATATTTGCTCATTTCCTGGTCGTATTTTTCATGACCTTCCCTGAGTTCAATAAAGTCATTGTAGGTAGCAGATCCTTTGACCTCCACATTTTTAAAATCTTCGAAATTGCCATTAACGGTGATATTGCCCGGTTCTACGTACAATAATTTTGCAACTCCGCTCTTTTTCTGGGTAATCAGGTAAGCTGCGGTAGCACCTGGGATACTCCCACTGAATTGGAAGCTGCCGTCTGTGGTGCTTACTGAATCAACTCCAGGATAATTTCCTTGACGGACCAAATAGACCGTTTCTGTTGGCCATCCTTCAATTTTACCTTTTACGGTAAAGTTATCTTGGGAAAAACCGAGTTGCGTGAGTATAAATAATTGAATGAATAGCGCAGATAGAATTGTTTGAATTTTCATGTAATTAAGCTTAAAGTGTATGGTTATTTAAATATTTCCTTCAGTTTTTCCTGCAATTTTTCTCCAACAAGGTTCTTGGCAATGATCTTTCCGTCAGGGCCAATCAGAAAGTTGGATGGGATAACCTGAACGGCATAGGTTACTGCGGCTTCGTTCTTATTGCCTTGCAGATCGGAAACCTGTGGCCAAATGACACCATCGTTTTCGATTGCCCGTTTCCAGCGCCATTCTTCAGCTTTGGAGTCGATGGATACACCAAGGATTTCGAAACCTTTATCTTTATAATTTTTATAGGCCGCAAGGAGATTAGGATTTTCTCTGCGACAAGGAATGCACCAACTTGCCCAAAAGTCAATAAGGACATACTTGCCACGGAAATCCTGAAGTTTGATCGTATTACCGGCAGTATCTTTTTGTGCGATGTCAGGTGCGATTTTCCCTATTTCGATATTGGATAAATTTTTCATGTAGGCATTGATATCCTCTGCCTGCACACTTGCAATTAATTTAGGGTCCAATACATCATACAGCTTCTTGAGCTCTGTGTAGTTCAGCTCCTGGCTTAAGCCTGCCAATTCGTAGACTGTCGCTGGGCTAGCAGGATGTTCTTTGATGAATGTTTTTGAAATCTCGATGTTTTTCTCGGTCAGGCTTTTGATTTCATTGCTGATTCCTTTCTGTTTACTTTCATCATTTTCACCGTTTAAGACTTGGTATAAGCTGTCGATCTGCTCTCCCAATACCTTGTGGACTTTCTTGATTTCATAATACTCGTCAGTGGATTTTGAACCGGTTACTTTGGCCTCTTCCAGATTGTCGTATTGGCCATGGATTTCAATATTTCCGGGTTCTAAAAAAAGGAATTTATACTTAGGTTCCTCCCCATCTAGGGAAACCAAGAAAGCATTGGTTGGCCCCTCGATCTTGCCACGGAATTCGAAAGAACCATCCTTATTTTCTACAGAGTCCTTTCCAGGGAAATTGCCCTTCCGCTCAAAGCGGATATACTTGGATGGCCAGCCTTCAATTTTTCCTTTGACCACATACTCGCTTTGGCTAAACGCTTCTTGGCTAAACAATGAACCAACTAATAGAAGCAAAGGGGTGATTTTTCTAATATTTAATGTAACTGTCATATACGTGATTTTTAATTTATACCTTCTATTTCTGAAATATATGGGGTGCCAAAAGAGCTTTCAATAATGGTAAACTTGATATACTTCGCTGTAACTTGATTGATGAATTTTAAGTTTTTCCTATCAGGCCTATCCGCGTTGCTTTGATAATTCACATCTCCCGCTATAAAGACACCTTCTTTTTTCCAGGTCTTGCCATCATTGCTGGAATAGGCTTCAACTTTGGCGAAGTTGTAATAGATATCGTATGAACTGAGGTAAGAAGGCGTGAAGACAAAACCTTTGAGCGTTTCGGTTTTACCGAAGTCGATGGTCAAGTCCTGCGGAGTATATCCGGCGGCTTTCCAGATCGTAGATATCTTGCCGTCAAAGAGATTGGTAGCAGGGAAATCCCTATTGTTGTCATTTACTTCAGCCTGTGCTTTCCATAAGCTGCGGTCCATTTTATTGCCCTGCACTGTTTGAAGTGGATAAGCAATATTTTCAGTCTGAAAATCCTGAATGTTTATGGTGATGAAAGCATACATGGACCCTAGGTCATTTTCTGGTTCTACCATGCTTTTATCGGTAATGTTTTCCAATTCAATGATAGCCACTTGGGTCTGGGTCGATGGTTTTATCTGTTGAAAATCTATGTGCACCTGAAAACTATCCCTCGAATCTGTTTCCCCTATGGCAAACTTCACTGTAGGTTTCAGGATCTTGATGGCACTTTCTGGAATTCGAATGTATTTTTCCCTTTTAACCTTTTCAAACCAGGTTTGTAAAGTGTCTGAAGTATTGACACGGATCTTAGCTTGAGATTCAATGTCCAACGGATGGTTGATCCTTGCGGAAAACATGTATTTCTCGTTTCCATTATCCTTGCCATTGATTCGAGTGATGGACTGGTTTCCATTTAAAAAGTAATAGCCTCTTGGTTTATTGTCTTGGAATCCATTTTCAAATTTGAATACTCCGAACCTTACAAGAGAAGGAGTGATCAATACTTTCATCTTGACAAACATGTAACTGCTTTTCAATTTGCTGTTTCCTGAAAGGATCTTCAGCTTAATGGGAATCAAGTAGATTTCATTATGCTTGAGGTGGGTCGCGTTATTCAATTCAACCTTGAGCGTATCGGTTGACTCAGACAGACCGGACTCTACGGTTATCTTTCCATCATTGGCCAACCTGAAGGCATCTACTGGGAAAGTAGGTGACTTGGTATGCTGCAGACTGTCATAAATACTGAGTAGGGAAAGGTCTATTTTCCCTTGAACCTGTATGTCTCCAGATGCTACGCTTTCCAATAATACAGGTAATCCAGCAGGAGCAAGGGTTCGGTTATTTACTGCAGAGTCCCCAAGTTTCATGGCCGTAGCATTTCCGATATTGCTGCTCAGGTAATTGCTGAACTCATTGGCCACCTCTTGGTATAAATCGAGGTTATCCTTCTTACATCCCACGATGTTGCTCAGGACAACGAGGATGAATAGGGCAGAAAGGCCATATCGAAAAAGTATATTTATTAATCTATTCATGATATTAATGCATTGTATTCCTTGATCTGAATCGCTCCTTATCTCGGATTTGGTATGATATCTTTATTGTTATTGGTAATCAGTGGAGCTATCTCCATTAAGTAGCGTGGAGAATTGGGCTTAATAATGGCAACCGTGGTGTCTTGGTAGTTTTCAGAATCATAGAAACTCCTAACAATATTTTTTAAAAACCTTTGTTCCCGGTTTAGCCTTTTTAAATCAAATAACCTCAAGCCACCATGACAGAAGAGTTCCCTTCTCCTTTCCTGCAATACCGTCGGTAAGATTTCTATGTCGGCAACCTGCAGGTCTGTAGCGTTTTCAATTCTGTTTTTCCTCAGGAGATTTAGAATGGGCAATGCTTCCTTAGGTTTCCCGGTCCTTGCTAGGCTTTCGGCTTTGATGAGCATAACTTCAGGCACTGCAATGCTATAATTGAAATGGTATTTGCCATCTTCATTGGCAAAAATATCATAGTAGTCGAAGTTGAGTCTCCTCCGATAATCCGAGGAGGTGAAAAGAGAATCTAAGCTTTTGCTGATTTGAATTTTAAAGGCATAGGTCAGGTTTAAATCATAGTCTACCCCTGTTTTACCAAGTAATACTTCTGGATTTCGGCTTTGATCCAAGAGTTTTAATGGGGATGCTGTCAGGGTTTTATAATCCAGTAAGGAAGATTTTAGAGCCAAGCATTCATCAGCAGCTTTCAGCGCTTCGGCATAATTCCCCATAAGCAAATAAGTTCTGCTTAATAAGGCCAAGGCCGATGCTTTACCGGGATGAATGATGGTATTTCCCATAACTGGGAAGTCTGGCGTTGCGATGGCATCCGTTAATTCTGCAATGACTAAATCATAGACAGCCTGAACCGTTCCTCTTTTGGGCTTAACGGAAGCATCTGGAACAAGGGAAATTGGGATTGCCAATTCTGTAGCAGCTTTGCCATTGGTAAAGTCCTGGCCATATATATTGGCCAATTGTAAAAAATACCAAGCGCGGTTTACTTTTGCCTGTGCTATGGCAATTGCTAGACCCTTTTTCTCATCTTCATTTTTCGGTTTCACTTCAGAGGCTTTTAGGATCAGGATGTTCATTTGCAGTATGCGCTCATAGGCACTTTTGTACATGAAGTCCATTTCGCCTGGTCCCCAAATATGTTGGGCATACATATAGCTGTTGCCATAGAATTCATTTCGGGCGAAGGCTGGAAAGCTGAGGTCATCGGCCATGAGGTCTGCAAGAATAAAATTACACCGTGCAATGGAGTCGCTGTTAAGCATTTCCTGGAAGTCCTTGAGGGTAGAGGGGTTTACATTTCCCGTACTTGGCGTAATGTCCAAGAATTTCTCGCACGAGGAAATTGTATATATAATCACAAGACTCAGAATGAAAAAATAATGTTTTGTCTTCATGTTTTTATGATTAGAAAATAACGTTTAGTGTAGCCCCATACTGAATAGGAGTAGGTAAACCAAGTCTACCGCCCGTATCCACATTATTAGGGTCGTATTTATATCTGTTTTTTGCCCAAACGGCAATATTTTGCATGTGAGCTGAGATCCGGAGGCTCTTAACATATTTTTCGTTGAGATAGCTCTTCGGAATTTCCCATCCGACCATTACTTCCTGAAGGCGGATAAAATTGGCTGACATAAAGCTGTTGCTGGAGTTCTGGGCCAAGAAACTGCGTATGGATAATCCTGTGTCATCGGTCAGTGCAGGGACATCGGTGAAAGCTTCGTCGCCAGGTTTTTTCCAACGCTGGCTGATCAAGTTGGAGTTTTCGTATTGAGCCCCTGAATTGGACGGTATGAACCGGCGCATAATGCCACCGAAGCTTCCCATAAAGGATACACGGGCGAAGAATTTGCCGTAGGTAATGTCATGCATGAATCCTCCTGTCCATGGCGCTCTAGTGGCTCCCATGTAGATGATATCGTTCGCCAAAACGGAAGAGTCTGGATTGGCTGTGATGTTGCCCTTTGCATCATAGATTTGCGGTGCACCTTCTGCATTCAGGCCTGCCCATCGGTATCCCCAAACATTGGTTGTGCTATAACCTTCGCGGAAAGCCGTTAAAAATTGCCTGCTGGCAGAATATGGCGTTTTTGGAATCTTCTTGGCCATATTCAAATTATAGGCTCCATTGATGGCGAAACTATAACTGAATTTCGGTTTTCTGACAATGTCAGATTTATAGAAGAATTCGACTCCTTTGTTCACAATGTTACTGAAGGTAATCTGGTTGTCCAGACCTGTTGAAGGGTCGGTAGGAATAGGGATGTTATTGGTAATCCCTTGGTCTGACCGGTTATAGTACCTTAAATCTATACGATGGCGGTCATTGTTCAGACCGAATTGTAAATAGATTTCAATGTTTTTATTCCTCGGAGGCAAAACGGAAAAGGTACTGTTGGTCGCCAATCCGAAACCTCCACCCGCGCTGCTATTGGTTCCCATCATCAATCCCAAACCTTGGATGGAAGAAAGGTCCTGATAGGTAGCACCAATCATTAAGGTACTGATCCCTTCGGAAGTGAAATAGGATTCCTTCTTGATATCGTAGGAAATATTTCCGTTGAATTGCTTTTGCCCTTCTGGGGAACGATCAAATGTTCCGTTGAACATCAACGTTCCTTCCCTTAAAGATCCTTCTAATCCCGCACTGAAATACCTGAGGGTCCTACGTTGGTTAAAGGATGCGGAGTCAGTCAAGCTTCCGCTAGGGGATATACCACTCAATTTCATGGTATTGTATCGGCCATAAACGGAGAGGCCTCCACCAAACAGATTCAATCTTAATTCTTCAAAAATATTGAAGGAGGATTGCCCTGCCTGTGGTACGGGAATAAAATTATTTACCCAGATGGCATAATTGTTCCATTCTGCCTGTCTGTATCGGTTACTTCCAATCGTCGTAGGGAGATCAGGCATTTTATTTCCCATCAAACCAGCAGATGCCATCACTCCTGATAGCCAATCAGGAAGGTTTTTATGTTTGAATTGGTAACCTACGATGGAATTAAACGTCCTTGTTGTTGCATATTTCTCCATTCCATAATTAGGGCTGAAAGCCTCGCTATAGTTGGCATTGAAATGTATGGTCTTTTCTTTATAGTCGTAACTGATTCCAGCATTCCAGTTTAGGTTCCTAAAGATCGAGGTGTCACCAGAGGAAGGAGTCAATAGAGCAAATGGATAGATCAAGGCGGCCGTATTGCTATAGAGCCTTCTGAAGTTTTCTACACCTCCGGTCGGATCACCGCCAGGCAGGAAGATCGCAGATCCTTTGCCTGTATTTTTATTGTATCCATAGCGGGTAACATTTCCCGGTCTTTCCCTGGTCTCATTTGCTCCACCTGCACCAATATTGGCGGATACGGTATGCTCCTCAATCTTTAAGGAGTAGCTAAGGCCGGAGCGGATATTCCATTGTAGATACTTGTCACGGCTGTTGTTTAGGATATCTCCAGGGGGAACATAGAAGTCCACCGAGCCATCGTTTGGAGCGCCATAATTATTAAAGAGCTGTCTTCCTTCGCTGCTTTGTCGGTCTGTGATTCGGTCATTGTTGTTGCGAGTCATGCGATAGAATATCGAGTTGTCCCAACGCAATCCCTTGAACAGGTCCCATTTCATTTCCAGACGGCTTTGAACCAGGGTGTTCTTGGATAGACTATTCATCAAGCGGTTGTCTTCCAATATATTGCTTCCATGGTTGAAATAGCCATTTCTCATGATAAGGTTATTATAGACATCACCAAGTACCTTTTGGTCATAGATATAGTTTCCTTGTCTATCAAGGAACATCTGATAGGCTGGGGGAAGGTTATAGATGGATAGTTCATTGGCTCCTCCCTGTGCATTTGTCCGGTTGGCATTGATTTGCCAGTTTGCTATTAACTTCCCTTTCAACAGGTTGAAATTATTTTTCAGGTCAACACCGTAGGTGTTGGAATTATTGTTGAGACCATGGGATTTGAAATTGTTATAGGTCCCGGTCAGGGTAAACATATACTGTGGAGTACCTCCTGAGAAAGTCAACAAATGGTTTTGTGATATAACGTTCTGTTGGAGATGAGCAACCTGGGCTTCATTGGATAGGACAGATAGCGAGTCAATTCTACGGTTGAAATCTGCTTCGGTAATTTTGTTGTCCCTACGCCAAGCGAAAAGTCTTTCTGCCAAATTCAGGTTCTCAAAATCTCCGTCTCCAGGGACAAGATTCATTTCTTCCGCACTTTTTAGATAATCGATGATATCTTTAGAGGTAGCCAACCCTAGTTTTCCCATGTCGTATTTCGGAGCAGGCTTAAAGTACATATTGGCGTTATATGTTATGTTGACCTGGTTCTTTCTTCCGGTTTTGGTCTTGATCAAGATAATACCGGCAGTAGCTCGAGGTCCCCATTTGATCAGTTCTTTTGGGTCTTTGATGACTTCAACCGATTCGACATTGGCCATTGGATAGTCTGCTGGAAATTCCTCAACTGGGAATCCGTCGATAATGACCATCATCCCTTCAGTATTTCCAAAACTTGCAGATCCACGGAGTTCCGGAACAAGGGTTACACTGGCTTGATTGGAATACTCAATAAAAAACCTACCGGCATCACCACCCCCCGGAAGGCTGGTCTTATTTTCGATAGCATCGATCATCCTCTGCCCATTCGGGTAGAACCTTTGGAGGAATTGATCCAGTGTATAATAGGTTTTTCTAAGTCCACCGCCTTGACCTGTTTGGATAGTTCCAACTTCGGTTATGCCGACAATCTTTCTTTTGTTAGATGGAAGGACCTGTAAGGTCAATCCCGGCACAGTTCCCTGCAGTAACTGACCAAGGTTCATGTATGACCTGTTGGTCATATCGATCTGGGTATTCAGGTTCAGGTTTTTCTTTACGCGCGCCTCTACCGTTACTTCGTTTACCGCCAATACCTGATTATACAGCGTTACGAGCATGTTTCTTTCCCCACGAAACAATATCGTACTCTCCTTATAGCCTTGGCAGGTAAAAGTAACCAAGTCGCCCCTAGAGGTCTCAATGTTAAACCGCCCATGGATGTCGGATATGGTCCTGACGTTTTTGGGGTCTTTGTTGTTCACAATGGTTACTCCTCGAATGGGCTTTCCGGCTTGATCTCGAATCTCTCCTTCGACCATTCGTGGCAGGTTAGGACGGGTCAGTTGATCGATGTTGACCTCAATGACCGTTTCCACGATCCTTGGTCTTTTAGGGACCAGGACGATGGTATTGTTCGCAATGGAATAAGATATGGTCTGATGCTGGAAGATCTCATCCAATACGGATCTTAGATCTTGCTCAGTTACTTTTATCCGTACTCTTTTTGATTTCTTGAGTATTTCAGTGGAATAAAAGAGATCATAATTCGTCTGTTCGACAATCTTTTCCAGAACATCCTTTAATTTGCTGTTGCGTTCATTCAGGGTCACCTTTTGAGCAAACAAGGGTAAGGAAAGCATCATCAAACAAGTGATAATAGCTAATTTGATTCTATTCATTTTAGGGTTTTGGTAATTAGGGTTATTGGTACTTTTCTTTAGATCATGGGATTACGGTAAGTTTGTTGTTCTGGAGCTGCGTTTTGATTCCACTTAATTCTAAAACTTTCAGCACTTCAGAGAGATTTTGGTTCATGCTCGTACGACCGGAGAAGGTTTGATTTTGATCTACCCCTGCTTGGAATTCGACTTCAATGTTGTACCAGCGTTCTATTTGTTTCATAATTCCCGCTAGGTCCGAATCTTGAAAGTTGAAATATCCTTGGACCCAGCTAATGGATTGTTTGGCATTTACCTCCGATTTAGCAAGTGTTTCCTTGCTGCGGTCATAAGTAATTTGTTCGTTAGGGGTTAAGAAATGCTCTTCACCTTGACAGGAGATCTTGACCTTGCCTTCCAATAGGGTGGTTCTGCTAGCGTTTTCGTTTGAATAACTATTAATGTTGAATTGAGTTCCCAATACCTGAATGGTCTGGTCTTCGGTTTCAACAATGAATGGTGCATTTTCATTTTTTGTGACCTCAAAATATGCTTCTCCACTCACAAGGACCTTACGTTGGTTTACAGCAAATTCGATTGGGTATTTAATGGTAGATTCAGCATTCAACCAAACATTGGAACCATCAGGAAGTTGGATTTCAAACTTCCTGCCTTTGGGCGTATGTGCGGTATTGTAAGAGATTTTGCCAGCTTCACCTTTATAGTAAATGGCCCCATCTTTTTTATAGATTTCAACACCATCTTGACTAGCAATAAGCCCATCAGCTAAGGAGTCAATTTCTACGGTTTCACCATTTTCTAGGGAAAGGACCAATCCATCCGTACCGGCTTTTTTATCTTGAGTTGTTATTGTATTTTCTGGGACTTTATTTTCTGTAGCAAACCAATAAGATGCGATGCCTAGGATCATCAGAAGGCTTGCTGCAATACCTAAGTAGGTTTTATTTCTGTACCAAATTGGTTTTGGCTCAAGGGTTTTGCCATTAGAGTACTCTAGTTTTGCCAATAGACCTTCTAGGATTCTGGTTTTATGCTCTTCTTTGCTACTTGCAATATGTTCAGGGATAACAATAGGGTCATTCTGGGCACTATTGTACCAAGCAGCATATTCCTTTGCCTCATCGTCAGAAATCGAACCATTGAGCCATTTCTGTTCCAGTTCGGCTAAGCGATTTTGTTCCGTCATCGTAATTTAATTATAGGTCTATATAACTATAATCAAGGTGAGTGCCCTTATCCCTATATAGGAAATGAAAAAAAGTAAAACTTTTTTATGAAATCTTAGTAAAACAAGCAGATGATATAGTTGAGGCCTGATTTTATTTTCTTGAGTGCTCGGGTTAAATGGGCTTCCACGGTCTTTTCCGCAATTAATAGCCGCTTTGCAATTTCTTTTTGGGATAGCCCTTCCTCTCGGCTCAGCTTGTAGACCAATTGGCATTTTTCAGGGAGTTGGGTAACCAATTTTTCCAATTTGGTCTTGAGTTCTTCAAATTGGAGGTAGTTTTCCATAGAATAGAATTTATCGTCTTCCGATCTTTTACTGTAGTCAACAAACTTTTGTTCTATTGCCAGTCTATGTCTATGATTGATTATCTTATATTTTAAGGCTGCTGCAAGATATCTTTCTATTTGGTCACTGAGTTTGATGCTCTGCCTGCGTTTCCAGATATCCAAGAATATATCCTGGACTATTTCTTCAGCTACTAGGATATCGGAAAGTTTATTGCTGGCTATAACCAAAAGCTTGTCCCAATACCTTTTATAAATCTCTGTAAATGCTTTAGGGTCGCTGTCTTTCAATAGGACCAATAACTTTTCATCAGAATATTTATCAAAATGGGACATTTTAGCGCTTAAATATCAATCCTCAGTGTTAAAATAACTTCAATATGATTTAAACGGATAGGAATATTTATCGCTACATCAAATGGAATTAATTAAACTTTGATTATTTTAAGTATAAAAATATTAAAATAATGTTTTATTGCTTTAATGTATTATTGGTTATAATTAGCAGTCAATTAGGTAAGTAATTAATTGATAGTTGTTTAAGCAATTTAAGCGGTTTAAAATAATTCAATAAAAAAGCTCTAATCGGTTAAAATTAGAGCTCTTTGTAAAATTGATTCGTTGAATCTATTTTGTGTCTTTCTTTCCGAAGATTGAAATCTTCAGGTATTTACCTGGGTTTTCTTTCAGGTCTTTCACCAATTGATCCAGACTTTCGGAAGCATTTGTTAAGTTATTGTACAGTTTTTCATCATGGATCAATTGACTTAGTGATCCATCTCCAGTATTGATCTTATTGGTTATTTCCATCACATCCTTCATGGCTTGGTTGGCATTGTCAACAGTCGCCTTGATTTCGGTTTTTGATAGGTCATCTGAAAGGTTATCCAGGTTCGCTAAAATGGAATTGATCTTTTCGTTGTTGTTTTTGAAGTTCATGGTAATGGACTCCATGTTGGCAAGGATCTTACTCAAGCGGTTTTTCTCTGCGCCCATCAATCCATCTACATCACCGGTAATCTTTTCCAGGTTCTTCAAGGAAACAGAGATACTATGCACACTGCTCTTGAAGTCTCTTTGGAAGTTTTCATCCAATACCGAGTTTACACCCGATAGTACGGAATCCAGTTTTACGACCAAGTTTTCGATTTTCTTTTGCAAAGGTTCAACTTTTTCCATCAGGTTGGCCTGTACATCCGATAGCAATGGATCTCCATTCCTGGCCATGGTGGTACTGTTCCCTAATTCAAAGACAATGGCCTTACTACCCAATAGGTCGGCACTTACAATTCTTGCCACCGTATTGGATGGGATATCATAGTCATTGTTGATCTTGAATTCCGTCCTGATTTTTCCGTTCGGTTGAAGGGTAAGTTTAGAAACGCGGCCAATTTGGAAACCACTGACCAATACAGGTTTAGAAACCGCTAGCCCGTCCACGTTGTCATATTCTGTGTAAAAAGTATTTTCGCTGCTAAAAACATTGTTCCCTTTGAGGAAACTGTAACCGATAAATAAGATTGCAATAGCAATACTAGTTAATGCCCCGACTTTAGTTTCGTTAGATATTTTCAAAATTACCCTATTTAAGTACTACCACTCTGTTCTAACCGCCAATTTAAGAAAAAGTTTATTTTTCTATGCTTTTTCTGTAGGTATTTATGGCATTGAACAAATCGGTGACAATTGATTCTTGTCCAGCGGATGACATCATGAAGCGTTCCTCATCTGGATTGGAAATAAATCCGATTTCGGTCAATACCGCCGGCATACCTGCTGTTGCCAAAACCGCTAAAGATTGTTCCTTTACACCTCTATCCGTACGGCTAGATCCCGCAAACTGATCTTGCATATAGGATGCAAGGCGGATACTTTGCTCTCTAAATTTTCTTTTCATCAATGAAAATACGATGTAGGTAGAGGGGTCTTTAGGGTCAAAACCACCATAGTTTTCTTTGTAGTTTTCCTCCATTAAGATGGATGCGTTCTCACGGATCGCTACATCTTGGTCACCGGTACGGCTAAAACCCAGAACCAAAGTTTCGGTTCCTTTCGCGGATGTGTTCAGCACACGTTGCGTGACATAGCGGCCGCGGCTGTTTTTTACCCTACGGCTACTGGCACCACCTGAATTACAGTGTATGGAAATAAAAAGGTCCGCATGATGCTTATTTGCCAATGCAGGACGTTCATAAAGTTTAGGATATACATCAGTAGTACGTGTATAGATCACTTTGATCCCTGGGAATTCCTTCTGGATTTTCTTTCCCAGTTTCAAGGCCACCTGTAGGGCAATGTCCTTTTCCTTAGATTGCCTACCTACAGCCCCAGAATCATGTCCACCATGCCCAGGATCTAATACTATTGTTTTAATTTTTCTAGGACTTCCACTTTGGTCACTTTGTAAATCTTTTGGTTTAAAACTCGCTAATACAACCACTGAGATACAAGTCAACATCAACCCAATTTTCCGAATCACGTTTTTCTTTTTTGTTGTCAATTTCTCCAATTTCTCTTAATCGTTTCTGTTTCCTATCAAATTCTATTCCTAATGTGCAGTTGAATTTGATTTATATTGCTTGATGGCGTCCACTAAATTAGCTACGATTTCATTCTGTCCAGCTTCAGAAGCCATGAACTGTTCTTCATCTGGGTTAGAAATAAAGCCGATTTCCGTCAGTACGGCAGGCATTGCGGCCGAAGCTAGGACTGCCAGTGATAATTCTTGCACCCCTCGGTTTGGACGGCCTTTTTTAACATATTCATTTTGGATATGAGTTGCAAACCGAATGCTCTTATCGCGATATGTCCGCTTCATTAAGGAGAAGATAATATAGGTGGAAGGATCATTCGGGTCAAATCCGCCATAGTTCTCCTGATAGTTCTCTTCAAAAAGGATATCGGCATTCTCCCTAACGGCTACTTCCGATTCACCTCGCTGCAACCTGTTAAAGCCACAAACAAAAGTTTCCGTACCGCTTACTCCAGGGTTCCTGATGGTCCTGGTGGTATAGCGACCATTCTTACCTTTCACTCGGCGGTCTACATCGGCCGAGTTGCAGTGGATAGAGATAAAAAGGTCAGCATGGTTTTTATTTGCCAAGGCTGTCCTTTCGTGAAATGGAACATCCACATCAGTTTCACGGGTCAACATGGCCTTTACGCCAGGCATTTCCTTTTCAATGGCCTCTTTCAATCTTTTTCCCACTTGCAGCGTAATATCCTTTTCCACGGTCGTCCTTCCTCGAGCACCGGGTAGATTACCACCATGCCCTGGGTCAATAACGACCAATTTGAATGTTTTATTGGATTGCGAAGTTTGAGGAGGATTATTCTCAGGATTTTTCTTTTCAGTGGAATGAACAATACCACTCAAGAAAATCAAGGGAAGAAGTACTGCTGCAAACGAAATCGATATTTTTGTTGATTTATTGAAATTCATAGTTAACGTTATTATTTTAGTCCTATCAATAACATTGCAAATGTAAACTGTTAAATATGATTAACTTTTGAAAAACCTAATCGTTGTTATTGATTTTTGACTATTTTTGCCAACAAGAGTTTAAAATTAGCACAAAAATAACATTCATATTTCATTTTGAAGGCCTTAAGTTGTTTTTTCCTTTCCATTCTGTTTTTTTTTATTGGGATGTCTGTGCTACAGGCTCAGGTGGAGACCAATTCTCGCACTCAAAATGTTACAATAGACACCCTTCAAAGAGATACAATTCCGACCGATACCAGCAGAAATAACTTCAAGGAAGTAAATGGTCAGGATACAGTCCACATGAAAGATCAAGGTGGTTTGGAAACCGTTGTGACCATTTCCGCAAATGATTCTTCTTGGAACCAGGTCAGTAAAAACGTCCTTCACTTATACAAAGGCGCCAAAGTTAAATACCAAGGCTTTGAATTGGCAGCAGATTATATCCGTTTGGATAGAAATACCAACGTCCTCTTTGCCTCGGGAGTAATGGACCATAACGGCAAATATGTAGGTCGTCCGGTCGTGATCATGCCCGGTGAGTCACCCATTGCGGTCGACTCCCTTCTCTATAACTATAAGACTCAAGTGCCCAAAACCTTCGGTGTAATGACCGAGGTTGATGGGGGATACATACAGGCCAGGGAGGTCAGGAAAAACATCTATGATGAAATGTCCCTCTACAAAGGGCTTTACTCCACCTGTAACCTGCCTTATCCACATACCCACTTTGGTATACAGATTACCAAGGGGGTCATCACCCAGAAACAGATCATTGCAGGACCTTCCTATTTGGTCGTAGCAAATATTCCAATTAAGTTCTTGGCCATCCCCTTTGGTTTTTTCCCTAAACAGGACAAGAAAAGTTCCGGATTCCTATTTCCATCCTTCGGTGAAGATGCCGCTAGAGGTTTCGCGATGCGTGATCTAGGTTGGTACCTGACATTCAATGATTATTGGGACTCTGAAATCAGGGGTACCTTATATTCCAAAGGAACCTGGGAAGCCAATGTGAGGACCCAATACTTAGTGAATTATAAGTTCAATGGTAACTTCGCCCTTCAATATGGCTCCTATGTGCAAGGGGTGGAAGGAACCGATAATTATGGCCGCGAGAAAAACTTCCGATTTACTTGGAACCACTCTCAACGTCAAGAAGCAAATCCAGGAACATCCTTCTCTGCATCGGTAAACTTCGGTTCGCGAAATGCTTACCGTAATGCAGCCACAACAGGTGGTTATAACCCTCAGCAGGCGATCAACAACAGTATGCGTTCATCGGTTGCTTACGGAAAAGTGTTTGCTGATGGCAAGGTGAATTTCACGGCAAATATGTCCCATGAACAGAACCTATCGACAGGTGCCTTGTCCATGGACCTACCAACCATCAGTTTAAACGTTGCAACCTTCAACCCATTCGATTCCAAAGACCGTATCGGTGAACAGAAATGGTATCAACGTATCACGGTAGGATATAGCTTGCAAGGTCAAAACCGGATCGTAACGACAGACTCCCTGTTGTTCAGGAAAGAATCATTGAATAAATTCACTAACGGGGTACAGCACAATATTCCAGTAAGTTTAAGCTTAAATGTGATGAAGTACTTCCAATTCAATACTTCATTCAACTATACCGAACGCTGGTACCTTCAATATGTAAGGAACAGACTGGTGAACCAACCTTATGGATTTGAAAACGTAAGAGATACCCTTCAGGGCTTTAAGCGTGCTTACGACTATTCGGTATCTTCAGGACTATCCACCAAGATCTATGGTCAGATGAACAAGAAGATCGGTAAGATCGAAGCCATGCGACATACCATTACCCCATCGGTGAATGTGAACTATAGACCCGATTTCTCGGATGCCCGTTATGGTTTCTATAGGGACTTTACAGATGAAAATGGCGTGTACAGCAGATACTCAATCTTCGAGAACGGTATTTATGGAACACCGAGCGCCGGTAAATCCTTTGGTATTGGATTCTCCGTGGATAATACCCTCGAGGCCAAGATTCGGAATGATAAGGACACGACCGGTACCGGGGTCAAAAAAGTACCCATTATCCAAGGTCTGACTTTCAGTGGTAACTACAACGTAGCGGCCGATTCCCTGAAACTTTCCCAGATTTCTTTCTCTGGTCGTACAGCCTTGTTCGACAAAAAAGTAAATGTGAACTTCAACGGGGTATTCGATCCATATACCTACGATAAATATACCGGTAACCGTATTGACCGTTTTGCAATCAAAGATGGTACGCTGGCACGCTTGACCAACTTTGGTTTATCATTCGACTATAGTCTAAACCCGAAAGCGAACGAAAACAGAAGCGATAATATTGACTCCCTGAGAAGTTCTATGCCTAACCTGACCCCTGAACAGGCGCAAGCCTTGGCAAGGATCAGTACCGACCCGAATGCATTCGTGGATTTCAATATTCCATGGAACTTGGCCGGTTCATTCAGTATGAACTATGCCCGTGTATTCAGTCGTGAAAAGCAAAGAATGGAGACCAGACTGACCAGTACGGTAAACGTGCATGGTGATTTTAATGTGACTCCAAAATGGAAGGTACAATTCAATACCGGTTACGACTTTGTGCAGAAGGAGGCTTCCATGACCCAGGTCAGCATCTATAGAGATCTGCACTGTTGGGATATGTCGGTGGGCTGGGTACCATTCGGAACCTATAAGAGTTACAATATTACCATACGTGCGAAAGCATCCATATTACAGGATTTAAAATTGACCAAGAGACAGAGTCACTATTCGTATTAATAGACATTCTGTATAAAACTATATCTATGAAAGCTGAAATTATTACCATTGGTGATGAAATCTTGCTCGGACAGATAGTAGATACCAATTCTGCTTGGATAGCCCAAGAGCTATTCGCCCAGCAAATCCAAATACAACAGATCACTTCTATCACAGACCAGGAAAGCCATATCCTCGAAGCATTGCATGATGCTGCCAGCCGTGCCGAAATCATCATCTGTACTGGTGGTCTAGGGCCTACCAAAGACGATGTGACCAAGTTTACGGCTGCAAAATTCTTTAACAGCAGCTTGGTCCATAATCCAGAGGTGATGGAACATGTCAGACAGATCTTCCATCGTTTCGGACGTACCATGCCTGAAATCAATAAGGGGCAAGCTGAAGTATTGGCCAATGCCGATGTGCTGTTCAATGATTGGGGTACTGCGCCCGGCATGTGGGTAGAGCATGAGGGCAAGGTCTATGTTTTCCTACCTGGGGTTCCATTTGAAATGAAGAACCTGATGACTTACCGTGTCCTTCCTAAATTGAAGGACTTTAAAACGGAAGAAAAGGTGGTCAACAAATATATCCTGACCGTCGGAATAGGAGAATCCCATCTAGCTGAACATATTGCAGCAATTGAGGATCAATTTCCTCCGCATATCCATTTAGCTTACTTGCCTAAGATCGGCTTGGTTCGATTAAGGTTGACTGCAACCGGAACAGACCTTGAAAAGCTTGAAGTCGAAGCAGAGGATTGGAAAAATAAATTGGTCGATCGAATTGGCAATGCGGTGGTAGCCACGGAGGATATTAGTTTTGAGGAGGTCATCGTCCATGCTTTTTCGGAAAAGGGAAAGACCTTAGCGACCGCAGAAAGCTGTACCGGAGGCAATATCTCCAGGTTGATAACCGAAATACCGGGTTCCAGTAAGATGTTCAATGGTGCGGTTGTTGCGTATGCCAATGAGGTTAAGGAGCATGTGCTAGGGGTGGAGAGGGAAACCCTTATCGCCCATGGAGCCGTAAGTGAAGAGACCGTCATTCAAATGGCAAAGGGCGTTCAGCAAAGGTTAAAAGTGGATTATGCCATTGCTACCAGTGGAATTGCCGGGCCAGATGGTGGAACGGCCGAGAAACCTGTAGGGACGGTATGGGTGGCCATTGCGGGCAAGAACGAGGTGAAAACAAAGCTGTTTCACTTCCATCATGATCGAATAATTAACATAGAACGCACTACTGCTCAGGCATTACTGATGCTCTGGAACTTATTTCAACAAGAATCAGAGTTTTAACAAAACGATATTTTGTTAATTATATATGATAAAATATTTAATTTTGTTCACTTGTCAAGTAAGTATTAATAATTAACTTAGTAATCTAACAATCCAAATAATAATAGATGGCAATATATAAACTTTTGTTACCTAAGATGGGGGAGAGCGTCTCTGAAGCGACCCTGACCAAATGGGTAAAGCAGGTTGGGGATCATATTGAAGAGGATGATGCAGTTGTAGAACTTGCTACCGATAAGGTCGATTCTGAAGTTCCATCGCCAGTATCTGGTATTCTTAAAGAAAGATTGTTCGAAGAAAATCAGGTGGTTCAGGTCGGTGATGTCATTGCTCTGATTGAAATTGAAGGACCTGAGGAGGAAAGCCAAGAACCTCAGTCTACCCAACAGGCAGAACCTGTTGAAAGCTCAGATACCCCTGTAGATACTGCAAACGAATCCGAATCCATTCATAAGGATATTTCCGATGTCGAATCACCGGTAATAGAAATACCAGACCATGATATCCCTGGTCTTGATCAGGTTCAGGAAAAAAATATTCAAATCGAATCCAACCATCAGGAGATCCACTCCGGCATCCGCTTCTATTCTCCTCTAGTAAGAAATATCGCTCAGCAAGAGGGTATTTCCCAAAAAGAGCTTGACAGTATCCCAGGTACCGGCGGTGAAGGAAGGGTTACTAAACAAGATATCTTGAATTACCTTGAACAGAACAAAGGCGTTCAAGTGCCAAAGCCTGTTCAACCCGCTACGGAAGAAAGAGCTCAGCCTAAAGTTGAGGAACCACAAACTCCAGCGGCGCAGGTTGTAAAAAGTAGTAACGGTGATTCAGAAATCATTGAAATGGACCGTATGCGTAGGCTGATCGCAGACCATATGGTGAACAGTGTCAAGACTTCTCCACATGTTTTCTCTGTTGTTGAAGCTGATGTAACCAATTTGGTGAATTGGAGAAACAAAGTAAAAGATGGCTATAAGAAATCTGAAGGTGAGAATATTACCTTCACACCATTGTTCATAGAAGCTATTGCAAAAGCCATCAAAGATTTTCCAATGGTGAATGTTTCAGTAGATGGTTATAATATTATCCGTAAAAAGAACATCAATATTGGAATGGCAACGGCACTGCCTACTGGCAACCTTATCGTTCCGGTAATCAAGAATGTCGATCAACTGAGCTTAACCGGAATCTCCAGGTCCGTGAATGACTTGGCAAACCGCTCTCGAGGCAACAAGCTTAAACCAGACGATACCCAAGGTGGTACTTTCACTTTCACCAACATCGGTGCATTTGGCAATATCTTTGGGATGCCGATCATCAACCAACCGCAGGCAGCTATCCTAGCCGTCGGAACGATCAAAAAGAAACCGGCAGTTCTGGAAACCGAATTTGGTGATGTCATTGCTGTGCGCCATATGATGTATATCTCCATGTCCTATGACCATCGCGTTATTGACGGCGCATTGGGTGGACAGTTTATCCGACGTGTGGCTGATTACTTAGAAAATTGGGACTCTGAAAGAGTTATCTAATCCATAATAAAACAAAAACGCTCATCATCCGATGAGCGTTTTTGTTTTATCCATTTATCATAATCTGATGCCTCGGCAACTTCATCATTACCATATAGCGGTATCTGAAATATAATAATATCGAAGAGGTCAATAAGCCCAAGGTCAAACCGTACCATATTCCCTTAACTCCAATGTTCAATTCAATTCCCAAGAAATAGGCTGTTGGTAAACCGATCACCCAATAGGCAAAGAAGGTAATGAAAGTAGGGGAATTCACATCACCCATACCCCGTAATGTACCAAGACCTACCACTTGCGTGCCATCAAATATCTGGAACATTCCTGCAATGATCAATAACTGTGATGCCATAACCACCACTTCATGATCCTTGCTGATGATGTATGGTAGGTATTGATTGAACACCGCAAAAATAATCGCACAGATAACCATGAAAATCAATACCAAATGGTAAGACACCGTTGCGAACTTCTGTAAACGGAAGAAGTTTTTGTTTCCGTAAGCATTGCCCACCTTGATGGTAGCCGCAGAAGCAATCCCACTTGCCATCATATAGGTCATTGCCGCTAGTGTTATGGCCGTTTGGTGAGCCGCCTGCTCAATTGCACCGATCTTTCCTGCAATTAGCGCTGCACCTGCAAATGCTCCGATTTCAAATACATATTGCATCGCCACAGGACCGCCTATCTTAAAGATCTGTTTTACTCTATTGAAGTCAATAAACTTAGCAGAGAAATGGTCCATATAGCGCTTGAAGTTTTTTGATTTCAAGACATACCAAGCCATCACGATCATCATCAAGATGCGGTCAACCAAGGTTGCAATACCCACACCACGAACGCCCATCGGTTCGATTCCGAACATCCCTTTCACCAGGATTACGGCAATGATGACGTTCAGCACATTCCCCCAGATGGTAATGTTCATCGCCTGTTTGGTGAATCCCAAACCTTCCGCAAACTGTTTAAAGGTATTGAAGACCATTAAGGGCATGATAGAAAGACTCAAGATCAATAGATAGGGCTTCGCAGTCTTAACTACCTCAGGATCCTGATCAGCATGTTCCATGGCAAACATAGATCCATAAAAAACGAATAGGAAGAGGAGGATGGCTGATACAATGTTCAACCAAAAACTATTGGATAATAATTTTGCACATTCCTTATAATTCTGCCGGCCGTTTTCTTGAGCGATCAAAGGTGTCAAGCCGTAAGCTATCCCCAAGCCTATCACCAATACGACCATGAAAACGGAGTGCACCAAGGAAACTGCGGCCAATGGGATGGTCCCTGCAAAGTGACCGACAATAATGGTATCTGCTGTTTGGACCAAGGTATGCCCCAATTGTGAAATCACAACCGGACCCGCTAAAGCCATCGTACTTAAGTAATAAATTTTATTGGATTTGATATTCTGCAGCATATACGAAAAAAGTAAAGAGCACAAAGGTACGAGTTAAAACTTGCTTCGCGAATCATGTTTGGGTTAACTTTTTGTTTCTAAATATTTACATCAAAAAATTGCTGAAAAAAAATAATAGACTTACCTTAGCTTATTAACAATTAATAAAGTAGAGATGAATTTAGCGTTTTTGAACATTGGTACCCAAGAGATGATGCTTATTATTTTAGTTGCATTATTGCTTTTTGGTGGCAAGAAATTACCAGAATTGGCTAGAGGACTGGGACGTGGTATCCGGGAATTTAAAGATGCTTCTGAGGGGATTAAGAGAGAGATTTCAGATCAGATCAATAACTTCGAAAAAGAAATTGACGATATAAAAACAGATATTGATAAAGAGCCTGAGACCAAAAAACCTGCTGCAACACCTATCCAAGATTTTGAACAGGTAAATGCAGCTACCGAAACAGAGGAAGTGTCCGAAGAAGGTGTAGTGGAGAAAAAAGTTCCTCAATTTACGGCTCCTGCTGGAACCTATGAGCATAAGCCATACAGCACGCCAACACAAGACGATTACTATAGCTATGGTTATAATGATCACTTTGGTAGCAATGACAGCCCAGCTGCTGATGACACCCAAGCAGTAGCTAACTCAACGGAAACCCCTGAACCTGAAGTTGAGCAAAATCCATTAGAAGATAATAATTCTAAGAAAGCCTAAAACAATTAAGAATTCTATATCGATAAGCTGTTGGAATCCATTCAACAGCTTTGTTTTTTCATTTTAAAATATTTTATGAGTACATCCCACGAGATTATCGTATCGAAAGAATTGTCGATTAGCGAGAAACAGGTGCATACCACCATCAACCTATTGGATGAAGGTGCAACAGTTCCTTTTATTGCCAGATACCGTAAGGAATTGACCGGAAGCTTGGATGAAGTGCAGATTACAGCCATCCGTGATCGCATGCAGCAATTGAGAGACTTGGACAAACGTAAAGAAGCCGTCCTGAAGTCGATAGCAGATCAAGGTAAGCTAACTCCAGAACTAGAGATCCAAGTGAAATCAGCCGAAACCATGGCTGCTTTGGAAGATATCTACTTGCCTTACAAACCTAAGCGTAAAACCAGAGCTTCTGCAGCACGCGAAAAAGGCCTGCAGCCTTTAGCTGATCTCTTGCTAGCGCAAGATAAATTGGATGTGGAATCCAATGCTGCGACTTTCATCGATGATGAAAAAGGGGTGGCAACGCTGGAAGAAGCACTCGCTGGTGCTCGTGATATCATAGCCGAACAAATTGCGGAAGATGCAGAAGTACGTGCTCATGCCCGTAAAACAATGTTGAACAAAGGACAGTTCGTGTCGCGGGTCGTTCCAGGCAAAGAGGAAGCTGCACAGAAATACAAAGATTATTTCGAATGGGCTGAATCCTTAAAGGATGCTCCTTCGCACCGGGTCTTGGCCATGCGAAGGGGAGAAAAGGAGGAATTATTGTACCTCGATATCGATATTGCTGAAACCGATGTCGTTCCAGGTATAGAGAAGCTATATATCAAAGGAAATAATGAAGCGAGCAAACAAGTGTCATTGGCACTGGCGGATAGCTATAAACGCCTTCTAAAGCCATCTATGGAAACGGAAATCCGCGTATTGACAAGACAGAAAGCTGATGAGGAAGCCATTAAGGTATTTGCGGACAATGTTCGTCAATTGTTATTGGCGGCACCACTTGGACAAAAAAGACTGTTGGCCATTGACCCTGGATTCAGGACTGGCTGTAAGACCGTCGTTTTAGATGCCCAAGGGAACCTTTTGGAAAATACAGCTATCTTCCCGCACAACGGCGCTGCCGGACAGGCGGAAGCTGAGCGTATCATCAAAAAATTGATCTCGACACATGATATCGAAGCCATTGCTATCGGTAATGGTACTGCCGGTAGGGAAACGGAAGATTTTATCCGTAAAATGAACATGCCGGGTGCCACAATCGTAATGGTCAATGAAAGTGGAGCATCTATTTATTCTGCTTCAGAAGTAGCAAGGGAAGAATTCCCTGACCATGATGTCACCGTGAGAGGTGCTGTCTCCATCGGTAGAAGATTAATGGATCCATTGGCCGAGTTAGTGAAGATCGACCCTAAGTCAATCGGGGTTGGACAGTATCAACATGACGTGGATCAAAATAAATTGCAGACTGCGCTGGATGATACCGTGATGTCCTGTGTGAACTCGGTTGGGGTGGAGCTGAATACCGCTTCAAAACAGATCCTATCCTATATATCTGGATTGGGACCTGCTTTGGCACAACAGATCATTAACTATAGAAAAGAAAATGGTCCATTCAGTTCTCGCAGGGAATTGAAAAAGGTGCCTAGGTTAGGGGGCAAGGCATTCGAACAGGCTGCGGGTTTCTTGCGTATCCGCAATGCGGACCATCCTTTGGATGCCTCCGCAGTTCATCCCGAGCGTTATGCTTTGGTGGAACAGATGGCGAAAGATATCCATGTTTCCATTCAGGACCTGATGAAAGATGAAAAGGTCAGAAAGAGTGTTGACCTGAAGAAATATATTTCGGATGAAGTAGGATTGCCTACCTTAAATGATATCATGGCTGAATTGGCTAAACCAGGATTGGACCCTCGTGATAAGTTTGAAGCCTTCTCTTTTACCGAAGGAGTGAATAAGATTTCAGACCTGAAAATTGGAATGAAACTGCCAGGTATCGTTACGAATATCACCAATTTTGGAGCATTCGTGGATATCGGTGTTCATCAGGACGGATTGGTTCACCTGAGCCAATTGGCTAACCATTTTGTTTCTGACCCCCATGAGGTCGTAAAAGTTCAACAACAGGTGACCGTTACGGTGACTGAGGTTGATGAAAAAAGAAACCGAATCAGTCTGACCATGAAAACGGAGGAAAAAGCCCCAAGGAAACATGCGGAGAAACGTTCAGATAAACGTTCCGACAAACGTCAGGAGCGAGCACCTGAAACCGACATGGCAGCTAAACTGGCAGCCTTGGCAAGCAAGTTTAAATAATAAAAACAAAAGGGCGATTATCGCCCTTTTGTTTTTAACCATCTCTAGAAATCTACCGGCTCGGAAGCCGCACGATTTCCTATATCCTGAAAAAATGAATATCTTAAATCCATGACATTAGAAGAATTTAAATCAACCTTAAAAGACGCTCAGCCAAATCCAAACTGGAATGTACAGGTTCAAGCCCTATGGTATGATGCGAAAGGGGACTGGAAAAATGCCCATGACCTGATCGATCACCTGAACGATAGGGAATCTGCCCATGTACATGCTTACCTACATCGTGTGGAAGGGGATCTATGGAATGCGAGGTACTGGTACAACCGTGCCAAGCAGCCTGAGTTTACTGGAAGCCTGGAGGCGGAACGTAACCAGCTTTTGGAGCTTTACCTGGATTAGCGTTCGTACTGCTGTCAGACGAGTTCTTAATGCTGTCCTGCGGGATGTTAGGGATCGATGGGATGCTGTCGCGCTTTGGCTTCCATGTCCACATCTTTCGCCAAAACTCACCAAGGGTATTGAATTCCTGACGGTATACCAAGCCTACGGCATTGATATAATCGTCCGTAGGGGTAAAGAGAATATTTCTTGTGTTCAATCGATTATAGGCCCTAAACATCAAGCTACCATCTCTCCTGATCTTATAGGTCAGTTCAGCATCGGTCGCCACCTGGTTTGAGAAAAAGGTCAGGTCGGTCGTCTGTATATTTCGGCGGTCAACAATTCCCCCTGTCAATACCAATCGGTCATCAAAGAAACGGAAGGATGCGGAGGCATCGTTTAGCGATCGGATGTTGAAATCCAAGAAGTTGATCTTTAGGGATTGCGCCAGAATATTGTTCAATTGGTTAAAGGCGATTTCCGTTCCGGCAGATAATAAGGTATTGTTTACCTCCCTGCCAATTTCACCCGAGTTTCCAGCGGTAAAGCTTCTCCGGATAATTAAACTCAATGCCTGTTGGTTTACATTATTGGCATCACTGAAATAGGCCTGCAGTTCATCCTTGACATATGGTGTCTGCGGGAAGTTCAGGTCAAAAGAGACATCGGGCTGGCTCAAGGTTCCCTTGATGATCATGTCAGCCTGTGCCAATACTCTTTCGTCCGTGCCGGCACGCCCAGCTGCATTATACAGATCGCCAATGGAGGTGCGCTGCTGATAAACTGCCGTGATATTGACAGTTGCTCCAGAAGGAGATCCCGTCCAGCGTATCGTTCCGCCTTGCTTGATGTCGAAATATTTGTTGATAAAATCCTGTGCCGTAAAGTGGAATTTTCCCGAATTGATGGCATAGTCCCCGAACATCTCAAAATCGCCCAGACTGGAAATCTTCAAACTGATTTCTCCGGTTCCAGTACCTTTCAGCGAACCAATGTCGGTCTGTAGGTTGACCTCTGCACTCGGGGTCAACTCCAGGTCCATATTCATCGTCATGCCCTTTAGGAAATATCGGTTTGCATTTTCCTTATTTACGCTGGAGTCTTTACTGACAAAGTAGATAAAGTCACTTTCTGAGACAGTCATTGCCGTATTGAATGGGATACTGATTACCGTATTGTCTTCTGACCTTGCCTTGATATTGATGTCGATCGCCGAGGTATATCCCTTAAATTGATAGGTCCCTGTGGCATATGCGGTTCCATAATACAGGTTATTGTCCTTGTAGGTCGTATTCAGGATCATCACATTGTTGGTCGCTACATTCACATCGATATAAGGATTGCTCAGCGTTGAAAGATTGACCACTCCACCTGCTACAGCCTGATGCCCCTTGGAGTCGGTAAAGGTCAGGTTATTCATCATGACCGCGTTATTATCGATCATCACAGACTGATTGTTCAGGTTATAGGTAGTTTTTAGGTAATTAACCTTGAAGGATGCACTTTCAATTTTCGCTGAACCATTTATTTTAGGATTTTGAACAGTTCCTGAAATTTGAAGGTCTGCATCCATTTTTCCTTCCAGATCGGAAGCCAAGCTTCGGATAAAAGGTTGGAACAAGATCAATTCGGTCTGGTTCAGGTTCCCTTTTAAATTTATGGCTTGCTCACCGGACACCACTTGGTAAGTACCGTTCAGCGTCAATCCTCTTTTTCGATCGTCCAATAACTGGAAATCCAAATTGGCCACCTTGGATTCCGGATCAAAATCTGCTAACAGGACCAATTGCCCAATTGGTATTTGGTTCCACACCAAGGGTGTGGTGGTTACGTTTGCAGATAGGTACGGTTTTTTGAAAATGGAATGTAATTCGATGTTTCCGTTCAATTCACCATCTAAATGAACCCCCATTGGCTTGGTTACCGTTTCCAAAGAATGCAGGTTGAATCTTTCAAATTTGATGTCCAGTTTATCGTCCTCATTGGATAATACACCATTGAATTCCACTCTTTGGTTACCTTGGGATGCAATTAAGTTGTTTAAATAGAATTTCCCCTTGGACACCCGCATTTCAGCATCTTTGTTGAAAGCCCAAGGTTCATAATTTACAACGATGGTGGATTCCTCAAACCGGATATAAGCGGGTTTATTGTGTGCGAAGTGAATGTTCCCATTCAAACGCATGTAATTCTTTTCGGTTTCCTCTGCCCCTTTGATATTAAACAATAGGCTGTCCTTGGAAAGGATATTGTTGATCTCAACATTATTGACAAAAACGGAGTCTGTCAGGAATACCTTGTCCGCTTTTAGGTTTAGGGAGAAAGCATTTTCATCAGCAATCTCATCAATGCTCAGGTTTTGCAGGTTAATGCCCTGATATTTGACAAACGGACTAAAGGCATTGAATTCGGCCGTAAAATCTTCTGAATTAAAGTGGGCCTCTAAGGTTGCTCCATCCTCCAAAGTTAAGGTTGGGTCCAGAAATGCGGATACAGGTTCAAAGGATTTGACCTTGAGTTCCAGGTCAAAAATTTGAGGATTGTACCGTTCTGTTTCCAAACCAATGGCCGGTGCATATTTCATGGCCAATGCCTTGAAATAGGGTACAAGCGTGTTCAGGTCTATCACCCCTTTCATCTCTCCATCCATCACATTGGATTTCAGGGTCAAGAGCCTATCTGTTTCATTGCCTTCAGCGGCAAAGAACACATCATCAATGCTGAATTTCCCCTTACTGGTCTGCATGTTGATCTGATTGGCGCGAAGGTCTCCATTCAGGTTATTGAGGTTATTGCCAGTCAGGTGTGTGCTGATATTGGAATCATAAATGATGATGCTATCCTTGTTGACCAAGCCTAATTTCTTTAGGTTAATTTGATCGATCTGGGCATCTACATTATAGATGTTGAATTCACCGGATAAGTTGATTTTCGAATCATAAGCCAAGGCAACGTTCGGGTCACTGATATGACCATTCATTTCAATCTGCTCCTCAAATAGGAAGGCATCCACGGATACGCTGTCGTATTGGTAATTATTGAGCTGTAATCTTCTCAGGTCTCCTATGATGTTCAATTGAATTTCTTTGAAATCCAAGTTTTGACCATCAAAATCCAGATTAAAACCCGTGTTCTTGATGCTGTTGCTGTTGATCAAATTTCCGATCTGAAACTCTTCAGATTTCATGTGTCCAACGTACTGAATATTCTTTTGGATGTCTATTTTAGCGTTGGTTTCTAATTTTCCCAATTCCGTGTCAAAGGCACCTACAACATCAAATAAATTATAAAGCCCTTTTAAGTTACCCCTGAAATTAATCTTTCCCAATCTATGAAGCTGCTCAGGTAAGTCAAAAGAACCTCTGTTAGAAAGTTCAGGCACCAATTTTTCTACGTCAGAAGCACTGGTCTGCAATTGATTGGCATTAAAATCAAAAATTGTCCTGTTGATATCGGGTAGACCCTTGATGCTGAAATCCCCCGTCAATCGGGTTTCCTCTCCGGTCTGTATGTCAGCATCCTTTACGTACATATTGGCAACCGTACCCTTAACGCTTCCTTGGTTTACTTTGGCTTTAAACTTGACAAATTTCATGTCTGGGGCAAAGTATTCGATGTCCTTGGAATCAACAAATACATTGCGCATGCTTGACTCAATCTGTACTTTCTTTACGAAATCGCCAAAGTCGCCAAAATCTTTATAACTGAATTTCAAGTGTCTCCCCAATGTGGAATTGTTGGTGATCAGCTTTAATTGGTCAAATTCCATGGACTTGTCCGTAACGAAAGCATCTGCACTCAGTTCTCTTACGATAAAACCAGATTTCTCCTGGAAAGTCAATTTCTTGATCTTGGCTTTAATCGAACTGCTATCCTGTACTATCTTGCTGAAATTACCTGAGAGATGGGTCAGTTCGATGTCCGAAAAGTCCACCCCACGGTTATAGTGTTTCTGGGTATGGTTAATGATCTTGACATGGTTGTCAACCAAATTGACCTCATACAATTTCAGTTCCATTTGCTTCTTAGGGCCGGTTTTTTTCTTCTTTTTTGGGCTGAAATAGTCGATTAGGAATTTGATGTTGGAACTGTCCTTGTAGACCTGAAAATCCACATAGGCCTGCTCAATATTTAGTTTTTCAATAATGATCTTGTTCTGGAAAAAATCCGTCAGGATAAGGTCTGCATTTAATTTCTTTGCAGAAAGTATGGGGTTTCCATTTTGGTCTGCCAGGTTGAAATTATAAAGGTTAAGTTCGGAGAAAGGCTTGAAGTAAATGCTTCCAATTTCCACTTTGGCATTAAGCTCTTTGGAAAGGTATTTAGCCACTTTTTTGGTAACAAATGTTTGAACAGATGAAAATTGTAAAGAGAATAAAATTACCGACAGCAGTGCGAGTATGCTGAGCAGGCTAATAAGCGTTATTTTAAGTATTTTTTTGATACTTTTGTAAATTAAATTTTATACTTCTCTCAAAATGGCCATTATTCTAGGAATAGAATCTTCATGTGATGAAACTTCGGCCTCTATATGTATAGACGGCGAAATTAAGTCAAATATTATTGCAAGTCAAGCAATTCATGCTAAATATGGGGGTGTGGTTCCTGAGTTAGCTTCTCGTGCACATCAACAAAACATCATTCCAACAGTAGACCAAGCTATCGCTGCAGCTAAAATACGGAAAAATGACATAGATGCAGTAGCTTTTACACGCGGACCTGGACTTTTAGGTGCTTTACTGGTGGGGACCTCCTTTGCAAAATCATTTGCCTTGGCCATGGATATCCCATTGATCGATGTCAATCATATGCAAGCACATATCTTAGCGCACTTCATCGATGATCCAAAGCCCAATTTTCCTTTTCTATGCCTTACCGTTTCCGGAGGTCATACGCAAATCGTATTGGTCAAGGATTATTTTGAAATGGAACTGTTGGGCGAAACTTTAGACGATGCAGCAGGGGAGGCCTTTGATAAGACCGCGAAGATATTGGATCTTCCTTACCCAGGTGGACCTTTGATTGACAAGCATGCTCAAAACGGAAACCCCGATGCCTTTAAGTTGCCCGAACCTCAAATCCCAGATCTGAACTTTAGCTTTTCTGGATTGAAAACCGCAATTTTATATTTGGTACAGGCTGAAGTAAAACAGAACCCTAATTTCTTGAATGAAAAAATGGATGACCTATGTGCGTCCGTTCAGAGCCGTATCGTCTCCATCCTATTGAATAAATTAAAGAAAGCAGCCAAACAGACTGGAGTAAAGGATATCGCCATCGCCGGTGGGGTATCTGCCAATTCTGGTTTGAGAAATGGACTGATTGAAATGGGGAAAAAATACAATTGGAATGTATTTATCCCTAAATTTGAATACTGTACAGATAATGCAGCCATGATTGCCATTGCAGGCTACCAAAAGTTCTTGAAAAAAGATTTTATAGGACAAGAAGTAGGACCAGTTGCTCGAATGGGAGTCTAATCAAGTTCAATTGGAGTCTTATTTAGATTTCAATTCCATCGGACTGAAAATTTTTAATATTTATATATCAAACTTAAGCTTGATCTTATTCGAGACATATTCGGAAATCTGGCAATATGTCTCGAATATGTCTCGAACCATTCCCGAATAATATTCAGAGCAATAGATAGGATAAATTCATGATTTATCCTTTTTTATTTTAGCAAGATTAAACTTTAATGGGGATGTGCTTTATCTGAAATTGATCTTGACTTCGATCTTTTTACCATCATTTCCTTTTTTCCAGTCTGGTCCATTGTGGATAATCTGAATGGCTTTCTGGCTTAGGTCAGGGTTGCTTGATTTCTTGATGCTGATGTCAATCGGCCTACCGAATGTTGAAATATCGAAGATCAAGGTAACGGAGCCTTTGCCCAACAGGGTTTGGTAAGAATTATCGTTGATGTATTTCTTGTAGGCAACCCAACCTACTAGAGGTTCTGATTTTACCTTTTCCGTTTTATTTCCATAGCCAACGACAACCACTTCGTCAAGTGCTCCAAAGCTTGGTTTGAGTTGCACAATCTTATTGTTGCTGGCAGTGATCAATTCTTTCTCGTAACCTAGGGAAAGGATTTCCAGTTTTTGATTGTCTGAAGTCAATGGCAGTATATACTGGCCAGAAGAATCGGTCATGACCACATCGTTGGTCTTGACATCGCGTACCGATGCACTTACGATCGGCCTTCCAGATTGCTGATCTAGGACACGGCCGGTCGCTAACTTTTTAACGTCTTGAAGGGAGCTTACGCGGTCGGCGGAAGCAACAGCAGCCTGGCTAGTTTGTTTTGACTTCGCGGGCGTCTTCCCATTCATCAGGATGACATTGGTTTTGTCCATCTTTTTGAAGGATCCCATTTCGTTTGCAGCTATTCGATTGTCATGTTTATCGTGGAAAGTACTTGTGTCTGAACGAGGAACTTCCCTTAAGAAAACATCGGAATTATCAGCGAGCACTTCTTCTACCGTAGGTTTTGCAGTATTCGCGTTTTTCTTCCTTTCGCCTGAAGCTTCCGCTCCAGCTGGAGCAGGTTCGGCTGGTGTAGCTAGGGCAATCAGGTTGTCCTCTTCAGAAAGGCCATCTAAACTGTCCAAATGTATACTGTTCAGCGTGGTATCCGTCGGCACATCTGATTTATTGTCCAAGGCCACGGTTTCCATCGTCTCAGCGACCTTGTTCTGGTCCCTGTTTAAGTACCAAATCGTACCGATACCTAATGCCAGCAATACCGAGGCTGCGATGGATAGGTTTTTATAGAAGCCGATTGGTCTAACCTTCGTAGGATGTGTCCTTTCGAAAATTGCGGAATGAAGATCTGCAACCTCAAGAGGGTTGTTCAGTTTTTTCTCTTCTTCCAATCCCATCAATACATCCATTAAAAGTTCATCTTCATGGGATGCCTTTTCAATAGCATACATTTCGGAGTCGCTCAGTTCTCCGTTCACGTATTTACGTAGATATGCTATGTCAAAGTTCTTATTCATGAGAATTCCTTTCCATACAGTTCTTCAAATTCCTTTTGCCATTTTGGATATAACTTTTTACATCGTTCATGCTAAAGCCTGTAATTTCTACGACTTCCTTATAGCATTTCTGTTCGATGAAAAAGAGCTGAATACTTTTCTTTTGCTTTTCTATTAAGGTATCCAAGCAGCTTTCCAGTCTCAATAACTGTTCCTCCCTTTCTTGATAGTTTTCCTCCTGATGCAGGTTCATTGAAAATTCCACAAAATTATCTGTAACAATTTCTTGTTTGTTTTTTGCAGATCGCAGGGCCATCAGGCAATGGTTCTTACTGACCACATAGAGCCAGCGGGGGAAATCCTGTATATCTTGTTTTTTGACTTTGTCGATGAGTTCCTCAAAGATTTGCATGACCGCATCCTTGCTGCGTTCAGACTCTTTAAAGTATCGTAAACACACATAATAGACCATTTCACTATGCTTTTGATAGAGGTCGCCCAGATGGTTGAGGTCGCCATCCTGCAGATAGAGTTTTAGCAGATCTTCATCCGATAGATTTTTCTGTTTTGACAAGGTCCTAGTGCTCATTTACTGCTGAAAATTAATTTTTTTTTCTCGTTTATGGAAATTTGATTTTTTCTGCATCCTTTGGCAAAACTTACTAGTCATGAATAAAATATTTGCATTATTAGTCTTTTTGCTTACTCTAGGTGGTAGCGGACTAGCCCAAGAAAGAATGATCAAAGGTATTGTAACTGAGGCGGGAACACAGCTGGCACTCGCCGGTGTAGAGGTTCGCGTGGAAGGAAAACAGCAGGCAACGCTGACCGATCAGCAAGGTGCATTTTCCATAAAAGCTGCTGAAAAAGATATTTTGCTGTTTAAATTTTTAGGGTACGAAACTAAAAAAGTAAAGGTAGGGAAGAAGAATAGCATAAAGGTAGTACTGCAAGCAAGGGAGGCCTTATTAGAAGAAGTTGTTGTTATAGGTTATGGTAATGCAGCACAAAAGAGGGTAACCGGCAGTGCAATGGCACATTCAAACGGTTTATATTTGCAACCTAGACCTCAAAATACGGAAACTTATGGTCGTTTTGACGAGAACGGTTTTATTTCGCCTACAAAAGAAGCTTTGTCAACTTTTGCGGTAGATGTGGACGCTGCTTCTTATTCTAATGTAAGAAGAATGATCAATGCAGGTAATTTGCCTCCAAAAGATGCGGTAAGAGTAGAGGAGATGATCAATTATTTCCAATATGATTTACAGGGTCCGAACAATGGCGACCCAGTGAAGATCTATACAGAGCTGACCACTTCGCCATGGAACAAGGAGCATCAATTGATGCGTATCGCCTTGAAGGCAAAAGATATCCCTAAGGAAAATTTGAAGGCTTCCAATTTTGTTTTCTTGATCGATGTATCGGGATCTATGATGGGAGATAATAGATTGCCATTGGTGCAGTCTTCATTGAAGATGCTGGTAGACCAATTGAGACCAGAAGATAAGGTTGCCATAGTCACCTATGCAGGCTCAGCTGGGGTAAAATTAGAGAGTACCCGTGGGGATCAAAAGATGAAAATCAAGACTGCCATTGATGAATTGACCGCTGGAGGTTCTACTGCCGGTGGAGAAGGAATTAAGAAAGCCTATCAGATTGCCCGTGCGAATTATATTAAAGATGGAAACAATAGGATTATCCTGGCATCGGATGGAGATTTCAATGTGGGTGAGTCCAGTGATGAAGCCATGGAAGACTTGATTGCCAAAGAACGTGAAAGTGGGGTTAACCTGACAGTACTAGGTTATGGAATGGGAAACCTGAAAGATAGCAAGATGGAGACTTTGGCCGACAAAGGAAGGGGTAACTATGCATATATCGATAATATTTCAGAAGCAAGAAAGGCTATGGTGACTGAATTTGGTGCGACCTTATTTACCGTTGCCAAGGATGTAAAAATTCAGGTGGAGTTTAATCCTGCATACGTTCAAGCCTATAGATTGGTTGGCTATGAGAACCGTTTATTGGAAGCGGAAGATTTCAATAATGATGCTAAGATTGGCGGGGATATGGGCGTTGGACATACCGTAACGGCGATCTATGAAATCATTCCGGTAGGGGTGAAAAGTTCGATTATTGGTACGGTGGATCCTTTGAAATACCAGAATAACGATAAGCCGAACCCAGGAGCAAAGAATGGAGAATTGGCGACGGTGAAATTCAGGTACAAAGACCCTAAATCGGACAAGAGTGAATTACAGCAGACCGTTGTGAAAGATGCGCCAAAAGCATTTGATACCGTGAGTGAGGATTTCCGTTTTGCGACAGCAGTTGCTGAATTTGGGATGTTGCTGCGTAATTCAGATTACAAGCAAAATGCAAGTTTTGCAAGCTTGATCGCCCGTGCAAAAGCTGCAAAAGGAAAGGATGATGAAGGCTATCGTGCAGAGTTTATCCGTATGGCAGAAAATAGTAAGTCAATTGTCGATACAGAAAAGTAAAAAGGGGAAGGGAAATAGGTTTTTAAAGGTTATGGAATTGGATTTTAACCAGGATGGAAAGGATGGGAGGATAGACCAAGATTTGGATTTTGAACCAGGATGGAATGGATGGGAGGATGGTTCAAGATTATGGAAGGAACAAGGTTGGAATGGAAAAAAGGATTAGGAAATATTCAACTAATCTGATAAGAGCTACCAAACCTGAAACCATTCAAAGGACATACTGATCTTGGTCCATTCTCGATTCTGTTGAATCCTGGTTAATTCCATGATTTTGGTCTATCCTCGAATCCCGAATATCCTGGTTCAAAAACCTGATTATCCAATACGAGCCGACAATTATCGCTTGTTACTTATCTTTCTGTTTTTCTTTCCATTGCTGGGAAAAAGATTTATCAGCGATTTTTGGAAGTTCGCGTTGGTTTCCCCAGGCTTTCTTGAAGAAGTTTCGGACAAAGAAGTTTTTGGTCTTTCCGCCAAAGAAATCAAGGAGCTTTCTTTTTTGGATTGCCCAAGTGAACATGCTCCAGCCTTTTTTCTCCACTGAAGAAACCAGGTCTTGTTGAACGGCATCCCTTCTGTTGACCAATAGCATCTTTTGGATATCGATGCCTACCGGACATACCTCTGTACATTTTCCGCATAAGGAAGAAGCGTAGCTGAGATGCTTAAACTCTTTCATGCCATTCAGGTGAGGTGAGATCAGGGAGCCAATAGGACCTTGATAGGTTGTTTCGTAAGTATGACCGCCAATATTTTGATAGATTGGGCATACATTGAGGCAAGCGCCACAACGGATACAGTACAATCCTTGGCGTTGCTCTTTCTGTTCAAGGACATTGGTACGGCCATTATCCAGTAGAATGACATACATCTCCTCAGGGCCATCGTATTCCGTGTTTTTACGTGGGCCAGATAAGACGGTGTTATATACCGTTAGATTTTGACCAGTTCCATGTGTAGCCAATAAAGGCCAGAAAAGGTCTAGGTCGTTTATGCTCGGCAATATTTTTTCGATCCCTACAACGGCGATGTGCACTTTAGGGAAGGTGGTAGTCAATCGGGCATTACCTTCATTTTCGGTAATGGCAATGGCACCGGTATCTGCCAATAGGAAGTTAGCTCCCGTGATCCCGATATCAGCTTGGGTATATTTCTCTCGCAATATTTCCCTGGCTTTCATCGTGAGCTCTTCAGCTGTAGCTTCCAATGGGGTATCAAACTTTTCATGGAAAAGTTTCGCTATCTCCTCCAAGCTGAGGTGCATGGCAGGAGTGACGAAGTGATAGGGTTTTTGCCCAAGCAGTTGAATGATAAATTCACCGAGGTCACTTTCAATCGTCTCGATGTTTTTCTTTTCCAGGAAATGGTTGAGCTCAATTTCCTCGGTGGCCATGGATTTGGATTTCACCACCGATTTGGCTTGATGTTGTTCCATGATCTTCCAGATTTCCTCCCGAGCCTCTTCAGCATCGTTTGCCCAAATGACCTTGCCGCCATGCGCTGTAAAATTGGATTCAAAATCTAAGAGATAGCGATCCAGATTCTCGATCACCTTCCATTTGATCAGGTTTGCCTTGATCTTGGAATTTTCGAGGTCTAGGAACTTACTTTTCCCTTTTTCAAAAGCATGTTCATACTTATCAATGTTATTATTGATAATCTGTCTATGCTGTAAATCGAAGGATTTTGAAGCACTATCTTTCAGGAATTTTTCAGCTACTGTCTGTGCCATAGGGATGTTCTGTTGCTCATGCAAAAATAAAGGTTGAGCGTGATAATCAACCAATTTTAAAGATAAAAAAATATCTGCTAAAGGCAGTAAAATGTTTATAACTAAAGGGCTGTTCAAAATTTGAGCTTTGAACAAAAAAAATAGCGGTCAATTTTCGTTGACCGCTATTTTTGCTTTTGTGTATTTTATTTTTTCGGTTCGATTAAACTGATGCTTAGTTCGTCCAATTGTTCTTTGGCAATTTCAGCAGGGGCATCGATCATGACATCGCGCCCGGAATTGTTTTTCGGGAAAGCGATAAAGTCACGGATGGTTTCCTGACCTCCCAAGATTGCGGTCAGACGGTCAAGACCGAAAGCCAAACCACCATGTGGAGGAGCGCCATATTGGAAAGCATTCATTAAGAAGCCAAACTGCGCTTGAGCCTGTTCAGGAGTAAAACCTAGGTGCTTGAACATCAAGGCTTGCATATCCTTATCATGGATACGGATAGAGCCACCGCCGATTTCATTTCCGTTCAACACCAAGTCATATGCATTGGCACGAACCTTTCCTGGGTCAGTATCCAATAAAGGCATATCCTCGATTTTCGGAGATGTAAATGGGTGGTGCATAGCGTGGAATCTTTCCGTTTCTTCATCCCATTCCAATAATGGGAAGTCTACTACCCATAGTGGAGCAAATTCGTTCGGCTTACGTAAGCCCATGCGATTTCCTAATTCCATACGCAGGGCGCTTAATTGCGCTCTCGTTTTATTTGCAGGACCAGAAAGGATTAAGATCAGGTCGCCAGCTTGAGCGTCGGTTGCCTCGGCCCATTTAGCAAGGTCTGCCTGGTCGTAGAATTTATCTACTGATGATTTATAGGTTCCATCAGCTTCACATTTTACATAGACCATTCCAGAAGCACCTACTTGAGGGCGTTTAACCCAGTCCACCAATTCATCGATCTGTTTTCTCGTGTAGGCAGCAGCACCTGGGACTGCGATACCAACAACCAATTCGGCATTGTTGAAGATCGCGAAGTCTTTATTTTGGGCTACCGTATTCAGTTCGCCAAACTTCATTCCGAAACGGATATCTGGTTTGTCGTTACCATAGGTGCGCATGGCTTCGTCGAAAGTCATTCTTGGGAATTGATTCAATTCGATTCCATGGATGTTTTTCAAAAGGTGACGTGTCATGCCTTCGAAAACGTTCAGGATGTCTTCTTGTTCTACGAATGACATTTCACAGTCGATCTGTGTAAACTCAGGTTGTCTATCGGCACGTAAATCCTCGTCACGGAAACATTTCACGATTTGGAAATATTTATCCATTCCACCCACCATCAACAGTTGTTTGAAGGTCTGTGGAGATTGAGGAAGTGCGTAAAACTGACCAGGGTTCATACGGGATGGAACGATAAAGTCACGGGCACCTTCAGGTGTAGACTTTATTAAATAAGGTGTTTCAATCTCGCAGAAGTCTAGGGCAGATAAATAGTTTCTTACCTCTTGTGTTACCTTATGACGGAACAATAGGCTGTTCTTGACCGGATTTCTACGGATATCCAGGTAACGGTATTTCATACGGATGTCTTCACCACCGTCTGTTTCATCTTCTATAGTAAAAGGAGGCAATTTTGATTCGTTCAGTACCTCAAGGTTGCTGACTTTGATTTCAATGTCTCCGGTAGGGATTTTAGGGTTTTTGCTGGAACGTTCAATAACGGTACCTGTAACCTTAATAACATACTCTCTACCCAATTCGCGGGCCTGGCTACGAAGTGATTCATTGTCTTCGGTATTGAAAGTTAGCTGAGTAATACCATATCTATCACGAACATCAATAAAAGTCATTCCACCTAAATCGCGTGATTTTTGTACCCATCCGCTCAGGGTTACGGTTTTTCCTAGGTCTTCAATTCTTAATTCGCCACAAGTATGTGTTCTGTGCATGATTATCTCAATTTTATTGAGCCACAAAATTATCGCATTTATGCGAGAATAAAGAATATTTAAGTAATAACCAGAAGGAGGGTAGGGCTTGAGCAAAAGCCCTATGAAATCTAGGTCAAAAAACAGCCAATTCTACCACTTTCCCCCACTGGACATGTCAATTGGTTCCACTTGCTCCACTTCGCCCCACTTTTGCTGTTTTTAGGGCCTCCAATTCCTTAAAAACAAGAGAATTGGGGCTAAATTTTGCCGTTAAGGAGATGATTTTTACAATTCTTAATTTATTGTATTTCAATGTTATTATGCTTTTAAAGTGCAATAAAGGGCTTTTTTGTAGTCGATAGGCTATGTGGAAAACTTTTTTGTGGGGCATTGTGGGAGATTGTGGGAGAAAGTGTATACTTTTACATTAAAATTAGAGTAGAATTATAGGAAATGATTCAATTAATCGGAGAATTCGAATGCAAGCTAGACACCAAAGGAAGAATGGTGGTTCCTGCTGCGCTCAAAAGGCAACTGCCTGATGTAGAGCGTGAGGGGCTTGTTATGAATCGCGGTTTTGAGAAGAATTTAGTGATCTATACCAAAGAAGAATGGAGCAAGAAGATGCACCAGCTTTCGAAATTGAACCAGTACAACGAGAAGACCAGGAACTTTATCCGTCAGTTTATGCGTGGTGCTACGGAGCTTTCTTTGGATTCTGCAGGTAGGGTTCTTTTGCCAAAATCATTGCTGGAATATGCCAATATCAAAGGTGAGGTTTTCTTGCAATGTCAGTTTGATAAAATTGAGGTTTGGGCGAAAGACGAATACGAAAAAATGATAGACAGTAGTACTGACGAGGATTTTTCTGCATTGGCTGAGGAGGTAATGGGTGGATTTAACTTTGCAGGAGATGACAATGAATAATGAAATTGGATATCATGTTCCTGTGATGTTGCAGGAATGTATCGATGCACTAGCGATAAAGCCAAACGGGATTTATGTAGACGTGACATTTGGGGGTGGTGGACACTCGAAGGAAATCCTAAAGCATTTGGGTCCAAATGGCAGATTGATCGCTTTTGATCAAGATCCAGATGCGATTAAAAACACACTTCCTGATGATCGATTTACATTGATCCATCAAAATTTCAAGTTCTTAAAAAATTATTTGCGACTGGAAGGGGTGAAACAGGTGGATGGGATCTTAGCTGACCTAGGTGTTTCATCGCATCAGTTTGATGCTGCAGACCGTGGCTTTTCCATCCGTTTTGATGCGGATCTGGATATGCGAATGGATCAAGTAGCTGATTTGGATGCCCGTAAAGTACTGAATACCTATCCTGAAGAGGAATTGCACAGGATTTTTGGGATGTACGGTGAAATCCAGAATGCGAAATCATTGGCCAAAACCATTGTGACGAGCCGATTGAGCAATCCGATCCAGACGGTGGCCGAGTTGAAGCAAGCGATCCAGAAATTGGTTCCTAAAGGCAAAGAGCATAAATATCATGCTCAGGTTTTTCAGGCCCTGCGCATTGAGGTGAACAAAGAACTGGAAGCCTTGCAGCAATTTTTGGAGCAGACCTCACTGGTCTTAAAGCCAGAAGGTCGTTTGGTAGTGATGTCGTACCATTCATTGGAAGACAGGTTGGTAAAGAATTTTATGGCCAAAGGGAAGTTTAAGGGCGAAGTGGAGAAGGATTTCTTTGGGAACGAGATCAAGCCATTTAAAGTGATCAGTAGAAAAGCGATCGTTGCTTCGGAAGATGAAGTAAAACAGAACAACAGAGCGCGCAGCGCGAAGTTGAGGATTGCGGAAAAAATATAGTAGCGAAGGTATATGGCAAAGAGAAATACTATAAAGCAAAATGAACTGAGTGAGGAAGTGCAAGAGGAGATGTCTGATGCACTGGAAGAAAAGGTTGAGGAAACCCAAGACTTCCTGAAGACCTTCTTTTCTCAGAAAAAGCTTTCTACTTACCTAGTTGCCAAGAATCTGCCTTTCGTGGCATTTCTTGCCTTATTAGGTTTGCTGTATATCTCAAACCGTCACTTGGCAGAGAACACGGTACGAAGGATCGATAAGTTGGGTAGGGAAGTGAAGGAGTTAGGTTGGGACTATAAATCGTTGAATGCCGAGTTGATGAAATTGACCACGCAGACAGAGATTGCAAAACGTGCGGATACCTTGGGCTTGAAAGAAAGAACGGAACCGCCAATTAAGTTGGAGATAGTAAGGGAAGTAAAATAAAGATTAAGACCAAAACATGAATATTAGGAAGTCCATATTGATTAGGGTGTACCTGGCGTTTGGCCTGATGGTTTTTGGTGCTTTAATGGTATTTGGGAAATTATTGCATTTGCAATATGTGGACGGTGATAAGTGGCGTGAGATTGCAGATAGCTTGACGATACGCGAACGCGTAATCGAAGCGGCAAGAGGAAATATTTATTCCAATGACGGAAGTTTACTGGCTACTTCTGTTCCGGAATATGAGATACGGTTTGATGCGATGGCCATTCCATCCGAGCACAACAATGTGTTCAATGCTCGGGTGGATTCTTTGGCCAGTAAGCTAGCGACCTATTTTAAGGATAAATCGGCCAGACAGTACCTGACTCAATTGAAAGAGGCAAGGGCTAAAAAACAACGTTACGTTTTGATCAAGCGTAATGTATCACACCAACAGTTGAAGGTCCTAAAGACCTTTCCTTTGTTGAGAAACTTTAAGGAAGAGAAGGAAAGATTCTCCAGTTCTTTGATAGCAGTAAGGGAAAACAAGCGTATCCTGCCATTCACGAATTTGGCGGCCCGTACCATTGGTTATAAAAACAGCAAGGGCGATACCGTTCGTGTAGGCTTGGAAGGTGCTTACGGAGATTATATCGAGGGTAAGAGCGGGGTGCAGTTGATGCAGCGTATTGCTGGTGGGGTATGGATTCCAGTCAACCGTGAGGTGGAGGTCGCTCCAACCGATGGTTCGGATATCATTGCCACCATTGATGTGAACATGCAGGACATGGCGCAACGTGCCTTGGAAAAACAGTTGATCATCAGTAATGCAGACAACGGATGTGTAATCCTGATGGAGGTGGAAACTGGAGAGGTCCGTGCGATTGCCAACTTTACCAGAGATGGTGAAGGGGTATACAGAGAGAAATTTAATTATGCCATCGCGCAAGGTGCTGACCCTGGATCTACTTTCAAGGTTGCGTCCTACCTAGTTGCATTGGATGATAATAAGGTTGATACCAATACAGTAATCGATATCGGTAATGGTACCTGGAAAGTTCCTGGCCATACCATTAGAGATTCTCACCCACCGAAAAAATCAAAGGTGACCATTAAGGAGGCTTTTGAAGAGTCTTCCAACGTGGGGGTTGCCAAGACGATCGGGAATGCATATGGCAAGAATCCAGAGAAATTCACTGGCAAATTGCATGAGTGGGGAATGGCCAAGCCGTTAGGTTTGCAGATTCCCGGTGAGGCGAATCCTTGGGTGAAGATGCCGGACAGCAGATCTTGGAGCAAGTTGTCATTGGTGCAGATGGCCTATGGATATGAGTTGAAATTAACGCCATTGCAGACATTGACCTTGTACAATGCAGTTGCCAATGATGGTAAGATGTTGGCTCCATTGTTCGTAAAAGAAATTCAACACCTAGGTTCAACGGTTAAGAAGTTTGAAGCTAGGGTGATCAATAAGCAGATTGCTTCCAAAGAGGCGATCGGTAAGATGCAGAAGATGATGGAAGGGGTGATGGTTGAAGGGACCGGTAAGAAATTGAAGAGCCCACTTTATTCATCAGCTGGTAAAACAGGGACAGCGCAGATGGCTGATGGTGCAAGGGGATATGGAGCGAGAAGATACCAATCGTCATTTGCAGGTTATTTCCCAGCGGAGAATCCAAAGTATTCAATGATCGTCGTGATTCGTAATCCTAGGAATGGATACTATGGTGGTTCGGTAGCGGGTCCTGTATTTAGAGAGTTGGCTGATATGGTTTTTGCAAATGACCTGTCATTGCACAAGACATTTAACAATAGAAAAGTAAATGTAGCTGGAAATAAAGTTCCATATACTTTGAAAGGTTCTAAGGATGCTACGGCGAAGGTCTATGAGATGTTGGGCGTGCAGGCCGTGAACTGGAATTCCATTGTTGCTGCTGATAAGGATTCAGCGAACCATTCGGCGGGCGCATTTACAGTGGCAGAGTTTAAGGAAGGTGTAGTGCCGAACGTGAAAGGAATGGGATTGGTAGATGCAATCTACGCGATGGAGAATGCGGGATTCAAGACTACTGTAAGGGGAAAAGGAAGAGTAATAAATCAATCATTGGTTGCTGGTCAGAAATTAAAACCTGGCACCCATGTTCTAATAGAATTGAATTAATATGTTGTTGAAAGAGTTGCTACATGCCATTCCGGTAATTGATTACCGAGGGTCTCTGGACACAGAGGTTAGCTCGCTATGCTTGGATTCAAGAAAGGCGGTTAAGGGCAGTGCGTTTGTGGCAGTTCGTGGGCATCAGACCGATGGACACCTTTTCGTCAATAAGGCGATTGAATTAGGTGCTTCCGTGGTGCTGGTAGAAGAATTACCAGAGGAGATCAAGGAAGATGTAGTGTATGTGGTAGTCGGCGATTCGGCTTATGCATTGGGTGTAATGGCCTCTACATTTTACGGAAATCCATCCTCGAAATTGAAGTTAGTGGGCGTGACAGGTACCAATGGGAAAACGACCGTGGCTACCTTGCTCTTCAACCTGTTCAGCAGATTGGGTTTTCATGTAGGCCTGTTGTCTACGGTGCAGAACCAGATCGGTGAGCGCATTGTTGAAGCGACCCATACCACTCCAGATCCCATTTCATTGAATTCCCTGTTGAAGGAAATGGTGGAAGATGGATGTGACTACTGTTTTATGGAAGTGAGTTCGCATGCTGTTGTTCAGCAGCGTATCGCCGGGTTGAAATTTGCGGGTGGCATCTTTACCAATATCACGCATGATCACTTGGACTTCCATGGAACTTTCGCCAACTATATCAAGGCGAAGAAAAAGTTCTTTGATGATTTAGACAGATATGCATTTGCATTGACCAATATCGATGATAAAAACGGTCAGGTGATGCTTCAGAATACATTTGCCCATAAGAAAACCTATGGCTTGCACCAAATGGCAGACTTTAAGGCAAAGATCTTGGAAAGCCATTTTGATGGGATGTTGCTGCAGGTGGACGGACAGGAAGTGTGGGTGAAACTGGTCGGCGATTTCAATGCCTATAACCTATTGGCAGTGTTCGGTGCTTCCATTTTATTGGAGCAGGAGACTGTGAAGGTGTTGATGGCTTTGAGCGAGATCACAGGTGCTGAGGGACGTTTTGAAACCTTGAAGTCGACAACAGGTGTGGTTGCCATTGTGGACTATGCACATACCCCCGATGCGGTGGAAAATGTACTGGAAACCATTGGCGGATTGAGAAAGCCTGGTCAACAGATCCTGACGGTGTTGGGTTGCGGTGGAGACCGTGATAAAACTAAACGCCCAGAGATGGCTGAAGTAGCATCCAGATTGAGCGATAAAGTGGTCCTGACTTCGGACAATCCGAGAACGGAAGATCCTGCTTCCATTATCAAAGAGATGGAAGTTGGTATTCCTGGAGAAAAGCGCAAAAATGTTTTCTCGATTACAGATAGAAGAGAGGCAATCCGTGCTGCTTTCCATCTAGCACAACCTGGAGATGTAATCTTGGTCGCTGGAAAAGGACATGAGAAATACCAAGATATCAACGGGGTGAAAAATCACTTTGACGATAAAGAGGAATTAATAAAGATTTTTAACGAACATAATTAGACTGCATGCTTTACTATTTATTCACTTGGCTTAACGAGCACGTACATATTCCAGGTGCTGGATTATTCCAATATATCTCGTTTCGTACGGCCATGGCAGTTATCCTTTCGTTAATCATCACAACTGTATTTGGTAGCCGATTGATTCGTTTACTGCATCAAAAACAAGTGGGAGAGACCATCCGTGATTTAGGATTGGAAGGTGAGAAGAAAAAACAAGGAACCCCTACAATGGGAGGTCTGATCATCATTGCCGGTATCTTGATCCCAACATTGCTCTTTGCAAAACTGGATAATATCTACATCATCCTGATGATCATTACAACGATCTGGATGGGTGCAATCGGATTCTTGGATGACTACATCAAAGTGTTCCGTAAGAATAAAGAAGGATTGGCTGGTAAGTTTAAGGTGATTGGTCAAGTGGGATTGGGTGTTTTGATCGCGATCACGATGTATTTCCATCCGGAGATTGTAGCTAGACAGCAAGTAGCAAATCCTACTTCCTCAAAACCGGTGGAAGTGATCATCAATCCATCAACTGGGGAGAAGACCTATGCGGAGAATGTGAAGTCTACCAAGACGAACATTCCTTTTTACAAAAACAATGAGTTCGATTACGCCAAAGTGTTGGACGTATTCGGTATCAATAGCCCTTTGGCAACGTTCTTTGTTTTCTTGGTTGTTGTCGTGTTTATCATTACGGCGGTCTCCAATGGAGCGAATATTACAGATGGGATCGATGGCCTCGCCACGGGAACTTCCGCTATTATGGGGATTACCTTGGCCATATTGGCCTATGTATCCGGTAACATCATTTTTGCGGATTACCTAAACATTATGTTTATCCCGAATTCGGGTGAGCTGGTAATTTTCGCGGGTGCATTTGTTGGAGCCTGTACAGGTTTCCTTTGGTACAATGCCTACCCTGCACAGGTATTTATGGGAGATACGGGTAGTTTGGCGATTGGTGGTATCATTGCTGCCTTCGCGATCCTGATCCGTAAAGAATTATTGATTCCGGTATTGTGTGGTATTTTCTTGATCGAGAATCTATCGGTTATCCTTCAGGTTTCTTATTTCAAGTATACCAAGAAGAAATATGGCGAAGGTAGAAGGATTTTCCTGATGTCGCCTTTGCACCACCATTATCAGAAGAAGGGTTACCATGAGTCCAAGATCGTGACGCGATTTGTGATTGTGTCGATCATGCTGGCCATACTAACCATAGTTACATTGAAAGTAAGATAGTAGAAGAAGATGTCGAATATAGCACATACATATTACCCTCAAACTGGCCGCTTAGTAATTTTGGGCGCAGGCGAGAGTGGAGTTGGTGCAGCGATCCTGGGTAAGGATAAGGGTTTTGATGTGTTTGTGTCAGATATGGGAACGATAGCTGATACGTATAAAGCCACTTTGGAAAAAGAGGGGATTGCATTTGAAGAGGGGCAACACACACAGGAATTGGTCATCAACGCCGATCTAGTGGTGAAGAGTCCAGGGATTCCAGAGAAGGCTCCTTTGATAAAGGAATTAAGAGGTTTAGGCCTTCCGATCATTTCGGAAATAGAATTTGCAGCTCAATATACGGATGCCAAATTATTGTGCATCACGGGTTCAAACGGAAAGACAACATCAACTTTGTTGACTTACCATATATTGAAGAACGCAGGTCTGAATGTAGGTCTAGCCGGAAATATAGGAAATAGCTTTGCCTTGCAGGTAGCTAGAGAGCAACATGATGCTTACGTTTTGGAGATCTCCAGTTTTATGCTGGATGATATGTACCACTTCCGCGCTGATGTTGCCGTGATTTTGAATATCACACCCGATCATTTGGATCGATATGATTATAAGATGGAGAATTATGTGGCCTCGAAGTTCCGCATGGTACAAAATCAAAAGCCGACGGATTACTTTATCTATTGTAAAGATGATCCGGAGACGATGGCAGCCCTGGAGAAACATCCAACAGCAGCAATGCACCTGCCATTTACACAGGAAGGAACAGTAGATACCGGTGCGTATCTGGACGAGGAGAAGAATTTGAACATTTTAATACCACATAGAGAAGCTTTTATCATGAATATCGAAGAATTATCACTGCAAGGCAAGCACAATGTTTACAACAACATGGCTTCAGGACTGGTTGCTAAGGCTCAGGAATTGAGGAACCAAACGATGAAGGAGAGCATGGGTTCATTTGTGAACGTGGAACACAGATTGGAGCATGTAGCTTGTATCGGTGGGGTTAATTATATCAATGATTCTAAAGCGACCAATGTCAATTCGGTTTGGTATGCGCTGGAGAGTTTCTCTACGGATATCGTGTTGATCATGGGTGGTGTAGATAAAGGCAACGACTATGAAATGTTGAAAGACCTTGTGAAATCAAAGGTGAAAGCGATCATCTGTATCGGTAAGGATACGGGCCGCATTCATGAGGCTTTTGAGGATGATACGGACGTAATCGTCAATAGCGCCTCGATGAGTGATGCTGTTCAGATCGCATCTCATTTGGCTAAGAAAGGTGATACCGTATTGTTATCGCCAGCATGTGCCAGCTTTGACTGGTTCAAGAACTACGAAGATCGTGGTGACAAATTTAAGGAAGCAGTAATGACTTTATAATTAGGAGGACAATGGAATACATTTTTTCTAAACTAAAAGGCGATAAATGGATCTGGATCATTGTGATCTTGCTATCCATTTGGTCACTATTAGCTGTTTATAGCTCCGTAGGCACCTTGGCATACAAGGAAGGAAAGGGTACAGAACTTTATTTATTCAAGCACCTTTTCATCGTTGTTGCTGGTTTAGTGATGATGTATCTATCACATAAGCTGGATTACCGCTACTATGCTGGGATTTCCAAGTTATTGATGGTAGTCACGATTCCATTGTTGTTATATACCCTTGTTTTCGGTAGCAAGGTAAATGATGCCAGTCGTTGGTTGACCATTCCGGTGATCAATCAGACTTTCCAGACTTCGGATTTGGCGAAATTGGCTTTGATTACCTTCTTGGCGAGGATGCTGTCCCGCAAACAAGAGGAGATCAAGGACGTGAAGAAATCCTTTATTCCGATTATGGGAGCGGTTTGTTTTGTGTTCGTATTGATCGCTTGGGCAAACCTTTCGACAGCCTTGATGCTGTTTGGGGTTAGTGTATTGTTGTTGTTGATCGGTCGTATCAGTTTCAAACAGATTGCAGTGGTGTGTATGGGCGGTGGAGTGCTGTTGATGCTGGTGATCTTTATGGGGCCTAGACGTGCTACTTATATCAGCCGTATTCAAGGTTTCTTCAATACGGAAGAAGTACACGAAGGGAAAGGGTCCTTTCAGGATGATAAAAACTACCAGGCAAACAATGCCAAGATAGCGATCGCTACGGGTGAGATGTTTGGTAAAGGTGTCGGTAACAGTGTTCAGCGTAACGTGTTGCCTCACCCATATTCAGATTTTATTTTCGCCATTATCATTGAGGAGTATGGCACGATCGGAGGGGCGGTGTTGCTCTTCCTGTACATAGCATTGATGTATCGATGTATCCGGATTGTCACCTTAAGTCCGCGGGCCTTCGGGGCATTTCTGGCAGCCGGCTTGGGCTTCAGTCTGACGATTCAGGCTTTGGCAAACATGGCGGTTGCCGTTGGTCTAGGGCCAGTGACCGGGGTTCCACTTCCGTTAGTGAGTATGGGGGGAACATCGATCTTGTTTACGAGTGTAGCCTTAGGGATCATCCTAAGTGTGAGCCGTAATGTTGAAGAGTTGAAAGTTAAAGAAGAAAAAGAAGTTGTAAAGGCTCCACGCAAAGTGGTAGTTGGCTCAATTTAATTGAATATTGAATGGCGCATCGAGTAATCATAAGTGGTGGTGGAACCGGAGGACATATCTTCCCGGCGATAGCGATAGCCAATGCGTTAAAAAACCTGTCTCCAGATATTGAGATCCTGTTTGTAGGAGCCAATGGCAAGATGGAGATGGAAAGAGTACCGGCAGCGGGATATGAAATCGTAGGACTGGATATCGTTGGGATCAACCGTCAGTCCTTACTGAAAAATATTAGTCTTCCATTCAAGATGTTGAAAAGCTTGTGGAAGGCGAGGAAAGTTCTTAAAGAGTTTAAAGCGGAAGCAGCGATTGGTGTTGGCGGTTATGCATCTGGGCCATTATTGATGATGGCAAATATGATGGGATTGCCGACTGTAATCCAAGAGCAGAATTCCTTTGCTGGGGTGACCAACAAAAAGTTGGGTGCTAAGGCCAAAAAGATCTGTGTTGCCTATGAAGGCATGGAAAGGTTCTTTCCGGCAGACCGTGTTTTGTTGACTGGTAATCCGATCCGTAAATCTTCAGTAGCCATTGAAGGTAAAAGAGAAGAAGCTATCCATGCTTTTGGATTGGACCTGGACAAGAAAACCTTGTTGGTTACAGGTGGAAGCCTTGGCGCATTGACCTTGAATGATAGCATAAAAGCCGGTTTGGAGAAACTGGTGGCAGCTGGGATTCAGGTAATCTGGCAATGTGGTAGTTACTACTACGAGAAATTGAATGCTGAACTGGCAGATCAGTTACCGGAGTCCATCAAGTTGATGCCATTCTTGGAGCGTATGGATTATGCTTATGCAGCAGCTGATGTAATCGTAGCGAGAGCAGGAGCAGGAACCATATCAGAACTATGTGTGGTAGGAAAGCCAGTGGTCTTGGTGCCATCGCCAAATGTAGCGGATGACCATCAGACCAAGAATGCAAATGCGCTGGTTGAAAAGGATGCTGCCCTGATGGTGAAAGATAATGTGGCTCGTGAAGAGCTGGTGCCTACGGTCTTGGCTTTGTTTCAGGATGAAAGCCAGCAGAAGGAACTAGGTGAACATATTCTGAAATTGGCTTTGGCTGATGCAGATGAGGTTATCGCACAAGAAGTATTGAGTATAATAGAAAATAGAAAATGAATATCGACAAAATAAAAAGAGTTTATCTACTGGGTATCGGCGGAATCGGCATGAGCGGATTGGCTCGTTATTTTAGTCGTTTGGGCTGTGAGGTCGCCGGTTATGACCGTACCTCAACAGAGCTTACCAGAACTTTGGAAGCGGAAGGCATGCCAATCAGTTATGCTGATGATGTGGATTCGGTTCCTGCTTCTTTTAAATCGGCAAGCGATGAAACCCTGATCATTTTCACACCTGCTATTCCAAAGGATCTAAAATTGAAAGCGTTTTTTGTTGATCATGGACATGAACTGTTCAAACGCTCTCAAGTCCTTGGTTTTATCTCTGCAAGTAGATTTACCATTGCAGTTGCAGGTACACATGGAAAGACAACAACTTCGACCATGGTAGCACATGTTTTGAAACATTCTGGTTTTGATTGCTCAGCCTTCCTTGGCGGAATCAGTACCAATTATCAAAACAATGTTCTCTTTGGAGAAAATGATGTAGTGGTGGTTGAGGCCGATGAATATGATCGCTCATTCCTGACCCTGCATCCGAATATTGCCATCGTGACTTCTGCGGATGCGGATCACTTGGATATCTACGGCGATCCTCAGGAGTTGATTACTTCTTTTGAGATGTTCTTGGATAGGGTCGTAGATGGCGGAAAGAAAATCGTAAAGGTTGGATTGCCTTTTTCAGGTGATATCAGCTATGCAAGGGAGCAGGTTTGTGATGCCTATGCTGAAAACGTAAGGGTGGAAAATGGAGAATTCTATTTTGATTACCACTCTGCAGATTTAGTAATCAAGGATATCCATTTGGGAATTCCAGGATTGCACAATGTTGAAAATGCAGTTGCGGCCATTACGGTTGCTCATCTTTTGGATATCTCTGCTGATAAAATCGTTGCGGCATTATCTGATTTCCAAGGCGTGAAAAGACGCTTTGAATATATCGTGAAGTCTGATAAGAATGTGTACATCGATGATTATGCACATCATCCAGAAGAGTTGAGGGCATTTTTGACCTCAATGAAAAAACTGTACCCAACAAAGAAATTGACGGTAGTTTTTCAACCGCACCTTTTCAGTAGGACCAGGGATTTTGTGGATGGCTTTGCAGAAGTGTTGGCCTTGGCAGATGAGTTGCTATTGATGGAAATCTATCCAGCAAGGGAATTGCCAATCCCAGGTGTTGACTCAACATGGTTGCTGAACAAGATCGAATTGGACAACAAGCGTTTGGTAAGCCCTGAGGAAGTTCTGGAAATCGTGAAAACAGAAGACCCAGAATTATTGGTAACCGTTGGAGCTGGAGATATTGACAAATTGGTGAAACCTCTTAAAGAAGAATTGAACCATGCTAAATAGAATAAGAAATATACAATGGCGTCAAGTAGGCTATTTTTTCTTAGGATTAGTGGCCATCGTTGGTGTCGGCATGTTGATGAGCTTGGTCAACAAGAAAGACCAAGTGCAAGAATGCACCGCACTAAAAGTGATGGTAGAAGGAAAAGAAACTTTCATTGATCAGAATGATATTTCATCGATGATCAAAGAGAAGTTTGGAGCAGTGGTTGGCAAGCAATTGAACCAATTGCCATTGCAACAGATCGAAACGGAATTGAAAAAATCGCCATATGTATCCAATGCTGATGTTCATATGGATATGGATGGTACAATGCGCGTTTCCGTTCAGCAGCGCGAGGTTGTTGTCAGGATCATCAATCAAGGTGGGCAAGAGTTCTATGTAGACTCCAAAGGAAATAAGATTCCGGTGACCTTAAAATATGTTCCGCATGTCATGGTGGCAAACGGGAATATCAAAGAAGGCTATAAGAAGTCTTTGGAGCCTGTACAGAGCCAATTGGTGAAAGACCTGGTGAGGATCGTTGAGGAAACAAAAGCAGATGAGCTATGGAGCAATCAGATCGTCCAACTCTATGTCAATGATGAGAGGGACATCGAAATCGTTCCTAGAGTGGGCAGCCAACAATTGATCATCGGAAATGCAGACTCTTTAAGCTACAAGTTGGACCGTTTGAAAAAGTTCTATACGCATATCCTTCCAAGAGTAGGATCCGATGCATACAGCAAGGTGAACGTGAAGTATAGTGGACAGATTGTCTGCGAGCGCAAGGGCGATTGGTTTATCGATAGCCTGCAAATGAAAATTAACAAGAAGATTTAAGAAACAAATTACATACAGCATCAAACACAGCATATGAAACCTAGAATTGTAGAAAATGAAAAAGAAAATCCAATTATCGTTGGATTGGACATCGGTACGACAAAGATCTGCGTAACTGTAGGTCGTCGTAGTGGATCGAACAAGGTTGAGTTATTAGGTGTAGGGAAAGCGGAATCTGCCGGCGTAAATCGTGGAGTTGTTGCCAACATCCAGAAGACCGTTACTAGTATCCGTGAGGCTGTTGCTGTGGCTGAAGGTCAATCCAATGTTGACATCAAAGTTGTCAATGTAGGTATTGCCGGACAGCACATCAAGAGTATCCAACACCGTGGTATTTTAACAAAGAATGACGATGATGAAATCGGACGCCTAGATATCGAGCGTTTAATCTCGGACATGTACAAATTGGTACTGCCTCCGGGAGAAGAGATCATCCATGTCTTGCCACAAGAATTTACCATCGACAACGAACCTGGTATCAAGGAACCTATCGGTATGGCGGGAAGAAGAGTGGAGGCAAACTTCCATATCATCTCTGGTCGTGTTACCGATATCAAGAACATCAAGAGATGTGTGGACAACTCGGACCTTGAAGTTTCTGAATTGATTCTTGAACCTCTTGCATCATCCGAGGCTGTGTTGGATGAAGAGGAAAAGACTGCAGGTGTTGTGTTGGTGGATATCGGTGGTGGAACTACCGACGTTGCTATCTTCCATGAGGGCATCATCCGTCATACGGCTGTTATTCCTTTGGGAGGAAATATCGTTACGGAAGATATCCGTCAAGGTTGTGCCGTATTGCGCAATCAAGCTGAGCAATTGAAAGTACGTTACGGATCAGCTTTAGCCGATGAGAACAAAGAGAACGAGGTTATCTGTGTACCTGGTATCAGAGGAAGAGAAGCTAAAGAAATTTCCGTTAAGAACTTAGCATATATCATTCAAGCGAGAATGGAAGAGATCATCGAGCACGTGTTCTACGAAATCAAATCGTCAGGTTATGAAGACAAATTGATTGCAGGGATCGTGATCACCGGTGGTGGAGCACAATTGAAGCACTTGGTTCAATTGGTTGAATATATCACAGGAATCGATTGTCGCATTGGATACCCGAATGAATACCTTGCAAAAACCGATATGTTGAATAAACAGGCTTTCGAAGAATTGAAGAGCCCATTGTATGCAACCGGTATTGGTCTATTGATCAAAGGGATTCAGTCGATCGAGGAAGAAGAGAAAAGGAATGAAGAGAAATTCATCAAAAAGACTGCGCCAACACAAGGAAAAGTGAAAGAAGGCGTTAAAGAAATAGCGGAAGGTCAAAACAAAAAAGAAGGGTGGTTGACTCGTTTTTTAGGCGATTGGATCAAAGATGGGGCGGATATAGACGACGACACATTCATCGGTAAGAAATAATTATCAACATCGACTTGTTTTTTCCACATTTTAACAAATGTGGAAAACTCTTGTTAAGAATTTGGTAATATTACATTAGAATTGTTGACTTGCGTTGTGTTAACGTAAAGGCTTGATGAAGAATTAAATAGGATAAAATATATGTCGATACAATTTGAAATGTTAAAGGAGAACTCATCAATTATCAAGGTAATTGGTGTAGGTGGGGGCGGCGGAAACGCAGTCAATCACATGTATAAGCAAGGAATTAGTGGTGTTGATTTCATAGTTTGCAATACAGATGCGCAAGCTTTGGAGCTTAGCCCTATTCCAAACAAGGTGCAATTGGGAGCGAGTCTTACAGAAGGTATGGGTGCTGGCGCTGATCCTGATGTTGGTGAAAACTCAGCTATCGAAAGTATTGAGGATATCAAACGCATGTTGGGTACCAATACAAAGATGCTTTTCATTACTGCAGGAATGGGTGGTGGTACTGGTACTGGAGCTAGTCCGGTGCTTGCCAAGGCAGCAAAGGAATTAGGAATCTTGACCGTTGCTATCGTTACAACTCCATTCACATTCGAAGGTAAACGTCGTCGTATGCAAGCAGAAGACGGTTTGGGAGAACTTCGCAAATACGTTGACTCTTATCTAGTTATTTCAAACGACCGTTTGCGCGAAATCTTCGGAAACCTGACGATGACGGCTGCATTTGCGAAAGCAGATGATATCTTGACCACTGCGGCCAAAGGTATAGCAGAAATCATCACCATCCCAGGATATGTAAACGTCGATTTCAAGGACGTTCGTACCGTAATGAACGATTCTGGTGTTGCGATCATGGGTAATGCTGTGGCAACAGGTGAACAACGTGCATTAGATGCTGTAACAGGCGCGTTGGCATCACCATTATTAAAAGACAATGAAATTGAAGGTGCTCGTTACATCCTATTGAACATTACTTCCGGTACCCGTGAAGTAACCATGGATGAGGTGGCGATCATTACAGACTATATCCAAGAAAAAGCTGGCCTTTCGGCTGACTTAATCTGGGGTAACTGTATCGATGCAAACTACGAAGAGGAACTTTCCGTAACCATAATCGCTACTGGTTTTCAGACTTCTGAAGAGCGTGTGAAGGAAAAAGAAATGGAAAAGATTGCCATTCCTTTGACTCCTGAGGTATCGACTTCAGCTTTCGTTAAACCGGTAACGACCAATCAGTTCGTGGATAGAAGCAATACTGAAGCTAGTGCTTTTGTGAAGCCTAGTACACCAATTGACTCGCCATCGAATCAAGCTCCACAGAGCGACTTGTTTTCAAACAAAGCAGCAGTAGCTGCCCAACAAGCAAATGCAGTGGAAAAAAACGAATCTCAAATCGTTCGCCATACATTGGAATTAGATGATAACTCTGATGTAGAAGAAATTGAGGAAGATCCAAATCCACATGGATTTGAATTAAAGACTTCGCCATCACTGTTCGAGTTCAAGTTGCCTACTGTATTTGATACATACAAACCTACTGAAGAGAAGGAAGAGCCAACTCCAGAACCAGTGAACGAAGTTGTTCAGCCAAAAGCTGAAATCGAGTTGGAAGAAGCGAAAAAAGAAGAAACTAATTTCGAAGATCAGTTGTTGAAAACCAAGGAGCGTATCCTTCGTCTGAAAGAACTGAGCATGAAGTTGAAGTCTTCAAATGGTCTTCAAGAGCTTGAGAATGAGCCAGCTTACAAAAGAAAGCAAAAAACATTGGATGATGTTCCTCATTCCTCAGAATCTCAGGTTTCCCGTTTCACCCTATCTTTTGATGATGGTGAGACTGAAATCAGACCGAACAACTCCTTTCTACACGATAATGTAGATTAATCTTATCCTATTTAATAAATAAAGGGTGGCTTGAAAAGGTCACCTTTTTTGTTTTTTAGATTTTGTTTATAGAAAAAAGATGCTAATTTTAAGTGAGTTACTATTAAAAACTATAAATAAATCTAAAAGTTATGGCAAGTATTGATAAATTCAAGGAGTTGAAGTCTCTAATTGACGGATTAGAAAATGACGCAGACAAGTTTTTTGCAAAAGGGAATAGTGCCGCTGGTACACGAGTGAGAAAAGGCCTGCAGGATATCAAGACATTAGCTCAAGATCTACGCCTAGGAATCCAAGGTCTGAAAAACAAGAAATAAAGATCTTTAAACCCTATTAAGAACTAAGCCCATTATTGGGCTTTTTTTATGTGTATATTCGAATAAACTAGATATAAGATGAAACAGATCCAGAATCCCATTTGGTTGATGAGCTCCGCATACGACCAGCTTGGACAATCCGAACTATTAGATACTGCTGTCCAATTAGGTGCGCAGGGAATCGATCTCTGTGTGTTCCGTAAGGATGGTTCCAGGGTTGACCATACCGCTACCCATTTGGATTATGAAGGCTTCGGTCCAGAGGAGGCCAAAAGAACCTTGGAAGCCTTCAATAACAAAGGGCTAAGGCTGTCTTTGGGAGCCTTTGAGAACATGATCGGTGGTGATGAGGGGGAAAGGCTGAAAAACCAGGACCATCTCTTAAAACTGATTAGAATAGCTCATTTGCTGGGTGGAGATGAAAACAACGTCATGGTGGGGACATTCGTAGGTTATAACCATGAGTTGGGTAACCAGATCGATGGCTTCCAAAAGAACCTGGATGAATATAAGCGGGTTTTTGAGCCTATCATCCGCTATGCTGAAGACCTGGGCGTCACGCTGGTCTACGAAAACTGTCCGATGGAAGGCTGGCGTTCCTCTCGTTACACCAGTACCTTCAACAACCTACCCGGCGTATTGGCAGCTCGCAAACTAATGTACGCGATGATCCCCAGCAAGGCACATGGAGAGATCTATGATCCTTCCCATGATATCTGGCAGAATACGGATCCCGTGAAGGTGATTGAGGAAATGGATATCGAACGATTGAAGCGGGTGCACGTGAAAACCAGCAGGATGCTGAGCAGCAAGGCTAGGGTAGAGTGGGGCGGTATGTATCCCATGCAGCAGGTGGATGCTGAACTTGCTAAACTAGCGGGTGTCAGTGTACCCCAGAGCGATTGGGACCGTCATCATTATACTGCGATGCTTCCGGGTTTTGGAGGAACAGATGATATGGACTGGAACAGCTTTGTGGAGGTTCTGCACGAGCGCGGCTTTTCAGGGCCCTTTGAAATTGAAAACGAAGCGAAGAACTCCAAGGACACGCACAATATGGCAGCGATCAACCAAGGCGCCAAAGCTTGTATCAGCTTCCTTTCACCATTGCTCTGGAAGCTAGATGCCAATGGATATGCATTTACCGAGCAGAAGCCTTTAAATATAGTTTCGCGAGAAGACATTGCCGTAAAGAGCATGGCTGATCTGACCTAAGGGTGATTGACTCCTAGGTAGAAGATAAAAAAATAAGGAATAACCGTTCGGTTATTCCTTATCTGCGTTCATTTTGAACAGCGATATCAAATCTGGGATGTTGTGCACACCCAGTTTCTCGAAAATTCTACTCTTATAGGTACTCACTGTGGACGAGCTCAGGTTCAACCTGTTTGAAACCTCGATGATCCCCAATCCTTCAATTAAGTGTCTTGCCACGTCCATTTCGCGATTAGAAAGTTTGTACAGAGGATTCAGGCTGTCCACCTTGGATTTACTGGTCGTCAGTTTCTGAACATACAGGTCCTTAATGGCTTCTGACATATAGCGTCCACGTTCAAAAATGCTATTGATGGCATTGGTGAATTCGGTCATGCTAGTCGTTTTATTGACATAGCCCGCAGCACCAGCCTCTATATAGCGAAGGGCGTACAAGGTCTCGTCATAAGAAGAAAAGACTAAGATTTTTAAGTCAGGTTGAATGTCCAACAACTCCTTGATCACCTTGATGTTATTTCCTCCCGGCATATTGATATCTAGGAGAAGTAAATCAAAATGTGTTGTCTTTAATTGTGCAAATACCTCATCATATGTTTGCGCATGGACTATCTCAACCGCTTTTAAAGTCTCCTTAATGGCAGTTGACACCCCCAGTCGGACAATAATATGGTCGTCGGCTATTAATATTTTTTTCATAAAGTTATTACACAAATTACCCTAGATTCACATGATTTTTTTGAATTTCTCAACGTATGGATTTGGGTTGAAAAATTGTATTTAGTAGTTAATTTGTTTCCTCAAATATAATAATTTTATATGTATTCGTTCTCTTTAAAAATTAATTTAAAGTTTTGTGCTCTGCCTTCATGGTAGAAGTACCTAGTATACAATAAAAATACTCATTTATTTTGAAAATAATTTTAGTTTGTGAATGTAAACCGCTTTTTTTGTAAGATATTCAATACATTACACAACTATTAAGGGAAAAACAATTTAAACATATTATATTCACTTTTAGACTATTTAACTTATGGGATTTTTAAAAGAATTTAAAGAATTCGCTATGCGCGGCAGCGTGATTGATCTAGCTGTCGGTGTTGTTATCGGTGGCGCGTTTGGAAAAATCGTTACCTCCTTGGTCGATGATATCATCATGCCTCCTATTGGATTCATCACCGGTGGTGTAGATTTCTCCGCCATGAAATATGTTATCAAAGAAGGAAACGAAGCAGCAGGTGTTGCCGAAGTGGCCGTAACATATGGTAACTTCATCAACGTGTTGATCCAGTTCCTGATCATTGCTTTCTGTATTTTCTTGGTGATTAAAGGGATCAATTCTTTGAAAAAAGAAGAACCAAAAGAACCAGAAGCAGCTCCAGCTCCTACAAAAGAGGAAGCATTGCTTGCTGAGATCCGCGATATTTTAAAAAATAAATAAGCATAAAATATATGCTCTAAAGCAAATTATGAGGGTTATTGGCCCAAATAATTTGCTTTTTTTTATTTATTAGATTTAGAGTGTTGCGTATGTGTGAAATAAACTTTATTTTTGCATTCCTCTTTTGAGGGATAATTTGATTAAAAGTATTAAAACAAGCATAAAAGCGTCATGAAGAGAACATTTCAACCTTCGCAAAGAAAAAGAAGAAATAAACACGGATTCAGAGAGCGTATGAGCTCTGCAAATGGTAGAAGAGTACTTGCTGCTCGTAGAGCAAAAGGAAGAAAACGCCTTTCAGTTTCTGACGAAAGCCGTCACAAAGGTTAATCTTGCGCTCGCCGGTGATATAGGGACCGCGCTGTTTTAGCCGGCTTTATGGTCATCGTGATGAAAAAATATACATTTAAAAAAGAAGAACGATTATGTAGCAAAAGGTCTATTGACGATCTTTTCCATAATGGTTCTTCTTTTGTTGTATATCCTTTCCGAGTGGTTTACCTTAGCCAGCCCGCCAATCCCGAACAGCAATTCCCCGCTCAGGTCATTACCTCGGTCCCCAAGAAACGCTTCAAAAAAGCAGTGGACCGAAACCGTATCAAAAGACTTACCCGGGAATGTTACAGGCTCGAGAAAGACAAACTCTATTCCTTTTTACAAGATCATTCCTTAAATTTGTTGCTGGCCATTCAGTACGTAAGTAATGAAAAGCTACCTATGGAAACGCTTCAGGGCAAGCTTGGTCAATTGATCGGTAAACTAGAACATGAAATATCTAAATCTAATCTGGGAGAAAGGAATTAAGTTACCCTTAAAGTGGCTTTTTTTGCTCATAATCAAGATTTACCAGCTATTTCTGTCACCATTGCTCGGCGCTAGCTGCCGATATTCCCCAACCTGTTCCCAATACGGCAAAGAAGCAATTCTTAAGCACGGCCCATTCAAGGGCGGTTGGCTCACTATTAAACGTATTGCCCGTTGCAACCCTTGGGGTGGACATGGGCACGATCCAGTTCCTTAATTCACTATGTCAAATTCGTATATCCTTTCCATCGAGACTGCCACCAATCTCTGTTCGGTTTCTCTTTCCAATCATGGTCAAAATCTATTCAGCGTTGTCGGCAATGAACCCAATCTTCATGCGACCAAACTGACCGTTTTCATCCAGGAATTAATGGATAAGGCTGCCATGACCCTTGATCAGCTTGCCGCAGTAGCCGTAAGCATGGGGCCAGGATCCTATACCGGACTGCGAATTGGCGTCTCTACGGCAAAAGGACTGTGTTACGCCTTGGATATCCCGCTTATCGCCAATAATACCTTAGAAGCGCTAAAAGACGGTTTTATGGCCAAATATCCCCAAAGTGATGATAAGGTGCTACTGTTGCCAATGATCGATGCAAGACGGAGAGAGGTTTATACCGCAGTTTTCCGCGCAGACGGAAACCTGTATAAGGAAACCGAAGCCTTGATCATCGATGAACATACATTTGATGGATACCTGAACGAGGGATACCGACTGGTCCTTTTCGGTTCAGGTGCAGATAAGTTTACCCCTACTTTTGAAAATAACGATAAGGTTCAGGTCATCGCTGGCTTCGATTCCATTGCCAACTTCCAGGATGAAGTTTCCTACAGGAAACTGCAGGATCAGAAATTTGAAGATGTGGCCTATTTTGAGCCTTTCTATCTCAAAGATTTTGTGGCTACCACCCCCAAGAAATCCCCTTTATTATAACCATCTTTTCCTTTTGAACCAGATGTAGATCATCAGGGAAACCAAGATCATCAAAATCCAGACTGCAGGATAGCCTAGCAACCAATCCAGCTCGGGCATATATTTGAAGTTCATCCCATATACTCCGACGATAAAGGTCAATGGCATAAAGAACACCGAGATAATGGTCAGGATACGCATGATCTCATTGGTGTGGTTGGATTCTATGTTAAAGTAAACGGAAAGCAACTGAGCCGTATTTTCAGCAATATTCCTATATAGGGTGTTCGTTCTGGAGTAAATGTCCCTCAGGTCCTGCGTATAGATGTTCTGGTATTCCGGCATATGGAAATAGTCCACAATGTCCTTGTACAGGGTTAGGATAATCTTGATGAGGTCCACCTGCCTTTTCAGGTAATATAGCTTCATCAGGAAGGGTTTCCGCTTTCTGTGCAAAAACACGATCTCTTCATAATCATCCAGTTTCTCGGCCAGGTCATTGATCACCAGGTTTTCGAAGGTTTTCAGCGATTGCGATACCAAGCTGTTGACCAAGCTCTTGCTGGACTTCAGCTTTTTATTGGTCTTGTCCAGTTCAATCAGTTCATTGAGCAATGGGATTTCATTCCTGTGGACCGTAATGATGAAATCTTCATCGTAAAAGACCGAAATACGTAAGGTGATATCTGCTAGGGTATCCGAATTTTCCGGAAAGGAATCGGCAATGGAGCGCAGGATCAGGAAGTGGTAGTTGTCGAATTCCTCAATCTTGGGAAGGTGGCCAATTTCCAAGCAGTCCTTGATGGAGGCATCGTTCAGGTCGTATTTTGCCTTGAGTTCGATAAAGTCCTCTAGGGTAGGATCCAGGATCTCGTACCAGTCGTAACCATTTTCTTCTTTTCGGAGGATATGTCGTACCATGTATTTCGTTTAATGATGAAATTTAGTGAGATTCTATCAATTTACAAATTTGATTTGTAAGGATAGGCATGCCTTTGACAGTTTTTTGCGGAACTATAGGGCATAAAAAATGCCCCGATAGATCGGGGCATCTCCATAATATCCTTTACTGCTTATTTTTTATCAGCAGCGCTTTTGTCTTTGTATTCCTTGTTCAGGGCATCTAAAACTTCGTTTGTGATGTCCATTTTCGGATCAGCATACAATACCGCAGGATTGGTTTTTGAATAGGTCAATACCAATTTGTAACCTTTTCCTTCCGAGTGTTTCTTCAGGTGGTCGGTGATGGTGGTGTACACTTTAGTGAATTCAGTCTGTTCTTCTTGCGCAATGGAAGTAGAAGCATTTTGGTCCATGCGGCCCAGGTCATTTTGGTGTCTTACCAAACGCTCTTCCGTAGCTTGACGCTCCGAAGCGCTCATGGTCGCTGCTTTTTGTTGGTATTCAGCAAGTTCACGTTGGTAAGCTTGCCCCTTCGCTTGAAGGTCGCTCTGTGCTTTTTTCACTTTAGCTTCCAATTTAGTGCGAACGTCTTTGAAATATTGGTATTTCTCAGAAAGAGTATCCGAGTTTACATAGGCGATTTTGTCAGTAGGGTCAGGCGTAGTAGCGGTAGTTGTTGCTGCAGATGGTGATTTTTCTGCTTGGGTACTAGCCTGTTGATTACAAGATACGATTGCTGCAGTAGCAACAAGACCTAAGGTAATTTTTAATAGTTTATTCATTCTGTGTTTTATATTTCGATTTTCTTAATGACAAACCTAATATAAAAATTTCAATTATTCTAAAAACGCCGCTATTTCCTATGGAATTTAAATAGTGAAATAATGTTAATTTTGCTCGTTCACGTTGCCTTTTTTATTTGATTATTAGGGGAAAATTTCGTATTTTTGAAAGTTAATCAACAGTAATTTTAAAGGATTTTCATGAGCGAAGAAAATAAAAATGCATCTACGTATTCAGCGGATAATATCCAGGTATTAGAAGGATTAGAAGCTGTACGTAAGCGCCCTTCCATGTACATCGGTGATACAGGCGTAAAAGGCCTACATCACTTGGTTTATGAAGTAGTCGATAACTCTATCGATGAAGCTGTTGCCGGTTATTGTAACGACATCGTCGTAACCATTCTAAAATCTAACGGTGTATCTGTACGCGACAACGGTCGTGGTATTCCAACAGGGATCAATAAAAAAGAAAAGAAATCTGCTTTAGAGCTTGTAATGACTGTATTGCACGCCGGTGGTAAATTCGACAAGGATACCTACAAGGTGTCCGGAGGTTTGCACGGTGTGGGGGTTTCCTGTGTGAATGCCCTTTCCACTCATCTACGCGCTGAAGTACATAGAGAAGGTAAGATCTTTGTCCAAGAATATGCACAAGGAAAACCTCAGGCTGATGTAAAAGAAATCGGTACCAGTGATGTCACAGGAACCATTGTTACATTCATTCCTGACCCGGAAATCTTTACCACTACCACCGTTTATAACTACGATACTTTAGCAAACCGTCTTAGAGAGCTTTCTTTCTTGAACAAAGGCATTAAGTTGACCTTGATCGATGAAAGGGAAATCTTGGACAATGGCGAGTTTAAGAAAAATGTATACCTATCTGAAGGTGGTCTTCAGGAATTCGTGAAATTCTTGGACGGTAATAGAACCGCTCTGATCCCTGAACCTATCTATGTGGAAGGTATCAAGCAAGGAGTTCCTGTTGAACTTGCCCTGCAATACAACGATACGTACTCAGAGAATGTACATTCTTACGTAAATAATATCAATACCATCGAAGGTGGTTCTCACGTTGCTGGTTTCCGTAGAGGATTGACCCGAACGCTGAAGAAATACGCTGACGATTCCGGTCTATTGAAAAACTTGAAAGTTGAGATCACGGGTGATGACTTCCGCGAAGGACTTACTGCGGTAATTTCGGTAAAGGTTGCAGAACCTCAATTCGAGGGACAGACCAAAACCAAATTAGGTAACTCGGAAGTAATGGGTGCCGTAGATGTTGCCGTGGGCGAGATCTTGAGCTCTTATTTGGAAGAGAACCCGAAAGAGGCTAAGCAAATCGTACAGAAGGTAGTGATCGCTGCCCAAGCACGTGCTGCTGCGCGTAAGGCAAGAGAATTGGTGCAACGTAAAACCGTAATGGGTGGTTCCGGTCTTCCTGGAAAACTGGCCGACTGTTCGGATAGAGATCCTGAAAGATGTGAGATCTTCTTCGTCGAGGGGGACTCAGCGGGTGGAACGGCGAAACAAGGCCGTGACCGTGCTACTCAGGCCATCATGCCTTTGCGTGGTAAGATCTTGAACGTGGAAAAAGCCATGGAACACAAGATCTACGAAAATGAAGAGATCAAGAACATGTTCACCGCATTAGGAGTGTCGATCGGTACCGCCGAAGATTCCAAAGCCTTGAACATTGATAAACTTCGTTACCACAAGATCATCATCATGACGGATGCCGACGTCGATGGTTCGCACATTGCAACCTTGTTGTTGACTTTCTATTTCCGTTACATGAAAGAATTGATTGAACGTGGCTATGTCTATATCGCTACTCCACCATTATATTTGGTGAAGAAAGGTAAAGACTTCGAATACGCTTGGACCGAAGATCAGCGTCTGGCAGCAATCCAACGCTTAAAAGGTGCAGGTAAAGAAGATAGCGTACATGTTCAACGTTATAAAGGTCTTGGAGAGATGAACGCCGAGCAGTTATGGGATACGACCATGGATCCTGAAAAACGTACGCTTCGCCAAGTCACCATTGAAAACGCTGCTGAATGTGACCGTATCTTCTCCATGCTAATGGGTGATGAGGTTGCACCTCGTAGAGAGTTCATCGAAGCGAATGCACGTTACGCAAAAATTGATATCTAAGAATAGATCAAAATATAAGTTTCACAGGTTAAAGGTGGTCAGAAGTAATTTTGACCACCTTTACTTTTTCTTAACATGAATTTGCCATGAATTTTTCCCCCATTCTGATTTTGGTCTTATTCGGGCCATATTCGGAATTTTCGCAATATGTCCCGAACATGCCTCGAATAAGAGTAAGGTAAAGCCCTCCAACTTTTTTCGATTTTTTTATTTTTCAACCCTATTCTTTCTTTAAGGTTTTCGCCTTTTCCCTGTCCTGATCTTCAGCTGTACTTTACCAAAAGTTATTCTACAGTACCGTACCCTTAGTCATAGTTTAAAATAGAAATCATTCCCTATTAACAGAGGGCAACGATATTTAGCATGAAAACCCGAGTATGGATTTGTATTGCTTTTTTGAATGAATAGTATTTTTCGTTGTTTGCTTTCGCATTTTGCCCTATGCCTTTTTTCATGTTCTGTACTTGCCCAAAATGAAAGTGAAACCGAAGAAATAATAGTCAACCAGCTCATCGATGAAAGTGAAGTAGATGCAGGTCTTTCCGATTATGCAGAAGCCTTATCCCAATACTTAAAGCGACCCCTGGATTTGAACAAGGTAACAGCAGCGGATCTAAATCAATTGATTTTCCTTTCACCATTTCAGGTACAGCAGATCCTCCTGCACCGCGAGAAAGCTGGACCATTTATCTCTACCTTGGAACTTCAGGCTATTCCAAGCATCAATCTAGAAACTTTAGAAAGACTGCTTCCCTTTGTCAGGGTCAATGAAAACCTTTTGGATGGAGATGGGCATTGGCGCGAAATCCTCAAGGAGCCAAGTGGATCTTGGATGATGACCTATTCCCGTGGATTGCAGGTGCCTAGAGGCTATGAGATCGCCGATCCGAAACGGTCAAGGTATTTGGGCAGTCCGGACAGGGTCATCAATCGTATCCGCTGGAATGCCCGAAAGAAGCTTAAGGTCAGCCTCAACATGAAGAAGGATGCGGGTGAACCTTTTTCCATAAAGGATAGAAGGATGGGTTTCGATTATACTTCAGGATCGATCTTGATCAATAAGCTGGGCCCCTTTGATCAGATTGTTGTGGGCGATTATCTATTGCAGTTTGGCCAAGGCCTATCCTTATGGAATGGACCTGTAGTGGGTAGGTCAGCATCTGTTGCAAACATTATGCAGCAGGGATTGGGGATTAGGCCGCATACAGGAATGATGGAAAGTAAATTTATGCGTGGCATGGCGATTCGAATCAAGAGGAAAAGCTTTGAGCTTAGCCCGTTTTTTTCCTACAATAACCTCTCGGCCAGCCTAAATACCCAAGGCAAATATCCGTTTGTCGAGAGCATCAATTATTCTGGATTACATCGAACGCCCACCGATGGAAAAATCGGAAAAGGCTCGATCAAATGGTCTACGGACTTCAAGTGGGCTATGTGAATAACATTTTTAAAGTAGGGGCAAATCTTGTGAATACGCAATTCAGCTTGCCCCTAAAGCTAAATACGAAAGCCCACAGCCGCTATAGATTTGAAGGTCAAAATTTACAGAACGTTTCTGCCTACTATCAATACAATCTATACAACATGTTGCTATTTGGAGAATCAGCACATTCCATTGGATCTGGATGGGCCCATAACCATGGATTGATAGCTGCGCTGGGCAGGAAGTTTTCCGCTTCCATTTCCTATAGGAATTATGCGAAAGATTATCATGCATTCTTTGCTCAGTCTCTTCAGGCACAATCTCATTTGTCCAATGAAAAAGCCTGGAGCCTGAGTTTCGCCTTTCAACCAAACCGGAAAATAGAATGGATGAATAGCGTAGACTATGTAATATTCCCTTGGATGAAATTCAGGACCAAAGAAGCTTCCTATTCCTTCCTGGGACGAAGCCAAATAAGTTATATCTGGTATAAGAAAGGGCATCTGCGATTACGGTATCAATATAAATTCTATCAGGAGAACTATTCTGCTACGCAGAAGGGGGCAATAGCTGTGGCAGATGTAGCGAGGCAACAGGCGAGACTGATCTTCCTGTACAAGCTCAATAATACGATACAGATTGGACATCAGATGGAAGTGAAAGAGTTCCATAAAAGCAACTTGGGGAAAAAGCATGGTTTCATGGCATATCAAGATTTGATCTGGAATAAAGCTAGCTGGCGGATGGGCGGGAACCTCCGCTTGGCCTATTTCAATGCTGAATCCTACGAATCGCGATTATATGCTTACGAAAGAGATGTACTGTATGGTTTTTCATTTCCATCTTATTTTCGAAAAGGGTTTCGAGCCTATTTCAACCAAAAACTGAGACCCATTAAAGGGATAGATATTTGGCTCAGGTATGCCCTGACACACTATCTAGGTCAAACGCATATAGGCTCTGGTTTGGATCAGATTTCCGGGAATAAAAAGTCGGATATAAAATTGCAAATCCGTTATTCCTGGTGACCATGGAAATCCAAGAATTGAAAATAGAACAGATTCCCTTCTTTCGGATATGTCTATGCTTCGGACTTGGGATATTGGTCTCCTTTCAGATCCATTGGAATTATGCCTATTTCCAAGGATTGGCACTATTGATCCTGATGTTGTTTGTTCTCCTTCTCCTTTTTTGGATGCGGAAAAAATCAAGAAAACTTTACTATCTGATCTATGTCCTATTATTTCTGTTGGGGGTCTTGAGCCTTGCGATAAAAATGCCCAAAGAAAAAGTCAATCTATCCAAAACGCTGATCTATTCAGGGAAATTATTGGAAGAGCCAAGCAGAAAAGGTCAGGTTTTAAAAAGTAAGCTTGAACTGAATTTCCAACATCTTCCTTCAGGTCCAAAACCGATGGATATCCTGCTTATGGCCACTATTTGGGATAAAGATTCCAGCATAGTCCATTTGCACAAGGGCGATATCATTGGGTTTAGGGCCAAGATTAAGGAATTGGATCCAGCCTTCAATCCAGGACAATTTGACTATTCAAAATATTTAAATGGAAAGGGTATATTCTATCAGGTCTTTATCCCTAAAGATCAATTGTTGCAAGTGAAAATTGCCAAGATCAACAGGTTTGAAAGCTGGGTTTTGCAATATCAGGAAAGGCTTCAGATGAACTTCAGGAAATTTATCAACGATCCTTCAGCCTTTCAGATTGCCAGTGCGATTACTTTTGGATATCGCTCCGACATGGCCGATGAGCTGATGGAAGTGTTCTCTAACACAGGGACCATTCATGTACTGAGTGTATCAGGTATGCACGTCGGTTTGATGTTCCTGCTTTTGACCTGGATATTAAAACCGATAGATCGCCTAGCCCATGGACGAAAGGCAAGATACCTTCTTATTCTCTGTTTTATTTGGTTTTATGCGCTGATCTGTGGTTTTGTCCCCGCTGTGCTGCGAGCAACCTTAATGTTTAGCCTGTACTTGATCGGACATTGGCGCGCTCGTGTCGTCCTATCATTAAACACAGTCTTTTCCTCCGCATTTTTATTATTGGTTTTTGATCCTTTTATGCTTTTTGATATTGGTTTTCAGCTTTCCTATCTCGCGGTTATTGGAATCCTGCTGTTTATTCCTGTACTCCAAGGTATATATTATTCATCCCAGATCTGGATCAATAAGCTGTTGGACCTGTTATATATTTCCATTGCAGCACAATTATCAACAACTGCCTTGGCCATTTTCTATTTCCAGCAGTTTCCCACCTTCTTTCTGTTTTCCAATCTTTTTATCAGCTTGCCATCTACGGTTATCCTTTATTTAGGCATGGGGCTAGTTGTTTTTTCAATGGAAGGGATAGGAGAGATCCTTGGAAACCTTTTGAACGAATGCATTTTGTTTTCCTACCAAATCCTTAAGTACATCGATTCCATTCCTTTTTCCAGCATCAAAGGAATGGTTATAGACCCGAATATAACCTTTCTCTGCTACCTCGGTCTAGCCTTTCTTTTTATAGGATTTCAGAAACAGTCGAAAATATTTCTCTGCACTTTGGTCATTTCCTTTGTCATGCTATTTGCCATGGTCCTAAAAATAAGGTTGGATCATCGATCCTTTCGGGGAATAAAAATCTATAATACAAGAAAAGAGTTGAGCATTGCCTATATCAATCGTGCAGAAGTACTGCTGTTAAGTACCTGTGATTCTCCTCAACATAAAAGCCTGCGATTTTCAGTATTGCCAGATTTAAAGAAGTATGTGGATCCAAAAGATATTCAGTTTGCCAGCTTGAAGGTTAAGAATGAAAACCAATGGCTTCATCTATATGATGATATGGACCTATATATCCAAAATTCCAAGGTGCAAGATCATCAGGCCTCCAAGATTTTATTGCTCAGAAACAATGTGCAGCTACCGAGTGAATTGAATGCTTCCATGTGCATTCTGGATGGGTCCAATTCTGATTGGTATATCGAGCAGACTGTGGCAGAATTAAAAAGGGTAAACAGGGCTTATTACATATTGAAGGATAATTTTGCGTATGTTTGGGAGAGTAATCAAGATGGAAAAAACGAGCTTAACCATATTAAAGGAGTTCTGGGGATACGATAAATTCCGTCCCTTGCAGGAAGAGATTATCCATGAAATCCTGTTGGGAAATGACACCTTGGCTTTGATGCCAACCGGTGGCGGGAAATCTATTTGTTTCCAGGTCCCTGCCATGCTCCAAGAAGGGATCTGCATCGTGATCAGTCCATTGATTGCCCTGATGAAAGATCAAGTCGAAAATCTACGCAAGCGAAATATTCCAGGGATTGCCATTTATTCAGGGATGTCCCATCGAGAGGTGGATATTGCACTGGACAACTGTATTTTCGGCAATATCAAATTCCTCTATTTGGCACCGGAGCGATTGTACAACGATATGGTCCAAGAAAGGATTCGTCACATGAAGGTGAATCTGTTTGCCATCGATGAGGCCCATTGTATTTCGCAATGGGGATATGATTTTCGACCATCGTATCTGGAATTGATTAAGTTAAGGGAATTACAACCCAAAGTTCCAATCCTGGCCTTGACCGCTACCGCTACCCCTAAAGTCGTTGAAGATATACAGGAGAAATTAGGATTTGCGAAGCCACATGTACTGTCCAAGAGTTTCCGAAGGGAAAACTTGGGTTATATGGTTTTCAAGGAAGACAATAAGATGGGGCGGATGTTGAAGATCATCTCCAAGATAGGTGGTACAGGTATCGTATATGTAAGGAACCGTCGGGAAACCCAAGAGGTTGCCCGTTATCTGCTGAACCATGGTATACCGGCCGATTTCTATCATGCAGGTTTGGATATGCAAAGCCGTTCCAAAAAGCAGGATGCTTGGACCAGTAACCAGGTTCGGGTCATTGTAGCGACCAATGCCTTCGGGATGGGAATAGATAAGCCTGATGTACGTTTTGTCATCCACCTGGACATTCCAGACTCCCTAGAGGCCTATTATCAAGAAGCTGGAAGGGCAGGTAGGGATGGAAAAAAAGCCTATCCCGTCTTGTTGTATCAGCAGGCGGATCGCAATGAACTCTGGGAAAATATAGATTTGAGCTTTCCGGATTTTCAATATATCCAACAAGTCTACCATCATCTCTGTAATTATTTCCAGATCGCATACGGTGCTGGGAAAGGCCTGATCTATGATTTTGATGTGGTCGATTTTGCCAAGAAATATAAGCTGGATGTGGTCAAGACCCTGAGTTCCTTGAAATACCTGGAAAGAGATAAATGGTTGTCATTAAGTGAAGCTGTGTATATTCCGGCAAGGATTAAATTCGAGGTAGATTTTCAAGAGCTATATAAATTTCAGGTACAGAGTGCGCAGTATGATCCTTTGATAAAGGCCATTTTGAGGATTTATGGAGGAGTGTTTGATTATTATGTCCCGATCAATGAATTTGAAATTGCCAAGAAGTTGAGCAAGCCCTATGAAGAGATTGTGCGGATGATGCGGTACCTGCAACAACAGGAGCTTATGACCTATGTGGCCAAGACTGATTCACCCCAATTACAGTTTTTACAGCCAAGGGTAGATTATAAGAACCTCTACATTGATACCGCGTTTATTGCGGAACGAAAGCTGATCAAAGAGGATCAGGTAAAGGCCATATATCATTATCTGGACAGCAAGGATTGCCGCAGTTTGAGTTTGCAGCATTATTTTGGGGAAGAAGCCCAGGAACCCTGTGGCGTATGTGATCTCTGTGTGGTCCGCGAGCATAAATCTGGTTTGGCGGAATCTATCGAAAAGAAGATCCAGTTCCTATTGTTGGCAAAGCCCATGTTGCTTCATGACCTGATCGAAGCTATTGAGATAGGCAAAGATGAGGATCGCCTCAAAGTCCTCCGAAAACTATTGGATTCCGAAGAAGTGAAGTTGGAAAATGAGCACTATAGTTGGAATGCCCTCTAACCAATTCCAACATAAAAATTCTTAAGCATAAGTAATTGTTCCTCCAAGGTTTATCGATTGAGTACGAAAACAAACAAGTTTTTGTACGCTTGTATATTGATAAAAAAATGTGTTATCTTTAATACTAACCAAATAAACTTTGTATGGAACAATTTATCATCTATTTACCAGCAGCACTCGCTGTATTGGGTCTGTTATTTATGTTTGTCAAAGCAGGATGGGTTGGTAAGCAAGATGCTGGCGACGGCAAGATGCAATCCATTTCCAAGAGTATCCAAGAGGGGGCGATGGCTTTCCTTAAAGCGGAATACCGAATCCTGTTAATTTTTGTTGTAATCGCCTCGATTGCACTTTTTATCGTTTCTACCTTGGTAGAGACTTCCCACTGGATCATTGTTGTTGCTTTTGTCTGTGGTGCCTTTTTCTCGGCTTTGGCAGGGAATATCGGGATGCGGATAGCGACTCGTGCCAATGTCAGAACAACCCAAGCAGCCAGAACCAGTCTACCACAAGCCCTAAAGGTTTCCTTTTCTGGAGGTACCGTCATGGGATTGGGCGTAGCCGGATTGGCGGTATTGGGATTGAGTATTTTCTTTCTGTTGTTCCTTAAGATGTTTTTGACCGAGGGTGGAAATTTCTACCTGGAGATGACCGTTGTTTTGGAGGCCCTGGCAGGCTTTTCCCTAGGCGCTGAGTCAATTGCCCTATTTGCACGAGTTGGTGGTGGTATCTATACCAAAGCAGCTGACGTTGGAGCAGATTTGGTAGGTAAGGTGGAAGCAGGGATTCCAGAGGATGATCCTCGTAACCCAGCGACCATTGCAGATAACGTAGGTGATAATGTGGGTGATGTTGCTGGGATGGGTGCCGATCTATTTGGATCTTATGTGGCAACCGTATTGGCTTCGATGGTGCTTGGTAACTATATCATCAAGGACATGTCGGAAGTAAATGGGTCACAGTTCACGGATGCATTTAATGGCATGGGACCGATCTTGCTTCCTATCGTGATTGCAGGGGTAGGTATTTTAGCTTCTATTATCGGTACTTTCCTGGTTAAGGTTTCATCGAATGATGCCCGCGAAAACCAAGTACAGAAGGCCTTAAATATGGGGAACTGGACATCGATCCTATTGACGGTGGTTGCTTGTTTCTTTTTGATCCAGTATATGTTGCCAGAGGTTATCCAGATGAAGTTTTTTGGTGAAGGCTATCAGGATGTCCCACGAATGAACATATTCTATTCAACCATTGTAGGTTTAGCCGTTGGAGGTTTGATTTCATCATTCACGGAATACTATACCGGTTTGGGTAAGAAACCAGTTTTGAATATTGTACAGAATTCTTCCACAGGTGCAGCGACCAATATTATTGCGGGTTTAGCTACCGGTATGAAATCGACGGCTTCTTCAGTTATCCTATTTGCATTGGCAATCTGGGGTTCATACGAACTGGCGGGTTTCTATGGAGTGGCAATAGCGGCTTCAGCGATGATGGCCACCACAGCGATGCAATTAGCCATCGATGCCTTTGGACCTATTGCCGATAATGCAGGCGGTATTGCGGAAATGAGCGAATTGCCAAAAGAGGTTCGTCAGCGTACGGATGTTTTGGATTCGGTAGGTAATACTACAGCTGCGGTAGGAAAGGGTTTTGCCATTGCCTCAGCAGCATTGACCGCTCTAGCTTTATTTGCGGCCTATGTGACTTTTACCGGGATCGATGGTATCAATATTTTTAAAGCCGATGTATTGGCAGCCTTGTTCATTGGTGGTATGATTCCGGTTGTATTTTCCGCTTTGGCGATGCAGTCGGTAGGTAAAGCAGCCATGGATATGGTGAACGAAGTGAGAAGGCAATTCCGTGAAATTCCAGGTATCTTAGAAGGAACTGGAAAACCTGATTATGGAAGATGTGTGGATATTTCCACCAAAGCCGCATTGCGCGAAATGATGTTGCCGGGTGCTATTACCATTATCACGCCGATCATTGTTGGCTTTGTGATGGGAGCAGAGGCATTAGGTGCGTATATGGCGGGAGTAGCAGTTTCAGGTGTCATGTGGGCAATCTTCCAAAATAATGCCGGCGGTGCTTGGGATAATGCCAAGAAATCATTTGAAGCCGGTGTCATGATCAATGGCGAGATGACCTTCAAAGGTTCTGATGCGCATAAAGCAGCAGTAACCGGAGATACCGTTGGTGATCCATTCAAAGATACTTCCGGTCCTTCCATGAATATCTTGATTAAATTGACTTGTCTGGTAGGGTTGGTGATTGCTCCAATCTTGGGCGGTCATCACCTTGCAGAAAATGTAAAGAAAGATAAGGTAGAAAATAAAGAAAAAGTGGTTATGGTTGACCATAAACCGGTAATCACGAAAAACAAATAAGCATTAAACCTTTCTAAAATAAAAGCCCTCTGTCAAGCAAATTGCGACAGAGGGCTTTCTTTTTTTATATCTGTTTACTTCACGATCGTGATGACTTTGTTATCAGATCTTGCATTCACGGTCGGATCGTACATGCTTTCGATGCTAGTTATACCGGAGTTGAATTCCCCTAGGTTATTGGCCTTGACCTCGTACTCGAAAGTCCTTTTCCCTTTTTGCAGGGCATTGAAGAAGTAGTTGGTCGATGCATCCTTCAGGGTGAAATAGTAGTTGTTCCTCCAGCTGTAGCCCGAAGGTACGAATACAGGTTCCACGCCTGCAGGTCGGCTGTCCTTCAGGTGCACATATTCCAGGTCCTGGTCGTTGATGACGGTGATGACCACCTTGATCTTTTCGCCCAGCTTGGCCTCATTGCTCTCTACCCATTTACCGTTCCGCTCTACCATGTACTGCTTGCTGACCTTGATGTCGTTAGTCGATGCCTTCACTTCGGATACCGGCAGGAAGTACTGATGGAAGACCCCACCGAAGACGATGCGGTCGTTGTGGTTCTCGATCTGTACGGACCTGTTGCGGTCAAGTTCCTGCTTGCCGAAAGTCTTGGAGACCTGTCCCAGGACCACCGAGTCCATCTGGGCCTTCTGTCCGTCGACCAGTACGGTTACGGCATTGTCCAGGTTGAAGTCCTTTGGATTGTTGGTCAGCAACAGGCTGTAAATAGCATCCACGGTCATCCAGGTGCTGCGCCAGTAGTTGGCTTCCTTGCGGAAGAAGATCCATTGGCTGATCGGGTTGAGCTTGCTCGGGTCATGGAGCTTATAGGCTTCCAGCATATAGCTATGCAGGCTGATGTCGTTGTACTGCTTGCCGTTGCTCTCCCAGTACATGCCCTTGTCGGGATCCAGGATGACTTCCTGTTGGATCCTGTTGCGGATCTCGTTGGATTCCTTGGAATCACCGAACAGTTGGTTGACGATCCATGCCTTGGCTGCATAGCCGGCAGGACCCTTGGCGGTGATGATCGGAGCCTTGGCGATCTTGGTCCGAAGGATATTGCCGTTCTTTTGAGGTACCTTGACTTCCGAGTTCCAGAAGTGGCGTGCGTATAGGTAGTCCAGTGCGATATTGGCGGATGCCTTTTCCCTGGTTATGCTGCTGTCCTGGTCCAGGTAGGTAGACAAGCGTCTCATGCTGCCGTTCATCTGCGGGTTCACTAGGCTGTGGTCCAGGTAGAATACCTTGCCCACGACCTCCAGTATCCGCATGGAGATATGGGTATCGGACTTTCCGCCTTCGAACCAAGGGAAGGACCCATTGTCCAATTGTCCGCGGAGCAGCTTCTGCTCGATGCCCTTGAGCTCGGTCTCGATATCGGAATTGAACAGTTCGGCCAAAGCTTCCAGACGCTTGCTGTCATGCTGTATGTCGCGAAGCCAAGGCATTTCCTGCAGCTTCAGCTCGTTGAGCTGGGCATTCTCCTCCAGTCTGCTCTTGCTATCCTTTACCTTGATGGACCTGAAATAATCGGAGATGGCAGGGTAGTGCTTGCCTATGTACTGTACCATCTTCAGACCGAACCATTTACTGCTGGACTGTTCGGTACATTCATATGGGTAGTTCTTGAGGTAGTCGATGGCCGAGATGATCTCCAGGATCGGATTGCTCTGTACCTGTACCTTGGCCTGCAGGTTGTCCTTGCCGGCCGAAGCGACGCTGAAGTCCTGTTTTTGGCCGGCCTTTAGGGCGATCTTCTCGGTCTGGGAAACCAGCACCTTGTTAGAAAGTACGGGAAGTTCTATGATCTCGCCATCGGAATGTTCCGCGCTTGCCGCAACGATCTTGACCTGTACGCTTGGGTATCCCTCAGGTACCTTGAGCTTCCAGGACACCGTTTGGTTGTTGTCCTTATCGACGCTGAAGTCGGTCGTGATGTCGCCCAACACGAACTGTTCGCTGATATCGGCATTGTCGACCGGGTTGATGACCTCGATCTTTGCCTTGCCCTGCTGCGGCTTGCCGCTGAGGTTCTGTACCTGGGCGATGATCTCGATCTGGTCGGATTCGCGGAAGTACCTAGGCAGGTTGGGACGTACCATCAGCTGCTTCTGGGTCTGGGTATAGAACTGTTCGGAACCCACCTCCAGGTTCTTGCCATGGGCAAAGAGCAAGAGCTTCCACTTGGTTAGGGCCTCGGGACTGTCGAACTCGAAACTGATGTTGCCATCCTTGTCGGTGTACAGGTTCGGGTAGAAGAAGGCCGTTTCCTGAAGGTTCTTGCGCGCTTGGACCTGAGAGAGGTCTACTCCTTGGCCCTTATTCTTTAATTCTTCAACTTGTGCCCTAAGATCAGGGTCTTTTAGTTCATCATATAAGAGTACAGTTTCTTCCGTTACTTCATGTACATCGGCTGCTGCTTCAAGATTGACAGCAGATGTTGTGTTTTTAGCCATTCTTTGCATACCTTTCACTGCAAGGGCGGAACCAACTCTATTTAGAACTGGATCACCATAATAGTTATTCAGGTTATTGACACCTCGATTTAACCAATAATTATCCCAAAGACCATAATTGTTGACTAAAGGTAATTCATTGCCTACTGCATTGATAATTTGTTCATTGGAGCCAAATGGACTTGAGGCTGATGAAGCATAGAATAAATTGGTAAAATTATATCGCCTGTAATAGGATGGGCTATACCTGTCAAAAAAGGTTGGGAAGTAATTGGCTCCAAAAACGTCTAATGACATGTCATACATGGTAGCCAATACCTCGGATGGAATGACTTTGTCCTTTTGCAAGATGCTAAAGCTCCATTTCTCTTTTGTTGCCGGCATAATTTTATCTCTAAAGCTGCTGATTTTAATTTTTAAATCTTGATCATCAGTTCGCTTAGGAGCGCTGATGAATTTATTTTCAATCTGGTTGTCTACAATTAATATAGCGTCCAATTGATAACCTCGTGAAAACTTTTCCTTGTCAAATTTGAATTCATGGGTTGCTCGGCCATTCTTTACAGGAATGGTAAAGGTCTCTTGTTTACCAAAGGAGTTACTTGGGAAAAGAATTATCTCCTTTGCATTTGGCACATCGGTATAGAAATTTAATTTGACCTGTTCATCCAGACCATAATTTGGTTTATCAAAGCTGTAGGTTAGGAAGTCATGATCGCTGCTCTTTTTGGTAACAGGATCGAAAATGCTCACATCTGCTTGACTTCTTATGGTATCCTTTCCTTGGATTGAAATGACTTCAACGTAATACTTTCCTTTTGGAAACAGGTTGGAATCTATTTTCACCAACCCTGTATCCCATGTGTCAAAGGAATAGGTTTTTACCAATTCTGATGGTTTCTTGATGATTAAAGACTCATCAAATGAGGTTGGGAATAGTTTTTTGTATTCTGCATTACTGAAAATATGGTAGTCCACATTTTTAAATATATTGTCAAATTGATCCGGTAAAGCAATATTAGGCTCAGGATACTTATAGATTTTTATCTCACCGGTCAAGGGCAGAGGTTGGTTGTTTTTATTCACGGTACTGATGAATAATTTATTCCATTTACCAGCTTCTTCTATTCTTGGACCTAGAATATTGATGACCCAAGGCTTATCTGAATAAGTATAAAAAACAGATGCTTGCTGCATTTCACCGGTCTGATTCACGACTTCAGCAGTTACACTGATGTTGAAATCTTCCAATTTATTTAATGCGGTATCTTCTAATGGAATCCTGATGGAAAATTTACCTTGCTCATTAGCGATTATTGAACTGTCGGCTAAGGTGAAATTGGTATAATTACGACCATAGGAGTTTATTCGAACTTTGTAATTCACCGAAGCACCTACAAGTGGCACACCGGAATAGGATTCCACTTTTCCTTTAAACTCGGCTATATCTGAGCGTTTATAGGTTTCCTTATTGGGGTCAAATTTAACACTAAAGGTAGGACGCTTATACTCCTCCACGCTTAGGTAGTGATAGCCAATTTGGATTCCCTTATCCATAATCAGGATATTGAATCCACCGGCCAAGGTATTGGCTGGGATTTGAAGTTCTCCATTTACAGAACCAAATGCATTACTGGTCAATGACAAGGAGTCTACCTTTTGACCGTTGGCATCCTGAAGGATAACATCTAGTTTTTTACCTTCTATCACTTTTCCACTTAATGAGCTGTTGTTATAAACAATTCCTTTGAAGTAAAGCTTTTGACCGGGTCTATAAATCCTTCTATCGGTTAGGATCTTGGTATTGAACCTTTCTCTATCCTCTTCTTTCTCGATCTGCGAGAAGCTATAATTTAAAGGAGTAGCCATGTCGATGATCTGCTTTTCTTCGGCAAGGTAAAGCATTGCCCCTGATTGATAGCGATAATAAGAATCCTTATTGATATCTACTGAAAACTCTCCATTCTGATTAGTTTTCATCTTATGGACCAGCTTTGGTGCTTTTCCAGAGTTTACATCATAGATCTCCAACGATTTACCAGCATAGGGCAATCCCGTCTTTCGATTGATCAGCAAACCTTTGAAAAGATATTCTTCTGTATTCTTCCCTTTCTCTAGTTCTGTGTAGTTAAATAAATCCGAAACAATAAAGCTAAATGAGGACACGGTATTGAATAGACCATCAGCTTTGAATTCAGGATTGTTTGAGATGAGGGCTACATAATTGCCAAAAGGGAGGGCATTTATCTTGTAAATGGTAGAATGTCGTTTATAATCATCAAATGATTTTATTGGAATTTCCTCTGCATACACCTCCGTCGCATTTACCCCTACTTTTTTCGTTAGGCTATCTAATTTTACTTCAAATTTCTTATAGTTTGTTGGGGTATTGGTCACATTGAAAACTTTCAAGTAGAGCTTTTCCGCATTTTTAAAGGATAGCTGGACGGGACTGTTGACATTGGAAGGATTAATCTGCTTATTATAAAACTGTATTTCCACACTTTTAAATCGTTGATCCATGAGCTCAACATCCTTGATCCAAGGTGATTTTGGATACTCTTGTTTTGCTTTGGCTAGGTATTCAACTGCCTTTTTTGTGTCATTGTTGTTGTGCAGTGTTTCTGCAATGATGGCATAGATGAACGCGTTATAATCACTTTTGTTTTGGGCAATTACGTTTTTCAAAGCATCAACATAGGCATCTTTTTTTTGATAGCTAGGGGAAATATTGTTAACCATTAGATAGGAGGTTGCATCAGCATATCCTGCTTTCTTATTGATGCTGAACAAATCTTCTGATAACTTTTTGATTTTTACTGCATTTTTTACCCTGTTCCCTCGCAAGAAAGCGAGGTATGCATTACTATTGAAGTGGTAAAGCGTAGGACTGAGGCTAAAATTTTTGCTGGTGGAAAAGAGAGATTTCCAATCTTCAATAGGTTGTTTCAAGAGAAGGTCTTTGTTCTCCAAGGATTTATTGAACAGGGAGTCCAAGATTTTATACTTGGTTTCTTCATCTGCCTCTAAAAATTTATTCTTGCTTTCGCTGTAGTAATCGGTATTGCTTCCTAAATACTGGGCATAAAAACTATAGAGTAGACTTCTTTGAACTCCCTCTGTTTGGTTGATGTTGTTTTGGAAGTGTTTGTCTACTTTATCGAAAAGATCTTCTTGCGTCGTATTGACTTGAAGCAATTGGCTCTCTGCAATAATCGCTCGAAGCTCCATTGGGCCATTTTTAGATTTTTTGGCGTAAGTTTTTATTTCATTCAGAAGAGGGGCTGTCTGTTCATAATTCCCAATGGAAATTAGTCTGTCTACCTCTTTCCATTTTTCTTCTATCATAGTTGTCGTTTTAGATTCTTGACTGAATAGCAGGATGGGTGAAAGTGCGAATAATAGGATGAATAATTGTTTCATATAACATAAACCTTAATGTTCATAACCTTGTTTTTGCGATGGATGCAGAAATGGAGCGGATTCCATAATGCTCCTGAAAAATAATTGTTAATGGGATCGAATTTCTTATTTACAAGAAATCACTTGATTGGTATTAAATTTAGGAAAAAACTATTGTTTTCTCTTTAACCCCGCAACAATATCCAATAGTAGTGGAATACCTGGGTTTCTGTTCTTTTTGCTCCAGATAAGAGATAGGGTAGTGCGTTGTGGCAGATGGTTCAACTCTAAGAAATCCACATGGGTATGATAACCTTTTTTTAAGGAAGTAGGCACAATGGCAACACCCAAGCCTTGACTCACCAGGTTAAAAATACTTAGTGCATTGACTGTGCGAAGGGCAACGTGCGGGTCAAAATCATGGTCTTCGAAAATACTCATCACCAGTTCATAATAGGAATTGCTGTATTCCTTGGAAAAGAGAATAAAGGATTCATCCTTAAAATCATGGAGATTGACCTTTCCCTTTGGCCTAGCCGTGGAGTTTTTAGGAACCACCAATGAGAAATGTTCCGTTAAGATGGGAATGGATTTTAAGCCTATGGGAGTGTCCTTGACCCGAACAAAACCAAAGTCCAGTTCTTGTTTGTTGATCATGTCGATCTGAATCTCATTGGCGAGTTCATTGAGTGTAATATCGATCAATGGTTGTTTCTGTTTCAGTTCTACCAGTAATTGGGGCAACATGGCTTGAACGGCAGATCCGATAAACCCAAGCTTCAGCGAAGTAATCTTTCCTTCTGATATTTTTTCAATATGGTCTTTGATATTGTCCAATTGATTGAAAATCAAATCCACCTCTTTTTTAAGGTAAATGCCTGACTCTGTCAATTCCACATTTCTCTTGTCTCGCAGGAAAAGTTGAGTGCCATAATGCTCCTCCAATTGCTTGATCTGCCTAGACAGTCCCGGCTGAGCAATAAATAGCCTTTCAGCGGCCCTTCTGAAGTGTAATTCCTCGGCTACTACCTTGAAATATAAGAGATGTCGGAGTTCTATTTGATAATTCATGGTTATCAGTTGTTGCTAAAATTGATATTGCCAATTATCAAATATAGCAGGTAAATTTGGGTTACACAGGGAAATATTATGAAAACATTTAAATACGGAGAAGATTATTTGAATAGTTCAATAGCCATAGCTATTGCGAAATCTGATTGCCAAGGGGTATTGACTGAGGAAACGATCAGTAAAATAAACCAAAGCGCCCAGTATGTCCAAGAGATTGTAGATGCTGGAAAAGTGGTGTATGGAATCAACACTGGTTTCGGGCCACTATGTACTACTTTGATCAGCCCTCAAGATACCAAGAAATTACAGGAAAATATTTTAAAGAGCCATGCCGTTGGGGTAGGCGAGCCTATTGATAAGGAATTGAGCAAGCTCATGCTTATCTTAAAGGTGCATGCCCTGGCAAAAGGTTTTTCGGGGGTTCAGTTGAGTACGGTAGAACGAATTATCTGGCATATTCAGAATGATGTGATTCCAGTTGTACCTAAGCAAGGTTCGGTTGGCGCATCGGGTGATTTAGCCCCTTTGTCCCACCTTTTCTTACCCTTGATCGGGTTAGGGAAGGTCTGGAAAGATGGAAAGTCAGTGGATTCGGCGTCTGTGCTTCAGGAATTTGGAATGGAACCCATTCAATTGGGCGCTAAGGAAGGTTTGGCGCTGATCAATGGAACGCAATTCATGGCTGCCCATGGTGTAAAAGCTGTGGTAGAAATGAATAGATTGATGAACAATGCCGACCTGATCGCTACCCTGATGATTGAAGGATTGAATGGCTCTATCAAACCATTCTTTGCTGAATTGCATCAATTGAGACCTTACAAAGGAAATACTTATGTGGCCTCGACTATTTTTAATTTATTGAAAGATTCGGAAATATTGGAGTCGCATAAAAATTGCTCAAGGGTTCAGGATCCTTATTCTTTGCGCTGTATCCCGCAAGTGCATGGGGCGTCAAGAAATGCTTGGTTGCACTTTAAGGAAATCATCGAAACGGAAATCAATTCGGTAACCGATAACCCGATCATCATCAATAGTGAATTGACCATCAGCGGAGGGTCTTTCCATGGTCAGCCGATTGCTTTGCCCTTGGACTATGCTACGCTTGCAGTTTCTGAATTGGGGAATATTTCCGACAGAAGGGTTTATTTATCCCTTGAAGGGGAAACTAATGGGGTTCCTAAATTGTTGATGAAAGCAACAGGTTTAAACTCTGGATTTATGATCCTTCAATATAGTACAGCGGCCATCACTAGTGAAAACAAAGGCCTTTGCTTCCCAGCAAGTGCGGATAGCATTCCGACCTCTCTGGGTCAGGAAGACCATGTGAGCATGGGCTCCATTTCTGGTAGAAAACTGCTGCAGGTCCTGGATAACGTAGATAAAATATTGAGCATTGAGATGCTTTGTGCAGCTCAAGCTAAGGATTTTCATAATCCTAAACAGTCAACAGCGGTGATTGAGGCAATCCATAAACATATCAGGACAAGGATTCCACATATCGAAGAGGATCAACCTATGCAGGATATCTTGGATAATGCTTTGGCTATCATTAAATCTGGAGAGTTGATCGAGGTAGCAAGAAAAGCTGCCAAGGATAGTAATATGCCGTATTTTGGTGAGAATGTCGAATATTTTGAAAACTATTGATCATGAATGAGAACGGAAAATTAATAGGACCATTCAAACAGGTGCTGACTATGCAGCATTTGCCTCTGAAGGGTGCATTAAAGGACGAGCAACTGGAAATCATAGAACAAGCGGGTATTTATGTCGTTGATGGCAAAATAAGCGTAGTAGGAGATTTTGAGGGGTTGAAGGAGGCTTTGCCCGATGATATTGAGATCGTGGAACTGAAAGGTGATTTCGTTGCTCTACCTGGATATATTGATTGTCATACCCATATCGCTTTTGGTGGCAACCGAGCGAATGACTTTGCCATGCGTAATGCCGGGAGTTCTTATCTAGAAATAGCGGAGGCGGGTGGCGGAATATGGAGTACTGTAAAACATACCCGTGCCTGTTCCCAAGAGGAATTAAAAGCTCTGACCCTCAAACGTGCTGATGCTTTGTTGAGACAGGGGATTACGACGGTAGAAGTGAAGAGCGGATATGGACTTCAGGTGGAAGAGGAACTGAAAACTCTCCGTGCCATCAAAGAAGCCAACCAGTCTTCTTATGTAGACTTGATTTCCACCTGTCTTGCTGCCCATATGCATCCTAAAGACCATGAGGGCAATGCAGAAGATTACCTGTTTGAAATGGGGGAAAAGCTATTTCCGGTTCTGAAAGAAGAGAATTTGACCAACCGTGTCGATGCCTTTGTCGAGAAGAGTGCCTTCTCTGCTGAACAGATTTTACCCTATTACCTTAAAGCCAAGGATATGGGCTTTGACCTGACGGTCCATGCGGATCAGTTCAGCACCTCCGGTTCTAAATTGGCTGTTGAATTGGCGGCAGTTTCGGCAGATCACCTGGAAGCCTCAACTGAGAATGAAATCAGCTTGTTGGCTGGTTCCGACGTGATTCCAGTGGCCTTGCCAGCGGCATCATTAGGTATTGGCTGTGGATTTACACCTGCGCGGAAGCTGTTGGATGCTGGTGCCAGTTTAGCTATTGCCACAGACTGGAACCCTGGTTCTGCTCCAATGGGAAAACTGATCGAAAGCGCCAGTATTTTGGCAACTATGGAGAAACTTAGCAATGCTGAGCTCTTGGCCGGGATAACCTTCAGGGCTGCCAAAGCCTTGAACTTGGACGATAGAGGTCGTTTGATGGAAGGAATGTTGGCAGACTTCGTCATCTATGATACGGATAATTACCAAAACATTACCTACCTGCATGGCGGATTGCAGCCAAAGGCAGTCTGGAAAAATGGAATCGAAGTGTTTGTTAGAAATGATTAATAACATGAATGAAAAAGATTTTAAGGAAGCAATAATGCAAGGGATTCCTTCGGAATTACCTGCAAAAGCTGTTCTCGATAATAAGGTAAGCCATGCTCCTAAACGCAAGGCGATACTAAGCCCTGAAGAAGAAAAGTTAGCCATCCGAAATGCATTGCGATATTTCCCGAAAGAGTGGCATAATGAATTGGCCCCTGAGTTTTTAGGGGAACTGAGGACTTACGGACGTATATATATGTACCGTTTCAGGCCTCATTATGAAATGTATGCAAGGCCAATTTCTGCCTATCCAGCAAAAAGTCAGCAAGCTGCAGCCATTATGCTGATGATCCAGAACAATTTGGACCCTGCTGTAGCACAGCATCCCCACGAACTGATTACTTATGGTGGTAATGGAGCGGTTTTCCAAAACTGGGCTCAATACCTGTTGACCATGAAATATCTGTCTCAGATGACCGAGCAGCAAACCCTGCACATGTATTCAGGTCATCCTATGGGACTTTTTCCATCGTCTGAAAATGCCCCAAGGGTGGTCGTGACGAACGGTATGATGATTCCGAACTACTCGAAACCTGATGATTGGGAAAGATTCAATGCGCTAGGGGTAACCCAATATGGGCAAATGACTGCAGGTTCATATATGTATATCGGTCCACAGGGGATAGTTCATGGAACCACTATTACAGTGATGAATGCCTTCAGAAAGCATCTTCCAGTGGGAGAAACGATTCAAGGGAAGGTCTTCGTGACCTCTGGATTGGGCGGAATGAGCGGTGCTCAACCTAAAGCCGGAAACATTGCAGGCTGTATCACCGTATGTGCTGAGGTCAACCCTGCAGCAGCAAGGAAGAGACATGCGCAAGGCTGGGTGGATGTATTGGTAGAAGATATGGACGGTCTTATCCTAGCGGTAAAAGCTGCTATGGCCAAAAAGGAAGTGATATCAATCGCCTATATCGGAAACATTGTTGATGTATGGGAACAATTTGATAAGCAAAATATCCCGGTTACCGTTGGCTCTGACCAAACCTCTTTGCACAATCCTTGGTCGGGAGGATACTATCCTGTTGATCTGAGTTTCGAAGAATCCAATAATCTCATCGCAAATAACCCTGAACAATTTAAGAAGGAAGTCCAACGGACTTTGGTTCGACATGCAGACGCTATCAATAGGCATGCGGCAAAAGGAACCTATTTCTTTGATTATGGAAATGCTTTCCTTCTGGAGGCTAGTCGTGCTGGTGCAGAGGTAATGGCTTCAAACGGAATTGATTTTAAATATCCTTCCTATGTTCAGGATATCCTTGGTCCGATGTGTTTTGATTACGGGTTTGGACCTTTCAGATGGGTCTGTACATCAGGTAAAGTGGAGGACCTCCGTTTGACCGATCAATTAGCTTTGGAAGTGATGAAAGAACTTCAAAAGGAAGCTTCATCTGAGATTTATCAACAGATGGAAGATAACATAAAATGGATCTCTGAAGCTGAAAACAATAAATTGGTGGTGGGCTCCCAAGCTCGTATCCTCTATGCAGATGCCTTGGGAAGAATGAAGATTGCTGAAGCCTTCAATCAAGCGGTTTCAGATGGTCGATTGTCGGCTCCTGTTGTTTTAGGTCGTGACCATCATGATGTGAGTGGAACTGATTCGCCATATCGTGAAACCAGTAATATCTATGACGGTAGTAAATTTACGGCAGATATGGCTATCCACAACGTAATTGGAGATAGTTTCCGTGGTGCTACCTGGGTTTCTATCCACAATGGTGGCGGTGTAGGCTGGGGAGAAGTAATCAATGGTGGTTTTGGAATGGTCTTGGACGGTTCGGAAGCCAGTGATCGCAAATTGAAACAAATGCTGTTCTTTGATGTAAATAATGGTATTGTAAGGAGAGCCTGGGCAAGAAACAAAGAAGCGATTAGTGCCATTGAAACAGAGTTGGAAAGGACATCTACCTTGAAAGTCACCAAGGCTGAACTCGTGGATGACCAATTAATTGATAACCTTTTTGAGTAAACCTTTTATGGAAGCATTTGGGAATGTATGCTATAAACCCGCTGAACAACAAAATTGGTCAGGAAGAATGGATGGTGATACCGTGGATAACCTTCGTTGGCACCAGTTGATCACTTGTATTGATCTGAATGCAGAGGACCTATCACTTGATAAGCATATTGTTTTCTTAGGATTCTGCTGTGATGAAGGTGTTAGAAGGAACCAAGGTCGAATAGGAGCAAAAGATGCACCTGCGGCCTTAAGAAAGGTTCTTGCTGGACTTCCTAACCATATGCAGGCTAGCACTAAAATAGCTGATGCAGGAGATGTATTCTGTGCAGCAGAAGATTTAGAAGCAGCACAGAATGAACTAGCAAAAAGAGTAGCACAGATTTTAGATAAGGGAGGATTCCCTGTCGTGCTGGGCGGAGGCCATGAAGTGACCTATGGCAATTTTAATGGCCTGAAAAGCCATAGTAAAACCAAAAAGATTGGTATTATCAATCTGGATGCGCATTTCGATATCCGACCTCTAGTAGATGGTCAAGGAAACTCAGGGACTGGCTTCTATCAGATTTTTGAGGATGCCGAACAGGAAGGTTTTGAAGCTCGTTATTTAGCTCTTGGGATCCAAGATATCAGCAATACCCAAGCCCTATTCAATTATGCAAAGGATAAAGGCGTACAGGTCATCAAAAGAGAAGAAATCTTTCCTGATAATATCGATAAGTTGATTTCTCAAATCCAAGGATTTGCGGATAGCTCCGATGATATCTACCTGACGGTGGATATGGATGTATTCGCTGCTGCATATGCTCCAGGGGTAAGCGCCCCTGCTTTTCATGGCATTGTTCCCGACCATAACTTCATCAAAATCTTCCAATCCCTTTTGCAGCTCCCAAATCTAAAGTCCATTGACTTTGCTGAAATAAATCCCCTTTATGATATTGACAATAGAACGACAAAGTTAGCCGCTGATCTGATTTTTCGCCTAGTGAATAATAAGTGATAATATGTAACTTTAAAGAAACATAAAAAAAGGAAACATATGTCGAATATAGATTTCATTAGAGAAGAGACAGCAGCGAACATCGGCAATTTTATGGTAGGTAGGCTACTGCCTTTCCGTCAAAAACGTTCTATCGGACCCTTTGTTTTTATTGATCATATGGGGCCAGCTTGTTTGGTCGACCATGAGAACCTGGATGTCGGTCCACACCCACATATAGGTTTATCCACATTGACTTATTTGTTTGATGGTTCTATTTTCCATCGGGACAGCCTTGGTACAGCCATGGAGATCAAACCTGGGGCTGTTAACTGGATGACCGCCGGAAAAGGGGTAGTCCACTCTGAAAGGACTCCCGAATACCTACGGCAAAAGGACAAGTTCCTCCATGGTCTTCAGATCTGGGTAGCCCTTCCTAAGGACCTCGAATTTATGGATCCTGAATTCCACCATACCGAAGCCAGTGATATTCCTACTTGGAAGGATGCAGATGTATCCTACAAACTGATAGCGGGTGAAGCATTCGGAAAGAAATCGCCAGTTCCTGTCTATAGCAAACTCTATATGATTGAGGTCAAGGCTGAGAAAGATTCCTTAATTGATATAAGAGGGGAGCTGTATGGAGAGAGCGGACTGTATATCCTAGAAGGGGAGGTGGAAAGCAATGGCTTTACATATGGCCCTAAACAGATCCTGATCACCTTAGATGCACATCTATGTACCTTTGAAATGAAAGCTGGATCTACCGTATATATCTTCGGAGGCGAACCTTTCCCTGAAGAACGCTTTATCTCCTGGAATTTTGTAGCCAGTGATAAAGCTACCATCGATGAAGCCAAAGAAAAATGGATCAACCATGAATTCCCTAAAGTACCCGGCGATGATGGCTATGTGCCGCTACCTGTAAGGTAGTATTTAGTATTAAGTAATTATCATTAAGTAATTAGTATTAAGTATTTAGTATTTAGACTTTCCTGCAAGCTGATAAAGAGTTGTTAATAAGGAAATACCCTATCTATTCAATCAGTCGGTGTCTAAATACTAAATACTAGATACTAAATACTATGTACTAACCAAAGTATTCTCATCAGCGCCCCATTCGCTCCAGGACCCATCAAAAATAGTTACATAGTCATTTCCTAGTTCATAGGCAGCCAACGCAATGATTGCTGCCGATACGCCCGAGCCACAGGTAAAGATATTTTGTTTAGCGGAATCGATCTTGCCTTCAAACAATCGCTGTAGTTCTTCTTTCTCCTGATATTTTATGCCATCGAGTACCAGGTCAAATGGTAGGTTCTTTGATCCGGGGATATGCCCTGATCGCAATCCAGGTCTCGGTTCTGGAGCAGTTCCATGGAACCTTCCAGAAGATCTTGCGTCGGTAATACTGATATCATCATCGCCTAAGCGCTCCACCAGTTCATCTTTCGAGATAAACCATTCATAATTTGGCTTCGCTTTAAAGTTTCCTAAGGCAACAGGTTCAGCATATTGATGTTCGATGGGCAATCCTGCTGCTTTCCAGGCCGGCAGTCCACCGTTCAGCACATAAACCTTATCCAAGCCCATATACCTCAACATCCACCAAGCACGCGGGCTTGAATAGACTCCCCAGCGATCATAGATGATCAATGTTGAATCCTGATTGATACCTAACTTCTGTACTTCCTTGCTGAATTGCTGTGCCGAAAGCATCGTATGTGGAAATGGACTATGATGATCTGAAAACGCACCTTCGATATCCAAAAACAAACTGTTGGGCAACAGTTCCAGATTATCATTGTCCATCTTTTGGTTGACCTTATCGATGGTCGCATCCAAGACTATGGCATTCTCCTCATTGATCAATTTGAGGGCTTCATCGGTACTGATTAACGCTGCTGTTCTCATGGGTTTTCTAGATATTTAGATATGAGATTTGAGTATTTAGATATTAATCTTCGCAAATCTTCTCAGTCTAAAGATATGCAAAATGTAATAAGACTTAGAACTTCTTCATCTAATCTTTTGCAATCCCTAATCTCGCTTTCCAAAAACAAAAAACCTTTAACAGTTCGACATTTCTGCCATTTCAAATCTATAGACAAAAAAGCCCCGATTTTGCAATCGGGGCTTCGAAGTATTTAGAGTAATCTAAAATTATTTAGATTTTTTCTCGTCGTCTTCCATTTGCTCTTTCAATTGAGCTAATACGTCAAGATCACCTAGAGTTGATTTCTCAACTGAATCTTTAACTTTTTTCACTGCTGCGTTAGCAGTTTTAGCTTCTTTTTTACGAGCGTTGAACTCTTCGATACGAGCTTCAGCTTTAGCATCTTCCCAAATACGAGAGTGAGAAATCACTAGACGTTTGTTTTCTTTGTTGAATTCAATGATTTTGAATTCAGCAACTTCGTCAACTTTCAATGCTGAACCGTCTTCTTTTACAGAGTGTTTGTTAGGGCAGAATCCTTCAACACCATATTGTAAAGCAACGATATCACCTTTGTCACCAACTTTGATTACAGTACCTTCGTGAACTGAACCTTCAGTGAAGATCGTTTCGAAAGTATCCCAAGGGTTTTCCTCTAATTGTTTGTGACCTAAAGAAAGCTTGCGGTTTTCTTCGTCTAATTCTAATACCACAACCTCTAGTCTTTCACCAACTTTAGTGAATTCGTTAGGGTGGTTAACTTTCTTAGACCATGAAAGGTCAGAAATGTGAATTAAACCATCGATTCCGTCTTCTAACTCAACGAATACACCGAAGTTAGTCATGTTCTTAACAACTGCTGATTGTTTTGAACCAACTGGGTAACGTTCAGTGATGTTCTGCCAAGGATCTGGAGTCAATTGTTTGATACCTAAGCTCATTTTGCGCTCTTCACGGTCTAAAGTCAAGATTTCAGCTTCGATTTCGTCACCTACTTTCAAGAACTCTTGTGGAGAACGTAAGTTTTGAGACCAAGACATTTCAGAAACGTGGATTAATCCTTCTACTCCTGGGATGATTTCTAAGAAAGCACCGTAGTCAGCTACAGTAACGATCTTACCTTTTACTTTAGAACCGATTTCTAAGTTCTTGTCTAAAGATTCCCAAGGGTGCTCTGAAAGTTGTTTCAAACCTAATGCAATACGTTTTTTCTCGTCATCAAAGTCAAGAACTACAACGTTGATAGTTTGGTCTAAAGCCAACACCTCTTTTGGATGCTCGATACGGCCCCAAGAGATGTCTGTAATGTGAAGTAATCCGTCAACACCACCCAAGTCGATGAACACACCGAAGTCAGTGATGTTTTTAACAGTACCTTCCAATACTTGTCCTTTTTCCAATTTCGCAACGATCTCTGATTTTTGGTTTTCCAAATCGTCTTCGATCAATACTTTGTGTGATACAACTACGTTTTTGAACTCATGGTTGATCTTAACAACTTTGAACTCCATAGTTTTACCTACGTAAACATCATAGTCACGGATAGGTTTGATATCAATTTGAGATCCTGGTAAGAAAGCCTCAACACCTTTGATGTCTACAATTAAACCACCTTTTGTACGTGATTTAACAAAACCATCGATAACTTTGTCGTTTTCCAAAGCCTCGTTGATCTCTTCCCAAGATTTTTGTGTTTTAGCACGTTTGCGTGATAATACTAATTGACCATTTGCATCCTCTTGCGATTCAACAAATACATCAACCGTATCACCGATTTTTAAGTCAGGTAAGTCACGGAACTCAGATAATGCTACTAGACCGTCTGATTTGAAACCGATGTTTAAAACAACATCTTTGTTATTGATAGATACAACGATACCTTCAATAATCTCACCTTGATTGATTTGGTTGAATGTGCCAGCGTACTGCTCTTCTAGTTTAGTACGTTCCGCATCACTGTAGTTACCAAAAGCTTTTTCATCAAGATCCCAGTCGAAGTCTCCTGATGGAGTACTCCAAGTGTTTGATTTAATCTCATCGATTAAATTTGAATCTGCCTCAGACTCAATCTTTTCAGTGTCCTTCACAACTTTTGTGTCAGCACCTTGTAGCTCTGCATTTTTTGCCGCTAACTCTTTTTCTGCTTCTTGTTTTTTTGCCATTAATTAATAATCTCCTTTTCCCTACAATGTAGGGATTGCAAAGATACGAAAAACTTTTATTTACAAGAGTTTAGATGTAAAAAAGTTTAAAAAGATTGAAAAGTTTAGGATTCTTGACGTAACTCGTCGCTGTCCTCAAAGATAGGATAGATCGTTTTTACAATCACTTCTGTCAGTTTCCGCTCGTTAAATGGCTTGATCAAAATTCCGTCAAATAAGACCTCTCGCTCTTTCTCCAGCTTCTTAACCTGCTCATTATCAGAAGATGTGGCTATTATTTTAACCGAGTTGTAGGCTGGGTTCGCCCTTACGGTAGCCAATAATTCGTCACCGGTCATTACCGGCATGTTGATATCGGTAACAACAACGTCAATCGGAAACCTGCTCAATATCTCTAAGGCCTCTTTTCCGTTGGTCGCTGTCTTAACATGGGTATGTAACGAGAAGAACTGCTTTAAATACAGTAAATTCAAGGCGTTATCATCCACGATTAGCCAACTTAGATCCTTGGAAAAGTCGCTGATTTTCTCAATGTTCAACGATGTCTTCCGACGGAATTTCGGCTTAGGAATAGGGATTTCAACCTTAAAGGTGGTACCTTGACCGGCATTCGTTTTAAAGTTTATCTTTCCTTTTAAAGTGCTGACAATATTTTTGGTGATATATAGTCCCAATCCGACACCACCTTCTACCTTATTGGACTTATTGACCGTATAGTATTTCTTGAAGATGTTCTTCTTCAGGGCATCAGGGATTCCCTGTCCTTGATCCGATACCTTAAAGATAAGGTTGCTCTGGTCATCTACGATGGCGCTAGCCACAACCTTTCCGCCATTCGAGTATTTGATCGCATTGCTCACCAAGTTGCTCATGATCTGGCGGACCTTAAATTCATCCGAGAAAATCACCGTTGGCTGATTTTTGTCCAGCTCATACGCCAATTCTATCCCTTTCATTTCGGCATGGTTGCGATGGGTCTCCACCACATCGATCAGCAGGTCAACGAAATCAAAGTGGATGGCCTCAATGCTGTTCTGTTGGTCTATTTTGCTCAGGTTCAGGATATCATTGATGGTTTTGGAGGTCGCCGTAATATTTGTATAGGCCGATTCCAACAAGTGGATGTCGTTGGCCTGATAAAGGTCCTTTCGGCTCTTCAATAGGTCCACGATGCCGATCAGCGAATTGATAGGCGTCCGGATTTCATGGGTAATCTCCGCCAAGATATCTGTTTTCTGTTCTGCCAATTTGGATGCGTAAACGCGTTCATCCAATAATTTACGCTCATAGTAGTTGGTGAAGAATTGGTAGTAAACCAAGATACAGATCACGATAAAGACAAAGGTCAGGGAGATAATGATCTGCCATTTGAAGGTATCGGTCCTGGCGATCAAGATGCTCAACTCATGGTCGGTCTTGTCCCTTTGGATCTGGATCCGTTCTTCATGAATGATCCTGATCAGCTGGTTGGCAGAATGCAATAGGGTAAAGTTGTCCGCCAAAAGAGACCTTTCATTTTTCCGGATATCGGTCAGGGTTTGTTTCAGTTCTTTCAGCCTGTTCTCAGCTTGTGTATTGCCCTGCTTGATGATGTTTTTCAGGTTCGCGTTCTGTTCTGTTACCTGCTGGGTATGCGTAGGCGTACCTGTTTCCACCGTAATGGTATCATCTCCTTTCTGGAAGATCCGCTTTAACAATGATTTCTTCTTGACTACGACCTTCTTTGGTTCATTTGCAACGATTGCTGCAGGTTCCTTAGGGCGTGGAAGGCTGATATTCGTTTCATTGTTCGCTTGGATGTTAAAGGTCTTCAAGGTTTCTGATGCGACCAAGATAGAATCCAATTTGCTGTTCAACTGACTGTATTTAGGCAGGAGGTCTTCCAATTTCCGTCCATTGTAATTCTTGTCGCCAAACGTTTTTGACTCCTCACTTCGTACTTTGATCAATGAATCGACCGCCGACTTCAAGGTAATCAGTTTCGAACGGTAGGAATTATAGTCATTGATATTATAGGTAATGGAGAATAACCTGAAATGGTCCTCTGCCTCACTGAATATGGTCAGTAATTCTGTAAAGTTATTTTGGTCACTGTTTACAGAAGTGTAGATATTCTGGATTTTGTTCTGAATGCTCTTATACTGTATATAGGAGAAGATGAAAAAGACCACAAAAGTGATGAACAATATAATTATTGAACTCAAAAGGATATTTCTGACGTTCTGGTTCCGCTTGTTCCGCTTTTGTAAATCCTTGTCTTCCATCGGTAAGTTTTTCAGGTCTAATCGTTGATCTGAGTAACAAAATCCTCAATACGATTACAATAATAATAAATTTATAATAAATTAAATTTTGTTTGGTTTAAAAGAGTTGTATACTCGCGGTTTAACTATTTTAATGCTTTGCTTAGAAAGCGCGATACTGGCATTTAATTCGAAACCTATGATCAAGATCAGGGCATTGATGTACATCCAGATCATCACGACGATCAATGTTCCGATAGAACCGTATAATTTGTTGTATGCACCGAAGTTATTGATATAAAAGGTAAAAAATGAAAAAGATAACATGGCCAATATCGTAGCCAAGGTTGCACCGGGTGTAAACAGCTTCCATTTTTTTGTTGAACTGGGTCCAAACTTATAAATAAGGCTGACTGTAAAAAAATAGATACCAAATAAAATGATCCATTGTGCAACTTTAATGGCAAATGCCCAAAACCATTTCAGATCGTAATCGATATGGGTCTTCAGGTAATTGATCAAGTAGTTTGAACCGGCATATAGAGCAATTCCTACGGCTAGCGCCAAAACGATGGCAAGGGATAGTGCAAGGGCTACAATTCGTCTTTGAAACCAAGTTCTGGACTCTTTGGATAAGGATGCTTTATTAAAGCTCATCATCAAGGTCGTCATGCCATTGGTGGCAAAAAATGTACAGAGAACAAAACCGGCAGATAGCAAGCCACTGTTCTGTCTCTTGATGATATCTTCTAAGGTAGTTTCCAGGATTTCGTAAGCATTGTTGGGCAGAGCCAACTGGATCAGTTCCATCAATTGTTCCTGAAAATTGTCTACGGGTATGTAAGGGATCAGCGTAAATAGGAAAATGATTCCAGGGAATACCGCCAACATAAAGTTGTAGGCTAGGGAAGAGGCTTTATTGATGATGGATTCTCGAGCGATCTCCTGAAAGAAAAATACCATGACGGTATAGAGCGGTAATTTTCCAAATCCCGGTAAGGTGGCTGATTTGGTCCACTCAATAAATCTGTCATACGGCTTAACGTACAGAAGATGTTGGTGAATTTTTTTCATTATTCTCCAAAAAATGGAGCCATCTTATCCATGAAAATCTGTGGAGGTTTGCAAGGCCTGTTGCGTTCCATATCAACAAATACCAGTTGGGTAGAACCTGTATTCAGCAGCTCTCCAGATTCATTAAACAGCTCATATTCAAATTTAATCCTTATTCCTGGTTTTTCTCTAATATAAATATTTATGGTTACTAAATCATCATATTTCGCTGCTTTGTTGAATTTGCAGCTCAGTTCGATCACAGGCAACATCACGCCCATTTCTTCGAGCTGTTTATAGGAAATCCCCGTGCTCCTTAACATTTCGGTACGGGCAACTTCATAATAGGTCGCATAGTTCCCATAATAGACATAACCCATATTGTCTGTTTCTGCGTAACGAACCCTGATCTGATGCTGATAATGAAACATACTATTTCTTGATATTTCTGGCGTCTAAAGCTTTTTGGAATTTACGCGCATTGATCAAATGTTCAGCAACTGTTTCCGCGTATAAATGGTATCCTGAAAAATCATCCTTCGCACACATATAGATATAAGGGTGATGGTCATAATTCAATACCGCATCGATAGAGGCGATACTTGGCATCATGATCGGTCCCGGAGGAAGGCCTTTGAAACGATAGGTGTTATATGGATTGTCAATGGTCAGGTGCCTGTTCAAAACTCTACGGATGGTAAAGTCATTATTGGCAAAGATCACCGTTGGATCCGCCTGCAACAGCATCCCTTTCTTCAATCTATTGATATATAGGCCCGCAATTTTAGGCATTTCATCCACATGCAGGGCTTCACCTTTTACAATAGAAGCTAAGGTGCTCACCTCTTGTATGGTCATTCCCAAAGAATCTGCCTTTGCTTTCCGCTCTGCATTCCAGAATTTCTCATATTCCTTCGAAAAACGATCGATGATCTCTTCAGGTTTGGTATTCCAATAGATTTCATACGTATTTGGAATGAACATGCTGAAGAAATTCTCCTTATTGAAGCCATATTTCTCGGCTAACTTCTCATCATTCAACATATTGATGAAAGTCAGGGAGTCCGCTTCAAAATCTCTACCCAACAACCCTGCAAAATCCTGTCTCAATCGTATATTCTGAAATCTGAACTTTACCGCATCCTGATAACCGCCACGCAAGTTCCCGATCAATCTGCGATTGCTCATATCTTTCGATATTTTATATCGGCCAGCTTTTATACCGGTGCTTTCCAGATCCATTGCTTTCGCCACATACTTGAAATAGGTAGGGTTTTTTACTATACCTTCCGACTCGATCCTGGAGATTACACTCGCATAAGGTTCATCGGTTTTAACGTAGAAGTAATCCTCATCGCTGGCAATACTTGGTGCCATAAACGCCTGATAACCTATCCATCCAACTACCAACACTATCAATAAGATAATGATAAGTACGATCCCTAATCCTTTTCTTTTATTTCTGTTCTCAGCCATATTATGGGTTTTGTGGAATAGCAGGTGTAGGAGTTGGTTCTGCCGGTTTACCTAGGGTAACATGGATGGCATTGCCAATGGAAATAATCTTCGCACTCGTATCTGGGTTTTGTTTAACGACCACTGAACCTAAAGTATCGTTTGAGTTCCCGTCAAAAGAAACAGAACCCAAGGTCAAGCCTTTTCCTGCCAGCGCAAATTTGGCCTCCGTCAGGTTCAATCCGATCAATACAGGGATTTCAACCTCATCATCTCCACGGCCATTTCCTAAGATCAAGCTGATCTTGGATCCTTTAGGGACCATACGTCCCGGACGGATCGGTTGGCCGGCAAATTTAACATCCAATACCACATCTCTAGCGATGTCATTTCTATAAACGGTATCCGCAATCTTTAAGGAATGGTTCTTTAAGATAGCAGATGCCTCGATAAATGTTTTATCAATAACTTCTGGGAATGCAATCTCAGGTGCAGACTGGGTAATGATGGTCAAATAAATCGTACGACCACCTTTTACATGCGTCTTCGGGTCTGGATCCTGGTCGATCACCAATCCCGGTTTCGCATCCATTTGGTAGATGGAATCGATTTCCACCTCTAATCCAGCTTTGTCCAATACGTTCAAAGCTTCACTGATGTTCAAGCCTTTCAATAGAGGAACCTCTTGAGAATCACCATGCTTAGTGTAGATCTTTAATCCGAAATAAACTAAAATAAAAAGAATGACAATGAAAATGAGCCCAGCAATTAAGTTTTTCCTGAAAGCACTCGTTCTCAAGTATAAAAAGAACTTCGACATCTATTAATGTGTTTTTTTTGAATATCCTATTAACAATATTAATTCCAATTTTACAAATTCCCGCAAATACTGCTAATATAAAGGCAAAAATATTCGTTTTTCCTCGTATCTCAAATTATATTTGCTTCTCGATTATTACATATGAAAACTAAAGTAGCATTAATTACGGGTGGTTATACTGGAGAGGCTGAAATTTCCTATAAGAGTTCAGCGTTTGTTTATTCCCAAATCGACAAAGAAAAATACGATGTGTATCTTATCGATATCACATTGGATAGTTGGGCTTATACGGATGAGAACGGCCAAAAACACGAAATTGACCGTCAGGATTTCTCTTTGAACATCAATAACGAAAAGCTGCGTTTTGACGTGGCCTTTATCATTTTGCACGGTAGTCCCGGCGAGGATGGAAGGCTACAAGGCTATTTAGATATGGTTGGATTACCTTATACTTCTTGTGGCGCTTTGACCTCATCGTTGACCATGAACAAGGGTTATACCAAGGCTATTATACAGGACATCGCAGAATTGAACGTCGCAAAATCGGTTCTTTTATTTGATATCGACAGACCAAAGGCCTTCGAACTGGTCAAAGAAAAATTAACCCTTCCCTTATTTGTAAAACCAAATGCTGGAGGTAGCAGTATCGGCATGAACAAGGTCAATACCTGGGAGGAGCTTCCTAAGGCCTTAGATGAAGCGTACGATGCAGAAGGAACCGGTATGCAAGTATTGGTCGAAGAGTTTGTAAAAGGTAGAGAATTCTCCCAAGGGATCTTTAGGGACTCCAGAGGAGAACTTCAGGTGCTTCCTGCTACAGAGGTGATCACGACCAGGGAATTCTTTGACTTTGAGGCCAAATACACACCAGGATTGACCCAAGAGATAACACCTGCCGACCTTAACCAGGAACAAATGGATAGGGCGGATGCCATTATCCGTGAAGTTTATGTTCGATTGAATTGTAAGGGTATGGTCCGTGTGGATTTCTTTATCCAAAATGATACCGATAGATTCTATTTTATTGAGATCAATACCATTCCTGGTCAAACTGCACAAAGCTTTATTCCGCAACAGGTCCGCGCAGATGGCCGTACAGAAACCGCTTTCTATTCCGAATTGATCGAGGCAGCGAAAAACGAAATTTAAAAGATAATTAACATACGAAAGGCAAAGATCTAATACTCTTTGCCTTTCTTTATGGTTTCCCAGCAGTATTATTCCTGCCCTAAAAAATCCCTCCTGCTTACTTCCGTTTCCTCTTTGTCTTCTTGTCACTTTCTCTTGGTCTCATTCGAGTCTCATTCGAGAATGATTCGGGAAAATAAGGTGAACTGATTTAGATATTTTGCGAAAATTCCGAATATGTATCGAATAAGGTCAATTGGAAACCCGCAATAAAAATTGGATTTCGAACAGCAGCCTATGTTACAATTTAAAAGAAAAGGCCATATCTGTGTAGATATGACCTTAAAATTTATGTTGATTTAACTTACTGCAGCTGGTTGAACAATAGCTTGAAAGTCCCATGGGTCTGCGCGCGGAAATTGATGTCATTTCCAAAAGATACCAGTTTACCTTTTCCTACTGGCGCTTCAAATGCAATAACTCCATCCTTCAGATACTTCTGTCCCCATGACCATCCACTCTTTAGGACCTTCTCCGAATCAAACCACATCAATGGCTTGATATTGGTATTCTTGATCTTATACAAGTTGTCGTTGCTGTAATAAATATCTATTTCATCATTATAGCCCCAAGTGCTGGCAGATCCTTTTGCAACTTTTGCTGTCAAAACAGAACCCGGGGTATAAAACTCAGTTCTCTTTAAAGCCTTATGCTGGGCATCTACCAAATGGTTCTCTACACCTAATTCCAGATGTTCGGCTAAATCAGAGCTGCTACCGATCGTTACGATTTTTCCTCCGTTTTCCAAGAATGATTTCAATACCGGTATGGATTTCTGTTCTGTCAAGCGCCCCCATCTTTCTTTAAATGGAGAAGGTATGTTTTCTGGAGCCTCTGCTGGCATACGTCCATAATAGGAAGATGCATTCGGATTGCTATTGAACCTAGGAATGGAATTTCCAGGGAAGATAATGATATCATATTTTGCATTCAGGTTACCATTGTCGATATCCGGTGCGTAGATGACTTCAAAATTATAGTGATATTTCTCCATCAGGAATCTCAACCATCCCGAAGGCATGCTTCCGCCATAGGTATCCCATAGCGCTATACGTAGAGGTTTGATCTTCTTGTTTTGTTTTGGTAAGCTATTGCTGGCCTCCGCAGGGAAAATCAATTTCACGTTTGCACTGTTTTCAACATAGATATCCCCATTTGATTCATCTCTCCAAACATTCTTTCCTTGTTTAAGCAAGTCGTTGCTTACGCGGAAGGATTCATTGATTGTTGCGGGAAGTCTTAGGTATTTACCTTTAGGTTTTGCAAGCTCTGCCAATTGGATGACCTTTCCGTTCGTCAAATTTTGGAATGGACCATTGAAGTCATCAAGGATACGGTCGAATTTTACATCCATCAGGTAGGCCAATGTCCAGCCGGCAGCGTCATATGGCGGGATTGGAGGGCCTCCTGGATATTGGAAATCATCAGGGTGATCTTGCGGCTCGAACATATCTAAGATATGCGGACGGAAAGCTTGGTCAGTCTTGATGATATAGGAGTCCTTTGCATATTTCTTGCCGTTTACCGTGAAGTCCGCAGTTGCCTGTTGGATATCGATGCCATTTTGGATCAATGCATTCACGAAATCAGTAGCCTTTACAAAATCAGCCTGATCCGCAGGGATAATAAACCCGCGTGGGTCACGTAGGGATTTGTTCTCGAAGAGGCTGCCCAATAATTTTCTTTCTGCCTCGCGGTTGTTCTCGATTTTAGGGTCCTTTCTCTTGGCTTGTTGAAATGCTGTGTCGATTACAGCTACCTTGCTAGGTGAAAGTGGCCAGAAATCTTTAGAACCACGTTCTATGGAATTCTTGCCCATCCTGAACATGTTGTACAGGACTTCATCCTTATAGCGGCTGGCATAGTTCAAGACTGCGTAATTCAAGGATACGGAATAATCAATTGATTGTTGGAAATGCCATACCTGCGGAATCACTGGGTTTTGGGTATCATTATTTGGGATTAAGCGGTTTGGAACAAGTGGGATCTCAAATGGAGTTGGGTTACCGATCATTTCGGTCAACAGTCCCATCATGTTGTGGAAATAGGTGGTCGTTCTCAGTCCACCATTATACCAGGTCGAGAATACCGAACCGTCTTTTGCCGTGTATCCGGGTTTGCCTTCGGCATTCAACCTAGAAGACATTGCGGCTCCCAAGGCATCGATTCCAGACATTAAGATTGGGTCAAATACATAATTGAACGGATCTCTATAGGGTGCGCCTGCTACCACGGCACCTGCAGGTGCGGTTTGGTGGTGGTTGTACATAATCTGAGGGATCCATTCAACAAACAGCTGTCTAGCCATGTTTTGGGATTCCCTAAGGTTCAGCATAAAAAAGTCGCGGTTATTATCATGTCCTGCATATTTCTGGTATAGGACAGGGACATAGTTACCGGATCTTTTTTCAGGGGTTTTTTCACGCATGTACCAGTTAGAGATCAACTCTTGCCCATCTGGATTGGCATGCACCATGAGGACAATGCTATTCTCCAGGATGTTCTTGGTTTCAAGGTCGTTGGATGAAGCCAGTAGGTAGGCGGTTTGGATAAGCTGGTGCGTTCCTACCACTTCATTGGAGTGCAGGCCACCATCGATCCAAACGATGCTCTTGCCTTTTTGGGCCAGTGAACGAGCTTCCGCTTCAGACAGTTCTGCATGAGCCAGTTTTGTCGAAATGTTCTTGAATTCTTCCAGATTTTTTAAGTTTTCCGGAGAACTGATGATCAGCATACATTGGTCCCGGCCTTCTTCAGTCTTGCCGATGACCGTGTACAGCAATCGATCAGATTGTTGATCCAATTTCTTGAAATACTGTTCAGTTTCAGTAAATGTTGCCAATTGGTAGTCATCACCAATCTGGAATCCAAAGTGCTCTTTCGGACTGGTAATTTGTTGGGCAAATACCATCTGAATAAAAGCAAAGGAAAACATCAGTAACCGAATGAGGTTCATAGAGTTCTTCATAATTTTATTAGGTAATAATTTATAGGTTAAAGATAAGAATCGCTTGCAGATTCATTGGAGAAAGATCGATCTAATGCAGGACCTTCACAATAATATTACAGTCTAGAGCTTTTGCAATCTGATCCGGTTGGGCTTGTTAAAGGGATGGATTTTAATGCCGAATATTCGTTTTTGTTTAAATCGAGAAAACGATTTTTATTCTCTTGGAATTTGTATATTTGAGATGATGACATTTAGTAGCATATGATTTTAGTTGCAGATAGCGGATCCTCACGATCAGATTGGATGCTTCATCTTCCAGATAGCAAACCATTACGTTTCAGTACCAAAGGTTTAAATCCTTTCTTCGTAAGCGAGAAGGAGATTGCAGCGATTTTGACTGAGGTTCCCGAGATAATCCCATATATAAAAGAGGTTCATGAGGTCTATTTTTTTGGAGCAGGTTGTTCTACTCCTGACCGCCGTGAATTAGTATCCAATGCCCTGACCCAAATTTTTCCATCCTCCTTTATTTCTGTTGAAAGCGACCTGTTGGGTTCTGCCTATGCAACCTTTGGAGCTGGAAAAGGATTGATTTCCAATCTTGGAACTGGTTCTGATATCAGTTTCTATGATGGAGAAAAACTGTCGGCAAGCTTGCATGGTAATGGCTATGTGCTTGGGGATGAGGGTTCAGGTGCCTGGTTTGGAAAACAGTTGATTACCGCCTATCTCTATGAGACCATGCCAAGGGATTTGGCGAGGATCTTTAAGGAAACGCATCACATCACAAAAGATATCATCATCAAGAATGTATATCAGCGGGATAGACCCAATGCCTATTTAGCATCCTTTGCCGAATTTATGGGACAGAATAGACAACATCCCTATATCGATAATCTCCTGAGAAATGGTTTTGACGAATTTGTAAGGACCAATATCATGACCTATCCGAACTTTTGGGAATTTGAATGTCATTTTGTTGGGAGAATAGCCTATTATTTTGATATTCACTTAAGAGAGGTATGTTCTTTGCATGGTGTTCGTGTGGGCAAGATATTGAGTAGCCCGATTGAAGAACTGTTCCATTATGTAGTGGACAGAGAGCTGAATGTTCAACTTTAAAAATATATAAATTATGATCATGGCCATGATAATGTTTTATACCATGCTGTTCCAACAGCCTACCGTATATGACTTTTCTTTCACATCCATTGACGGAAAGAAAGTAGATTTTGCTGATTTCAAAGGAAAACAACTTTTGATAGTCAACACCGCTTCTAAATGTGGATTCACCAAGCAATATAAAGAGCTTCAGGAGCTGCATGAACAATATGGAGATAAACTGGTAGTTATCGGATTCCCTTCTGATAATTTTGGAAACCAGGAATACGGCGACAATAAAAAGATCGCTGAGTTCTGTGAAAAGAATTTTGGGGTGAACTTCATCCTTTCTGAAAAGGTAGATGTAAAAGGTGATAATCAAACTGCCTTGTTCAAATACCTAACAGAAACCGAAAATCCAGATTTCAAAGGTGATATCAATTGGAACTTCGAGAAATTCCTGATCGGAAAAGATGGCAAACTAGCACATCGATACCGTTCAAAAGTTACACCACTAGATAAGGTGATAACATCACAAATCTTATAAAAACAAAAAGACGCCTTGGAGCGTCTTTTTGTTTTTATAAGATTTAGACACAAGACATTAGACATCAGACAAAAGATCTTTCTGACGGATTATCTTGCTCAACCTATGGAAGAGATGGAAAATAATTGATGAAAATGAGAATAGTATAAAAACGGTCAACCCTATTTAGGGATGGACATAAGACATATGTCTATTGTCTTATGTCTAGTTTCTTTCTAATCCAAAATAGCAAGACCTACATCTAGGTTCATAGCTTTCTTTTTCCCCTAGAAGGACACGGGATTCATTCTGTTGAAGACGGTAGGAGTAGTTTGCCGGTGCGCCGCATTTAACACAGACAGCATGAACTTTGGTTACATCTTCGGCAATGGCCATCAGGCTTGGTATAGGTCCGAATGGTTTTCCTAAATAGTCCATGTCCAGTCCTGCAACGATCACTCGGATACCACGGTTTGCCAATTCTACACAGACGTTAGGGAGTTCCTCATCAAAGAATTGGGCTTCATCGATTCCTACTACCTTGGTATCGGCACTTAGGAGCAGGATGGCTGAGGAATGCGATACTGGCGTGGAAGGGATGGAGTTGCTATCATGGGAAACGACTTCATTTATTCCATAGCGCACATCGATTTCAGGTTTGAAGATTTCTACCGGAAGTTTAGCAAATTGAGCCCTTTTCATCCGACGGATCAGTTCCTCCGTTTTTCCAGAAAACATAGACCCACAGATCACTTCGATACTACCAATGGGACCTCTTCTGTTGGGAAAATTATGTTCAGAAAACAACATCATTTTGATAAAACTTTATACTAAAAACCTGATTTCAGAAGTTTCATATAATATGAAATTCTTAGCTAATATAGCTTACGAATATCGAAATTTAATCTTATTTTTGGTTTAAGGAGATAGGATAAAAGCGTAAACGAGGTGTCAATCAGTTTGTTTATTTTTTTATATCACATTTAATAATAGAATTAATTTCAATCTATACACATAAAACATGGCTTATTCAGATCAGGATATTTTAGGGAAAATTGGGGATCTTTTGGTAGAAATCAATGAGCATTATGCAGGGCTGGACAAGAACAATCTAGCAAGCAAAAAAGCAGATATATTATTGTTGGCTGCTCAGGCAAAATATTTGGCTGCGCATATCGAAGCCTTGGCTTCACTTCAGACTCAACCGACTCATTTATTGGCCTCTGCAACCGCTGGGCTAGTGCAGGAAGAGGATAAAAGCTTTACGCCAGCCATCGAACACGATGAACATGAGGCTGATGAGCAACCGGTTGAAGAAGAGATCCAAGAAGTTGAATCCGTAGAACCTGAAACTGAAAAGAAACCTTTTGTCGAGGAATATGATGAAGAGGAGCCTGAATCGACCAGTTATGCAGCGGAATCGAATGAGGAAAACCAGGAAATAATAGAAGAAGAGAAAGAGGAATTGGTAGAAGAGCCAAAAGAGGCTGAGGCTAGGGAAGAAGAGAAGGAAGAAGCTGAACCGGTTGAAGAAGTATCTGATTTCAAAAATTTCAATATTTCATCCAATCCCGTTCATACCGCCTCTTCAGGTTATACTTCTGTAGCTTCTGCAGATGAAGCTGAAGAAGATAAAAAGAATGCCGAGGAGCAAAATAAGGAAGTGAAAGCTGATGCTGAACCTACCGTTAACGAGGTCGTAATCGAAGAGAAGAAAATCGAGATTGAGGAAGAGAAACCGGAAGAGGTCGTTTCCTTGAATGATTTGGCAAAACAGGCGGAAGTAAAACCTAGCCGTCCATTGACATTGAACGAATTGATCCAACAGCAGAAAAAGGCTGGATTGACCAATGCTAATCAGTTCAATACCTCGCAAGATAAAAGTAGTGACCGAATTGCAGACCTTAAGGTTGCCGTGAGCCTAAATGATAAACTCCTGTTTATTAAAGACCTGTTCAACGGCTATAGCTTAGCCTATTCTGAAGCGATTGAACTCTTGAACAGATTTGACAATTTTGCAGAAGCAGATGCCTTCCTACAGTCTAACTATTCGCTAAAAAATAACTGGGCTTCAAAACCACAGACTGTGGATAAGCTTTATGCTATCTTAAGAAAGAAATATATATAATTTCATTACGAAAAATAAAAGGTCGCTTCTAATTCAAGAAGCGACCTTTTTTATGGGGTATTGTCCGGATTAAAGATCAAATTTGATCCAATGGTTTCCTTCATGTCCATATACAAAATATTTTGATTGGATAATTTCAGCGAATATCTCTATATCCAACAAAAAGTCCTCTTTGCGTTTTCCAAAATCAGGTTTTTGAATAATAAAGACATTGTTGTTTTTAACCGCTTTATAGTCGCTGTATTGCTCGTTCAATAAATCTGGCAGTGTTCCTAGGAAAACGGGATTGTCGTTGATAAAGATCAGGATTTCGGTGTTTTCAGCCTCTTTTACCAAAGGGTTGTTTTGAGCTCCAGCGATGTCACTCAATTCTTCGATATAAGTTGGGTCTGCAGTAGGTTTTGAGAGGTCCATAATTTCGACCATCGGTCGGTTTTCAATATGGATAAACTTTAATTTATGGATAATGATATTGATTTCTTCTTCAAGTTGCTCGAATTTTTCGGGCTCAGACTCTTGTAATTCGTTTGCTATTGCGGTATAGTGTTTTAGTTGAATCATTATGATAGACAATTATCCTACAAAGGTAAACAAGCTGCTCAAAAGACCCAAGCAATTGTCGAGATTCATAAATAATTTGTAATTTGGGGTTTAAAATTTAAGGAGTATTTATGTTTGATAAGTTATTTGAAGCACAGCAAAAGGCACAGGAGATCAAAGCAAGGTTGGATCATATTTCCGTATCAGGAGAGGCAGAGGGCGGCAAGGTCCGAGTGATTTCCACGGCGAATAAGGAGATCAAAGAGATTCAGATCGACCCTGATTTCTTTAAGGATGCAGATAAAGAGGAAATTGAAGAGCTATTGGTTGTTGCCTTGAATAAGGCTTTGGTTCAGGCTGAAAGTATCAGTCAAACTGAAATGCAAGCGGCCTCACAAGATCTATTAGGTGGATTGGGCGGTTTAGGCAACTTATTTGGTAAATAAAAAGAGAAAAATGAAAGCAACATATTACGGACAGTCATGTGTAGAGTTTGATTTTGATGGGACCAAGGTTTTGATGGATCCATTCATCAGTTATAATCCCTTGGCGAAGGGTGTGGATATCAGTAAGATCAACCCTGATTACATTTTCCTGAGCCATGGCCATCAAGACCATGTGGCCGACATGTTCAGTATCCAGCAACAAAGCGGTGCCACTGTTGCAACCATTGTAGAAACAGCTGCATGGGTTAGAAAACAAGGGGTACCTGATGATAAAGTGATCGAATATAATCTGGGTGGAACCTTAAACCTTCCTTTTGGAAAGGTAAAGATGGTTTATGCAGCACATAGCAATAGCACTCCAGATGGTTCTTATGCAGGTTTCCCGGTAGGTTATGTGTTCTTTTTGAAGGACAAAACCATTTATTTTGCTGGAGATACCGCCTTGACCATGGAAATGAAGTTGTTGGAACGTCATAAGATTGATTGGGCCTTGTTGCCAATTGGTGGTCATTATACAATGGATGTGGATGATGCCGTGATTGCAGCGGAGTTTGTGAACTGCAATAATGTCATCGGAATACATTATGATTCTTTTCCTCCAATTACGATTAACCATGAGGATGCAAAGAAGAAGTTTAACGAATCAGAGGTGTACTTGGCATTGCCAAAGATCGGTGAGTCGGTAGAGCTATAAAAGAGATATATCAAAAGAAAAGCCCAATTGCATGCAATTGGGCTTTTTTATGTTCAGGCTGCTAATGATTATTAAGCAACGCTTTTTGATCTGTTGATATGGAACTGTACCAAATCGTCAATAGGAGAACGCAAGATTTTTCCAACTTTCATTCCATATTGAGCAGCTTTATCTTCCAGTACATTTCTGAAGTTGTAACCTACAGAACCGATACAGTTGAAAGTGTAAGATTGGTAGTCAGGGTATTTGCTCACAAGGTTGTTGAAGAAAGCTTCGAAAGCATCGTCAACAATTTTGCGAGTGTATTCGATATTTACGTTATTGTCGTATACAAATTTACTGAAGCTAGCGCAGAAACGGTTAGCAAGAGGTTTTGTGTATACGTTGTCCATGATTTCATCAGGAGTAAGTTTGTAGGTATTAAAGAATACCTCAGCAACATCTTTAGGCATTAAACCTCTGATAAAATCTACCAAAAGCTTTTTACCGATGAAACTACCAGATCCTTCGTCACCAAGGATGTAAGCAGCAGAATCAATATTGTGGGTTATGTCTTTTCCGTCGTATATACAAGTGTTAGTACCCGTTCCAAGAATTGCAGCAAAACCAGGGTTTGTACCTAATAACGCACGTGCAGCAGCTAACAGGTCGTGACCAACTTCAACTTTAGAATTTGGGAACACTGCTTGGATCGCATCTTCGACAATTTTTGCCTTCTCTTCGTTGTGTACACCAGCACCATAATAATTTACCTCGCTGATTTTTTCAAATGGAATATCTTGAGGTAGTCCTTTTTTAAGGGATGCAATAATGTATTCGCTATCTACAAAATATGGGTTATAACCCTCGGTGTTGAAGTAAATCTTCTTGTTGTTATCATCTAGCAAACACCAGTTTGTTTTTGTAGACCCTCCATCTGCAATTATTATCATTATTTATAAATTTAGTTTTAAAGTAACTTGTTTTTTCGTTTTACAATGGTATTGTTCTAAGTTTAAATCCCAAAATACGGTATTTATTAATAAAAATAAGAATTTTTATTTGATATATTGAAATAATTTAGGAAGGTTAGGGCCTTGATTAAAAATAAAAACCTTATAACTCATTGGTTATAAGGTTTTTAAAATTATTTTAACACGAAAAATACTTAGTGTATTTTTTACAATTAGTTTAGCTTTAGTGAGCTCCTTCAGCTTCAATTTCGTCAATTGCAATTCCTTGTTTAGACAGGAATTTGCGAACCAGTACGGCAAAGACAATGATGTAGATAAAACCAACCGCTGGAACAATGTAAGAGTTGTGAATACCAATGATATCCGATAGTTTTCCTTGGATTGGAGGGATGATACCACCACCTAAAATCATCATGACCAAGAAAGCTGAACCCTGTTCGGTGTATTTTCCTAATCCTACGATAGAAAGACTAAAGATGGATCCCCACATGATAGAACAAGCTAAACCTCCAGCTAGGAAGGAGTAGATTGCTACCGTGCCTGATGTCATTAATCCAACGATCATGGCCAATAGCCCGAAAGTTCCGAAAATGATCAAGGTACGGACAGGTTTTTCTTTACTCAAGAAGAATGCAGCAATCTGTAATGCTACACAGATAATGAAGTAATATAGAACGGACATATCGAATCCAGCTAATGAATTCACGCCAATAATAATGGTGAAAGCTATGACTGGAACAATGATGGTCAGTAATTTTTTCTTAGATTTTGTTAGGTTGAACGCTGTAATCGCGCCTGCCCACCGGCCGATCATCATACCACCCCAGTACATGGAAACGTAAGGAGTAATCTGCGAAGATTGAAGGTTGCCGAACTCATCTAAAGTCAAAAGTTCACCTAGGTTACTACCGATGGCAACTTCAATCCCTACGTAGATAAATAAGGCCAACATACCCAAAACCAATTGTGGATATTTCATGGCGCCCCAACCTTCTGGGTTTTTCTTAGCACTGTTATAAGAGAACAATAGACCGAAAACAATTACGGCCAAAGCACCAAGCAACCATAACATACGTTTGATTTCCAAACCATGGGAAAGGTCTTTAATCTGTGCTAAAAGCTCTTGGTTATTGTTGTTAGCTGCTTGCTCCTTTAGATCTAGGATGTGAAGGGCAGTATCAGATTTGTAACTGGTAAATACCGGGATAAAAGCACATAGCAACAAAATGGTCATAATGATCAATGTTGTCCTAGCCTTGTTAGCGGGTTCCATCTGTTCCAGGTTGAAACCTGCCGGAACTTTCTTAGAGAAATGGAATAAACCAGCTGCCAATACGAAAAGTAGACCGACACCTATATAAAGGTATACGACTTTGTTTAGGGGAAGGTTTGCAATTTCAGCATCGGAAATGGTCTCGAAGGTGCCAAATAGTGCAAATCCAACGATCAATGGTCCGATAGTGGTACCGAAAGAGTTGATGCCGCCACCCAGGTTCACCCGAGATGCCCCAGTTTTAGGGTCACCCAATAGTACTGCAAATGGGTTTGCTGCGGTTTGCTGCAATGAGAAACCTAATGCAACAATAAATAGACCTATTAACATTCCGGTGTACACATTGACTTCTACAGCGACGATCATTGCTGCGGCACCTAATGCCGAGAACAAGAGGCCATAGACAATACTTCGCTTGTAGCCCCATTTTCCTACGAGGTCTTTTCCGGAAATGGTTCCGAAAATAAAGAGAAGAAGCGCGCCAATGTAGTAGGCCGAGTAAAAAGCAAAATCAATAAGTTGAGATTGAAATTGATCTAAGTGAAAGTAATTTTTACAGAACGGAATGAATACACTGTTTCCAGCTGCGATAAATCCCCAGAAAAAAAACACCACGATTAAGGTGTAAAGAGCTGGGTAATTGGTGTTTGTTTGTTGGTTATTCATAAAAAAAATGTCTAACTTTATGATTTAATCGTACAAATAAAGAACTTTTTTTTGATTTCTAAAGTTTTTCGGCAGCTGCTAAAACATTTTACTGCAACTTAACGTTATATAATAAACTATAAATAAAAAAAAGTGCTGATTTTCTTTTGAAATTACAATAGTTCTTTTTTTCTTTGTGGCGGTTCTTAAATTTATCTTTCGGGACGCTAGTATAAAATCTCTATAAAAGATTTAGTTACCCAATAAGACATATGAAATTTATGTATTAGCTGAGAGATATATTTCAAAAAAAGTAAAAATCCTTAAAAATCATATTTTAATATTAATGGATATTAATGAATTGAATACGAAGCTCGTGTCTGAATTGCGCGAGATTGCGAAAGTTCTAGGCATTGTTGATGCTGAAAAGCTTAGAAAACAAGAGTTAATTGATCGTATTTCTGAAATAGCCAAAGAGTCTCAGCAAGAGCAAACTGTAGAAGTTTCTGATGTTGATTCGGATAAAGCCAATGCAGAGCGAACAAGAAAAAGAGTGCGTACAGTGAAAGCTGCAGAACCTGTAGCAGTAGGTAGAAACAGAGTGGCAGCCGATGACGAGGAAACGAAAATGGATTTTGTTAGCAAACCAGCAGCAGAATCTACTCCCGCAGAATCCACAACTACTCCTTCTCCTGAACCTTCTTCTAAAGCTTCCACTCCAACAGATTTTGACAACGTAATTATTAATGAAGGTGTATTGGAAATTATGGCCGATGGTTATGGTTTCTTAAGGTCTTCAGACTATAATTATTTGACATCTCCGGATGATATCTATGTTTCTCAATCACAGATCAAGTTGTTTGGGTTGAAAACTGGAGATAATGTAAGAGGATGTATCCGTCCTCCGAAAGAAGGTGAGAAGTATTTTCCTTTGGTAAGAGTGGAGGCCATCAATGGTCAAGACCCAGCTGAAGTAAGAGACCGTGTGCCTTTTGATTATTTGACACCATTGTTCCCTGATGAGAAATTGAATTTGGACCTTGGTCCGAGCAACTACTCAACTAGGATCATGGATCTTTTCACGCCAATCGGTAAAGGACAACGTGGTTTGATCGTTGCACAGCCTAAGACTGGTAAGACCAATTTATTGAAAGAGGTTGCCAATGCTATCGCGAAAAACCATCCTGAAGTTTACTTAATCATTTTATTGATCGATGAACGTCCAGAGGAGGTTACTGACATGGCCAGAAGCGTACGTGCAGAAGTTGTTTCATCAACTTTTGATGAGCCTGCTGACCGTCACGTGAAAATTGCCAACATCGTATTGGAAAAAGCAAAACGTATGGTCGAGTGTGGCCATGATGTGGTTATCTTATTGGATTCCATTACCAGGTTAGCGCGTGCTTATAACACTGTGGCTCCAGCATCAGGAAAAATCCTTTCCGGTGGTGTGGATGCCAATGCACTACATAAACCAAAACGTTTCTTCGGTGCAGCCAGAAATATCGAGAATGGTGGTTCATTGACGATCTTAGCTACAGCATTGACTGAAACAGGTTCTAAAATGGACGAGGTAATCTTTGAAGAATTCAAGGGTACTGGTAATATGGAGCTACAATTAGACCGTAAATTGTCTAACAAACGTATCTTCCCTGCCATCGATCTTACTGCATCTAGCACAAGACGTGATGACCTATTGGTTGACCGCGATGAATTGCAACGTCTATGGGTATTGAGAAACCACCTTGCCGACATGAACTCGCAAGAAGCCATGGAATTTTTGTTGACCCAAATGCGTGGAACTAAGTCCAACGGAGAATTTTTAATTAGCATGAATGGCTAAAAAGCCATCATAAATTGATATTTTTAAGCCATCTTTGCGAAAAGATGGCTTTTTTTTATGAAGAAATACATTCCAAATACGATCACTTCCCTAAACCTCTTTTCAGGTTGCATCGGTACTGTCATGGTCCTGAACCAAGAATATATGCTGGCTTTTTATTGTGTACTAGCTTCGGGTATTTTTGACTTTTTCGATGGGATGTCAGCTAGAGCATTACATGTCAAGTCGTTGATTGGAAAGGAATTGGACTCCTTGGCGGATGTGATTAGTTTTGGGTTTTTACCGGGAGCCATAATCTTTACGCTATTAAAAGATACCAGTTCGAATGAATATCTTCCATATCTAGGTTTTATCATTACCGTGTTTTCGGCTTTAAGATTGGCAAAATTCAATATTGATACCAGACAGAGCACGGATTTCATCGGGGTCAATACGCCCATGAACACCTTTTTTATTGTTTCTCTGCCTTTTATCCTCCAAGATTACCCTGTCTTAAAGAACACTTGGCTTTTATTGGGCATAGCGATCCTGACCAGTTTGCTGTTGGTGTCGGAAATAAAATTGTTCTCTATGAAACTGAGCAGTTTGAGTTGGGATGTCAATAAATACAAATACCTTTTCCTGATTATCAGTGTAGTATTATTGGTAATCCTGAAATTTTTAGCTTTACCAATTATCCTCGTTCTGTATATTATTTTCTCAAAAATCCATTTTGCCTCCGAGAAAGAAATTAGTGAAGTTTAGTTTGATAATCTTCCAGTTCAGCCATAGCTAAATGGAAATCATTTTTGATGTTTTCAAATAGATCCAGGATATCTGCCATCGGTTCCTCGGCGGCAGCTTTGTCCTCAAGGTCCTGGAACTTCATCCTTAAATCGGTAGCACCTAGGTATTGCATGGTCGGTTTGATATGATGCGCTTTTGATTTGATGTCTGAATGGTCCTGAGATTCTATTGCGACTTCTAAAGCCTTAAAATCTTCTACTCCCTGACCAAGATATAATGGGATCATCTGTTTGATGACCTCGATGTTGTTCATCATGTTCTCTTGGATAGAGGCGGGGTTAATAATGGAATAATGGTTCATGTTAGATTGTTTTTACATTCAGTTGATCGGTTGATTCTTCCAGCAATTCCTTGTTAGATTTCTTGAAAATCGGGTGGGAGTAGTCGGCAGCAATTTCTACGAGAGGTATCAGGGTAAAGTTTCTCTCTTGGATATATGGATGAGGAACTTGAAGGTCCTCGGTATGTATAATGTCGTCGTTATAATAGAGAATGTCAATATCGATGATCCTTGATCCCCAGCGTTGTCCACGGATCCTGCCCAAAAGAATTTCAATCTTCAAGATTTCATTCAAGACTTTATTTGCGGAGAAATCAGTCTCCAACAAGATCACCTGGTTCAAAAATACCGGTTGGTTTTCTACGCCCCAAGCTTCGGATTCATAAATTTTGGATTGCCGTGTGATTTTTCCAATTCTGTCTTCAATTTCAACCTTTGCGTCTTCTAGTTGTTTGTTGGGATTACCAATATTTGCCCCTAAAAGTAGGTAAACTTTATTCATGAGTTTAATATATGAATTGTTTTATGATAATCGGAATAATAGCTTAAATTTACGGACACTACTTAAATAAATTATATGAGATCATTTTTTAAATACGTACTTGCGACCATTACAGGTATTATTATCAGTAGTATATTAATGTTTTTTATCCTGATGGGAATCATTGGGATGATGATCAGTTCGGTGGGCAGTAAGAGCGAAACTGTAACAGCTAGCAACTCTGTTCTGTTAATCGACCTGGATCATGCAATCACAGAAAAAACAGAAGCAAATCCATTTGAAGGTCTTGATATCCCTGGCTATGCGGGTTCTAAGTCCATTGGATTGAATGATATCGTTTCAAAGATAAAAGCAGCAAAAACAGACAATAACATCAAGGGCATCTATCTTAATGTGACAAGTGTAGGGACTGGCTTCGCAACCATGAAAGCCATCCGTGAGGCACTTTTGGACTTTAAGACTTCGGATAAGTTTATCGTAGCCTATAGTGATGTGATGAGCCAAAAAGGCTATTACCTGAACTCTGTGGCTAATGAGCTGTATTTGCATCCACAAGGGAGTCTAGATTTCAGGGGATTGGCTACTTCAGTCATGTTTTATAAAGAGGCATTGGATAAATTAGGGATCGATATGCAAGTCCTCAAAGTTGGGACTTATAAAAGTGCAGTAGAACCTTTTATCCTCAATAGTATGAGCGAAGCGAATAAGGAACAGGTTAATTCTTATCTGAGCAGTATTTATGGCACTTTTCTGAACGATATTTCGGCCGTTAAAAAGATATCTACAGATAGCTTAAAAAGCATTGCAAACGGTTATTTGATCCGTGAAGCGGAAGATGCCAAGAAATATGGATTTGTTACAGATCTGTTGTACAAAGATCAGGTGATTTCAAAAATCAAGGATAAGTTGGGTATTGATGCGAAAAAAAATATTCCAGTGGTATCCATATTGGATTATAATAACAAAGCAAGTGCTGGCGAAGCAGGTGGCGATCGTATTGCTGTATTATATGCCTATGGGGAGATCATTGATGGGGAAGGTATAGAAGGACAGATTGGTGGAGATAAATTGTCTAGGGAGTTAAGAGAATTGAGACAGGATGATAAGGTAAAAGCTATCGTGATGCGCGTAAATTCTCCGGGAGGTTCGGCCTTGGCTTCGGAATCCATCTGGAGAGAGGTCGATCTAACAAAGAAAGTGAAACCTGTAGTAGTATCCATGGGTGATTATGCTGCTTCTGGAGGTTATTATATTTCAGCTGCAGCGGATTCTATCTTTGCCGATCCAACAACCCTTACGGGTTCAATTGGTGTATTCGGGTTGATTCCTAGTTTCCAAAAATTATTCAATGATAAATTAGGCATACATTTCGATGCGGTGAAGACTTCTAAGTTTGCTGATATGGATGTGGATATGGACAGACCATTGTCGGAAGAGGAAAAAGGAATCATTCAGGGCGGCGTTAATAAGATCTACCAAGTATTCCTGAAGCGAGTGGCTGATGGAAGAAAGATGCAAGTAGCAGATGTTGACAGCATTGGTCAAGGCCGTGTATGGACCGGTGAACAAGCTGTAAAATTGAAATTGGTAGACCGTTTAGCGACCTTGGACCAAGCCATTGTTGCGGCTGCCAAGAAAGCAAAAATCGAGAATTATAGAGTTTCGGAGTATCCGAGAGCGAAAGATCCTTTTGCTTCGATATGGTCTACTTCGAGGGATAAAATAAAGATGTGGATGCTAGAAGATGAGATGGGGGATTATGTGAAATATTTGACAGAACTGAAAAGGATCAGTCAGCAATCGGGTGTGCAGGCTAGGATTCCATATCTGGTAGAGATATATTAATTAAAAGCGCTGATTGAGAAATCAGCGCTTTTTTTATATCATGGCAGTTCTTGGCATCGTTCCTTCTAGTGATAAATATGGAATGGGCTATTAAAGGAACTGCATAGGGTATTACTAAATAGATTTAGAATTATTGTAGAGATTTGCAGATTGAAAAGAAAAATGAAAGTTTTTTATATCTTTAAACTCTAAAATCAACCGGAAATAAAAATAAAATGAAAACTATCGACGATTTAAATTTCAACGGGAAGAAAGCTTTAATAAGAGTTGATTTCAATGTTCCTTTAGATGAGAACTTCAACATTACTGATGACAACCGTATTCAAGGTGCACTACCTACTATTAAAAAGATCTTAAAAGACGGAGGTTCCGTTATTTTGATGTCCCATTTAGGAAGACCAAAAGAAGGACCTACCGACAAATATTCACTTAAACATATTGTAAAGCACTTATCTGAGGTATTAGGTGTTGATGTACAATTTGCAGATGACTGTATTGGTTCAGATGCCGTTGAGAAGGCAAAGAATTTGCAGGCAGGTCAGGTTTTATTGTTAGAGAACCTTAGATTCTACAAAGAAGAAGAAAAAGGAGACCGTGATTTTGCTAAGAAATTAGCTGAATTGGGTGATGTCTATGTTAATGATGCATTTGGTACTGCACACAGAGCACATGCTTCTACAGCTATTATTGCTGAATTTTTCCCTAACAACAAGTACTTTGGTTACTTAATGGCGAAGGAAATTGAAAATGCGGAGAAGGTTCTAAATAAACCTGAACGTCCATTTACAGCTATCATGGGTGGTGCTAAGGTGTCTGATAAATTGGAATTGATTGAAGCTTTATTGGACAAAGTTGACAATTTGATCATTGGTGGTGGTATGGCCTATACCTTTGTAAAGGCTCGCGGTGGTGAGATTGGTCAGTCTTTGGTTGAGCTTGATAAATTGGATTTGGCAAATGAATTAGTGAAAAAAGCAGATGAAAAAGGCGTGAACTTGGTTCTTCCTACTGATGCTCAGATTGCTGACCGTTTTGCAAATGATGCCAATGTTTATGATGGTCCTAATGATGAGATTCCTGCCGATAAGCAAGGTCTTGATATAGGTCCTGAGTCTTCCGAGCATTTTAAAGATGTGATAATGGCTTCAAATACCTTGCTGTGGAATGGCCCAATGGGTGTATTTGAAATGGATACTTTTGCTAAAGGTACTCGTGCGGTTGCAAATGCAGTTGTTGCAGCAACAGAGCGTGGTGCATTCTCATTGATCGGTGGTGGTGATTCAGCTGCTGCGGTATCTAAATTTGGAATGACGGAGCACGTCAGCTATGTTAGTACTGGCGGTGGTGCTTTGTTAGAATACATGGAAGGTAAGACGCTTCCAGGTGTTAAAGCTATTTTAGACTAATATTATCTATAAAATATAGGAAGGGGAGCCATTTGGTTCCCCTTCCTTGTTTAATAGCTGTAGCTCAAGCTGAAGCTTGGCACAAGCCGTTGCTTGGCGCTGGCCTGATTGATATAGCTGAGTTTAGCTCCCACTCCAAAGTCTGGAAGTACATATTTGAACATATTGAAGTCTGCTGATAGGCCTATTCCGAATGAGGTAGGTTCGGCCTTGCTGTCCTGGATATTTTGATAGTCGGCAAAGAAATAGCCATGGAACCGTTTGATATAAGCCAATTGTCCAATGGCCCAGTCGGGATAAGCAATCGGGAACCTGTAGTTCATCAAAAGGGTGTTTTCTACTTTCGGCGAATCGAAATGAGCATAGCCAGATACCATTGGGATGTCATAGGTATCATTGTATCTTCCGTCAGTTTTCTGATAGGATAGCCTAGCCTGGAAGCCATGGTTCCTGAAGAAACCAGGGAAATAGAAATTGGTCCTGATGGCAAATAATGAGCCTTCTATTGTGTTTTCGAATGGTACATGACGGTAAAGAACATTGATGTTCTGTCCCCATTTAGGGATCAGCTCCATTTGACTTCTTCGTTGATTGCGGTTGAAATATGCCTGGTAATTGAGAGGGAAGGCAATTTCATCATGAAATCCCCGCAGGGTATTTAAGCTCAGATCATATCGTTTTTGATAGGATGTACCTAGGTTAAAGCCATAGTTATAGGTGGTTTTTCCTCTGTAAATGCTCAGGGGAATCTGCATGTCCAAGCTATAAACATGTTCCCTGAAGTCAAATTTTGTGTACTCATTTTCCGTGTTTTGCTTCTTTGCATAGCCGATCTGGCCTCTATTTTTATAAGAAAAACTGAATTTCGGATAGTATTTCTGATAGGTTAGCTCTGCTGAATAGACGCTTTTTTCCATGTCCAAATCGTATTCATAACCTAATTTTAGCTGAGAAGTATTGAGTAGATCATTGGCAATCCAGAAGATTCCAGGTCTATAATTGTCGAAACTTTCGAAGTTATTACTGCTTATGCTTAGGCTGTGAAAGTTAAATAAATGACTAAGGCTATTGTATTTTTCTACTTGATGAGTCTGTGTTTCCTCGGGTTTAGGACCTGCGAAACTAGCTTTTATCCTGTGGTCAGTCTGGGCCGGAACCTCAAATTTCGCTGTGATTTCCTTTCCTATCAGTTGTGTGGAATCTAGGAAAGCTGCTTTATATCCATTGAATTGATACTCGTTATAAAGTACGGAATGGTTGTTTCCTGGGCTAGGATGAAAGGCTCCGAAAGGGGAATCTGAGATAATATATAGCTTCTTATCGTTGCTGGAATAGCGGTAAAGATTATCGATTTTTTGAAATTGAGCTTTAAAAATAAGGTCATTTTCCAGGTAAATGGGACGTTGGAATTCTTGGTTTGACCAAGGAAACAGCTCCTTAAATTGGGAGGTTTCGAGGTCTATCTCAATGATATTTGTCCCTTTTGGACTGATGGCAATCGCTGAAATCTTTGTTTCATCTGCATTCAAACTGGGCTGTTGGATGAGGAATCCCTCAGGAAAATCCATGATTTTTGAGGATTTCTTTGAAATTCGGTCGATATAGAAGAGGCTGGAAAGGTTGTTTTGGTCCACTTGGACTGTGTATACCTTTTGGGAATTATCGCTCAATATAGGGCTGTAAAATCGAGAATTTTTGGAAAGGTCCTCGATTTTTCCAGTTTTGAGATCCAAAATCCGGATAATATTATAGGTCTGTTTGCTAAATCTAGCATCCTTTCTGAGTTCATCCCATACCAGGAATTGGTCGTTCACATGAAAATATGGAGTCAGTTGGTAGCCAATTTTGGTTATGGTTTCTTCTTTATCAGCAGTCCTTTTTCTGATTTCAGGGATGAAAGCAGGTGATTGAACAAGGGTGAAAATTGCTTTGGACGAGTTGGTTTGGGGAAGAAAATAGTGCGTAGGGTAGCGGTTGTTTTCCTCAAAAATCAGGTTAAAATTTCCTTCATTTTTTGAAGATTCCCATTCCTCTTTGAGTTCAGAAATTGTGGCGTCATAGAGATTTTTGCTGTTCAGTTTGCTGTACTTTTTCAGGGCTAAATTGAAGTTAAAAGGTCGCCATAAATTAGCCCTCATGTTGTCCAAGATTTCCTCCTTTACCCCATAGCCAAAATGGTTGGTGAGGTAGCTGTTCATGCTGTACCCGGTGAGGTAGTAGGTGGGGGTCAAATCACGGAATGACCCGAGAATATTTTTACTGAAAGAGTAGTCTTTTCCGGAGAGCAAATTGGTCCGAAGGGGCATGAACCAGGAGCTACTTCTGCCTCTACCTCCGGCAGAAAATTGAGTTTCTATAGAGACCGCGTCTCCCTCAAAGTACCAAGCTGGCAGGTGAAGACCATATAATGCGAAGGCCAATTGTTGGAAAAATGGACCTTGAATCCTACCTGTCAACTTGTCAAATTGTGCTACATGTCTAAGCTCATGTTGTATAAGATTTGGTAGCCATTCTGTATTGTCGCTTGCCGGTCCAGGGGTTGAAAATGCTTCGACTTTTCGAGGGGCAAGTTGAGCATAGCCGTTCTGTTCAATATGATTTTCGTGAAGAATTATTGAAATTTTCTTTGGAGCGCGCCTTAAATCCCGACTGGAATAATCAATCAAGCTGTCGATTTGTTGGGAGAGGAGCAGGGCAGATTTTTCGAACTCCATCGGGAATATGAGTTGGAATTTTTCAGTGTTTATCTGTCTCCACTTAACCTTAGAAGAGGCTTGTTCATTGTCAATTATTTGAGATTTTACATGATATGTATTTAAACTTACTATAAGTATAGTTAAAACATTGATAAAAAGCTTTTTATAATTGATAAAATATGATAAAAATAGCATATACTAAATATATTAGTAAAAATTTGGATATTTATATTAATTGATTGTTTTTATAGATGATGTAAGTAGTTGAATAAGAGTATTTAATATTCCTAATGATTTTTCTGTAATTTACACTGTTTTACGTGTATTTTTGTCTTTAAATCACTGATTTGCGATTAATAATTCAGTTAACTTTTTGCTTTGTAAATGTAGGTTAAATTTTAATAAATTCAAATGATTGACGCTTCCAAAGGCTTTTTTTAAAATAGGATTGGCGTTGGCTGCTGAGAGGATTTTTGAAGTGGAAAATTTCTGGATCCAAGTGCTAGGATTCCAACATGGTTTTCGTCCCTGTTTTATTTTGAAAAATTTAACACCCCGGATTTTGTTGATTTTTATGAACTGAGAATTAGGCCAGGAATTGATCTCATTTTAATGGGCTGTTCAAGGGAGATATTAAGATGACATTATGACATGTATAGGATTTGGGTATTGGTTGTTTTTTGCGCTGTTCAGGTTGTCGGATTTATTGATTAAAAATTAATTATATTATTATGCCAAAAAAAACGACTTTTGCACAAACGATTTTTGGACCAATGTAGGATAATAAAATAAAGGAGGCGTATGGAAGAATTAGCAATGCTTGTAGCACATGTTGAGCAATTGATTGAACGTGGAGATCATACTGAGCTTGCGGATTATTTGAACGAACTAAATATTTCGGATGTTGAAGAATTGATTGATGAGCTTCCTGAATATGGCCCCCTGTTTTTAGAAACTTTAAGTCTTAAAAGAGCGGTCAATGTGTTCCGTATTTTAGACTTCCCCACCCAAGAAAGAATACTCAAAAAATTACCGGCTTCCAAGATCCGAGAGCTCCTAAACGAGATGCCTCCGGATGACCGTACTTCCTTCTTTTCGGAACTGAAAGGTGATGTTGTAAAAAGGCTCATTATTCTGTTGACTCCCGAAGAGAGAAAGGAAGCGCTGTCCTTGCTTGGTTACCCTGAAGATTCGGTAGGACGTCTGATGACTCCGGACTACATTACAGTCAAGGAACATTGGACCATGCCTCGCGTGTTGGATCACATCCGTCGATACGGTTCGGCATCTGAAACAATTGATGTCTTATATGTGATCGACTCGGATGGAAAACTGATCGATGACGTTCGGATCAAGGACATTCTTTTGGCGGAGCCAGATAAGGTGATTGCCGACTTGATCGACAACCGCTTGATCTCTTTGCATGCCGATGACCCGCAAGAAGATGCCGTGACGATTTTCCGGATGAACAATCGAGTGGCCCTTCCGGTGGTGGATGAACAGGATATCATGTTAGGTATTGTGACGATCGATGATATCTTATGGGTGGCCAATGAAGAGTATACCGAAGACATGCAGCGTATCGGGGGTACCGAGGCCTTAGATGAGCCTTATTTGGATGTTTCGATCTTTCACCTAGTGAAGAAAAGAGCAGGATGGCTTATCGTGCTGTTTTTAGGCCAGCTGTTGACTTTTAATGTGCTTCAGCACTACGAGGCCAAGTTCACTACCGTTCTTGTCTTGTTGATGCCTGTAATCATGTCTAGCGGGGGGAACTCCGGTTCTCAAGCATCCACCCTGATCATTCAAGCGATGGCGATGGGTGAAGTGACCCTTCGGGATTGGTGGATGGTTATGAAGCGTGAAATCCTTTCGGGTTTGCTGCTTGGTATAATCTTAGGTGTTTTAGGTTTCATGAGAATTGGGGTTGAGGAAGTATTCAAGGATACCTATGGTGATGCATGGTACCTGTATGGGGCGGCAATCGGGAGTTCTTTGGTCGGCGTGGTTCTTTGGGGATCATTGGTCGGGGCGATGTTGCCATTCATACTTCGTCGGTTTGGGGCGGATCCAGCGAGTTCATCAGCTCCCTTTGTATCGACTATTGTCGACGTAACGGGCTTGGTGATCTACTTTAGCTTCGCGACCTATATCCTGCGAGATGTTCTGTTTAATTAATTCTAATTGGTTTTGAATAACTTGCGATAAATCGCCAAAAAATATTTGCACTTGTCGGAGAAACTTCCGATAATTGCATCACCGAAAACGAAAGGGACGGTTTAAACTCCTGAATAGCTCAGTTGGTTAGAGCATCTGACTGTTAATCAGAGGGTCGCTGGTTCGAGCCCAGCTTCAGGAGCCCAAAAAAAAGATCTGCAAATATTTTGCAGATCTTTTTTTTTAGTATTTAGTAAAAAGTATTTAGTATTTAGACCTAGGTCGGCTTATCTATCCAAATATTAAATATTACTACTGAATATTTGAAAAGTAACTCTTCTAGACCTTTGTCCACAATAGTGGAAAGTCTAAATACTCAAAAAGTAATTCTTCCAAACCTTTGTCCACAATACAGGAAAGTCTAAATACTAAATACTATATACTAAATACTAAACTCTGTAATACTCTTCCCATCCTCTTGCTGGAGGAGGTCCATAAAGCATTTCATTGGCGAACTTGTCGTTGGTAATCTGTTTGGTTTTTGGATCGAACTCAATTCTGTTGTTCATTTTTTGAGTGATGACTCCAAGACAGAAGACTTGGCTGAGTGGTCCGGCGATTTCAAAGGATGACCTGGTCTTTTCCGTTCCTTTGCAGGCATTCAGGAAATTTGCAAAGTGGTTTGAAGGACTGGCGGGAACTTCAGGAAGTTTTGACGCCATGTCCTTGGCTTTGGTTTCTGGAATGATGGACAGGGTACTGGCATGTGATCCGCCTTTGAAAATTAAATCTTTGGAATAGATTATTTTTCCAGGATTTAGTTTCGCGGGTTCAATTTTTCCAGTACTTGGTGGTGGAATGTTTGGATCCAATCCAGAGACACCATAACCTTCCGGAATCTGTGGCAGGTTGGTAAGTCCATCATACCAATTGATGTCCACTGCAGGCATATTCTTTCTTTTTGGAAAATGGAAGTTCAGGGTCGAGGACATTGGAAAGAAATAGGAGTTATGTCCCTCCAGGGATTTTGCCTCAACCACCGTCGGTAATCCAAGTTCGAGGAATTCATGGGAGGTATCTAAGATATGGGCTCCCCAATCTCCTAAAGCGCCCATTCCAAAGTCAAACCAGCAACGCCATTGACCGTTTACAAAGTCTTTGTTATAATGATGGCCAAGGGTCTGCATTTGCCAGATTTCCCAATCCAGGGTCTCCGGAATTCTTTCTGGGTATGGGAATCCTGTGATGTTGGGATCCCAGCCATGCCATCTTCTTGGGCTGTTCATATGGGCGTCGATGCGGGTGACATCTTTGATGATGCCGGCATCTTTCCAGGCCTTAAACTGAAAGTAATTGGCTTCAGAGTGGCCTTGATTACCCATTTGGGTGGCAAGCTTCGGGTTTTTCCTAGCTTTTTGCATCATCAGCTCCACCTCATTGAAGGTTCTTGCCATAGGTTTTTCCACGTAGACGTGCTTTCCTTGGTCCAGGGCCTGCATGGTAATGGCAAAATGGGCAAAGTCAGGCGTTCCAATGGCAACAGCATCGAACTGATTGCCCATTTCATCAAACATCTTTCTGAAATCCTGATACCTTGGCACATTAGGGAACATCTTGATGATTTCCTGGGTTTGTTTTGCGCCCATGTCCACATCGCAAAGTGCGACAATATTACATTGTCCGGTTTTGTAGAGTTCCTTGATGATTTCGTTTGCTCTATTTCCTATTCCTACGCAGGCAAGATTAACTCTTTCATTGGCACTGGCAAGTTTTACTTTCCCCAGTACACTGTTGGAAAGTAAAACTGCACCTCCTGCCATTATGGACTTGCTGATGAAGCTCCTGCGTGATAAATAATGATTCATATTTATTGACAGCTAATGGTTATTTTGTTTTGTTGATTTTTATTGATCGGAACGATACTTCGTCGCCATGGTCCTGAAGCAGGATATGTCCTTCCGAAGCTTCCCCGAATTTATCCCAGTCCTTGTATTTGCTGATTGCCACCAAATCCTTGAATTCCTTAGACCCTCGCACATAGGATAAAACCTTGACACCGTTGAGGTAGTAGGTCACCTTGTTGTCTTTGTCTACCAGCACACGGCCGCGGTTCCATTCGCCAATTGGTCTTGTGGCACCTCTACCTTTATCGGATGTGATTAGATCATACAAGGAAGCAATGGTGCGATTTCCATCTCTTCCTAATTTTGCATCAGGATGCTTCGCATCATCCAAGATCTGATACTCCAGTCCGATGGCCGATCCTGATGTTTTTTCCGCCAGGGTGACAAAGTATTTTACTCCGCTGTTAGCACCCGGCGTAAGTTTAAATTCAAAGGACAGGTCAAAAACGCTGAACTTATCCTTGGTAATGATATCCCCACCATTGGTAGATTCGCCGCCATCGGATTTCTGTACTTTGATGATGCCATCCTTGATTGACCAGCCTTTTTCAGGGAAACTTTCTCCCTTAACACTTCGCCATCCATCGGAGTTCTTGCCGTTGAATAGCAATTTGCTGCCGTTCTTTTGCTCTGTTGCACTTAATGCATTGGGAGTAAGGTTTACTATGTATTGGCCTTTTGGATAAGGGCTAGGCTTAAGGTTTTCAGTCTTGATCTTTATGTTTTTGAAATAAACCTTTTTTCCATCCAATTCAGCGGGAATGCTGTGGACCTGTAAACCAATGAAGCCAGATGCATCAACGGTATCCACGACATAAGCTGCAGGCACGCCATTAACCCAAGAACGAAGTTCATTGCCGATGGCTTCGATACGGATATGGTTGAATTCATCCTTTTTGTATGCAGCTTTTGAAGGCTCATTTAGGTCCAATGGATAGATCCATCCTCTTCGCCCTTCATCGTAGACACCGCCTGCCCAAGCACGTGGGGAAGGATCGATCTCGATCTGACGGCCATAGACCCGTCCTTTTCCATTGTTGGCATTGGGGTCGATATGGCTTCTCGTTTGGATTCCGGAATTGGTTTTATCGCCTTCCAGTTTGATATCGAGTTCAAGGATGAAGTCGCCATACTCTTTTTCTGTGATCAGAAAGGAGTTTGGGGTTCCTTTGGTCATTCTTCCAACTATTGCTCCGTCTTCAACGGTATATGGTGCAGCACCACCCGCGGATTTCCAACCAGCCAAAGTTTTTCCGTCAAACAGAGGTTTAAAGCCTTTGCTATCGCTGGATTGGGCATTTGCCTGAGGGGATAGTAGTAGGGCGAGCCCTACTGAGGAGATGGATCTGATAATTGTTCTTCTTTTCATTGATTGTTATTTTATGGTATTCAACATGTAATTTTCCCTTATTCTGCTTTAGGGCCCAATACAGTACCTTCATCAGGCACGATTAATGGTTTTTCATTTCTTTCCGCACCTGGGTAGCCAATGTTCTGGTTGATAATTCCCTTTAAGTTGGTGTTGATCGCTCCAGCTGGTACCGGCCAAAGGATATGGTGAACGGATATTTTGTATTCTGCCCATTTATGTTTTACGCCTTTGTTGTAGAAATTGCTTTTTGCTACCACCCGGTCATACCAGAAATTCACTCCATTTTGTTTGATGTTGGAATTGGTTCCGCCTGGTCCGCTGATGTTTTCAAGGCTATAGACCCTTCCTCCAAAAATTTCACAAGGCTTTCTGGTCTTAGCATAGGTATATGACATCCGGACCAATTCTACGTGCCTGTTTTCTTCGTAATAAAGCTCCCTTGCGCGTTCATCAAGGATTTCCCCGATATTGACATCTCCAGCCTGTATAGGTGTGGCACCGGCTCTTGTTCTAACTTCATTAAGCGCATTTGCAGCCATTCCTGGTTGGTTTTTCCAGTAATATGATTCCGCTAAAAGCAAATAAACTTCTGCCGAACGATATACATACCAAGGAGTTTCACCGCCTGTCCAAGTGGAGCTCAAAGGGTCTGGTACAAAAACCTTGTAATGTGGCCAGGAGAACCAAAGACGGATGGTGTCTTCTGGGCTCATACTAGGGCTTTTGACGAAGTTTTTTCCATACCATTGACTACCCTTAGCTTTTAGGTCAGGACTGTTGTATTTCAAGTCTTCCATGCGTTTCCAGCTGTTCATATTGTGGATGCCGCGTAGGTCGTTCTTTTCTTTGTCGGCTCTCCAGATCGAGTTGCTGAAATACCAAGTAGGTCTCAACCTACCAATTCCTCTTCCATAGGATTTGTTGAGGTCCATGGATGGGTCGGTTTCGCCAGGGGCCAAGTTTACATTGGTTCCTGTTTGGCCATCTGGTGTTTTGATATTTCCATTATTCCAGAATGGAACCGCATTACGCATAGTTTCGATTCTTGCCGAACCCTCTGCTTCTGGATAGGCTACCACATACATTAGACCTTCGGTATTGCTCATGTCCAGTTTTGCTTCAACGCTGTGCAGATCAAACATCAAGTTTGTATTGGGTCTGTTTTGGTTGACGGTAAACCTGTTCCTCATCAATGGGTGTTTGGCTACTACTTCGTTTCCAACTTTGATGGCCAGGTCAAAGTCCTCAAGTGCCATAGCTACTTTCATCAATAGGATTCCACAAGCTGCTTTCGAGGTCCTTCCTCGATCAACTATTTCTGGTACCCATTGGTAGGCGAATTCTAGATCTTTTTTCAGTCTTTTCAGGATGCTCCAGCGATCGTAAGAATAGAAATCATATTTAGGTTCGTTGATTTCCCAGTCCAGGAAAGGGACGTCTCCGAATTGATGAACCAATTTGTAATAGCGATAAGCGCGTTGGAAATAGGCAGCACCTAGGATAGCATTCTTTTCAGCATCATCCTTGAAGGTTGCATTGTCTATTCTGGCGATCACCGTATTGGCATATTTGATCCCTTTGTAGGCTTCATACCAATACCAACCCACACGGGTGTTGTTTTCATGGTTAAGCTGTGCATCCGGTAGGAGTGCGATGTCCATGTTCATTTGAGGACCGGCTTTATCCGTAGTTCCTTCAACAGCCACATCGGATTGGATGATTTCGGTCAGGATAGGTGCACCATCACCAAAGAATTCATGACGCATATTACGCTCGCAGGCGGTCAGCGCCGAGTAGAGTCCTTCAGGTGTAGATAGGGCGACTTCAGGGGCATAGAAGGATAGGGGTTGAGGTTTTAGCCAATCTTTGCTACAGCTTTCCATCAAGGCGATGGAAGCAGTGCCAAATAAGCCGATATATAATAGTTTCTTATAAGTTTTCATGATCAATAGGTTATAGTGAGAAATTAAGGCTTAGGTTGTAGGTTCTAGGAACAGGAAATCCTTCTGGGTCACCAAATTCCCAATGTGGAGCCCACATGGCGGCATTTCTTACAGAAGCGGAAATCCTAAGGTTTCGGATGCTTGCTTTCTCCAAGATGTTGGAAGGCACCAAGTATGAAAGAGAAATATTCTCTAGCCTCACAAAGGACTTGTTGATGTAATTTGATCCGATATTCTTTGAACCGATTCTCGCATAATCATCGATAGGGTTTTCAGGAGTCCAACGAGGCATCACATAATCAGTGGTTCGGTCAGCGAAGTTACTGTTGTTTGCAGCACGGTTGAATCCATCAGTTTGTCCCCAATTGGAGTAAATGAACACAGAAAGGTTGAAGTTTTTATAGTTGAAGTCATTTCTCCAAGACCAACGGAAGCGCGGTGTTTTGTATCTTTGGAAGATACGGTCAGCATCAGTCATCACGCCATCACCATTCTGGTCAATATATTTGAAATCTCCAGGTTGTAATCCGAATTTTTCGGCCTCCTCAATTTCATTTTGTTGCCAGATTCCTTGTCTTTCGTAATCCCAGATACGGTCAGGGTCTTGTCCGATAAACCATCTGTTCTTGATGTCATCTGCTTCTTTTTGGCCAATAACATTGCCGGCATCATCTTTAATGTCTACCATGTCGCCATAAAGCGTTACGATCTTTCTGCGGTTTAGCATGAAAATGAAGTTAGAAGACCAGTTAAAGGTTTCTTTTTGGATAATGTTTCCCGTTAAGCTCACATCGATACCATGGCTTTTAAGTTCTCCTAAATTGGCTGCTACGCTGCTGAAACCTATGATTTCAGGTAGTTCGCGGTCCACTAATAGGTCATGGGTTGTTGCGGTATACAGGTCAATTGCACCAGATAGGCGGTTCTTGAACATCGCGAAATCCAAACCTAAGTTGTAAGAAGCTTTGTTTTCCCATTTTAGCCCCAGGTTGGCCATGCGGTTCACATACAATTGTGAGCCTAGGTAAATATTTCCTTTGGAGTCAATATATGGATGTAAGCCTGAGGTCATATCAGAAAGTGCGTCATACTGTGGGATATCGCGGTTACCATTTCTTCCCCAAGTCAATCTTAGTTTTCCGTAGTCTAACCAAGATTTAGTTCCCTCCATAAATTTCTCATTCGTGAAATTCCATGCGAAGGCCAGTGCAGGAAAAGTTGCCCGAGGGTTTTGAGAACCGAATGCAGAGTATCCATCACGACGTACCGATGCGGTGAAAAGGTAGGTGTCTTTGAAAGAGTAGAATAAACGGCCCATTAAGGCATCCCCCGTACGGTAAGTGTCATCACTTTCATTCAAAGGAACCGTTCCGGCCTGTATTCTATGCCAGCCTAAGATATCGCTAGGAACGAAATTGGAAGCCGTGGCTTTGGTTCTCCAATATTGACCTTTTTCAGCATTTTGAAGTAATGTAACCTCAAAGTTGTGATCTCCAAAGGCTTTTTTCCAACGCAGGACGTTGTCAATCTGCCAGTTGTAGGTCCTGAAGAAGGAACGTTCTGCAGTTCCACCCTTAGCTGCCCATTCAGGGTTCAAGGAAGAATCGTGATTGTAGTATTCTCTCCAAATGAATGATGGAGTAAAATTGGATTGGATTTCAAATCCATAAGGCAAGGTGATAACGCCGTATAGCGTTGCATTTAAAGTGTTATATCGATCCACACGGTCTCTGAACATATTATCGAAGAATGGGTTTACTGGAGTAACATCGCCAGTAGGCAATCTTCTATAAAGGCTGTTTGGATCATCGATATTGTTAGAACCATATGGAGGGATAATTGCTGATTGTCCCCAATCTGCCTGTAGGAAACCTTCGTTTCTGGCAGCAAAGTTGGCGTTGGTTCCAACTTTCAAGAAGTTGGTGATCTTGGATTCCAAGTTGATCCTAGTCCTGAAGTTCTTGAATCGGTTTCCAACGATAAAGCCTTCGCGGTCTACATGGTTCAAGGAGAAATAGTAGTTTAGGTTATCCGTTTTATTGGAAATACTTGCTGTATAATCTTGCTGGATTCCTTTGTGAAAAACTTGGTCTTGCCAGTTGGTTTCTTTCCCGATCAGGTAATTTTCAATTTCAGGAGATCTCATTTCTAACCTTGCTAACCAAGAGCGGATCAATTGTTCTTCCGTAACGGTTGTTGCAGGGTCTTTTTGGTCATAGTTATACCATGCCAATTGATCTACATTTGTCAGTTTTCTTGGATCCACAAACATTTCAGGATATTTGTCGTGGTAATCTTGGGCTCTTTTACCCATTTCATAATCATAACGATAGGCTAAGAATTCCTGTCCATTCATGACTCTCGGCATGTAGGAGTTTTCTACGAAGCCAAAATTGCCATTCAAAGTAATGGTTGGTTTTCCGGAAGCGCCGCGTTTGGTAGTGATCAATACGACGCCATTTGCTGCCCTTGCACCATAAACTGCAGTCGCACTTGCGTCTTTTAGGATGTCGATGGAAGCAATGTCATTTGGGTTGATGTCAGCAAATGTTCCATCAAAGATGACCCCATCTACTACGTTGAGTGGGCTAGCACCAGCTTTTAGGGTTCCCCGACCTCTTACTAGAAGATCAGCATCGCCCTTCGCTGTATTTCCTTGGCTGATTACAATACCTGCAGCATTTCCTCGCAATAGATCTTGGACCGATCTAGGAGCTTCTTTTTCGAGCTTTTCGGCTTGTACAGAAGCAACGGCACCAGTAAGGTCCTTTCGTTTTTGAGTACCATAACCTACCACAACGACTTCATCTAAGTCTTCTGCTTTAGGTTGTAAAGAAATCTGCAAATCTTGACTGTTGATTGAAACGGTCTGTGTATTGAAGCCCGTGTGGGTAATTGTCAGGGTTCCTCTAGTACCGTTTATTAATTCCAGTTCAAATTTTCCGTCTCCATCAGATAAGGTTCCATTTTTTGTACCTGTCTGCATGATGCTGGCTCCTTCAACCGGAGTGCCATCCGTGGATTTGACGGTCCCTCGTATGAGGTTTTGGTTTTGCTGTGAAAAACAGGGGTCTGCAGAGAGCAGAATCATCCAAAACGAGAATAGGATGAGTAAAACATACTGTTTTGTCATAATTTAAAGAGTTTAAGGTTTACATTGCATTTTCCATTTCGAAAGCTTGGTAAATAGGCTTAGGAAGCGGAAAATGGAGTTAGATAATGAATGATCTGTAATGGTTTATATCACAATAATAACCAATAAAGTAACTGACTTTGCTAAACCGATATATCTTTATTTACGAAAACGTTATAGTTGAAAAATGTGACTGAGCGAGGTGGTTTTTAGTTGATTATCAGGGTTTTGTATGTTTTTAGCTATAGATTTGGAAGGTCGATCAAAAAACTGTGCTTTCCATGATTTCATAATAGAGTGTAGGTCTTATTTTAAAAATAATTATATTGTGGAATCAACTTATCCATTATAAACAATTTATGCTATTACTAGGGATTGACTTAGGGACCTCTTTTATTAAAGTTTCCGTGTTGGATGCACAGACCGGGAAACGGATTGTTTCTGCCCAATATCCGGAGACGGAATCTGAAATCATATCGCAGCAAAAAGGTTGGGCTGAACAAGACCCGGAACTTTGGTGGCAAAATACCAAGAAAGCCATATTGAAAGCCAATGCTAGTGGCCAATATGATCCAAAGGATATCGCTGCCATTGGAATTGCCTATCAGATGCATGGCCTAGTTGTGGTTGATAAGGGCCAGAAGGTACTGCGCAATTCCATTATTTGGTGTGACAGTAGGGCTGTGGAAATTGGAAACGAGGCTTTCCAGTCTTTGGAACCAAAAGGTTTTCTAAGATCCCATCTTAATTCTCCGGGTAATTTTACGGCATCAAAACTGTCTTGGGTAAAGAACAATGAGCCTGAATTGTATGAAAGGGTTCATAAGTTTATGCTTCCAGGCGATTTTCTATGTATGTGCCTGACTAAGCAGATCAATTCCAATCCGAGTTCCATTTCTGAGGGTATCCTTTGGGATTTTGAAAAAGACGCACTATCAGATACTTTATTGGATTATTATGGTATAGATCGGTCTTTAGTGCCTGAGGTGCAAGCAATCTTTTCAAACTATGGTTCCATCGATAAGGGTGTAGCAGCTGAGTTAGGTCTATCGGAGAAGGCTATAGTAAGCTATAAAGCGGGGGATCAACCTAACAACGCATTATCCCTAGGTGTAATTGATGCAGGGGAGGTCGCTGCAACGGCCGGTACCTCTGGTGTGATCTATGCTGTTGCGGACCATTTAATTTTTGATAAGCAATCAAGGGTGAACAGTTTTGCCCATGTCAACCATAGTAAAGACCAAAGTAATATCGGTGTGCTATTATGTATTAATGGAACCGGTATCCAAAATAGTTGGATCAAAAAACTAACAGCTCAAGGTTTGGATTACGATCAGATAAACCAAAAAGCTGCTGAAGTTGCTATCGGTTCTGAAGGAATTGTGGTATTGCCATTTGGAAATGGTGCTGAACGTATGCTGAACAATAAAACTGTCAATGGCCATATCGAGAATCTCGATTTTGTGCGACATGATGCTTCCCATATTTGGCGTGCAGTCCAGGAAGGGATAGCCCATTCGTTTCGATATGGCCTAGATATCATTAAGGAAAATGAAATCCATCCAACGGTTATTAAGGCCGGTTATGCCAATATGTTCCTGAGCCCCGTGTTTCAACAATCCTTTGCCGGGGTAACCAATGTACCAGTCGAACTTTATGAAAATGACGGAAGCGTTGGGGCGGCGTTAGGAGCAGGAATTGGAGCACAGCTGTATAAAGATAAAAAAGAAGCATTCTCGGGCTTGAAAAAGATCAAGACCATCGAGCCTCAGCATAAGGATATCTATAATGACCTCTATTCAAATTGGAAGGAAAGTTTATTACAGAAATTATAATCAACTATAAATATGAAAGTTTTAATTGGAGAAAAAGAGTATTTCAAGAATATCGGGCAAATCAAGTACGAAGGCTTGGATTCCGATAATCCATTGGCATTTCGCTGGTATGATGCTAAAAAAGTAATCGGCGGAAAGACTATGGAGGAGCATTTTAAATTTGCATGTGCCTATTGGCATTCATTCAACGGAAACGGAGCGGATCCTTTTGGTGGGCAGACCCATTTCTTTCCTTGGGATGAAAAATCGAAAACACTAGATCGCGCAAAAGATAAGATGGATGCCGCTTTTGAGTTTATGACGAAATTGCAATTGCCATATTACTGTTTCCATGATGTAGATTTAGTGGACTATGGTAATGATGTCAATGAAAATGATTCCAATCTAGCGGCAATCGTCGAATATGCGAAGGAAAAACAAAAGGAAAGTGGAATTAAGTTGTTATGGGGTACAGCCAATCTATTCAGCCATCATCGTTATATGAATGGTGCTTCCACCAATCCTGATTTCCATGTATTGGCGCATGCTGGGGCACAAGTAAAAGCAGCTTTAGATGCAACCATAGCCCTAAAGGGAGAGAATTATGTGTTCTGGGGTGGTAGAGAAGGTTATATGTCCTTGTTGAATACCAACATGAAACGCGAACAGGAGCATTTGGCAAAATTCCTACATATGTCAAAAGATTATGCTCGTAAAAATGGTTTCAAGGGAACATTCTTTATTGAGCCGAAGCCATGTGAACCAACAAAACACCAATATGATTATGACTCCGCGACGGTCATCAGCTTCTTAAGGCAATATGATCTTTTGGATGATTTTAAATTGAACATTGAGGTTAACCATGCAACATTAGCTGGCCATACTTTCCAACATGAATTACAGGTTGCTGCTGATGCAGGCATGTTAGGTTCAATCGATGCCAACCGTGGTGATTACCAAAACGGATGGGATACCGATCAATTTCCAAATGATCTGAATGAATTGACAGAAGCGATGTTGATTATTTTGGAAGCAGGTGGCCTTCAAGGAGGTGGAGTGAACTTCGATGCGAAGATCAGAAGAAATTCAACTGACCCTGAAGATTTGTTCTATGCTCATATTGGCGGTATGGATGCCTTTGCTAGAGCATTGGTAACAGCAGATAATATCCTTCAGAAATCTGAGTTCAAAAAAATCCGTAAGGATCGTTATGCAAGTTTTGACAATGGAAAAGGAGCCGAATATGAACAAGGGAAGCTGACTTTGGAGGATTTGAGAAGCTATGCGGTAGAGAACGGTGAACCAGAAATGAGAAGTGGAAGACAAGAATTCTTAGAGAATTTAGTCAATCGTTATATTTAGTCGATCGAATTGATAAGATAATTTTCGTTGGATATGAGTGGATTACGTATTGAAAGGCCTTTTTATTAATAAATTTTCAATTTTTTGTTTGTGTATTAATTATTAAAAACCTATTTTTGTACCACTTTGAAGATGAGGGCAACCTTATCAATTCGAATTCCTGAATAGCTCAGTTGGTTAGAGCATCTGACTGTTAATCAGAGGGTCGCTGGTTCGAGCCCAGCTTCAGGAGCAAGATAAAACAGCCGGCCAATCGCCGGCATTTTTTTTATAACATAATTTATATCCATGAGTTTAGTAATCGTTGGAACAGTTGCTTTCGATGCCATTGAAACCCCATTTGGCAAAACAGATAAAATCGTAGGTGGAGCAGCAACATTTGCTGGATTAGCAGCATCTTATCTATTCCCAGATGTTAAATTAATTTCTGTAATTGGTGAAGACTTTGGCGATGATAACTTAAACATCATCAAATCAAGAGGTATCAATGTTGAAGGTATTGAAGTAATTCCTGGAGGGAAATCTTTCTTCTGGTCTGGAAAATACCATAATGATATGAACAGCCGTGATACATTGATCACTGAACTGAACGTATTGGCAGATTTTGATCCTAAAATCCCTGCTTCTTATCAAGACTGTGAATATCTGTTGTTGGGTAACTTGACCCCAGCGGTACAGATGGCAACTTTGAAACGTTTGGATAAGAAACCGAAGTTAGTGGTATTGGATACCATGAACTTCTGGATGGATGTGGCATTGGATGAGTTGAAAGAGGTGTTGAAGAAGGTTGATGTGTTGACTATTAACGATGCTGAAGCAAGACAATTGTCTGGAGAGTACTCATTGGTGAAAGCAGCAGAGAAGATCCTTCAGATGGGACCTCAGTACCTGATCATTAAAAAAGGTGAGCACGGAGCTTTGTTGTTTGGGGAAGGCCAGATCTTTTCAGCGCCTGCCTTACCATTAGCCGATGTATTTGATCCAACAGGAGCCGGAGATTCTTTTGCAGGTGGTTTTATCGGATATTTAGCAAAGCTACAATCCGTTAATTTTACCAATATGAAGAACGCGATTATTTTTGGGTCTGCTTTGGCCTCTTTCTGTGTGGAGAAATTCGGAACAGAAAGATTGCAGAATCTGAGCAGTGAAGAAATTTCGGAGCGTATTCAGGAGTTTGTAAAACTTTCAAAATTCGAGATAAGCGAATAAGCTTATCTCGAATTTCTTTTTAGGCTTCCCTTAAATTAGCATAAAAGTTTTAAGGGGATATGGCTTAATCTACATAAACCTTTAATAATATTTTTTTTCGGATGTTTTAAAGAGAATTAATTCTCTTTGAATTTATATGCAGTAAGAGTCTTTTTCATGGACTTTCTTGCTACATGTATCCTTGTTTTTACTGTTCCTATTGGAATCTGCAGATGGTCAGATATTTCATGGTATTTATAACCTTCGAAATACATGGTGAAAGGAACATAATATTCATCGGATAACTTGGAAAGAGCATAGTTGATGTCTTCCATGATGAATTTGTTTTCACCATTGTTCTTTGCTGCAGATACAACTAGGTTAATTTGTGAGATTTCTTCCTCCTTTGTGATAAAGGAATTCGTTTTTACTACGCGACGGTAATTATTGATAAAGGTGTTCTTCATAATGGTATAAAGCCAACCTTTCAAATTGGTTCCGTCCCTGAAGTTCTTGAAGTACGTGACGGCCTTGAGTAAGGTGTCCTGTACTAAGTCGTTAGCATCTTCATGATCACGGGTGAAGTTTCTGGCATAACTTCGAAGTGATTCAGAGTGCTTAACAACGAGTGAGTTGAATTCGATCTTGTTCATACAATTAGCGATTATAGTATAGTTAAATGATGCGATGTGTTTCAGGCTAGAGCCTGATTTAAGCTGAACAACCGAAAAAATTATTAAGCCATAATATTTCTACGCTACTATGTACAATTCTTGTGCAGTAAATTAATAAAATTGTGGATATCGATATTTTAGTGGAAGGAATTTTCGCAATACGAAAGTGGATTAAAAACCTGTATCGGCTTTTATTGTATTATAATCGATGATTATTGTTTTATAATAAAAAAAATATCGGAGTCACGAAAATGTGGAAAACTTTTATAGTATGTTTACTTCACGTTCTAAAAGTACTCCAAACTGTGTATTGACATCGTCCACTATAGTAGACGATACTTCAAATATTTCATTACCAGATGCTTTTCCGATGTTTGTGAGGACTAAAGCTTGATTTTTCCACACGGCCACCTGTCCAACCGATTTTCCTTTCCAGCCACATTGCTCAATCAGCCAGCCAGCCGCCAGCTTCTCATGGTCGGGGTCCATGGTATAATGTACGATATCGGGAAATTGTTTTTGAAGTTCTGAAAATTGTGCTTTCGTGATAATTGGATTTTTAAAAAAACTGCCTGCATTGCCGATAGTGGAAGGATCAGGAAGTTTTTCAACGCGGATATAGGATACCACTTCTGCGACATCTTTGATGCTTGGGGTATTAATTCCCCTTTTCTCCAATTCACTTTCAATGGCTCCATAGCTCGTATTGATCTTTCCAAACAGCTCAAGTTTGTAGGTCACACTGCAGATTATGAATCTACCCTTGTATTCCCTTTTGAAAATACTGTCACGGTAGGAGAATTGGCAATCTTCATTGTTGAAGGTGATAAACTCTCCAGTTTTACAATCAAATGCACGGCATGAATAGAAGATATGCATCAATTCCTGTCCATAGGCACCGATGTTTTGTATAGGGGATGCTCCAACCGTCCCTGGAATCAGGGCCATGTTTTCCAAGCCTGGGAAATCGTGGTCTATACAGTACCAAACGAGGTCGTTCCAAACTTCTCCGCCAGCAGCAGTGACGAATACCTGGTTTCCTTCAATGAAATGTTGTATCCCTTTATTGGCCACATGCACGATGAGCCCTGGATAGTCTTTGGTGAAAAGTACATTGCTTCCACCACCTAAGATGAAAAATTCGTTTTCAAAAGCTCCTGCAGAAAATAAGTCTATTAAAACCTGCTCATCTTCTACTTTAATATATTGATTTGCCATGGCCTCAATACCAAAAGTATTTAGGTTTTTTAGGGATTTATTCTCTTGAGTTGCGTTTTTCATTTTTTTGACCGAATCCTTTAAAAGTTCGAAAAATTAATCTATCTTAGTTTACAAGGCTGTAAAGATAGGTAAACGGCAAATTATAAACTAATTTTATTATGTATGGCAAAAAATGCAGATGCGAAAAGGGTGAAGATATTGGAGGCGGCAAAGCGTAGGTTTGCACATTATGGATTAGCCAAAACGACCATGGCAGAGATTGCCCAAGATCTTTCATTTTCTAAAGCCTTACTTTACTATTACTTTCCTGATAAAAACAGATTATACGCCGCAGTATTTGAAATGGCGGTTGATGAGATCGTGAATGAAACCACGGAAAAAATCTCCCAATCCAAAAACGTCAATGAAGCTATGGACGCTTTCCTATGTACCAGATTGCGCATTATCAAAGACAACTTTAATCTGTTCGAATTCAGTTATTCGCTAAGAAATGAGATGCCACCCGATATTGAAGCAATCTTACCTTCTCTTTTCGAAAAGGAGATCAAACAGGTATGCCTCGTATTGAGAAAAGGGTTGGAGACCAAAGAGATCGAAGTGGAAGAAATAGAAATAACCGCCAAGATTTTATTGATTTCTTTATTAGGGATGCGTATCGGTATCCTGCAGGAATTCAAGAATCTTTTCCTGCCACCATCCAAAGAAGAGTTTGATTATATCCTGAACCTTCAGAAAAAATTGGCGAAAATCTTCATCAATGGCCTAAGAGTTTAGGTTCTTTTCAACAATATTCTTCACAATGAGATGAGCATGGATCCTAGAGTTTTCTATGAACCATAAGTGCGTATTCAAACCTCCGCAAACCACTCCCGCTAGGTAAAGGTTTTCCACGTTTGTTTCCATCGTTTCGGGATTATGCGCTGGAATACAAGGAGCTGTTGTAGGGACCTCGATGCCGACCTTTTCAATGAATTCAAAGTTGGGTCGATAGCCTGTCAGTGCCAAAACAAAATCATTTTCGATACTGATCAGTCCTTTCGGAGTCGAGACTTGAACTTCTCTTTCCCCTATACTTACAATATTTGATCGGTAATGGACCTTAACCTCTCCATTGGCAATGCGGTTCTCAATATCGGGACGGACCCAGTATTTTACTCTTGGACTTACTTCCTTGCCTCGGATGATCAATGTAACATCTGCACCTTTTCGATAGGTTTCAAGTGCTGCATCAATGGAAGAATTGCTGGCTCCAACGACAATGACTTTCTGATTAGCATAATAATGGGGGTCATCATAATAGTGCCTTACCTTATCCAAGCCTTCGCCCGGTACCCCCAGATACATGGGGATATCATAAAAACCTGTAGCTACGATTACATTTTTGGCTCTATAGATCGATTTTGTCGTGGTGACCTGAAAAGTTCCATCAATTTTGTTGATGGTCAATACCTCTTCAAATAAATGGGTTTTTAAATTGAACTTCTTTTCTACCCGACGATAGTATTCCAGAGCTTCGGCACGTCTGGGCTTAGGGTTGGTTGTGACAAAAGGTGTGTCGCCGATCTCCAATCGCTCCGAGGTGGAGAAAAAAGTCATGTTGATCGGGTAATTGTATAAGGAGTTTGTCAAACAGCCCTTTTCAATGATTACATGGCTTAAGTTGTTTTTCTTTGCTTCAATTCCACAGGCGATCCCAATCGGACCTCCGCCTACTATCAATACATCAATTAAGTTGTCCATTAGCCATTTCTATTTGTCCAGGATGGATAGCACTTTCTTTCTCCATCACATCCAAGGTAGATTTGTATAAATCTGAGGAAATTTTATTTAAAAATTGCAATTGTTCTGTAATTAATTTGGTTTCCACGGGGTTCAAGGTTTCAGGCGTAATCTCGGGAAAATCACTTACAGGAATAAATTCCTCTGCACCTTTGATGGGAACAGCCTCGATAGATTTGCTGACATTCTGAAGCACCTTTTTTAGGAGTATCAAGTGTTCCTTGGTGTAGTTTGTATCTGTAGCCTCCGTTAATTGCGTGAGCAAGGTAGCTCCATAGGAGGAAAGGATATGGTTTAAGATCACCAATCTATTGACCTCTTTGGTGCTCTTTTGCCTCCATTTAGGTTCAGAAAGCATTCTCTGGAATGTAGAACCCATATTGGCAGATGCAATGTAGAGTTCCTTGCGCGAAAGCTTATAACTGGTCACCGTGATCTCTTCGCCTGATAAAATCCTAACCGCCTGAGCGAGGTATTTATAATTGGCAATCAACAATTGCCTGATATTGTTCTTGACCTGAAAACTTTCCCAATTTGGAAAAATAATATAACTCGATAAGAAGGCGATCATACCACCCAAGAAGGTGTCGAAAATCCTTTCCTTAGCAACCTCAAAAGTGTTGAGTCCTGAAAAGCTCAGCATAATCAAGACGTATGGCGTCATGAACATGACTGCCATAATATAATTGACCCGGAATAGGCTATAGGCAATCAAGAAAAAGAATATCAAAATAACGAACCTGGCCACTTCTGAATGCACGGTCATCAAGATTATCGCGCCAATGATACCCCCTATGATAGTCCCTAAGAGCCGTTGGAAGTTCCTTTCTTTGGTCAATCCGAACCCGGGTTTCAAGATCACCATTATGGTCAGTAATATCCAATAACTTCCCATGGTGCCGATATTGAAAAAATCCAGATTGAAAACCACATAGGTAATGGCCATTACGATAGCCATCCGTAGGGCGTGCCGGAAAATACTCGAATTGAAGGAAAGGTTATCCTTCAGTTTCCTCAAGTCAATATGTTCGGTTTGTATAAACTTAGATGCTTCCTCGATTTCCTGTTTCTTGATGTTGTTCGGTCTTACAACTGCATAATTATAGATGTTATGGATAAAAATGCTGATGTTCCTCACGCTGATCAAGATCTTTTTCAGCGGGATACTATTGATGTTTTCTTTTTTCTCGAGCGCATCGATGGAGCGCATGATGTTTTCAATATCCTCCTTGAAATTGTAAAGAGGCTTTGGAACACGGTTGGCATTCAATTGATAGGCCAGATGGTCCAATTCATTTGCTGTCTTAAGCAATAGATGCTTAAAATCCTTTAAGATACCCGTATGACCATATTCCTTCCTGATCAATTCATAATCATAATGCGTGGTCATGGACTGTTCGAATAGATCCACTACATCATTAAAGGTCAAGGTCAGGTACCGGCCAATTTTGGTGGTATCCTTGATGGATCTTTTGCTTTGGAAAAGAAGGTCGCGCACATTTTCCTGATGCTCATGGACTTCAATCTGTTTGTCGATGAGTTTAGTGTAGTTCTCATCAATAGATTTATGAATATCATAGAAATTGGCGCGCAGTCTAATGAAATCACCTACGTGCCTTATGGTTTCTGAAAGCTCCTGTTGGGCCAATCGATAGGGTCTAGCTTGGGTAATCGAGAAACTGATGAGCATATACCAAATAGCACCAAGGGAGAAATAGAAGAGGAGCATGATCTCCTCTTGGAAGCTGTTCACGTCATCTACATAGATCAGCATGATCAGGATTCCCATTGATCCCACCGTGGCTGCCCGTGCATTGAAGACGGCAAACATGGAATAGGTAAAACAGAGAAAACCCAATACGATGGCCATGATCCAAATATTTCCATTGGCTAGGAATGTGATGAACTGGGTCAGGATACATACGATTAAGCAAGCGATCATCCCGGTCCTACGATGCGACGGAGCTCCAGGTGTGTCGGAAAGCCCCACTAATAAGGCTCCCAGAGAAATATAGGTTCCCAACAGGAATTTGCCCAAAGAGGCACAGATCAAAATGGGAACAACACAACCAATGGTAATGCGAAGACCGTCAGCAAAATACTGACTGTAGAAGAAATTGCTTAATTCTTTGGTTTTTTTCATGTTTTGTCGAAACAAAGATACGTAAGCACTGGTTAAATAATGGAGTAAAATGCATGAAATTCAATAAAATCTTTAATTATCCAAGCGATTGAACCCATGTTGTAAAAATTTTAATGATCCGTTCCTTAAATTGAGGAAATAGGAGATTGATTTTTAAATTTTCACATTTAAATACGCAGTCAACATTATCAAAATAGCAATTTTTTTGTTTAGTTAGTGTAAATAATACAATTAGTTATTTAAAAAGATATTAAAATGATATATTTGTGTTTGTTCACAAATCAACTATCACAAATCAAGATACGTTATTTACTATGAGATTAAGCCAAAAGACAATAGCTTTTCAGAATGAAGTCCTCACGAGGTTCGATTTATATAAAAGTTTGTTCTTGACTTTACCTTTTCAAAGGGTAAAGCATACGGGGACTATTCTACCATTTTTTACGACCCATTGTGAAAAAGGAGTGGAGGAGCATTTATCGCCTGAGGTTATCATCGATAGTTTCTTCGGTCAATATGAACAGTACGTTCAGGAAGATGACCGTCTGGACTTGTTATTTCGCATTGTTCAATATATAGAACGTCAGGTTGTATTATTTGATGCGGTGGAAGATTCTGCCTTCAGGGCCGTTGGGAAAAGCGATGAAACCGGCGGATTGGAATCAATTTTCAATCTGGCCCAGACAAATCCCCAACTGAAGAAACAGGTTGTTTCCAGGTTGAAAGATATGTCCGTTAGGTTAGTTTTGACCGCACACCCGACCCAGTTCTATCCTGGTCCAGTGCTGTCCATCATCAATGACCTGATTGATGAACTCAAGAAAAACGATATTCCAACCATACACCTGTTGCTTCAACAATTAGGGAAAACACCATTTATCAATAAACAAAGTCCGACGCCGGTTGATGAGGCCATCAGTTTGGCTTGGTTCCTTGAAAACGTTTTTTATAGCGTGGCATCGGGAATCGAAGCTAAAATAGAAGATGAGCTGGAAATCAATCCTAAGGATGTCAATCACCTTATCGAGCTAGGATTTTGGCCCGGTGGTGACCGTGACGGGAATCCAAACGTTACCTGGGAAAGCACGAAAAAAGTGGCAAATCTGTTGAGAACCATTCTCTTTAGATGTTATTATCGTGATTTCAGGATTGTAAAAAGAAGGATTACCTTCCGTGGGGTGGAAAAATATATGGAAGAGCTTCAGGAGCTGTTCTATGAAAACAGCTTCAACCCAAGTGATAAGCCTGTCGATGAAACAGAAAGGATCTTGCACAACCTGACCGAGATCATTCGCGTTCTGAAAGAAAACCATGATGGACTCTTTGTAGAGATCGTGGAAGATTTGAGACGTAAAGTCCAAACTTTCGGCTGCTATTTCACGACTTTAGATATCCGCCAAGACAGTAGTGCCTTGCGAAGTACCTTTGATTGGTTGGTTAAAACCTATCCTAAAGAGACCGGCATTAAACTCCAAGAGATTGAAGGCTCGGAAGAGGAGAAGGAAAAGCACATCAAATTCACTGAAGCAAACCTGGAATTGCAGGATGGAGTAGATCCACTTGTCGAAGATACCATCAAGGTGATCCGATTGATCAAGGAAATCCAATCCACAGGTAGTGAAAGAGCGGTTCAACGCTTTATTATTTCCAATTGCCAACAGGCATCTGATATCTTGGGCTTGATGCAGCTATTCCTATGGGAAGGCTGGACCAAGAAAGACCTGACCATGGATTTTGTCCCTCTATTCGAAACCGTAGATGATCTGAAGCATGCAGCCGATGTAATGCGCAGCTTATATTCAAATCCCGTGTATGCTGCTCACCTGAAGAAAAGAGGAAACAAACAGACCATTATGCTGGGATTCTCCGATAGTACCAAGGATGGTGGTTACCTGATGGCCAACTGGTCGATCTATAAAGCTAAGATCGAATTGACAGCCATTTCTAGGGAGTATGATGTGGATCTGATATTCTTCGACGGTCGTGGTGGCCCTCCAGCGCGTGGCGGTGGTAAAACGCAGCGTTTCTATGCTTCTATGGGTAAGGAAATCGAAAACAACCACATTCAATTGACGATTCAAGGTCAGACGATCAGTAGTCAATATGGCTCGTTGGATTCTGCAAAATATAATATTGAACAATTGCTTCATGCAGGGTTGATCTCTGATCTGCAGCAAAGGGTAGGCGATACCTTGACTGCAAAGCAGAAGGATGTAATCGATCGCATGGCGGCAGAGAGCCATCAGAAATTCTTGGAATTAAGGCATCATCCCTTGTTCCTGAAATATCTGGAAACCTTAAGTCCATTGAAATCACTTTCCAGCATGAATATCTCCAGCAGACCGATGAAGAGAAATTCCGGTAGGGAACTAAGGTTGGAAGACCTCCGTGCCATCAGTTTTGTGACTTCATGGAGCCAGTTGAAACAGAATATTCCAGGGTTCTTTGGTGTAGGTACGGCTTTGCAATGGGCAGAGGACAATAACCTTTGGTCTTACGTGAAGAACCTGTATGAAACTTCAGGTATGTTCAATACGGTAATCGACAACTGTATGATGTCCATGACCAAGTCCAATTTTGACATCACGTCCTATATGAAAGACGATGCAAGATTTGGAGAATTCTGGACGATGTTGAAAGATGAATTCGATTTAACCAAGAAATATTTGTTAAAACTGACCGGTATGAAAGAATTAATGGAAAATTATCCAGTGGAAAGAGCTTCTATTTTAGAGAGAGAAAAAATTATCCTTCCATTGTTGATCATCCAACATTATGCCATCCGTTTGCTTGAAAAGCAGAAAATGGAAGAGTCTAAAGCAGAAACATACCGGAAATTAATTGGCCGTACCATTTATGGAGTGGTGAATGCAGGAAGAAATTTAGCTTAGATTGATTTTGAATTAGATAGAAATAGGCATTAATAGGGATATTTTTTTATTTTTGTGTGTTTTTAAAATAATAAAGCGATGAAATTAAATACATTATTAGTTGCAGCAGTTCTTGCAAGTACTTCTTTATCTTCTTGTGTTTTCAAAACGGCTGAAGAAAACCAATTGAAATACACACATACGACATTGGTTGATGGTGATGCGTATGCTTTCTTCAGACAAGTAGGGTCCATCGCACCTTATGAGGTATCCTACGCAGAACATGTAGCTACAGTGGGTAATGCACAGGCAAAAGATGCTGCCGCTAAAACTGCTAAGTTTTTCTCTGATATCCTTCCTAAGATGGATTCATTGGCTACTAAATACCATGTTGATTTCCCAATCCTAGGAACGGAGAAATTCACAGGTGAAGTTCAAGAAAATATTGCAGTTGAACCGAATGAAGCTCCAGTTGTTGTTAATGATTCTACTACCGCAGATTCTGCAGCTCCTTTGGCTTTACAACATGCTAAAGTTTATTCTGACCAAGAGTACTTAAGCCATATCCAACATCAAGTTGCTTTGGTAAAAGAACAATTCAGAAGACTTTCTCGTAATACCAATAAAGATTTGCGTGATTTTGCACAATCCCAAACAGAAACTGTTGCTCAGTTGTTTACTGCCGTAGGTGGTAAAGCAGATGCCCATGCGCATCACTAAGCAAAGATAAATGACAGAAAACAAAATAGTTACAGGTATATTGTCGTATGGAATGTCCGGAAGGGTATTCCATGCGCCATTTATAGAGGTTAACCCAAACTTCGAATTAAGAGGAATTGTAGAGCGTTCCAAGAAATTGGCGCAGGATAGATACCCAAATATCATCAGCTATGATTCAGTAGACGATTTGATCAACGATCCTGAGATTGAACTGGTCATTGTCAATACCCCAAACGATACCCATGTTGAGTTCGCGTTAAAAGCTCTGAAGGCCGGCAAACATGTGCTGATCGAAAAGCCTTTTGCACCAACTGCACCGGAAGCAAATGTGCTCTTTAAGGTGGCTAATGATATGGGAAAACATATCCTACCTTTCCATAACCGCCGTTTTGACGCCGATTTCCTGGCACTGAAGAAGGTCATAGAAAACAATGAGGTTGGGCGTCCAATCGAATTGCACATTCGCTTTGACCGCTTTAAACCAGAGCTGGGGCCAAAGCTGTTTAAAGAAACTAAAATCCCAGCATCAGGGGTCATTTACGACCTCGGTTCACACTTACTTGACCAGGCCATTTCCTTGTTTGGGAAGCCTAAAGCGATGACCAAGGTCCGGGGTGTTTATAGGCCAGGATCCATCGTGGATGACTATGGTTGTATTATCCTGAATTATACCTCTGGCTTGAATGTTTATATCACAGCTAGTCTATTAGTGGCCAACTCTCAAGCTAGTTTTGTGCTCCATGGCACCAAGGGTAGTTTCATCAAAAATAGAACCGACGTACAAGAAGCACAATTGATCGATGGGATGCTCCCAAATAATCCTGCCTATGGAATCGAGCCTGAAGGAATGGAAGGGGTCTTGACCAGCCCGGATGAAGAAGGTAATTTGGTTTCTAGGTTTGTTCCCGCAGAATTAGGGAATTACATGGGATTATTCGATGAAGTCTATCGCACAATTCGGGAAGATGAACCTTACTTTGTCACTAAAGACCAAATTCTTTGGCAGTTAGAGATTCTAGAACCAAATAAATAAAACTTCTATTTAATATAAAGTTTACATTTAGTTAATTTAGGATTTTTAACATTGTTAAACTTTTCAAATCTAATATAACGTGAGATATGCCGCTATTGATATCGGTTCAAACGCAGTCCGCTTGTTGATTGCCGATATTATTGTAAGAGAGAACGAAATCACATTTAACAAAAACACTTTACTTCGGGTTCCCCTTCGATTGGGAGACGACGCCTTTATACATCAACATATTTCTGAAGGAAAATTCGAGAGCATGATCAAGACCATGAGTGCTTTCAGGAACCTCATGGATGTCTATAAGGTTTCCGATTATATGGCTTGCGCTACATCTGCCATGCGTGATGCTGATAATGGAAAGGAAGTTGTCAAGGCATGTAAGGAAGCAGGCGTGGATATTGATATCATTGATGGGGCAATAGAGGCTCAGATCATCTACAATGTGCATAGCCATACCAGCATGGATAGAAATAAGGTTTATTTATATATCGATGTAGGCGGTGGTAGTACCGAGATATCATTGTTCGCCAATGGTGACTTGGTGGCTTCTAGATCCTTTAACCTAGGTACCATCCGTATCTTGGATAATCAAGATAGTCCTGAGACTTGGGACGATATGAAGTTGTGGGTGAAGAATATTACCAAAGGATATAAGAATATTTATGGTATAGGTAGTGGTGGTAACATCAACAAGCTATCCCGTTTGGCAAATGAAAAAGCAGATAAGCCTATTTCGTATGCGAAACTGAAAGCTTTATATGTCTACCTGAACTCTTATTCATTGAAAGATAGGATCAATGTGCTTGAATTAAAGCAAGATAGGGCCGACGTAATTATTCCAGCCTCCGAGATTTTCTTGACCATTATGAAAGTTGGGCACCTAAAGAATATTATGGCGCCACGTATCGGTCTGGCAGATGGAATAATCCAAACATTGATCAATAAAAATCTGAAGAAGGAAAAGGTCTAAATTCGTTGCAAAAATCAAAATAAAGAGTATTTTTGCGATGTCTAAGCCCAGGTGGCGAAATTGGTAGACGCACCATCTTGAGGGGGTGGCGCCCGATTGGGTGTGGCAGTTCGAATCTGCTCCTGGGCACCCTGAAAATTATTAAAGAAGTTATCTAGCTTAGATAGCTTCTTTTTTTTAGCCCTAAATTTATGGCAATAAAAAAATCCCCTTTGATTATCAACAAAAGGGATTTTTTAGGCCTTAATACTGGAGCATTATGTTTATCTCTACAGGTTATTGGCTTTTGCCGTAATCTCAGCAATATCCAATACCTTGATTTCCTGTTCTTTTTCTTTTACTTTGACTCCATCGCTCAACATGGTCATGCAGAATGGGCAAGCGGCAGCAACGATGCTCGCTTTGGATTCAATGACGTCTTCAATTCGCTCCACATTGATATCCTTGTTTCCCTTTTCAGGTTCCTTGAACATCTGGGCACCACCGGCACCACAGCACAGCCCATTCGATTTACAGCGTTTTAGTTCCACAAGATCAGCATCCAGTACCTCTAATGCTTTACGAGGTGCCTCATATACCCCATTTCCACGTCCCAGATAACAAGGGTCATGGAAGGTGATCTTCTTGCCTTTGAATTCATGGCCATCGGCTGGCCTCAGTTTACCCTCATCGATCAAGGATTGGATCAGCTGCGAATGGTGGATCACTTCGTAATGGCCGCCTAGGCTCGGATATTCATTCTTGATCGTGTTGAAACAATGTGGACAGGCCGTAACGATCTTTTTGATTTCATAACCATCGAGTACCTGTATGTTCATCATTGCCTGCATCTGAAATAAAAACTCATTTCCTGCACGCTTTGCCGGATCGCCGGTACAGCTTTCTTCAGTCCCTAAAATTGCATATTTGATGCCTACATGTTGGAGGATCTTGCAGATGTCCCTGGTAATGCGCTGCGCACGTTCGTCAAAACTTCCTGCACAGCCCACCCAGAACAACAGGTCTGGACTTTCGCCCTTGGCAACTAATTCTGCAACTGTAGGTATATGTAATTGATTTTCCATGATTTCTAATTTTATTGATTTGCCCAATTCGCACGGTCTGCCTGTGCATATTTCCACGGCGCACCGTTATTCTCTAAGTTAGAGAACATGTTATTGATGCTGGATGGGGCCTGTGATTCTTCCATCACTGCATACTGCCTTAGTCCTATGATAATCTCCAATGGATTGATGTTGACCGGACATTGCTCCACACAGGCATTACAGCTTGTACAAGCCCAAATCTCCTCTCTGCTGATATAAGTGTCCAACAAAGCCTTTCCATCCTCTACAAAGCTTCCATTCTTGTCTATATTCCTTCCAACCTCTTCAACACGGTCTCGGGTATCCATCATGATCTTTCGCGGAGACAGCAGTTTCCCGGTCATATTTGCAGGACATGCCGATGTACAACGGCCACATTCCGTACAGGTATAGGCATCCAGAAGATTCTTCCAGGTCAGGTCCTGAACATCCTTGACCCCAAATCGACTTGGCTCGCCAGTAGGGGGAGGGAGGCTAGGATCCAACATCACTTTCACCTCTTCGGTCACAGATGGCATGTTGTTGAACTCACCTTTTGGTTCCAATCTGCTGAAATAGGTGTTGGGGAATGCCAATAGGATATGTAAATGTTTGGAGATCGGTAAGTAATTCAGGAAAGCCAACACCCCAATGATATGGAACCACCAGCAGAATCTTTCTATCCCAATCAATACCTCCGGCGAATCCGGAAGGATGCCAACTAAATAAGAGCTGATTGGAAAGGAACCCACTGCATGATAGCCATCAACAGCAAGGAGCTGTAATTTTAGATCTGCGGCATTCATCGTTAAAAAGGCAGCCATCAATAAGATCTCTGCTGTAAGGATCAGGTTGGCATCTGTTTTTGGCCAATTGTCCAGTTCACTTTGGTTCAGACGTTTGACCTTCAGTACATTTCTGCGGATCATAAAGACCACACATCCCATCAAAACCAAGAATGCCAAGATCTCAAACGAGAAAATCAGGAAATCATATAGACCGCCCAATGCTTCTGAGAATACACGATGGGTACCAAATAACCCATCAATCACGATTTCCAGCATCTCGATATTGATGATGACAAATCCTACATACACAAATAAATGGAGCAAAGCTGGGATGGGTCGCTTGAACATCTTCTTCTGTCCAAAAGCTACCAACAGCATAAGCTTGATGCGTTCTCCAGGTTGGTCAATGCGATCAACTGATTTACCTAGCTTTATATTTCTATAGATTTTACTCGCGTTCCTGTAAAATAAGAACAGGGCCGCCAGTAAGATAATACCAAAAATGAGTTGACTTATCATAGTTTAATACTTAGGTTAACAAATATAATTAATCAGATTATACTATGCATGCATAATAAATTATTTAGAAAGATTAAAAATAATTGACAGGATTCAATAATGATTAAGAGCCTGGAAATCAAGTTAAGTATAATAATTGATACAACAAATAGCCCTGAAAATTAAGCCTCATTTTGTATATTGCAAGCTATTATCAACCTTAAAAAACAAGCTTCCTGTGTCAAAGATGGTGAATATCTGATCATTCAGGCAATTTTGGATACAGGCTAAAATCTTACAAACAATCAAGAGATGGCAAATAGTAACGACAGCTTTGATGTTATCGTCATTGGATCGGGGATTTCCGGAGGATGGGCAGCAAAAGAATTCTGTGAAAAAGGCTTCAAGACCTTGGTCTTGGAACGTGGTTTTGATGTGCAGCATGTCAAGGATTATCCTACCGCTTATATGGATCCTTGGCAATTTGATCATCATAATCGGGTGCCGCTGAAAATTAAACAGGAGAATCCCATTGCCTCCAGATGCTATGCCTTCAATGAGGATGCCATGCATTTTTTTACCAAGGACAAGGATCAGGAGTATGTGCAGGAAAAACCCTTTGACTGGATCAGGGGCTACCATGTAGGCGGTAAGTCGCTGTTATGGGCAAGACAGGTGCAGCGATGGAGCGATCATGATTTTGAAGGGCCTGCCAGGGATGGGTTTGCTGTAGATTGGCCCATTCGATATGCCGATATTGCCCCTTGGTATAGCCACGTAGAAAAATTCATTGGAGTTTCAGGAAATCGAGATGGCAATGCAGCCATGCCCGATGGTGAATTTCTTCCTCCATTTGAACTAAATGCAGTGGAACAGATGATCCAAAAGAAATTACCGAGCAAGTACAAGGACCGGCAGGTCATTGCAGGGCGCTGTGCCCATATTACAGACCCTCAGCCAATCCATATTGCACAGGGAAGGACCAAGTGCCAGAACAGGACCATGTGTCAACGGGGATGTCCCTTTGGCGGTTATTTCAGTTCCAATGCATCCACCTTGCCATGGGCTGCTAAAACAGGAAATTTAACCATCAGACCTAATTCCATCGTGGAATCGATTATCTATAGTGAGGATCAACAGAAAGCCACAGGGGTGAGGATTATTGATGCCGAAACCCAGAAAACTTCCGAATATTTCGCGAAGGTGATTTTTGTGAATGCTTCTACCATCGCCAGTAACCAGATTTTATTGAACTCCACCTCCAAGCGGTTTCCAAATGGTTTAGGTAATGACTCTGGTCTACTTGGTAAATACATCGCTTTCCATAATTACCTGGGCTCTATTTCCGCGAACATTGAAGGTTTTGAGGATATGTATTATTACGGTCGAAGACCTACACAACCTATTATCCCCAACTTCAGAAATGTGAAGAAACAGGAAATGGACTTCCTTCGTGGTTATGCCTCTTTCTTTGGTGCCTATCGTGGCCGTGGAGGAAGTAGTGAGATGCAAGTAGGGGCAGACTTTAAAGATAGCCTGTCTGAAGTAGGTGGATGGGGGATCAGTATGATGATGCAAGGGGAGACCATTCCAAAAGCGGAAAACCATGTACGCTTAAGTACAGACCTCAAAGATAAATACGGTATGGCGCAGCTCATCTTTAATGTTGGCTATGATGATAATGACCAAAAGAGCATGCAAGACTTTCTCGATCAAGGTTCGGAGATGTTGGATTATATCGGTGCGAAGAATATCAGTCAGCACAATAGCCAGCAAAACCCGGGATTAGATATCCATGAAATGGGAGGAGCAAGGATGGGGAACGACCCTAAAACTTCCATTCTGAACAAATGGAATCAGATACATGACTGTAAGAATGTTTTTGTCACAGATGGTGCCAGCATGACTTCGACCGGCACACAAAATCCTTCCCTGACCTTCATGGCCTTGACAGCTCGTGCAGCCAATTTTGCCGTGGATGAAATGAAAAAAGGAAATCTATAAGCCGATCATTATTCCCGATCCAATCGGATGGAAATAAAAAAAGATCAACCCAGGGGTTGATCTTTTTTTTATCCTTTAGCTTTCGGAATTATTTCTTTGGAGCAGCAGCTGGTGCAGCAGTTGCAGAAACACCTAATTTAGTTTTGATGTCTGCAGTCAAGTCGTCACCACCTTGGAAGTAAGGAACACTACCAGAAGAGATGTCCAAAACATATGCATAGCCTTTTTCTTTAGCTACAGCATTGATAGCAGTCATTACTTTTTGCTCGATAGGAGCGTATAATTCTTGTTGTTTTTTACCAATTTCTTCTTGTGCAGCTTGTTGAACACTTTGGATACGAGTTTCCATTTCACGCATAGTGTTAGCGATAGTTTGAACCTCTGCATCTACAGTTTCTTTGTTCGCTTCACTACGGTTTCTCAATTTCTCGTTCGCATTGTTTTGTTGCTTTTGGTACTCACTGATCATACCTTGAATTTCCTTTTGCTTAGTCTCTTGTAAGGTTTGCATTTGACCTTCAGCAGCTTTGAACTCATTGGTAGACTGAACAATTTCAGCTGTGTTGATATGTCCAATTTTTTGTTGTGCATTTACTGCGTTACCCGCCAATAAAATTCCTGTTGCTAATACTACACTTTTCAATAAATTTTTCATGCTTTTTTTGTTAGTCTTATATTTTCGGATATAAGGATATTCTTGTTTTGTTTTATGTTAAATAATAAAATTAGTTCGCAATTATAATAAAAATTATTAGTTCGCTAAAGAAGGATTCGGTTTCAACCCTAATTTCGTGATAACATCGTTACTTTTATCCAAATTTGGATTGGCATAAAGGAAGGCATTTTCACTTCTTTTATCCATAATGAAATCAAATTGACCTGCTGCTGCTACATCTTGGATAGCTTTGCTGACACGGGCCTGTATAGGTTTCATCAAGTTTTCACGTTGTTTGAAAAGTTCCCCTTCGAAACCAAATTTGCTGCGTTGGAATTCCTTTACGGCCTTTTCCTTATTTACGATCTCGTCCTCGCGGCGTCTGCGCATATCTGGATTTAAGTTCGCCTGATCCTTTTGATAGGATTGATACATACGTTCTATTTCTGCGTATTGCTTATCAACCTCAGCTTGCCATACCTTAGATTGATCATCTAATTGCTTCTGAGCTGAATTATATTCAGGGATATGTTTCATGACATATTCTGAATCTACATATGCTAATTTCTGGGCAAACGAAACTGAACCCAACATGGTTAACATCACGATTAATATTCCTATTCTTTTCATCGACATATTATTTTTTAAATTCTATGTTTAAGACAATTTAATTATTAAAAAGTTTAATTAGAACCCACCCATATTTTGGATAATACTGAATGTGAAGTTTTGTTTCCAGCGATCCGTAGTCAATCCAGGGATTGGATCCAATGCATGACCGTAGTCAATACCCAACATACCGAAGATTGGTAAGAAGATACGTGCACCAACACCTACTGAACGACGAACCTTGAATGGATTTACTTCATCAAATTTGTTCCAAGTATTACCTGCTTCAGCAAATGCCAAGGCAAATACCGTTGCTTGGTCATTTAACATGATCGGGTGACGTAATTCAATCTGGTACTTCGCATAAATCGGGCTACCAGACTGGATGGCGATACCCTGTTGGTTACTACCTGTAGAGGCTGGAATCAAAGCACCATTCGCGTATCCACGCATCGCAATGATCTCAGATCCTTGTAAGAAGTCAAACCCTTGCATACCATCACCACCTAATTTAAAACGCTCAAATGGGGAAATTGGTGCCTGTGTGCTGTAATTTCCTAAGTAACCAAATTGCGCCTGTGCTTTCAATACCAATTTACCAGCGATCTTGGTATACCATTGGGAATCAAATTTCCATTTATGGTATTCCGTGAATTTATACTTTTCATTGTCTGGTGCAGTTTCGTAGTTCATGTTGTTCCATAATGAATATGGAGGCGTCAATTGAACCGAGAACTTGATATGTGAACCAGAAGTAGGATAGATCGGTGCATCGATTGAGTTACGGCTGATCTCTTGGGTAAAGTTGATGTTGTAGGCTGTACCATCCGAGAATACGAAGATACCACCATAGTTATCCAAGAAGTAACGTTGGTAAGACAATGAACTGTTGATCTGGAAATAGTTGTCCGGCCATTGAAGACGTTTACCCAATGTTGCAGTCACACCGTGCATCTGGATTTTAGGGATACCCTCATAATCCTCATAACGGTTTTCCAAATAGTTATAACGTTGTAATTGTGAATTCGAGATATAGGCACTCAAACCAAAGTAAATAGGTTTCTTACCACCTAACCAAGGCTCTGAAAAGGAGAAACTATAAGATTGATAGCGTTTTCCTGATGTCTGTCCACGGATGCTCAATTTCTGTCCGTCTCCTCTTGGAAGTGGTTTCCAAGATTCTTTCTTGAAGAAATTGCTGGTAGAGAAGTTGTTAAAGGTCAGACCTAATGTACCGATTACCTGACCAGCACCATAACCTCCGGATAGCTCAACCTGATCGGACGGTTTTTCAGCCACCGAGAATTCAATGTCTGTCGTACCTTCTTCGTAGTTTAGGTTGGTCGGCATAGGTTGAACCTTCTGCTCATCAAACATCCCTAATTGGGAAATCTCACGAACACTTCTTACCAATAGCTCACGCGAATATTTCTGTCCTGGCTTGGTATAGATAGAACGTAGAACAACACGGTCATTCGTCACATCATTACCTTTCAGGATCACATTGTTGATCGTATATTGCTTACCCTCAAACATCTGGATTTCCAGATCGATGGTATCTTGGTAGATACGTTTGATCACCGGTTGAACACTGAATGTTAAGTAACCGTCGTTTTGGTAAATCGCAGCGATATCATCCGAGTTCCTGGTTGGTCCACTCAATTTGGAGTTCAATTTTTCCTCACTGTAAACATCACCGTGTTGGATACCCAATAGGATATTTAAGGTAGAGTCTTTGAATTTTGAGTTTCCTGACCATGAGATATTACCTACGTAATATTTAGGACCTTCATATACATCGATGTCGATGGCAACTTCATTGTTGTCATGACGTCTTACGGTATCTTTTAAGATTTGAGCATCACGGAAACCTTTGTCTTGCATTTTGGCAACTAGGTTTGTTTTTGCTTCCTCATATTTATCATCCTTGAACTTCCCTGGTCCGAATACTCTAAACCATGCTCTAGGACGTACACCTTTCATGAATTTAGTCAACTGCTTATTGCTGAATTCTTCATTTCCAGTAAAATTAATGCTGTTGACTTTAATCTTTTTGTTTCTTTCCACATCCACCACGACAATTTCGTTGTTTGCTTGTGCAGAGTCAGGTTTCGTCGTGATCTTGATATCAGGATAAAGGAAGGATTTTTCCCTTAAGAATTTCTCGATAGTGGCTTTGGTCGTTAATAGGAGGTTGTCATTGACAATTTTACCAGCATTGGTATTTAATCGCTTGCGAACTTCCTCTGTTTGCGATTTGCTCAGTCCATTGATGTCGATCCTGGTCAGTCGTGGTCTTTCCACCACCCTGATTTCAAGGAAGATCGTTTCGTCTTGGATTTTGGTAGCATATAATTGAACGTCTTCAAATAGGTTTTGCGCCATCAAATCCTTGATTACATTTGATGTTTGTTCGCTCGGAACCTCGATGTATTGCCCAACTGATAATTTGGAAATGGTGACGAGGACTTCGGAGTCTAGGTACTGTGCTCCAGTAACGGTTACTCCACCGATAACATAGTTTTTAGGGTCCAAATAAGTAATGTCATCTGGATTGTTCAAATTCAAAGGCCTATTTCCTGTTATCTGAGCCTGCGCGAAATTGCAAATTAAGAAGGTGAGTAAAATAGAAAGTTTAATTATACGCTTCATCTACTTTTTATTATGTCTGCTAAAGTACAGCAAAGTCTTGTTAATTTTTGTTAAAAGAAATATTACGAATTTCTGACAGTAAGCCTGTCGAAATTAAAATGTTGCAAAAGTAATGATTTCTTATAATTGTTCACTAGTTTTCCCAAATCTTCTTTCTCTATTTTGATATAGGTAAATACATTCAAATAGAGTTTCCCTAGAAAACTCAGGCCACATGATAGGGAGGAAAAACAGCTCAGAGTAGGCTATTTGCCACAACATATAGTTGCTAATGCGCTCTTCACCGCTGGTTCTGATCAATAGGTCAGGGTCGGGGATACCATGTGTATAAAGATTGTTGCTAAACATTTCTTCATTGATGTCATCCACGGAAATTTCACCTTTTTTAACTTTTTCAGCGATGGTTTTTGTCGCATCCAGGATCTCTTGACGGGATCCATAGCTCAAGGCAAGGGTCAATGTACAGCCAGTATTGTTCTTGGTTTGTTCAATGGTAGATTGAAGCGTCACCTGACAATGGGCAGGTAGGTCGGACATGCGGCCAATACTGTTGACACGGATGTTGTTTTCTTGGAAAGTGGGTAGTTCTTGGTTCAATGAGTTTACTAAGAGTTCCATCAAGGCATCTACCTCAAATTGCGGTCTGTTCCAGTTTTCGGTGGAAAAGGCATATAAGGTCAAATAGTTGAGGCCAATCTCAACAGAGGCCTCCAATGCTTCACGGACTGCTGTTACGCCGTTTTTATGGCCAAAGACACGAAGCTCGCCCTTTTCCTTTGCCCAACGGCCATTGCCGTCCATGATGATGGCAATATGCTGAGGTAATCTGTTTTTATCTATCTTATCTTTAAAACTCATTAGATAATTTCATTAATGCTTGAATAGTTTTGTGTCAACCCTAATCCAGACCATGCCGCCTGACTTTCTGGAAATCCAGAAATGCCAATCATGCATCGTAATTCTAGAAGCTGTTGATGATGTAGGTTAAGTAATCCAATCAGGAGGCCAAGCTGTTTTTGTCCTAAATTTTTAATGATAGGAATGATTGCAAATGAATTAATAAATAAAATTGATTCGCTTTTCATCTCGAATGTTGGTCCCAATAGTTTCAGATTTTATCGTAAAGATACAGGTTTTAAGATTATCCCTATAAAAATTTTATTGAATTAAAGTGAATAGAAGCTCCTATTAATAATTTCGGACATCGATACCCCAAAGCAATTTTTCGCGCAGGATGCCAAAATATTGGTCATTTGCCAAGCGGATAAGGTTTATACTGAAAGGTGCCTTGGTGATCAATAAGCTGGTTTTGGTACTCAAGGTATGGCTTTTTGAATCACAGCTCAATATATATTTCTCTGTCCTGCTTTCTATCTCTAAACGCAATTGCATATTCTCGTTCACCACGATAGGACGTACGTTTAAATTATGGGGAGAGATTGGGGTAATCACAAAATTCCCACTGCCAGGCATTATGATGGGGCCGCCGCAGCTTAAGGAATAGGCCGTAGAACCCGTAGGAGTCGCGATGATCAGACCATCGGCCCAGTACGAGTTCAACAGTTCATTGTCCAAAACTGCATGTACCGTAATCATGGCGGAAGAGTCCGACCTAAAAACCGTAATATCGTTCAGTGCAAAATCCTCCCCCTTTATAAAGGTACCGTCCGAACTCTCTACCTGTAACAAGGCACGTTTTTGGATCTGATAATTGTTGGAAAGGATTTGGTCCAATGCTTCCTCCATGTGATTTTTGGAGATGTTCGCCAAAAATCCCAAACGGCCGAAATTGATCCCTGCCAATGGAATGCCTGAATCTTTGATCAATGTTGCTGCTGAGAGCATGGTGCCATCACCCCCTAAGCTGAGCATAAAGGCAATGTCGGCAGGAAGATCTTTATGGGACTTGAATTTCTTAAAGGTAAAATCTAGCTTGCATAAGCGCTTAAGGAAACTGTGGAAATCCTGGTGGATGTAAACTTGCACATTCTTTTCACGCAGGTAGGTAAATAGTTCAATGACATATCCAATCACGGATTGGTTAAACTCTCGACCGTATACTGCTATGGACAGCTCTTTCATGCTTTTGATAATATTTTGCGCAAAGATGAAAAATTCTAAGAATTAAATGTTCAAATAGTTCATTAAAAGATTATATCTTTCTTGGATATCATTCTGATCAGAGCCATCATTGAAGGTCGCTTTTACCACATAGTCATGTCTCCATAAAGAGGCCAAGACTGAGGAAATATTGTTTTTGTTGACCTTGATGGTCAGTTCAACCTTGCTGGAATTCTCAATCGGTCGGATTCCCGTATTCAATATCTTGCTGTTTTCAGATTCTATGATATGGGCCACATGGGTCAAACTATTGTCCCTATCTTCCATCTCTAGGACGATGATCGCGCCCTTATCTTGGTTGGAGATCGTTTGGTTCACCGATCTCAATAGATCCTTCTGCGTAATCACCCCGACATATTCCTTTTGCTTGTTGACAATAGGTAAGAGGTCAAACTGATAGGTTTCCAGATATTGTAGGGCATCATAGATGTGCTGATAATCGTACAGATAGATAAATGGAAAGGTAAGTTTCAGTTCCTTGATCAAAGTTTCCTCATCTTCAGCCGATAGCAGGTCCTCCTCGGTAATAAGCCCGAGGTATTCTTTGCCCTTAACGACAGGAAGTTGATGGAAATGCAGCTCATTGACTTTATCTAACGAAAAAGCAACCGTATCGTTCGGGTGAACTTCGGTATAGAGCGTTGATATGTTTTCACCGATATACATGAAACCTTTTATTTATTAAACTACAATAAACGCAAAACGTTTAATTTTAGTTTAAATATGCGATTATCGCTAAGGTAGTGAAAATATTATTTTGATATAAAATAAAAAGATGTTTTAGTCATCTTAAAACTAATTATGTAATTTTACAAAACTTTTATAAAAGTGTATTATAGAATATGAGCTTACAAAAGCAAGAGAAGTTTATTGAAATCAGGGAAGTAATACGAAAGAAAAGTCCAGGTTTAGCCAAATGGATACCCAAGCCATTATTGAGTTATTTAACAAAGACAATCCACGAAGATGAGATAAACTACATCATGAGAACGTATCATGATGACATGGGATTAGATTTTGTAGACTCCTTATTAAAAGAGCTGAAGGTTAACGTACATTTGGAAGGCGCTGAGCATATTCCTTTAGATGAAAGTGTCATCTTTGCTTCCAATCACCCCTTAGGTGGTTTAGATGGGGTAGCTTTTATGCAGGCCATCGGGAAGTACAGAAAAGATGTGAAATTTTTGGTCAATGACATTCTGATGAATGTCCGCAACCTCGAACCCCTATTCGTTCCTGTAAATAAAGTCGGTAGTCAAAGTAAAACAGCCATAGCTGCAATTGAGAATGCCTATGCATCAGACCATGCTTTGCTTGTTTTCCCTGCTGGACTTGTTTCAAGGAAGATTAAAGGCGAGATCGTAGACCTGGAATGGAAAAAAAGTTTTATATCGAAAGCCAAAAAATATAAAAAAGACATCGTTCCTGTCTATATTGAAGGACGCAACTCGAATTTCTTTTACAACCTATCAAGAATAAGACACAAAATAGGATTAAAAGCAAATATTGAAATGTTATATTTACCTGATGAGATGTTCTCCCAAAGAGGAAAGGACATAACCATCAGGATTGGGGAGAAGATTCCCTATACCCATTTTGACACCAGTAAGAATGAACGTCAATGGGCAGCTGAAGTAAAAGAAATGGTTTATGCCATGGCTCATGGTAAATAATAATTTATGCAAGAAATAATTCAACCGGTAGATAGAGATCTAATCAAGAAAGAACTTACTAAGGAAGCCTTTGTTCGTTATACCAATAACGGCAGTAATGAGGTGTATCTAGTGAACTATCATACCGCACCTCATATAATGCGCGAGATTGGTAGATTGAGAGAGCTTACCTTTAGGGGAGCTGGTGGCGGTACAGGTCTACCTCTTGATATTGACGAAAACGATACTTCTAAACATAATTACGATCAACTGATCGCTTGGAATCCTGAAGATGAAGAAATCATTGCTGGATACCGCGTGATCAAATGTGATCAAGCAACTGCTGAGGATGGTGAAATTCACCTATCTACAGCACATTATTTTGACTTTTCCGAAAAATTCAAAAAAGATTTCTTGCCTTATACCATTGAATTGGGGCGTTCTTGGGTTCAACCTAAATATCAACCGGCAATAGACAATAGAAAGGGAATTTTTTCTTTGGATAACCTTTGGGATGGTCTTGGGGCATTGGTCCTGATCAATCCGGATGTGAAATATCTGTTCGGAAAGGTGACCATGTATCCGCATTATAACCAGGAAGCTAGGGATTTGCTGATCTACTTCATGAATCATTATTTTCCAGATCCTGACAATTTGGTAGAGCCTGTAAAGGAACTTTATTTAGGTTATAAAACCGATATCTCCAAACATGAAGGTATTTTTGACGGTCTGGACTATAAGGAAGGCTATAAAGTACTGAATGCTAAAGTTAGGGAGCTGGATGAAAATATTCCTCCATTGATCAATACCTATATGAATCTTTCACCGACCATGCGTGTTTTTGGAACAGCTAGGAACAATGAGTTTGGAGAAGTTGAAGAAACTGGAATTATGATCACCTTGGATGATATCTATCCAGCAAAAAAAGAAAGGCATATGTCGACCTTTGAAAGAGATAGGCATTTTGGCCAACGTCCTGTAAAGGCAAGATAGTTTGATGGATAAAAAAAGCCTTTTTTTTGGCTATTTTTATAGACCTCAGTTTAGTTTTATTCGAGACATATTTTGAAAATTCCGAATATGCCTCGAACAAGGGTAAAGCCAAAGCAGAAGGTAATACCAGGACAAATTGGATAAAATTATATCATTAATATAGAAAGCCCTCGATGATTAACATCGAGGGCTTTTTTATGAGGTCCAATTCACTAAGTCTTATGGATATAGGGCCATCTCTAAATGGGGAATATTGTCCTCCAGATAGACATCGCTTTCAATCTGGAATCCTAGTCCGGTATAGAATCGTTTCAGGTATTCCTGTGCACTTATACGGATGGGAAGGTCTGGATAGTCCTTTTTGATCTGTTCAATGGCTCGGTTCATCAGAAGCTGACCATATTGATGCTTCCGATAATCAGCATGGACCACCACTCTTCCGATGGAACTGCATTGCGGATAGGAGACATCGGGCGGCAATAACCTGGCATAAGCAACGCAGGTATCTTGGTCCATCGCAAAAAGATGTTTCCCTTTGAGGTCCTTATCATCACATTCGGGATAAAGACAATCTTGTTCCAGCATAAAGACATTGATCCGGAGCTGCAAAATCTTGTAGAGTTCCAGGGCGTCTAATTCTGAAAAGGACTTTGTTCTCCAGTCCATGTATGGATTAGCTTAATAGTGATTTTACGACTTCAGAAATTGTTCTGCCATCAGCTTGACCGGCAAGTTTCTGGTTTGCCGCGCCCATGACCTTACCCATATCCTTGATCGATGAAGCACCTGTTTCAGCAATAATGCCCTTAACTACATTTTCTATGGCCTCACGGTCCAATTGTTTGGGAAGGAATTCTTCGATAACTTCCAATTCTTCGATTTCAATGGTATATAGGTCCTTACGGTCCTGTTGCTGATAGATTTCGGCAGACTCCTTGCGTTGTTTTGCTAATTTCTGTAAAACCTTGATTTCGGCGTCTTCGGTCAATGTTTCGCTATGGCCTTTTTCGGTGTTAGCCAATAAGATTGCCGCTTTGATTGCACGCAGTCCACGTAATCTAACATTGTCCTTTGCGATCATGGCCGCTTTGATATCTTGGGTTATTTTTGCTTCTAATGACATATATGATTTGTTTATTTTCTAATAACTAGTGTTCCGTTTGCCTGAGCGGTTGGCATAACCAACAGGTCGTTGATATTGACATGCTTGGGTCTGGAAAGGATGAAAGATACGATTTCTGCAATGTCCTGTCCCGAAAGTGGAGTCAATCCCTTGTAAACTGATTTTGCGCGGTCCTTGTCTCCATGGAACCTCACTTCAGAGAATTCGGTTTCTACCATACCAGGGTCAATACTGCTGACCTTGATTCCTTTGGCTAGCAGATCAATGCGCATCGCTTTGGTCAAAGCATCGACGGCATGTTTCGTTGCGCAATAGACATTGCCATTGGGATAGACCTCTTTGCCGGCGATGGATCCCATGTTGATGATATGCGCCTGTTCACTGCCTTCCATCAATGGGATGACATATTTGCTGACATACAGTAAGCCTTTGACATTGGTGTCAATCATGCGGTCCCAATCACCAATCTGTCCATCTTGGATGGAATCCAATCCTTGGCTGAGTCCAGCATTGTTGATCAAGATGTCGACTTTTTTCCATTCCACTGGAAGGTTGGATAGGGTGGTTTCTACCTCTTCCGCATTGCGGACATCCAATTTAAAGCTATGGGTTTCGGTATTAGGGTTGATGGTTTTGATTTTTTGGATCAATTCTTCCAGTTTTTCAACTCTTCTGGCACATAAAAGAAACCTGTATTTATTTTCTTTTGCCAATTCCAGGGCGCAAGCTTCTCCGATTCCAGAGCTGGCTCCCGTGATTAAAACTGTCCTCATTTTATTGAAATTTATTTTACTTGGCTTCATACTTTTTTCCAGAATCGAGGTCTGGATTTTCCGTAGATGCGTTATTTGATACATAACAAATATACAACAAAAGACTAAAATTTACGGATACCCGGAATGCTTTCATAAACTTAAAGACTACCTGAAGGAGCTTAACTCGCTGACTATGAATTGAAGAGGGCAAAAGGCCCTAAAATAACTGTTTGAATGACCCTTCCGTGTAGGTTATTCACAACGGTCCATCTTATCCACATTCGGGTAAAGGCTTGATTTTTAATGCGTATATTTAGTTATTAACAGGTTCTTCACATTTGATGTTAATTATTAGTCCCTGTTTTACAACTGCTATTGCATGATTGTTGAAGCACCTAAATTTTACTGTTCAAAACTTGATGGTAGGGCGACTTTTATTTTTCTTACATTTGTTACCCTATCCTTGAAAACAGGGTGAATCAAGCCGAGAAATATTTTTTAGTATGTCTTTAGAAAACGAATTTAACAACAGTACGTCAGGACAACCTAGTCGTGCAAATTTCAACAAGAAAAGAACGAGCTTAAATAACCTAGTCTCCGGATTAGGCAAGCTCCCTCCACAAGCATTGGACTTAGAGGAGGCAGTGTTGGGTGCCCTGATGTTGGAGAAAAATGCACTAAGTGAAGTCATCGATATCCTGAAGCCAGAATCGTTCTATAAAGAGTCGCATCAGAAAATCTTTCAGGCTATCTATAACCTCTTCCAGAAGACTTCTCCGATCGATATCTTGACCGTGGTGGCCGAACTTCGTCAAATGGGAGCGTTGGAGATGGTAGGTGGTGCCTATTACATCACGCAGTTGACAGACCGTGTGGTATCAGCGGCCAATATTGAATACCATGCCCGTATTATTTCACAAAAATATATTCAGCGTGAATTGATCAAGGTTTCTACGGAAATCATCAATTCATCCTATGATGAAACATCCGATATCTTCGATCTATTGGACCATGCGGAGAAATCACTTTTTGATATTGCCCAAAACAACCTGCGAAGAGATTCCAGAAAGATGGACGATATCATGCGTGAGGCTATATCCTCGCTGGAATCCTTGCGTGAGAAGACCGATGGCTTGACCGGTATTCCTTCTGGCCTGACAGCATTGGACAGAATGACCTCCGGATGGCAACCTTCAGACTTGGTTATTATCGCAGCTCGTCCTGCAATGGGTAAGACGGCATTCGTATTATCCGTAGCGCGAAATGCGGCAGTGGACCATAATAAAGCAGTGGCCGTATTCTCCTTGGAGATGTCATCCGTGCAGTTGGTGAATCGTTTGATCGCCGGTGAAACGGAGATTGAACAGGAGAAACTGAAAAAAGGAAACCTAGCCGACCATGAATGGCAGCAACTGCACTCTAGGATCGGTCGTTTGACTGAGGCGCCTTTAATTATTGATGATACGCCAGCATTGAACGTGTTTGAATTCCGTGCAAAGTGCAGACGTCTGAAGGCTCAGTATGATATACAGATGGTAATCGTCGATTACCTGCAGCTGATGCATGGTAAGGGTGACGGTAAAGGTGGAGGAAACCGTGAACAGGAGATCGGTAGTATTTCACGTGCCTTAAAATCCGTTGCAAAAGAATTGAATATCCCAGTATTGGCCTTATCGCAGTTAAGTCGTGCGGTAGAGTCTAGACCGGGTAACAGTAAGCGTCCGATGCTATCCGACTTACGTGAGTCTGGATCAATTGAGCAGGATGCCGATATGGTACTGTTCCTTTACCGTCCAGAATACTATGGATTATTGGAAGATGAAGAAGGTCGTTCCACAGTTGGGGTAGGTGAGGTTATTATCTCCAAACACCGTAACGGTGAAACGGGTATTGTACCATTACGCTTCGTAGGTAAATATGTGAAGTTCGTCGACCTTGAGGATGATTTCTCCGGAATGGGTCCTGAAGGCGGAAGCTTCAATGATTTCGGCGGTGGAATGGGCAATGCCATCCAACCATCAGGTAATTTCGGCGACTTCGGCGGAGGTATCACCATGCCATCTAGAATGAATGATATGCCGGATGATGCACCGTTTTAGAACTTGAAAAACAGTGTAGGGGCATATTGCATACGCCCGCATCATGAAAAGAAAATATATTGCACCCGGAAGGGTGCTTTTTTTTTGGTGAAAAATTGAATAATATCATATCCCAAAATGGGTATATATTGATGGCCTGTATAAGGCGGGTGGTTGCGATACGCCTACGAACTCTCTTGCCTTTCCGGTGTGATCTTGGTCTATCCTCGCATCCCTTTAATCCTGGTTCAAATGTGTGAGGCGGACGGATTCAATCTGCTCCAACGAATTGGGGTATTTTTAGATAGTTTAAAAACCCACAGCGTGGGTGGAATCTTTATAGAAAATAGATGTACGAAAAAGCCAACCCACAGCGTGGGTGAAATATTTTTCTATAAAACTTTCAGCAGAGAAAAAATAGTTTCCTCATCTTACGATTTCGGAATGACGCCGATCCTTAAAAAAAACAAAAATAGATTCTTCGTTTCACTCTGAATCCCTCTTTTGCGCATTTTTATTCTGAACGATTAGTGAGGAATCTGTACGGTTCTCTACTATTATTGCATGTCATCCATTATCGAAGATAATGGAACTGTACGCCTTTGCAATCCTATTATTTATTCAAAATATGCGGCGGGCCTATGCAATACGCCCTTACAGTATGCTGGCCTTTCCAGCGACATTTGATTATAATCTTGGTCCATCCTCACATCCTCGGATGGCGAGCGGAGTCGAGCCACATCCTGGTTCAAACCAGATCTTGGTCTATCCTCACATCCTCGGATGGCGAGCGGAGTCGAGCCACATCCTGGTTCATACCATGATCTTGGTCCATCCTCACATCCCATCCATCCTGGTTCAAACCAACCCTTCCCAAATCTACTTCACCTTAAAATCAAAATACTGATCTTTAAAGGGTTCATTCTTTAGGGTATAGTGCCACCATTCTTCTTCGATGGATTTGAATCCATGTTTTTCCATGATGTCTTTGAGTAGTTTTCGGTTGGCCTTTTGCTGAGGACTGAGGTTGCTATAATCATGGTGTGAGGGTTCGCCGAAATAGTCGAAGCCGGTTCCCATGTCCAGTTCGTTTTTGTCCTTCAGGTTAATGATGGTTAGGTCGATGGTGCTGCCGCGGCTATGTCCAGATTTTTCGGCGATGTAACCCAACTTAAACAGGTTCCGTTTGTCCACATCGGGATAGAATTCTTTTTTTGCTGCGGTGTCGGCAATATCCAAGGCCCATTCCTTAAAGTTGTTGACTGCCTGTTGCGGTCTGTAGGCATCAAATACCTTGATACCCAAACCTTGTTGGTTCAGTTCTTTTTGGATTTGGATCAATGCGTTTGCTGCTTCTCTGCTGATAAAGACTTTATTGGCTTCATAGCCTTTTACCGGTCTTCCCAGGAAGTTATGGCTTCCATAATATCTCAGGTCGATTTCAAGATTTGGGATCTGCTCTTTCAGGTTGACAAATGAATGGGGGATCTCCCGTTTCGTAGCACAGGAAAAAAGTAAGCTGAGTGCCAAAAGAGGTAGGAGGAAAGCATATCTAGTATTCATGATCTTTGGTTATGATGATTATAGGACAAATGTAAAAAACCTTTAGTAGTTTGAAACCTTATCTGGAGGTTTTGGTTTTTGTTAGGGAATTATCCACAATCGTTTTTCGGGAAAAAGAGGAATGATTAGTTTTGTTGCTATATGAGAAAGAAATTTGATGTAGAAAATTGGGCCAGAAGAGAGCACTTTGAATTCTTTTCGCAGTTTCCCGAACCGTTCCATGGGATTACGGCAGAGTTGGACCTAAGTATTGCCTATCAACAGGCCAAGCAGAAATCACAGTCTTTCTTTATGTACTATCTGTACCGAGCGTTGAAGGCCATGAATGAAATTGAGAATTTCAGGCTGAGGATCGATGCTGGAGAACTCTATCTCTATGATCAGGTCCATATCTCTACTACAGTGTTAAGGTCAGATAAAACCTTTGGTTTTTCGTATATCGATTTTCATGAGGATGAGGTGAAGTTTTTGGAAGGAGCAGATATCGCGCTTGAAAAAGTGAAGGCTTCATCGGGCTTAGACCTGAGTGGGGCCAGGATCAATGAGGTGCATTGTTCTGCATTGCCTTGGGTAAACTTTAGCTCGCTTTCCCATGCCAGGAACTTCAATTATCCAGATTCCTGTCCGAAGATATCCTTTGCCAAATTAATGGATCGTGACGGCAAAAAGACGATGGCGATTTCTTTACATGCACACCATGCCTTGGTCGATGGTTACCATGTGGGACTGTTTATGCAGCGATTTCAGCAATTGCTCGATCAAATCGATTAGGTTTTTGCTATCTTCTTGTCCCTGTGGATAATTTTCTAAAATAGTATGCCTATTTTTATTAAATTTGAGTCCCCATTTTTGAGGCATTACATAAGATAAATTTAGGAGAGTATTTTGGATTTTTTAGCAGGACTGAACCCCTCACAACGAGCCGCAGTTGAACAAACAGAAGGTCCAGTAATGATTGTTGCTGGAGCGGGATCTGGAAAAACGCGTGTAATTACCTATAGAGTAGCCCATTTGATACAAAAAGGAGTAGATCCTTTCAATGTCCTTGTGCTGACCTTTACCAATAAGGCTGCCAAGGAAATGCGTGAACGTATCATGAAAGTGGTTGGCTCTGAAGCCAAAAATATATGGATGGGTACATTCCACTCGGTGTTTGCGCGAATCTTGCGGGTCGAAGCAGAACTTTTGGGATATCCCAAGAACTTCACCATCTATGATACAGATGACACCAAGAGTTTGTTAAGGACCATTTTGAAAGAAATGAACCTTGATGACAAGCTCTACAACGTAAACCATGTATATGGAAGGATATCATCAGCGAAGAATAATTTAATATCCCCACAGGAATATAATAAGAATGAGGCGATCCTTGCCGAAGACCAGTCTAACGGAAGAGGGCAATTGGGCCAGATCTATATGGCCTATGCGCAACGCTGTTACCGTGCTGGAGCGATGGATTTTGATGATTTACTTTTCAAGACCAATGTGCTGCTCAATAAATATCCGGATGTACTGCATAAGTATCAGCATCAGTTCAAATACCTGATGGTGGATGAGTACCAGGATACCAACTTTTCGCAGTACCTGATCGTGAAGCGATTGGCTGCGGTCAATGAAAATATATGTGTGGTAGGGGATGATGCACAGAGTATCTATGCCTTCCGTGGTGCCAATATCCAGAATATCCTGAATTTTCAGAAGGATTATCCCGATGTCAAGGTCTTCAAATTGGAACAGAACTACCGTTCGACCAAGATGATCGTGAATGCTGCCAACAGCATTATTGCGAACAATAAGAACCAATTGGAAAAGAACGTGTTCTCGGATAATGAGGATGGGGAGAAAATCAAGGTTAGCCGTGCCTTTTCAGACAATGAGGAAGGAAAGATCGTGGCAGAGGCCATCTCTCAGGAAAAATCGCTGAAAGGATTGTACTATAAAGATTTCGCAATTCTATACCGTACGAATGCCCAATCCAGATCGCTGGAGGAGGCATTGCGGAAATTGAATATCCCTTATAAATTATATGGTGGAACTTCCTTCTACCAACGTAAGGAAATTAAGGATTTAATTGCTTATTTTAGGCTGACCTTCAACCCGAACGATGAAGAAGCCCTGAAACGTGTGATCAACTATCCACGTCGGGGGATCGGTGATACAACGGTTGAAAAGATCATGGTTGCTGCCGATCAACAGCAATTGCGCTTGTGGGATGTAGTGGCCAATTCCCAAATGTTCCTGGACGGTAGAAGTGCTGCATCGGTTTCCAATTTTGGATTGATGATCCAGAGTTTCCAGGCGATGGCAAAAACCAATACCGCATTTGATACCGCGATGCATATCGCCCAGCATTCAGGGATCCTGAAGGACCTCTATGAGGATAAATCTGTTGAGGGACTTGCAAGGTATGAGAATATCCAGGAGTTACTGAACGGTATCAAGGAGTTTTCGGAAAGGGAAGATCTGGAAGAAAAAGGTCTGGATGTCTTTATGCAGGACATTGCCCTGTTGACCAATGATGACAATGATAAGGATCCGAATGCGGACACGGTTTCATTGATGACGATCCATGCATCAAAAGGGCTGGAGTTTCCAGTGGTTCACATCGTGGGACTGGAGGAAAACCTGTTCCCATCGCAACTTTCCCTGAATTCGAGATCGGAACTGGAAGAGGAGCGGAGGTTGTTTTATGTTGCTGTTACAAGGGCAGAGAAGAAATTGCACATTTCCTATGCAACATCGAGGTACCGTTGGGGAACCTTGAACAATTGTGAGCCGAGCAGGTTCTTGGATGAACTGAATCCAAGTTGCCTAGACCTTGACTTCAAACCACGTGGAGGAGGGATGATGGATGATGATTTTGGTTCGGAAAGGGTGCAGTGGCAACGTAAGGAAAGCAATTCTGGCGGGGATGTGTTCTCGAAGCCTAAGCCAAAAGTGATCAAGACCACCTCGATTTTGCCGAAGGCCCATAAGCCGAGTGCAGACTTTGCACCATCGGATACCTCAGGTCTGCAGGTCGGTATGGAAGTGGAACATGAACGCTTTGGATTTGGTAAGGTCATTAACCTTGAGGGAAACAAACCGGACATAAAAGCAACTATTTTCTTCAAAGAGTTGGGACAGAAGCAATTGTTGCTTAAATTTGCCAAACTTAGAATAGTAAATTGATACCCAATTTAGAATTACATATTTAACGCCTTTATAGGGTTAAAGCAAAATAAACATATGATTTTTGATTATAACAGCACTAGACCAAAATTAATTTTGGCGGAATACGGCAGAAATGTACAGAATATGGTCGACTATATCTGCACGCTGTCAGATAGGGAAGAAAGAAACCGCTTAGCCCAGGTTGTCATTGATATGATGGGGGTATTGAACCCGCACCTACGTGATGTATCTGATTTTAAGCATAAACTTTGGGATCACCTCTATATTATTTCGGACTTTAAGATCGATGTGGATTCCCCATATCCTATTCCTACCAAGGAAAATATCCATCATAAACCGGAGCCTCTAAAATACCCGAACCATAATATCAAGTTCAAACATTATGGTCATACGGTGGAGGAGATGATCAATAAAACATTGAACATCAGCAATCCAGAAGCTAGATTGAAAATGACCCTGAGCATTGCCAATTTCATGAAAATGGCATACCTGACTTGGAATAAAGATTCTGTATCGGATGACCAAATCCTTCAGGACCTGAAAACATTGTCGCGTGGAGAATTGGTCCTGCCGAGCGATACTGTCCTGACCAAGCTAGACTTCAAAACTCCGCCTCCAGGCAACCGTGTTAAATCCTCAGGTGGCAGCACTGGCCAACAGCAGCAAAATAAGCCGCAAAACAACTATAACAATAAGAGGAGCAACAATAACAACAACAATAACAACAAGAGGCCCTCGAACAATAACAACAACAATAACAGACAGAAAAAAAGCTATAAATAAGACCGGATGAAGAAAGCAATTGAATCGCAACGGGACAATTGCTTTTTTCATGTGGGATTAATATGAATTGAACAGACCTTTGGGCATTATCATTCCTGAGGTATGGTTGATATGAAAAAACTATGAATGCATTTGAAATTTACGGTGGCAAACCATTAAAAGGAGAAATCGTTCCGCAAGGAGCAAAAAACGAAGCATTACAAATAATCTCTGCAGTACTATTGACTGCTGAGAAAATGACCATTAGCAATATCCCCGACATTAAGGATGTCAATAAACTGATCGATCTTTTGGCAGCAATGGGTGTCGAAGTAAATAGAATCAGTGACGATACCTATGAGTTTGAGGCTAAAAATATCAATATTGATTATTTTCAATCGGAGGAATTCAAGAAAAAAGGGGGAAGCCTACGCGGATCGATCATGATCGTTGGGCCATTGTTGGCAAGATTTGGAAAGGCTGCTATCCCTAAACCTGGAGGTGACAAGATCGGTAGACGCCGTCTGGACACCCACTTTTTAGGTTTTGAGAAGTTAGGTGCTAAGTTTGTCTATGATGCTGAGAACCATTTCTTCAATGTGGATGCAACCCAATTGAAGGGGACTTATATCCTATTGGATGAGGCTTCAGTTACGGGTACGGCCAATATCGTGATGGCTGCCGTTCTTGCAAAAGGGGTAACCACGATCTATAATGCTGCTTGTGAGCCTTATCTTCAACAGTTATGTAAGATGTTGAACAGGATGGGCGCTAAGATCTCTGGGATCGGTTCTAACCTGTTGACAATTGAAGGTGTGGAGCAATTAGGTGGCACAAGCCATAAAATGCTTCCAGATATGATCGAAATCGGTTCTTTCATTGGTTTAGCTGCCATGACAGGATCTGAGATCACCATCAAGGATGTATGTTTCCAGGAATTGGGGATCATTCCATCGGTATTTTCCCGCTTGGGAATCAAATTTGAGTTGAGAGGTGACGATATCTTTATCCCTGCTCAAGAGAATTATGAAATCGACACCTTTATCGATGGTTCGATATTGACCATTTCTGATGCTCCATGGCCAGGTTTTACACCGGACCTTTTGAGTATCGTATTGGTGACAGCGATCCAGGCGAAAGGAAATGTGTTGATCCACCAGAAGATGTTTGAAAGCAGATTGTTCTTCGTGGATAAATTGATCGATATGGGCGCACAGATTATTCTTTGTGACCCGCACCGTGCGACGGTTATCGGTTTGAACAAGCAGAATAAACTTCGCGGAATTGAGATGACCTCCCCAGATATCCGTGCTGGTGTATCTTTATTGATTGCCGCATTATCGGCGCAAGGAAAGTCCGTAATCTATAATATCGAGCAGATAGAAAGAGGTTATCAGCATATCGAGGAACGCCTAAAAGCATTAGGTGCAGACATCAGAAGGGTTGAGGCACAGCCAGCTGGGCATTAAACCTGAATTGTCTGCCTATTGTTAAAAAAGGAATCAGAATTGGATAATCTACTAAGTCTATATAATTTTGTACTCAAATTAATTGTTCAAACACACAGATGAAAAAAATCACATTATTATCAGCAGTTGCGGCATTAGTATTGGCTTCATGCGCTGGAAACCCAGAAGGTAAAAAAGCTGAAACCAAGGATTCAGTTTCGATCACACAAACTGAAGTAACAGGAGATGCCTATACAGTTGATACAGCTGCATCCAAAGTAGTATGGACGGGTACAAAGGTTACCGGTAAACATACAGGTACAGTAACTGTTAAATCTGGTACAGTTAACGTTGATAACGGTAAATTAACTGGTGCTAATGTAGTATTGGATATGACTACAATTGGATCGACTGACCTAGAAGGTGAGTTCAAAGGAAAATTGGATGGACACTTGAAGTCTGATGATTTCTTTGCAACAGAAAAATTCCCTGAAGCTTCTTTCACGATCACTGAGGTTAAACCAGGTGCGACAGATGCAGACCTGAACATTTCTGGTAACTTGGTTATCAAAGGTGTTAGCAAGAACATTACATTTGATGCAAAAGTTGTTGAATCTACTGAAACTGCAGTGAAAGCTACTGCTAATTTCAACATCACTAGAGCTGATTGGGGTGTAACTTATGAAGGAAAATCTGATGATTTGATCTCTAAAGAAATCAACTTCGACATTACCTTAGTTGCAAATAAATAATTTTATTTAATTCTATAATAAGAGCCTTTGGTCATGGATCAAAGGCTTTTTTTGTGAGCTTCTCCCTCGGGAACAGACTTAATATCTTATTTTTGTAATTCAATTAATTCATTGCCAATGAAAATTACGCTGATCTGTATCGGGAAGACAGATGACCAACATATTGTGAAAGGGATCGAGATCTATACAAAAAGGTTGAAGCATTATGTGAACTTCCAGATCGTGACCATCCCTGATATCAAAAATTCCAAGAACTTAAGTGAAAGCCAGCAGAAAGAGAAAGAAGCACAGCTATTACTTAAAAATTGCAGCAACCAGGATTTTATCATCCTATTGGACGAACGAGGAAAGGAATATACCTCCGTGGAGTTTTCTGCGTTTCTAGAGAAGCAAATGGTATCCAGTGTGACGCATTTGGTTTTTATGATCGGTGGCCCTTATGGCTTTGATGATACGGTCTATCAGCGCGCCAATGCGAAGATATCGCTGTCTAGGATGACTTTCTCCCATCAGATGGTCCGACTGTTCTTTGTGGAGCAAATCTATCGCGCCTATACGATAATGAGGGGTGAACCTTATCATCACGAATAATTTTATGTAAATTGAATATTAAAAGCATCATATATTAAAAGTAAAGGGAAATCATGGACGATAATAAATTTAAAAGGGACTATAAATTTAAGAGCCAAGAGGGTGCTCATGGTGGTGGGATCAATAAATGGATCATTATCATCGGTGGGGCAATAGTGATATTATTGGCTTATCTGTTGAGATAAGGGGGGTACATTATTCTTTTTGCAAGAACTTGAAGAATTGACAAGGGATAGATTTGAAGAATTTATTGCCCAGAATAGTTTTAAATATAGGACTGTTCAAGTTAAGTTATGCTTCCAAATAATTAAGCGAATGTATAAGCGTTGTACACTGGGTTATTATTTTGGGGATATTAAGGTTTGCAAATCAAAGGAGATGGTGGTGGAAGGAAACCACAGATATTTGGCCTATCTTTTAGCTGGAATTGAATTTGAAGTTATTGATTGGACAAGTTCATATTCTGATAACCCTATACAATACAATGGAATTAAGGTTGATTTTGATGAAGATTGGGATGAGTTTCAGAAAGAAACCAGGATGTTTCTTACGGATGATTTTTTAAAAGATTTTGAAAGAAGGACAACACAATGATTATTTTCTTGGATATCGATGGGGTTATGGTACATGCCAATCCGCATAGAATGGTGGAGTTGGATTATGATGGGTTTTATAAATTCAATAAGAAGGCCGTTGAAATTCTCCAAAATACTATCTATAAAACTAAGGATCGGGTAGTTTTATCTACATCGCATCGTAATAAATATAACCTAAAAGAGTGGAAGGAGATTTTTGAGAAGAGGGGGTTATTCTTTGATTTTTTAAGTGTTTTGGATGTTAATTATTCCAATACTTCAACGGTCAGTAGAAAAACGGAGATAATTGATTGGATTAACAGGCATAAATTAAAACCGGAGGAAGTCTTGATCATTGATGATGATAAATCCCTGAATGATCTACCATTGAACTTCAAGGAGCGCTTAGTTTTGACTAATCCTTATGTTGGATTAAATAACCAAAATGAATTAAAAAGTGTTCTAAAAAGGAAAGTAAAAAAGACAGTTTTGGGTTAAAAAACTTAAAAGGTTTTCAAAAGGCTTTATCAATTAAGGGATAAGGCTTTTTTTGTGTCCTTAGGGGCTTGTTTGGGTTCTTGTAACAAGGTTTAGTGATTCTAGGGAAGAAGTAGCCCAGTAAAGGTTGCTTGGGGGATATAAATAAATAAGGCGATACGGGGAGTATCGCCTTAAAATCACACTAACTATTAATAAAACCCTATAGAACTAGGTGTTTTCAAAACATAGATCTTAGACTAGACTTCAGTCTATCTCCAAGACCCACTGTAAAAGTAAAAACCTTTTATTATAAAATCAAATAAAAGTTGCAACATTTATATTATAATTGAATTTTATCTGTACTTTTTAAAAATTCAACCCATGCAACCTGGTCAGTTTTAAATGTTAAGTCATTTTCTTGCAGGTCGTTTAAAGGAATTAACCTAAACGCTTGTAGTTTTCCTTCTAGGGATTTTTCGGTAAAGTCGAAAGATTTTGTCCTAATGTTTAATTCTACGTTGTTTTTTTGCTCTACTTGATAGTATATGGAAATAATTTGACTATCATTAAAACTTGATTTTTCATAGAAGTCTGTGGTGTAAATATGCTTGATGACCTCAACTTCCATCCCGGTTTCTTCCAGATATTCTCTTTTTAATGCATCGATCAATCCTTCTCCATATTCCAATCCGCCACCAGGGAATTTGGTGAAGGATACATTCTCCGTTCGTTCATCGCTAATCAAAACTTCATTACGTTCGTTGATCATTATGCCATAAACCCTAACATTAAATAAAAACATAGTTAAAAATATTGGATCCTGCCTTGGAAGGGGCAAAATCTAGATGTAGTAATTTGTAAATTCTGAGTCTGGTAAAAGGTGAAGGTAGGTTATCCCTGCCTTCACCATCAATATTATAACGGTTGGAAACCAGAATCCACCGATTCTGTATCTAAACCAACCAAGGAGTAGTGTTTTGGTAAAAACCAAGAAATGGTATTCATCGCTTGTTTGTACTTTTTTTCGTTTGAAAAGTTTTTTGGAGTGATGTTGAATACAAGGTCCTGTGTGACCTTCTCTTCATCCGTATAATTTCTGGCAATCAACATGACCATCGGGTTCTTCACGCCTGAATACTGTAGGAATTCGCGGATCTGACGACGTGCATAATCCGGTAAAATCTCTTGGGCTGGTTGTCCGACCAAAAGCTCTTCATCGCTGCCGATTACAAAATCTTGGTTGTTTATCGAGAAATGGTGCTCGTCGGTATAAAACTCATTGCACAAGGCATAGTTCAATAGATCTCCATAGCTGAACATCCAGTCAGGATTTTCTTTCCTGGTATTCAATGCCACCCCAAAACCATTCTGCAATAGGTTGCCTAATTTATTCTTAATGACATAGGCTTGGAAGTTCTCTCCAGGATCTACCGAACGAAGGTTGAAATAGGGGAAGCCTTCCGTACTCATGATGATCTCTGGTTCGGATACCGCTAGGTTTGCTTCAGCAATATTATCGATAAACTCCGCTACCCAATCATTGTTCCTCTTTTCTAAAGGGATTGTTAGCAGGTTGTTAATGACTAGTGTTTTTTCAAGATCTCCTAAATTCCCGGATCCTGCATTAGCATCAAAAAAATGTATGTTACTCATAAGTCCTTTGAAAATACGGCTAAAAGTAAGGATTATTGTCTTAATGTAAAGTGTTTTATTCAAAAATGATGGGATTTAAAGGACAATTAGGGTAAGATAAACTCGTTTATTTTCTTATTTTTGTTAAAAAAGGAACCACTTTAATGTCAGAATTAAATACGACACGATCAGTGCAATATAATACATCAAAAATAAGCTACGAGGAATTCCGCCAGGTACTCATAGAAGATTATAAACTAGCCACGCAAAGCCGATTTGTCAGTCTATTGGGAAGAAAGGAAGTGCTTACAGGCAAAGCTAAATTTGGAATTTTCGGAGATGGTAAGGAATTGGCTCAGATTGCTCTATCCAAGGTTTTCAAGCCGGGGGATTGGCGATCAGGGTATTATAGGGACCAAACTTTGGCTTTCGCCCTAGGGATCAGCAATGTCTATAATTTCTTTTCGCAATTGTATGCTAATCCTGATGTTGAGGCGGATCCATCTTCTGCAGGAAGACAAATGGTGGCCCACTTCGCCACGCCCCTTTTGAATGAGGACGGTGAGTGGATCGACCAAACCAAGCAGGTCAACTGCTTTTCTGATATTTCCACAACCGGTGGACAGATGTCAAGGATCCTAGGTTTAGGATTGGCATCGAAACTTTATAAAAATAATCCTAATCTCTCCCATAAAGAAAAGTTTAGCAATGATGGTCAAGAGGTGGTTTTCTGTACGATAGGAAACGCCGCGACCTCGGAAGGGGTGTTCTGGGAAACGGTGAATGCTGCCGGTGTGAAGCAACTGCCTGTCGTAATCTCCATTTGGGATGACGGCTATGGAATCTCCGTTCCTAATGATATCCAAACCACAAAAGGTGATATCTCTGCTCTGCTAAGAGGTTTTCAGGAGGATGAAGCTGGTCCGGGATTTGAAATATTTCGCGTGAAAGGCTGGGATTATGCCGGTCTATGCGAGGTATATGAGAAAGCTGCGGATTTTGCCAGAAACAACAGTAAGCCTTGCCTGGTGCATGTGGTCGAAATGACCCAACCGCAAGGTCACTCTACCTCCGGATCGCATGAGCGCTATAAAAGCCATGAACGATTGGAATGGGAAACCGAGTTTGATTGTAATAAGAAAATGCGGGATTGGTTGATTGATTCTGGAATGGCTACCGAAGAAGAATTGGCAGCTCTCGATTCAGAAGCAAAGGATTTCGTGAGGAAAGAACAGAAACGTGCCTGGGCAGATTATAGAAAAACGCTTCAGGTGGACCTGCAGGAAGCTATTGCTAAGTTGGAAGGTATCAACCATCATGCTGCTGAAATACCCTTAAAAACCTTGTTGTCGACTACAGAGCCTTCTCTTAAGGAGGTTTATGTAAATGTCAGACGTGTCATTAGGGAGCTTCGCGGGATTGATGTTTTAGGGAAAGAGGAATTGAAATCCTGGTTCCGCGAAAAACAGAAAATTAACCATGATCGATTCAACGATAAACTATTCGTTGATACAAAATATTCTCCACTGTTAGTGGAAACCGTTCCTGCTGAATTTGATCAGGATTCCCCCATTGTGGATGGTCGTGAGGTACTGAATGCTTGCTTCAAAGCTAATTTTGATAAAGATGCACGACTGTTGGCCTTCGGAGAGGATGTGGGTAAGATTGGGGATGTGAATCAAGGTTTCGCGGGCTTACAGGAAGAATTTGGTAGTCAGAGGATCTTCGATACCGGAATCAGGGAGTCTGCAATCATTGGAAAGGGGATAGGCCTAGCTGTTCGTGGCTTTAGACCTATTGCTGAAATCCAATATTTGGATTACCTGATTTACGCAATGCCTGTTCTCAGTGATGATTTAGCGAGTTTGAGTTACAGAACAAAGGGAAGGCAAAGAGCTCCTTTGATCGTAAGGACCCGTGGTCATCGATTGGAAGGTATTTGGCACTCTGGATCACCGATGTCAGTGCTATTGGGTGGTTTGAGAGGAATGCATATCTGTGTGCCAAGAAACATGACCCAAGCTGCTGGAATGTATAACACTCTTCTTAGATCCGATGAACCTGCAGTTGTGGTAGAGTGTCTGAATGGCTATAGATTGAAAGAGAAAATGCCGATCAATATCAGTGAATTTACCGTTCCGATTGGGAAAGCTGAAAAGATCAGAGAAGGTGCTGATATTACGGTAGTGTCTTATGGTTCAACCCTTAGGATTGTGCAGGAAGCTGCTTTGGAATTGGATAAATTGGGTGTTTCCATAGAAATCATTGATGCTCAATGTCTGCAACCGTTCGATAGAGACAAGATTTCCGTTGAATCCTTGAAGAAAACAAATAGATTATTAGTGGTGGATGAAGATTTCCCTGGAGGGGCATCTTCTTATATCACCCATGAAATATTGGAAAAACAAGGTGGTTATTACCATTTGGATGGACAACCTAAAACCTTGACTGCAAAAGCTCATCGTCCGCCTTACGGCTCTGATGGTGACTATTTTACTAAACCAGCTGTTGATGATGTCGTGGAAACGGCCTATCAAATGATGTCTGATAGTAATCCAACAACATTTCCTCCTATCTTCTAGGAGGAAATGTTCCTGAATATTATATGCCGTTTGAGAATAGGGATGCCGCTCCAATTATCGCTGCATGCTCTTGGTATTGACCAATCTGAACGTCAAATCCTTCCAGTACAGATTTGTCTGGAAAAATACGGTCCCAGGCCTTTACAATGTTCCCGCCAATGACAAATGACTTACATTCATGCTTCTGGCTAAAAAACTCCATAAAACGCAATAAGTGTTCCTGATATTCTGAAAGGAGTTGAGTTACTTCTTTGGTTTCAGCATGTTTTTCAAGGATCTCCCTTAATCCACTTTCCTTAATTCCTGATAATTCCTCAAATCGCTTTACAAACCATCTTGTTACCAGATATTCTTCAAAGATAGAGTCCTTATAGACCGTATCCCAAAGATCAGCATCAAATGCTTTCTCACCCTGACTCCAAACTGCGCTCCCTAAACCAGTTCCCAAAGTAATTCCTAAAATCCTATCTTTATGGTCTAATCCACATCCAAAGACCTCACCTTGCAAAAAGGCAGCAGCGTCATTGATGTATAGAATTTTGAAATCTTGTTGACCAAGCCCTTCTAAAATAGGCTCAGTAACTTTGATATTATAAATACTATCGTATTTTGATTGACCTTTCATGAGGGCAATTCCCTTTTCATAATCGAAGGGTCCTGGAGCAGCAATTCCAATGTTAACTACTTCTAAATCAGTTTTTTCTAGGCAGGATTTCATGTTGGTGGTCCAGTCAAGAAAAATCGATTTAGCATTTTCCAATGAATTTACATGCGAACGGGTGATGGTTTCGTTAAGAATTCTCCAAGAATCCTTCTCAACGATCGCTGAAGTGATATGTGTCCCGCCAATATCACACGAAAGAATATAATTGCTATTCTGCATTCTTTAAATAGGCCTTATATTTTAATAAATGGTCAGCTATTACGAGGGCAGCCATGGCTTCCACGATAATAACTGCACGAGGTACAACACAAGGGTCATGGCGTCCCTTTCCAGAAATGGTCGTTTCGTTTCCTTCTTCATTTATTGTGTTCTGATCACGCATGATCGTTGCGACAGGTTTAAATGCAGTGCGGAAAGTAATATCCATTCCATTAGAAATGCCACCTTGAATACCTCCTGAAAAATTGGTTATTGTTTTTACTTGATTATCTTCTTTTACAAAGATGTCGTTGTGTTCTGAACCTAGCATTTTTGAGCCTTCAAACCCAGATCCGTATTCAAAGCCATGAACAGCATTAATGCTCATCATTGCCTTGGCTAGGTCTGCATGAAGTTTGTCAAATACTGGCTCTCCAAGTCCGACTGGAACCTTTCTGATGACAGTGGAAATAACACCGCCAACTGTGTCTCCATTTTTACGGACTTGATTGATGAATTCTTCCATTTCGGAAGCACTGGCAGGGTCAGCACATCTTACGATGTTGCTCTCCCTGGTTTCTAACAATCCATTTAAATCATTAAGCTCCAGATTAGGAGCCTGAATATTCCCTACGGCAGAAACATGGGCAAATATTTCGATTCCGTATTGTTTCAAGAATAATTTTGCAATTGCTCCTGCTGCTACACGAGCTGCAGTTTCTCTTGCTGATGACCTACCACCGCCACGGTAATCGCGGATGCTGTATTTCATTTGATAAGTGAAATCTGCATGAGAGGGTCTGAATTTATCTTGAATGTGAGAATAGTCCTTTGAGCGTTGGTCTTCATTTGGAATTACGATGGCAATGGGCGTGCCTGTAGATTTTCCTTCAAAAGTACCGGATAGAATTTGTGCAGTATCGCTTTCTTTTCTTTGGGTTGTGATCTTGGATTGGCCAGGGCGACGTTTGTCCAATTCTGATTGAATGAATTCTTCATCAATTTCAACCAGCGCTGGGCATCCATCCACTATCACCCCAATTGCCTTTCCATGTGATTCCCCGAAAGTGCTTATCTTAAATAAATCTCCAAAAGTATTTCCTGCCATAATTCGATAATGCCCGTAAATATATAAAAATAGATATGAAAATTGCTTAGCTTATAATAATATTATTTTTCAGCGATTTGGAAGCCATGTTCTTCTAGATGCTGCCAAAACATAGGATATGATTTTTCAACCACCATAGGTTCTTCAATGATAACTTGATTGAATACTAATGCCAATGGAGCAAATGCCATTGCCATGCGGTGATCTTCATAGGTTGCAATAGTAAGGTTTCCTGGATCTTGCACATCAGCCGTCTTCAAGTGGTAAGTTTCACCATCTGCGATGAGTTTTGCTCCGAACTTACCGATTTCAGTCTGTAAGGCAAGAATCCGATCAGTTTCCTTGATTTTCAAGGTTTCTAATCCGGTAAATGAAACATCCTTTTTCAGAGCTGAAGCAATAACGACAACAGTTTGTGCTAAATCGGGACATTCTTTAAAGTCGAATAAAGTTTTTTCAGACTTACAATCCACTTTTTTCAAATGGAGACCATCTTTTTCAAAGCTTGACTCCACTCCAAAATGCGTCATGATTTCTACGATCGCCATGTCGCCTTGCAAACTATGTTCCTTTAATCCAGGCAACACAATTTCCCCGTTTTGGGAAAGAGCAACGATAGAGTACCAATAAGAAGCTGCGCTCCAATCTGGTTCAACATAGATCACTGACTCCGAAAAATCCTGCTTGGCAATCTGGATTTTATTATCTTCAAAATTGTATTGGATTCCACATTCCTGCAGCATTTCCAAAGTCATGGTTACATAAGGCCTAGAGGTCAATTCGCCTTTAATATCAATGGTCAAACCTTTCTTTAAGGAAGATGCGATCAACAATAGCGAAGAAATATACTGGCTACTGATATTACCTTGGATTGAAATTTGTTCTTTTCCTTGAATCATTCCCCCTTCAATTTTTAAGGGAGGGTAACCCGACTTGTTTTCATAATGGATATCAGCGCCCAAGTCTTTTAAGGCATCCACCAGAATCCCTATAGGTCTCAGTTGCATCCTTTCAGTTCCAGTTAAGACAAAGTTTCCTTTGATCAGGTTTAGGTACGAAGTCAAGAACCTCATTGCAGTACCTGCAGGGCCGATATCGATGTTATTGATTCCGGGATTTGGATTAGAAGCTTGGTTCAGGGCTGCATTTAAAGTAACGGTATCAGCTGCTTCAGAAAGATTTTCAACGCGTACAGCTCCTTTACTTAATGCTCTGATGATAAGAGCACGGTTGCTCTCTGATTTTGAACCAGTAAGTTGAACCGTGCCTTTAATTTCTTGCGAAGGGTGGGTTAAAATTAAGCTTTTCGCCGTCATTCTTAAGCCTCCGCAACCGGTTTAGTGTTCATAACCTCGTTTTGCTTACGAATCGATTCGTTATGCAACAACTCTAAATATTTTGAAGTAAACTCTTCGCTCAGGTTAAGGGCCTTCGCCAATTGAATACGTTTCTGAACGATTTCATCCCAACGGTTGATCTGAAGGATCGTTACATTATTATCTCTTTTGAACTCTCCAATTTTTTCAGCAATCTTCATACGGTCAGCGATCTGTTTGATGATTTGGTCATCCAACTTATCGATTTGCCCACGCAATTCAGCTAATTTATCTTCGAATGCAGGGTTGTTAGATTCAGGCTTACGAACCGCTACATTATCCAATAGTTCAGACAAAGCTGCAGGGGTAACCTGTTGTTTAGCATCTGTCCAAGCAACTGAAGGATCGATATGCGACTCGATGATCAGACCTTGCATATCCATATCCATTGCTTTTTGCGTAACATAAGGGATTAATTCACGGTTACCGCAGATATGGCTAGGATCGTTGATGATAGGCAATTCAGGAGCGATCGCTTTCAATTGGATGGCGATATCCCACATTGGTTCATTACGGAAAGCCGTTTTTTCGAAAGAAGAGAATCCACGGTGGATAGCAGCTAATTTTTTGATTCCAGCTCTATTTACGCGTTCCAATGCACCAATCCATAGAGAAAGGTCAGGATTCACTGGGTTTTTAATCAATACAGGAACATCAACACCTTGCAATGCATCTGCAATTTCTTGAACTGTAAATGGGTTCGCGGTTGAACGAGCACCAATCCACAAAATATCAATTCCAGCGGCCAATGCTTCCTCAACATGTTTTGCCGTAGCTACTTCTGTTGCGGTCAACAAGCCGGTTTCTTCTTTAGCTCTCTTCATCCATTCCAAACCGATGCTGCCAATTCCTTCGAATTCTCCTGGTCTTGTACGTGGTTTCCAGATACCTGCACGTAAAACATTCACTTTTCCAGTGTTGGCTAATAAATGTGCTGTAGAAACCACTTGTTCTTCTGTTTCAGCACTACATGGTCCGGCAATGATTAAAGGTTTATCCCCTGTATCTAACCAAGATTTTAAAGGGAGAATGTCTAATGAATGTTTCATTGTATTTTAGTTTGATTATTTACTTGTTAAATTATTTTTTGATTTAGATCTTTTCGTTTTTCAGGTATTCACCCATGATGCTGAAGTTCACTGTGTGCTTCAGGACCTTGCGGATGGCAGCATCATAGTCTGCTTGTTTTTTCCATTCCACATCCACATAGAAATCATATTCATTTCTTCTGCCTACAACGGGCATAGATTGTATTTTGCTCAGGTTGACATTTTGTTCAGCAAAGCATTGTAAGACCATCGCTAATGCACCAATAGCATGGGAAGTCTGGAATGATAATGAAGCTTTGTTGGCATTTTTCTGCTCTTCCAATTCGTTTGAAAGGATCAGGAAGCGAGTAGAATTCTTTTTATTGGTTTCAATTCTCTTTTCCAATATCTCCAAACCATACAGTTTTGCTGCAGCTTCACTTGCGATAGCGGCGGTATGGGGCAATTTCTCATCCAAGATCTTTTTGGCGCAAGCTGCCGTATCCATTCCTTCTTTGATGATCCACTCAGGGTGATCACTTAGGAACTCATCACACTGTCTGATGGCGATAGGGTGGGACTCGACAAATTGAACATCTAAAAGTTTAACACCAGGCAATGCCAAAAGATGCTGTTGAATATTGAGATGAACTTCACCAATGATATGAAAGCGGTAGTCCCTTAAAAGATTGTAATTAGGTAGAATGCTTCCTGCAATTGAATTTTCAATCGCCATCACGACATAGTCTGCTTTTCCTTGCTTCAGGAGGTCACATGTTTTCTTAAATGATGAACATTCAAGCGTTTCTATGTCCTTGCCGAAATATTTATAGGCAGCTTCCTCATGAAATGAAGCTTTTACTCCTTGGATGGCAATCTTTATTTTTTCACTCATTATCTTTTATTATGCTTTACTTTTTTGTCAAAAAAAAGGTCCCAAACTTTTCAGCTGGGACCCTTCAATATTTTCTAAATACCATATACTAGTCCCAGCTCTTATCTTTAAAATAAAAGAACCAAAAGTTGGTATATGTATATTGTATGTTCATTTCCCGTTTATTTGTTTTCAAATATAGAGCTTCTTTATTTAAGTGCAAAATATTTTTTAAAAAATATTGTTTTACGCAATAAAAACTAATCAAAAATCGCGTTAAAATTCATTAAAAATTGCGATAAAAATAGCCTAAAAAAATAATCGAAAATAATGAATAATATGTCTGAATAAATTATAAAACACCTATTTAAATCATATTAAGGTGGTTTTATTAAGATTTTGACTTATAAATTTTGTTTAAAAAACAGTGTAAAAAAAACTAAAAAATAACGTTAAAAAATGATTAAAAAATATCAAAAAATTTAACCAAAATTGGCTCATTTATCATTCGAAAAACTGATGTTTTGAAGCAATTTCTGATTTCTGAAAGCTTGATTGCTCCTTTTCCTACTCTATTTGCTATCTAGAAAAGGATATATTTGTAGCATTTCGAAGAATAGTACAAAAATGCATTATATCCTCATTTCGGTTCTCTGTTCGGTGACTGTTGCCATTATTATCAAATTGGCCAGACAACGTGGAGTGAACTACTTACAACTCCTGGTCTGGAATTATCCTATTGCACTTTTCCTTACTTATTTGGTACTGAAACCCCAAATTGTCCCTTGGACTTCCAGCCTTCCTTGGGCTATCTATGTCCCTTTGGGATTCCTATTACCCTTTATATTTATATGTCTGGCCCTTTCAATCCGTTATGGAGGAATTGTCAAAACAGAGGTTGCTCAGCGCTTATCCCTTTTTATTCCCTTGTTAGCAGCATATTTCTGGATGAATGAAGAATTTGCAGCAAATAAGTTTATTGGTATCGCGGTAGGATTGGTTGCTATCGTGTTTTCCATAGGTTGGAATAAGAATGATCGAGTTCAGGGAAAGCAAATTTGGATATACCCATTGTTGGTATTCTTCGGGATGGGTATCATTGATATTCTTTTCAAGCAAATAGCCTTAAACAGCCAGATTACCTATATGTCCTCCCTTTGGATAGTATTCACATTGGCTTTAGGATTTGCATTGCTCTTTCTGTTTTACCTCTTATTTGTCAAAAAACAGGACTTTGACAAAAAATCTCTCCTTTATGGCGCTATTTTAGGCGTTTTCAATTTTGGTAACATAGTCTTTTACATGAAAGCCCACAAAGCACTCCCTGATAGTCCATCCCTTGTTTTCACAGGGATGAATATTGGAGTGATTGCCATAGGAGCGTTGGCAGGAGTGGTATTATTTCAGGAGAAACTTAGTGTTTACAATAAAATTGGGCTATTTTTGGCCATTATTTCAGTTTTATTAATTGCATTGCTGTGAGTTTATTCGAAGATACATACCAAACTATTGAAGCACCTTCAGAAGGAATTTTTAGGGACAAGGGAAGCAAGTTTATTGCCTATGCCTATCCCTTCAAGGATGAAAGTAAGCTTAAGGATATTATCGCAGAACTGAAATCCATGCATCCTAAGGCCCGCCACCATTGTTATGCTTATAGGCTTAGCCCAGACCGTGCAGTGTTCCGGGTAAATGACGATGGAGAACCTTCGGGGACAGCAGGGAGGCCTATTTTGAATGTTTTGCTCTCTATGGATGTCACGAATATCCTGGTGGTGGTCGTGCGCTATTTTGGAGGCACCTTATTGGGAGTTCCAGGCTTGATCAATGCCTATAAGACAGCAACCCAAGAAGCCCTTGCAGAAGCAGAAGTCGTTGAGAAGACCGTAAATGATGTCTATGAGTTGAAGTTCGATTACCTACAGATGAATGATGTCATGCGGATTGTTAAGGAAACAGATCTAATCGTTTTGAGTCAAGATTTTGATACGAATTGTAAAATTTCCTTCGAAATCCGTAAATTACAGGTAAATGAAGTGATCGGGAGAATGGAGAAGATTGAGGGGGTAGAGATCAATTACTTGCGAACCATATGATTAACGATTCTGAACTGATTATTAATTCCGATGGAAGTATTTACCATTTGAATTTATTGCCATCTGATATTGCCGATACTGTAATTTTCGTCGGAGATCCTGACCGTGTTCCTGAAGTTTCCAAATACTTCGATGATATCGAGATCAAGAAAGGAAGACGAGAATTTATTACCCATACTGGTTCCGTCAAGGGAAAAAGGATCACCGTTATTTCTACAGGGATTGGAACAGATAACATTGATATCGTTCTGAATGAATTGGATGCTTTGGTTAATGTCGATTTCCAGACCAAAACCCTAAAGCCTGAAATCAAATCCTTAGATATTATCCGAATTGGAACCTCCGGGTCTATCCAAGGGAATATTTCCATGGGTACCGTATTAGCTTCCGAATTTGCCATAGGATTCGATACCCTAATGCAATATTATAGAAAACCTTATACCGAGCCCGAAGTCCAATTGCAGGATGCCGTAGTCAAGCACTTTGATAGTCTAACTTTCAAACCCTATGTAGGTCGCGCATCTCAAAAGCTTTTGGATCAATTTGCATTCGACCTTCCAAAAGGAATAACCATGACAGCCCCAGGTTTCTATGGCCCCCAAGGCAGGAATGTCAGGTCCAACAATATCTATCCGGACCTCATCAAGAATGCCAACAGTTTTGAAATTTCAGGAAGAAACATCACCAATCTAGAAATGGAAACTGCGGGAATCTATGCGCTCAGTAATATGTTTGGTCATCATGCCATCTCCATCAACGCGATACTTGCCAGTCGAGTGAGTGAATCTTTTAGTAAAAATCCTCAAGAAATTGTTGATAAGGCAATAAGATTGGTGATAGAGAGAATATAAGCTACCCTGTCCCTTTCCTTGTCGAGTCAAATTTCAACAGAATAAACAACAATATGGTGAAGGACCATAATGAGGATCCTCCATAACTAATAAAAGGCAATGGGATGCCAATTACAGGGACGATTCCGATGGTCATTCCAATATTGATAAAGAAGTGAAAGAATAGGATAGAAGCTACCCCGTATGCATATATCCTGGCGAATGCGGTCCGTTGTCTTTCCGCAATATTCACCAGCCTTACCAGCAAGGCAACATAGATGGAAATCAATACTACAGAGCCTACAAAACCCCATTCTTCACCGACCGTACAGAAAATAAAATCGGTACTTTGTTCTGGCACAAAGTTATATTTGGTTTGGGTCCCCTGAAGATAACCTTTTCCAAAAAGCTGACCGGAACCAATGGCAATCATGGATTGGTTCAGGTTATAACCTTGACCTTTGGGATCATCCATTTTGCCCAAGATAATGTCGATACGGTTTCTTTGGTGCGGTTGTAAGATTTGCTCATAGGCGAAGTCCACGCACAGCACATATACACTGGAGACCACAAACAGGATTGCCATATTGATCAGGTTCTTTCGTTTTTTGCGCATCATAAAAGCAAAAAACCCACAGACCAAGGCCAATATACCGATCAGGATCCATTGATTGACCAATAATGCCAAGACGAAAAGGAATATCGCCAAGCCACCAATGATCAATAAGCCTGTACTTACATAGCCTTCCCTGTAGAAGACAAAGATCAAGGCAAAGAAAGCTAGGGCAGAACCCGTATCAGGTTGCAACATAACTAAAGCAACAGGAAACAATACAATACATGCACCTATGAACAAGGTCTTCATATTGGGGTTTTTGTTCGTCTGGTTGCTGAGGTAATAGGCCAACAATAGACAGGTTGCCAACTTTCCAAACTCAGAAGGTTGCAGCCTAAAACTACCTAAAGGTATCCATGCCTGGTTACCCCCCACATTTCGACCAACCACCAATACGGCCACCAAAAGCAGAATGACGATGATATAGATAATAGGGGCAGAGGAAATGAAAAACCGGGAGTCAATGATCAGGATACAGATACCAATGATCAGTGCCGTAAAGATATAAATGGATTGCTTGCCGTAGTTGGTTGCCAGATTGAATAAACCTGGATTCTCAGCATCATATACCGCTGCATGGATATTGAACCAACCGATCAAACATAAAGCCAACCACAATCCAATGGTCAACCAATCAATTCTACCGAAAAAACTTTTCTTATGTAGGTTATTCATGGTTTCTCCTCACTTGGCTATGGTGCACTAATACTGCAGATTCCGTTTTTTTCTTTGGGTCTACTGCTGCGGTACGTACCGTTTGTGTTTTATTGTTGTTCTTTGTGCTGTCCTTTTTGATATTTTCCTCTTTCTTCACTTTAGGCTTCGGCATTAAGTTTCCATTATAGATTCTGTCCTGAATATATTTAGGCAAAGAGATGGTATCCTTTAGGTATTTTTCAACCATCATACTCGCGATCGGAGCCGCCCATGTACCTCCATAACCAGCATTCTCTACGAAAACCGCAATAGCGATTTTAGGATTATCTCTTGGTGCAAAAGCAAAGAATACGGCGTGGTTTTCACCATGCGGGTTCTGAACGGTACCCGTTTTTCCGCACATCTCAATTCCAGCTATTCTTGACGCCGCGCCGGTACCACCTTGGTTCACTGCTTGGCTCATTCCCTCAATGACAGGCTCATAATGTCTGGCATCAACACCAGCAAAGATCTTCTCCGTAAATTCTTCCTTTACAATCTGTTTTTCACCTATTCCCTTAATGAGGTGCGGGCGGTAATAGAACCCTCTATTTGCCACGATAGCCATGATGTTGGCCATTTGCAATGGAGTGATCCCTAGTTCACCTTGACCGATAGATAAGGAGATATTAAAACTTGATCTCCAATTTCCACTGCCATATCTTTTGGTATAAAAGTCTGATGTAGGCACAAGACCTGGTTTTTCGCCAGGAAGGTCTATCCCCAATTTATGGCCGAGGCCAAATTTTCCCAATGCTTCCTTCCAGAGGTCATAGGCTTTCGGTCCGCTCATTCCTCTGCTGTCGATCATTTTGGCATAAACATACCCGTAATAGGTATTACAGGACATCTTGATGGATTTTACCAATCCGGTTGCACCATCAACGTGCGTACAGCGCATTATCGCGCGACCACCACCATAACGATAACCACCTGGACAATAAAATACAGTCTGATCATTGATCACACCAGCTTGCTGGGCTGTTAGAGCAGAAACCACTTTAAAAACAGATCCTGGAGGATAAGAAGCTTGAATGGGACGGATAAACATAGGTTTGGTTTCATCATTCAACAATTTCATGTAATTGTTTCCTAATTCACGCCCAACCATCATATTTGGATTGTAAGATGGACTACTTACAAAACTCAAGATCTCACCCGTGGAAGGCTCAATGGCAACGACAGAACCTAGTTTATTTTTCATCAGCTTTTCAGCCAAAATCTGAAGGTCTTTGTCCAAGGAAGAAACAAGTCCATCCCCTGTAACGGCAAGTGTATCATATTTACCATCCATAAAACTACCCTGAGGTCTGTTCAGGGCATCAACCATTTGGTTTTCCACCCCACGTTTACCCCTCAAAAGTTCTTCATAGGCTCTTTCTACTCCTGATGCTCCAATATAATCTCCAGGGCGATAAAAGCCATTCGATTTTTCAATATCTCTTTCGTTGACCTCCTGGATATAACCCAAAAATTGCGCAGCAATACTATCAGGATAACTACGGACGGTACGGTTCAATGGATAGAATCCCCGGAACTTATACAGGTGTTCCTGAAATTTGGCATAGACAGTCGATGAAACCTGCTTCATAAATTGTGATGCCCGATAGGGAGAGTGTGCTTTTGCCTTTCTCATCCGAACATTGAAATCAACCGTGTCGATCCCTAAAAGGTCACATAGCAACAGGGTGTCCAGATCCTTGACTTCCCTTGGGGTAACCATAATGTCATAAACCGGTTCATTCTGGACCAAGACTTTACCATTCCGGTCTAAAATAACACCACGTGCGGGATAGATGATCTTTTTCCGCATGACATTGTTGTTGGCTGAAAGAAGGTATTTGTCGTCGATGACCTGTATATAGAAGAGTCTTGCTACAATAACGAGTGCAATAGCAATGAAGATTCCTTGGATAACGAACTTACGGTTGAAATAACTATTGTTCATGAGAATAAGACCGTAATTATTAATTACTTAATAAGCGAGATTTTCTTTTGTAAATAAGTATACTAATCAATATGATTAACAAGATAGTAAAAATACTGCTTAGTAATATGCTCAGTAGTGTGCTTAAATAGTTTGAGAAACTAAAATATTCTACATGCAGAAGAACGAAATGGTGGATCAAGGTTCCGATAGAAATATAGGAAAGGAACCATTTGGCGCCCATATTGCCTAATGAAGGAGTTTCAAAGGAATCCTGAACATCAACGTCCAAGGTAATTCTATGGAAAAATATCCGGTACCAGGTCAGGGCTACGCAGGCAGCAGCATGTACACCTATCGAATCATAAAATGCATCTACGGTAAGTCCTGTTAAGAAGGCCAATACATACAATACAAAGTTTGGAGTACCGATGGGTAACAAAAAGATGATCAGGATATATGGAAAAGGAGTTGCTAGGTTATAATATCCAATATTCTTGAACAGTACAACTTGCATCGCGATCAATACAATAAATCGAATAATATTGAAAATTATCACCTTACCCATCATTATCCTCCGTTACGGCTTCCAATTCATTTTTTTCATTCTCCAGCAGATCCTTCACCACATACACATGGTTTAGATTGCTGAAATTTGTCCTCAATTTAATCTTGATGTCCAGGAAGGAGCCTCCTGAACTTATACCAGTTTCTTCCACCGATCCAATTTCAATACCTTTCGGAAACAGGGAAAACCCTGACGTATAGATCTTTTGTCCTTTTTGGACTTTAAGATGGTTTGGGATATCCTTGACAATGGCAAACTGCGGGTCGGTTGTATTTCCCCAGACCAAAGATCCAAAGACATTCGTGGTGTCCATGGTCACTGAAACTCGGGTATCAGGATGCAATAAAGATTGAATGGTACTAAAGTGTGCTGATACATTCAGGACAATACCGACAACACCATTGGAGGTGATGACACCTAAGCCTTTCTGAATGCCTGCCAATGAGCCTTTATTGATCGTAATGAAATTACTTTTCTGGTGTACACTGTTGTTAACGACCTCTGCCATTGTGAACTGGTACCTGTTCATATCGATAGAATCATTGATCTGTACAGAATCCAAGGTGTCGGTCAACAGATAGTGTTGGAGTTGCTTTCTAAGTTCAGAGTTTTCCTGCGCCAGGTTTTTATTGGTTTCTTCCAAAGCCAAATAGCTTTTCCAAGAATTCAACTTATCGTAAAATGATCCTACGACTACGTTTGAAGAATTGATAAAGGCTGAGCGTTGGTACCTGTTGTTTTGGACAACTAATAGGAGAGAAGCAACAAAAAAGAGAATAAACCAAAAAAAGGCATTATATCTAACCAAGAAAAGCCAAAGGTTCTTCATTATTGTTCTCTTTTAATAGTTACGCGATATAACATTATAGGAACGTTATATCGCGTAATCATAAATTTTTTTAATTATTTGTTATTGCATTAAGAACTTAAAACGTCCGATGTTTTTAAGTGCAATCCCAGTTCCTCTAACTACTGCACGAAGTGGGTCTTCCGCAACGTGAACAGGAAGTTTTGTTTTCGCTTGAATACGTTTGTCCAATCCACGAAGTAGGGCACCACCACCTGTCAGATAGATTCCTGTTTGATAGATATCTGCTGATAGTTCTGGAGGAGTGATCTCCAATGCTTTTAAGATAGCTTCCTCAATTTTAGAAATTGACTTGTCTAAACAGTGTGCGATTTCCGTATAAGATACAGTGATCTGTTTAGGGATACCAGTCATTAGGTCACGACCTTGAACTGCGAAATCCTCAGGTGGATCTGTTAATTCTGGTAATGCTGCGCCAACTTCAATCTTGATTTTCTCCGCAGTACGGTCTCCAATCATAATATTATGTTGACGACGAATATATTGAACAATGTCTGAATCGAAGTTATCTCCCGCAACACGGATAGATTGGTCACAAACAATTCCCGAAAGGGCAATCACGGCAATTTCAGTGGTACCACCACCGATATCAATGATCATGTTTCCTACAGGCTCTTCCACATCGATACCGATACCCACAGCAGCTGCCATAGGTTCATGGATCAAGTAAACCTCTTTCGCTCCAGCAATCTCTGCCGAATCACGAACAGCACGTTTCTCGACCTCTGTTATGCCCGAGGGAATACATACCACCATACGTAAGGATGGGAAAAACCAGCTCTTACCTTTGTTGATAAGCTTAACCATACCGCGGATTAAGTGCTCAGCAGCTGTAAAATCAGCTATCACACCATCACGCAATGGTCTTACCGTTTTTATATTGTCGTGAGTTTTACCCTCCATTTGCATTGCCTGACGACCGATTGCGATCACCTTATTTGTTGTGCGGTCAAATGCTACAATTGAGGGTTCATCTACTACTACTTTATCATTGTGAATGATTAGGGTGTTAGCTGTTCCCAAGTCTATTGCAACTTCTTGCGTAAACCAATTAAAAAGCCCCATTTAGATGTGTAAGTATTATTTGTAATTTAATTGCAAACCTAATGAAAAAAAATGGTTTTTTATGAAAGCATTACTTATAAAAAAACATCTTTTGTCGACGAAAATATTCAAATTTTTAAATATGATATTGTGAACGAAATTAGACTTATTTTATTGTATTGTAGTGCCAATATAATAATTATAAGTATCTACCTTAAAGTTCTCCTTCGTTAATCCATCCAACCTCATCACCTTAAATTTGTCCGTTGGGTCTATTCTCAATCTTTTTCCATCTTTATCAAAGATATGGACCGGCATCTGAAAATCTTTTACTTCTGATATCCAACGGATCATAAAGACACCTGGACTATTCTCGATAACCTCTAAAGTCGGGATGCTTTTCTTCTGTACAAACTGTTCAAAGGTTTTATCGAGGTTGATGCCAGACTCTTTGCTCATATAATTTACGATATCGCCATAATCAACCGTCTGATGGTAAAATTTCTTGTTTAATCCGCGAAGGATATTCCGCCATTTGTCGTCATCATCGATCATGGTCCGTATCATGTTGTGCAATACACCGCCCTTGTTGTACATATCCCCTGAACCCTCTTTATTTACGTTGTATGGTCCTTGGATTGGGCTGTCGTTTTGGATACCGCGTCGGTTTCCATGAACATAGGCTTGGCTGGCTTCTTTTCCATAAAAGAAATCAATGAATAAGGCTTCTGAATAATTGGTGAAACTTTCATGGATCCACATATCTGCAAGATCATTCGAAGTAATATTGTTTCCAAACCACTCATGTCCCGATTCATGGACCACGATAAAGTCCCATTTCAAGCCCCAACCGGTTCTAGATCCATCTCTACCTAAATATCCATTTTGATATTTATTACCATAAGCAACCGCACTCTGATGCTCCATGCCTAAATGGGCGGTTTCCACAAGCTTGTACCCATCCTCATAAAAAGGGTAAGGTCCAAACCAATGCTCAAATGCCTTTAAAGTCTCATTCGCATTCTTTTTTAAATGATCGATCTTGCCTGCATTTTCTTTTAAGACGTAGTAATCAACAGATAGTGGGCCTTTTTCTCCAGCATAGGTTTCTTTGAAATGCGTATAATCCCCAATATTAAGGGCCACATTATAATTGTTTATCGGGTTCTCCACCTTCCAATGATATTTGGTATATCCATTTTTCAGTTTTTCTGTCTTGACCAATCTACCATTGGACACATTCATGACCCCATTGGGAACTGCCACCGATATCAACATGCTCTTTACCTCATCCGATTGATGGTCTTTGTTTGGCCACCAAACGCTGGCGCCGAGGCCTTGACAAGCCGTAGCTACCCAAGGTTTTCCATTACTGTCTTTTTTCCAATCAAAACCGCCATCCCATGGAGCTCTAGTCGCCTGAATTGGATTTCCAGAATAATGAACCGTAAAAGAATCGACCTTTCCTTTTTCAATGTATTCTGGGAAATCTACAAAGACGGCATTGTATTCCCTTGTAAAGGGAAGACTCTTACCTTTGTATTCTACCTTGTCTACGGATAGGTTATCAAATAGGTCAAACTGTAATTTGTTGAAACTTTCAACAGCTTCAAACTTAAACAGGTTACTCCCTGAAATAAACTTATTGTCGATATCCACTTTAACGTCCAAATGGTAGTATTGGATATCATAGCAGGTGCGCAATGCAGTCAATTCTCCACGTAATGAATCGGCTTTGCTATATAATTCTTTGGCCTTCATCAATTGTGCTTCTGCTGAATAGCTAGCAGCACATAATAACATGCCGAGGAAAATTGATTTTGTTCTTATCATATCGGTCTAATAAAGGTTTTTAATTTTTCTTTCTGTTATTAAAGTAGGTTTCGATCTTCTCTAGGTCAAATGCATTTAAGCACATCTCTTTGGTCAAACCGCCTTTTCGGCCAACATAAACTCCATATTCCATATCCAAAAAGCCTTCTTTTCTATGGGCATCTGGATTGATGGATAGAAGTACACCCTGCTCTAACGCATATTGATGCCATCTCCAGTCTAGGTCCAGTCTCAATGGATTGGCGTTTATTTCAATAACGACCTTATTGGCAGCACAGGCATCGATTACCTTTTTGAAGTCCAATGGATATCCTGCCCTAGATAATAATAGTCGTCCTGTTGGGTGACCTAAAATTGTGGTATATGGATTTTCAATGGCCTTAACAATACGATCAGTTGCTTTGTCTTGGTCCATTTTTAAATTACTATGGATGGAGGCCACCACAAAATCAAACTTAGCCAAGACATCGTCTGGATAATCCAAAGATCCATCTGAAAGGATATCCGATTCTATTCCTTTAAAGATTTTGAAGGGAGCTAATTTTTTATTCAATTCATCAATTTCAATCCATTGCTGTTCCAGTCTTTCCAGACTCAAGCCATTGGCATAAACTGCTGTCTTGGAGTGGTCACAGATTCCCAAATATTCCAATCCTAATTCTTCCTTGCAATACAAGGCCATATCTTTCAAAGAATGGACACCATCACTATAGGTCGAGTGGTTGTGCAATGATCCTTGAAGGTCTGCGTAAGTGATCAGGTTGGGCAGTTTGTTTTCTTTTGCCAGTTCGGTCACATTTCCACTTTCCCTCAATTCAGGTTCTATATAGGCTAATCCTAAAGATTTATAGATCTCATTTTCCGATTCCAAATTCTGGATCTCGCCGATTTCTTCCAATTGTTTGATATGCTCTTCTGAACCAGTACTGATCAAAAGGTTCTTGGCAAATTGCTCTGCTTCACAGGACAATACTTCAAATGGAATTCCATTTTGGTCCTTGAAACTGATTCTTTGGTTTTCTTTATTGATGTCAAACTCATATTCTAAGCTTTTAATCGCTTGATGGATTGCCGCTGGTTCTGCAGCGATCAATATTTGCACATGTTGCAAAACTTCTGATTTCCTGCGGTAGTCACCAGTAAAACTGATGGGAGCCAGTGCTAAAGTTTTCTCAAAATGTTGTATGACTCCGAGCGCCGACGGCATAACCTTGGCAAATAAGAACCAACCTTGATTGGCGATCGAAAATTCAATAGCTTTTTTTATGTCCTCCTGAGTTTTCAGACCGAAACCTTTGGCTTCAATCAGCCTGTTTTCATTACATGCATAGTATAGCTCTCCGACCGATTCAATTTCCAGGTCATTCCAGATAACCTGGATTTTCTTAGGTCCCAAGCCTTTGATTTTAAGCATCTCTAAAATGCCCTCTGGAGTTTTTGCAAGGAGTTTGTCTAAGTCTGGAAAAGTACCCGTAGTAATGACTTGCATAATCTTTTCAGCAGTACTCTTACCGATATTAGGTTGTTCACTCAGGGTTTCAAGATCAGATTGGCTCGCAGCAAAAGGTAATTTATCGATCCGAAAAGATGCCGAGGCCATTGCTTTTGTCCTAAATGGATTCTCGTTGTACAATTCCATCAATTGCGAACACAATTTAAAAACCTTAGCTATCTCTTTATTTGTCATGATTTCCTTCTTTCTTTTATGGGGATATCAAAAATAGGAAATTGAATCGAACATCAGACCATATTCAGGTGACTTAAAAGCCATTTCAATAAAAAATCCTGAGCTGGGGAAGCTCAGGATTTTTACCAAACCAATTATTAACCTAAATTATGAAATTATATACTCTTTTACTCTTTTGCTTTTCTTTAATACTATAACGCAGTCGGATTTTATTTCGTACACAAAGAAGGGTTTGTTAACATTTTTTAACGAAAGGAAGGGGGTAGTTTTTTGAACTAGGATGGAAAGGATGAGAGGATGGACCAAGATCGGGGAATGAACCAGGATGAGAGGATAGGAGGATGGACCAAGGTCATGGTATGAACAAGGCTTCTTGGACTATATTTATCCGCAATTGCGTAGGGGCTTATTGCATAAGCCCGCATCTTGTTTTGAATAAATAAAATAAATAATAGGTTTGTATTGGCATAATTTCCTGCATCTTCGCTTTCCCTCTAGCTGTCGTCCTGACGAAGGAAGGATCTCGGAACTATTCTAACAGTATTTGCATTGACGTACAGGTCCTTTACCTTCGGTAAAGAATGACAGCCATTTTTTATAGAGTACCGTACAGATTCCTCACTGATCGTTCAGAATCAAAATGCGCTAAAGAGGGATTCAGAGTGAAACGAAGAATCTATTTTTTTTTATTTTATTTGGAGTTGTTTGTCATTCCGCTATCGTAAGATGAGGAAACCATTTTTTCTCCTGAGAAAGATATATTGAAAAATATTTCACACACGCTGTGGGTTGGCTATACAAAACATCTAAATTCTACAAAGCTGTCCCCCTAGGAGTTTCTTAACCCTAAATACATTCATTTTCTACAAAGATTTGCACCTTCTGGGGTTGTCATTAAGTTAATGAAAAAACAAAGCGGAACTACCCCAAGGAGCAAGAATACGAATTTGTGTAATTTTGATTCTGAACATTTCGTGAGGAATCTGTACGCTTCTTCTCCCTAAAAAAATGTCATTCTTAACCGAAGGTTAAGAAACTGTACGCCAATAAAACCCATGATATTTTTGGTCTCGATGGTTTGCTTTTTTTTCTACCTTCCTTCAGGCTGAACATCGAGCACCAAGACTGAGACACTCTCCATAATCCTAAAAACAATAAATATTTCCCATTCAATAACTAAATTTCTCAATAAACATTTTATTGTTTATTAATAATTAATATATTAGCTTATCGATTCTTTTCGATTAACTTGAATTATCAATCCTTTGATAGCCAAACCAATATTATGTTTAAAAGAACCAAAATAATCTATCCATTACTTTGCATGCTCCTGCTGTTGTTTTCCTGTAGGCGCGACGATGGAATAGCGATTCCATCAGAGGACAAGGAACTTAAACTGGTCCTTGCAAAACCAAGCAGTATCACGGCGATGAACGCTGTTACACCTGTCGAGGGACAGGAATTTGGGGTCTATGTCCTCCCGACCGGATCAAGGGACCTGAATAGTGCGCTGGTGAACAACCGGAAGTATATATATGAATCAGGAGAGCTGCTTCCAGCTGATGGAGGTGCGCCGATAATCTACCCCCGCGATGGCAGTGCTATTGATTTCTTCCTGTACAGTCCCTATCAGCAGGTTTCAAATGGCGAACTTATGATGGACTTTACCGATCAGCTCGATCAGGCCAAACTGGACCTTATCGATTTCAGAATGGTCAATGTCGACAAGAACAATCCTATTGGTCCAATAAGTTTACAGCATAGGAACAGTAAGCTAAAATTCACGCTATTGCCTGGCCAAGGCTTGAGCGCTGAGGATTTAGGAGACGTCGAAATAAGCCTTGTGGGATTCTCCAGTGGTTGGAGATATAAACTTTACTTAAATTCAATTTTTTTGTTAAACAGCTCCGATATTAGACTTGGGACTCAGCGGGAAGCTATCATGTATGAGTCGTTTAATGATGGTCAAGAGCAATTTCGGTTCAAGGTCGGGGAAAAGGTTTTGGAATATGACCTGCCTTTATCCGAATCTTTTGTTTCCGGTAAGCAATACGAATACCAGGTCACGATCAACCTAGGTTCGGTCGAGGTCAAAAGGGTCTCAGCGATGGATTGGCAGGTTGATGCCGGAGAAATCATAGCTCGGTCAACGGAACTGGAATTCGTCCATATCCCTGCCGGAACCTTTACCATGGGTTCGGGAGCTACCGAACCTGGAACAACAGCAAGTATTTACCCTGCACATCAAGTAACCCTGACCAGAGATTTCCTGATGAGCAAATATGAGATTACTCTTGCGCAATACCTTGAATTCCTCAAGGCTGTAAATGCCGACCTAAACGATGCGAACGTCCAGGATCCCAATATTCCAAGCGTTTTTTGGATTTATAACAATAACTTTTTTATAAAAAACAATGGTGAATGGAAGGTTGTCCCAGGGAATGAAAACAAACCTGTCTATCAAGTGACTTGGGCTGGAGCTAGGGCATATGCCCAGTGGGCAGGTGGAGATCTCCCAACCGAAGCGCAATGGGAATATGCTGCAAGGGCAGGCTCCAAAGCTGATTATTTCTTTCTGGAAGATCATGAAACCTTAACCGGCCATGAAAGTGAGCTTGCGGAATACGCATGGTATGATGAAAGTTCTGGCTTACAAGTAAAAGAAGTAGGCTTGTTAAAACCAAATCCATGGGGGCTGTACGATATCTATGGAAATGTAATAGAATATTGCTTAGACGAAATAAGGACCTATAGTATAAACGCTGCCGTTGATCCTGGTCAAGTTGCTGTGTCAAATCCTGCTATTAAAGGAGGTTCATTTTTAAGTCAAGACCATGTGGTGAACAGTAAATTCAGGGATTTATTTTACTTGGGTTATATTGGAAGTAACCTTGGCTTTCGAATAATAAAATATCCAAGTAATTGATAGGGTTAAAGGGTTTTGGGAAGCAATGGGATTAGGGGGGGTAGAACCAGGATGGATGGGATGGGGGTTCGACAAGCTCACCCACCGGATGGACCAAGATCGGGGAATGAACCATGATGCCCTTCGATGCTCAGGGTACGGGATGGGGGTTCGACAGGCTCACCCACCGGATGGACCAAGATCATGGTTTGAACAAGGCTTCTTGGACTATATTTGTCCGCAATTGCGTAGGGGCTTATTGCATAATCCCGCATCTTGTTTTGAATATATTAAGGTTTTTATTTACATACAGGTCCATTATCGAAGATAATGGATGACAGGGTCTGAATATAATTGGCGTACCGCTTCTTCTCCCTAAAAAAATGTCATTCTTAACCGAAGGTTAAGAAACTGTACGCCAATAAAACCCATGATATTTTTGGTCTCGATGGTTTGCTTTTTTTTCTACCTTCCTTCAGGCTGAACATCGAGCACCAAGACTGAGACACTCTCCATAATCCTAAAAACAATAAATATTTCCCATTCAATAACTAAATTTCTCAATAAACATTTTATTGTTTATTAATAATTAATATATTAGCTTATCGATTCTTTTCGATTAACTTGAATTATCAATCCTTTGATAGCCAAACCAATATTATGTTTAAAAGAACCAAAATAAACTATCCATTACTCTGCATGCTCCTGCTGTTGTTTTCCTGTAGGCGCGACGATGGAATAGCCATTCCATCCGAGGGCAAAGAACTTAAACTGGTCCTGGCAAAACCGAGCAGTATCACGGCGATGAACGCTGTTACACCCGTCGATGGGCAGGAATTTGGGCTCTACGTTCTCCCGACCGGATCAACGGACCTGACGGAAGCCCTAGAGAACAACCGAAAGTTCAGGTACGAATCAGGTGAGCTGCTTCCAGCTGATGGAGGTGAGCCGATAATCTACCCCAACGATGGCAGTGCTATTGATGTCATACTCTACAGTCCCTATCAGCTGGTTTCAGATAACGAACTCAAGCTGGATATCGGCGACCAGAGCGATCAGGCCAAACTGGATCTGGTCTATTCCAAGCTGATAAATTTAGACAGGAACAATCCCATTGCACCCATAAATTTTCTGCACAGGAACAGTAAGCTGAAATTCACGCTATTGCCTGGACAAGGGTTGAACTCAGGTAATCTTTCGGATGTCGAAATCAGCCTTGTAGATTTTCAAACCAGAGGGACGATAGATATACTGAACGGAAATCTTACCGGTCTGAGTACGTCTTCTACCATTATACTCGGGCTGGAGCGGGAAGCGATTATTTTGTCCCCGTTATTTAATACCCTGCAGCAATTTCGGTTCAAGGTCGGGGATAAGGTTTTGGAATATGACCTGCCTTTATCCGAATCTTTTGTTTCCGGTAAGCAATACGAATACCAGGTCACGATCAACCTAGGTTCGGTCGAGGTCAAAAGGGTCTCAGCGATGGATTGGCAGGTTGATGCCGGAGAAATCATAGCTCGGTCAACGGAACTGGAATTCGTCCATATCCCTGCCGGAACCTTTACCATGGGTTCGGGAGCTACCGAACCTGGAACAACAGCAAGTATTTACCCTGCACATCAAGTAACCCTGACCAGAGATTTCCTGATGAGCAAATATGAGATTACTCTTGCGCAATACCTTGAATTCCTCAAGGATGTAAATGCCGATCTAAACAGTGTGAACGTCCAAAACCCCAATAATCCAGGCGTTAGATGGATTCAAAATTATGATTTTTTCATTGAAAGCAATGGTCAATGGCAGGTTGTCCCAGGGAAAGAAAGCCTACCTGTCACTTATGTAACTTGGGCCGGAGCTCGGGCATATGCCCAGTGGGCAGGAGGAGATCTCCCTACCGAAGCGCAATGGGAATATGCTGCAAAGGCAGGTTCCAAAGCTGATTATTTCTTTCTGGAAGATCATGAAACCTTTGCTGGTCATGAAAGTGAACTTGCAGAATATGCCTGGTATGCTGGAAATTCCGGTAATAAATTAAAAGATGTGGGCTTGTTGAAACCAAATCCTTGGGGGCTGTACGATATCTATGGAAATGTAATAGAGTATTGCTTAGACGAAGCAAGGGTTTATAGTATAAACGCTGTTGTTGATCCAGCCCAAAATGCTACGTTAACTACAACTATCAGAGGAGGTTCATACCGAAATCAAAAGGAAAGGGTGAACAGTACATTCAGGGAATTATATTTCTTGAATTACCATGAATATTTCCTTGGCTTTCGAATCATAAAATATCCAAGTTATTAAGATAGCCTTAGGAATTCGGGAAGCAATAGGTTTAGGGGGATTGGTTTTTGAACCAGGATTGGGTTCGGCTCCGCTCACCCGACGAGGATGGGAGGATGGACCAAGATTTGGGTTTGAACCAGGATTGGGTTCGGCTCCGCTCACCCGACGAGGATAAGAGGAAGGACCAAGATCATGGTATGAAGCGACTTCGTTGACTATATTTGGCCACAATTGCGTAGGGGCAATTGCATACACGTGCGTCATATTTTGAATAAATAATAGGTTTTTATTTGTGTGCTTTTCTGCACATTTGGTTTCCGCCACGATGTCATTCTGACGAGGGAAGAATCTCGGGACTATACAAAAATCCAATTTTGAAATCATAAAGGATTGCATTGACGTACAGGTCCTGCACCGAAGGTGCAGAATGACAGGCAGTTTTGGGAGGAGAACCGTGCAGATTCCTCACTGATCGTTCAGAATAAAAATGTGCTAAAGAGGGATTCAGAGTGAAACGAAGAATCTATTTCTTGTTTTTTTTTAGGAGGATTGGGTCATTCCGAAATCGGAAGATGAGGAAACTATTTTTTAATGATTGTGGATTTTCCGAGACCCTTCTGGAAACCATCAGGGTGACACAAAAGATTTATTGAAAAACATTTCACCCACGCTGTGGGTTGGCCAAAGAACAAATCACCCTTCTACAAACATTTCACCCACGCTGTGGGTTGGCCAAAGAACAAATCACCCTTCTACAAAGATTTCACCCCCTCTGGGGGTTTCTCAAAACATATAAATATTCATCCATCCTTCCGAAGGAAGCCCTTTAGCCCCCCCCCGGCTCATTTCCAATGGCGGAAAAATGGAAAGAATGCCGTTGCCCTGTGC